>CAZAEZ010000065.1:0-27951 GCA_964484205.1 uncultured Saprospiraceae bacterium | reverse complement strand
GGGGAGGGGGGCTTGGCTCCCACTACCAGGTTGTTGAATGGAAGGGGTACAATATTTCCCTTTTGGGTAGAATTTGTTGGCTGTTTAACGTTGCCGAAAATCTCACCATGAAATAGGGGCATGCCCACCTCCCCCCGCGGGGAGGGGTTGGGGGTGGGGCCGACGCGGCAGTTTATCTCATTTCGCATAAAATCATCCATTTAACGTGAGATTTGGACAGGTTTGGTAATTAATTTCAAGTTAACTGCCGAAAACAACCGTTTTTTTAGATGTCTCCCTCCGGTCGACATGACAAAACACTATGGGTCAACTTTCTCATCAGGTTTCTCGCTACACTCGAAACGTCACAGGTGCTTGGGGAAGTTTCGAGTGTAGCGAGAAACCTGATTAACCGTTTTATTATCAGCGACTTGTCATGTCGACCGGAGGGAGACATCTGAATTGATTTAACAAAACTTATCCAAAACTCACGGCTATTTATTTTTTTCCAAACAAACACCGCACCCGCAAATCCCACCAAACCGGGCTCCGTGCGGGCAAAGCGGCATCCGGCGAACCCGTCCGTACGCGGCCCGGTTGGTAGTGCATCCGCAAGCCCAGGTGCAATTGATTGGTCGGCTGCCATTCCACGCCCGCGAAAGCGCCGGCGTGCAGCCGTGCAAACCAGCGGTTTTCCAGGCGGATGCGCGGGCGTTCGAGCACAACGGGTTCGGGCGCCAGGGAGCTGTGCCGGGTCGTTTCCTGCCGCCCCTGCACAAAAAGCAGCAGCGAAGGCATAAAACCCGCCTCAAAATTGACCACATTGAGGTGGTACTGCAGGTACAGGGGCCACTCCAGCCAATGCGTGCCGGCCACGCGCTGTTCGGTCACATCGAGGGTATAGCCAAAACTGTATTTCAGTTGTTCCACACTGCTCAGCGTGGTATCCGGAAGGCCGCCGGGCCGGAAACGCCAGAGCAGGTCGGTGTTGAACGACCAGGGTTTCCTGCGCCGGTGCAGTCGGGCCGAAAGTCCGGCCCCGAAACCGGTTCGTTCATGGTCCAGGTGACCCAGGGCAGAACCACCGGCGGCAGCCAGGCCCAGCTGCCAACGCCAGGTCCGCAAGCGCTCCGGCGCAGCGGCAGGCGGCGGAGCGAGGGGAAGCGACTCCAGATCGGGAAGCGGCTGTACCAGCGGCGGAAACGGCAATGGTAGTTGATCCAGGTTCGCCCGGGCAACTCGCGTCGATTTTTCCCGGATTGGGTTTTCGGGCGCCGACGCAGCCGCGGGTGCTTGCAGTTCCGGTATTGCATCCGGCGTATTTTCCGGCGTAAGCGCCGCCACTTTTTCCCGGAGGCGCGACCGTGCAGGATCGGAACCGGCGGCGGTGTTTTTTTCAAAAATCTGTGCCCGCGCCCGGGTTTTAGCAGCCGCCGCCGGGCTTACGGGCGCCGGGATTTTTTGTTTTTCAGAAAATGTATACGCAGCAGGCAGCGTCGCATTTTCAGGCTGCTCCCCTACCCCGTGCGCACCGGGCATTTGCCTTGGTTTCCGGTCGTTTACATCCAACTCGCCGTTGTTTTCCGGGTCGTTTGTTTTCCCGGCATTTTCCTGCGCAGGCACTTCCGCCGTACCGGCAAAATGTTGCGGCAGTAATCCGCCTTCGGCAAAAAACCACCAGCCGGCCAGCAGCAGCGCCGGCAGCCCGGCGCCCAGCCACCACCACAAAATGCCGCGCCGGCGCCGGCGCTCGCGGGCTTCGATCAACGCCTGCGCCTGCAGCCAATGCTCCTCCCGGAAGGCCAAGCGCTGTTCGGGCTGGTCTTCGGCGAACTTGCGTTGCAAAAATTCGTCCAGGCGATCGTTGTTTTCCATTAGCGTACCGATGTATTTTCTGTTTGTTCCAATCCGGCCTTGATCCAACTGCGCAACTGACTCCGGGCAAAACTCACATGCCATTTGGAGGTGCCTTCGCTGATGTCGAGCATGCTGCTGATCTCGGCATGGCTGTATCCGTCGAGTGCAAAAAGGTTGAACACCTGCCGGCTCACCGGGGGCAGGCGCTGCAGCAGGTTTTCGAGTTGCTCGGCGTCGAATTGCCGGTCGGCTTCGTTCCAGTCGACCGCGGTGGCATCCGATTGCTGTTCCATTTTTTCCGAAAGCAAAACCTGGTCGCGCCATTTCGCCTCGCGCCGGAACATGTCGATCAGGGTGTTGATCTGAATGCGCCGTATCCAGGCAACAAACGGCGCCTCGGGACTGTAGCGGTGCAGGTTTTGTAAAATTTTCAAAAAACCGTCGTTGAGTGCCGCCGCCGCTTCGCTTTCGTCGCGCCGGTACCGCAGGCAAACAGCCATCAGCACCGGGTAGCACTGCTGGTACAGTTGGTACTGCGCTTTGCGGGCGCCGTTGCGGGCGTCTTCCAAAAGTTCAGGCGTAATGGTCATTCAGACGGACTTGATTTCCGGTTGACGCAGCGGTGCAGGGAATGGTTGGGTTGGGTCGAAAATTTTTACCGCCCGGCAATTGCCGGCGATTCGGAACAACGGAGTTGGCAATAATCACCCTGACAAAGGGAAAACCCGTAAAAAGTCCCATTTTCCCTGTGGTAAAGGCAGTGGAAAACGCTCCGCGCACCCCCAACTTTGCCCCATGATCAATCAGTGGAATTTTATGCGATTGTTGCGGGCCGGCCTGGCCGTTTGGGCATTTGTGGAGCTGTACAACACCGGCGAATGGCTGCTGCTTTTCCCGGGAATAATTTTCGGGATGCAAGCGGTACTGAACACGGGGTGTTGCGGCAGCGGGGCGTGTTATGCGCCGGCAGACCCGGGCAAAGCATCAAAATCCGACACCGTAATAGCAGATGAGATACGCTGAGGGAATATCCCGCAGCCTTAAAAAATACAGGACGTTTTTCTACAACAGGTTTTAGGTGAATAAAACGGCGCGGCGAAAGGCCGGCGCCGTTTTTTTATTGCCCTTACAACGCCGCATAATACCGCGCACCCAAAGTCACCCCCTCTGTACCGATCCGTTCCAGCCCCCAGCGCCCGGCTTCCTTGTAAACCGGTTCGGTTTGCAGCCCCTGGTGCAACGCCTCGTATTGCGCATACGAAACGGCCTGTCGCTGGGCCAGTTTGTCGAACACCCGGAAATGCCGGACGACACTCTCCCAGCCCGGCTGAACGACGGCCTCAAACACCTTGGCTTTCGAACCGCTGCCATAGGCCACAAAGCCCAGGCGTTTGCCTGCCAGGCGGCTTTTTTCAGCCCGGTCGGCTTCCAGGGTGCTCATGAGCGCCAGGAAAATCGAGGCGGTGTACAGGTTGCCCATGTCGCTGCTGGCGCGCTGCGCTTTTTCCAGTTTTTCCTCGACGAACCGGCGGTACTCGGGCGCGGTGCTGACCTGTTTCAAAAAGCCTGCCTGCGCCTTTTCAAACGCTTTGGTATCGGGAAACTGTTCGGGGTTGGGTTCTTCAAAACCGTTGCGCCCCACATCGGCGGGCCATTTGCCGCTGGCTTTCCGGCCCTCAATGAAGGCTTCCACATAAATGCGTTTGGCGTGAAAGGCATAGGGCAAATGGAAAATCATGCGCGCCCAGCGCTCGTGCAGCGCCCGAAACTGGTCGGGCCGGAAAAGGCCTGCGCCAAGGGCCCGGCGTCTGAAATCGGCAAGCGCTTCGTGCATCCGGTTTTGGTAGCACCAGTTGGAATACTGTCCGTCAAAAACCGGGGTGTCGGTGTGCCGTTCGCGGCGGGGTTTGTAAAAATCGTGGACATGCTCGGTGGATACGCCGAACAAGCGCCGAAACTTCAGCAGGCGCGGATGCCATTTCACCAGCATGGCCACAGCGCCGGCGCCCTGGGTGTATTCGCCGGTGGACTCCAGCTCGTAGCGGGCAATATCGGAGGCCACCACGATAGCCACATTGGCGGGATCGGTGGCCACCCAGTCGAGGGTGTTGTGCAGGGCATCGGTGGCGCCGATACAGGCAAAGGTCATGTCGAGCACATCGCAGTGGCGCAGGCAACCGGCGCCGTAGCGTCCGGCCAGCTGTTCCTCCACCATGCCGACGGCGTAGGTAGCGGTGGGTTTCGACATGTCGAGCGCGCTTTCGGTGCCCAGGTAAATGCGGCCGATGGCTTTCGGGTCGAGCTTGTTGCGCTCGATCAGTTCGGCAATCGCCTCGGCGGCCATGGTGGCGGCATCTTCGTGTACATCCGGCAGCGCCATTTTGTACAAGCCGAGGCCCTGTTGTAGTTTGACTGCGGGAATCCGGCGTTTTTCAGCCAGTGTTTCGATGTCGAGATAAAGTTTGGGGACGTAAAAAGCCATGTCGTCGATACCGACCGGCAGTACTCGTTTTGCCATGTTGTTTTTTAATTGTGCCGTGCCGGTAGTGGTGGTTCGGTCTGGCGTAAAACGGACCTCCGGTCCGTAAAAAAATGGCAAGGGCGAAACAAAAAATTTGCGCAGCAAATTTTCAATTACGGGGCAAAAGTAAAAAACCAAACGCCAGGTTTTCCAAATTGTTCGAAATGCCCACAAGGGGCAGGGCGACAGCAAGGGTCGCCCCTACATGGCCAAACCGATTTTTTGCCGTTGTTGGCGGGACACCAACAACGGCAAAAAATATGTCAAAATGCAGTTTATTCAAGAACTGGAGTGGAGTCTTATCAAAGACCTCATCGAATTGTGTGGCGGCGATCCTAACAAACTTGATCATTACCCGCCTAGACAATAGATTCTAACATTCCGTACAGTTGTGGTGAGACGCCAACAGCGGTGAAAAGTCATTTGCTACAATGACTACAATCAAGCAAAGTAGGTTTTATTACATTCAACTTCGTAGTGGTTTTATAACGGATACATAGCAAATATGCTATAGTAAATATTACCGGGGACACTATTTCTAGTTTATCATTCCCTCCTAAGAATTTTATTGGAGAGGTGATCGTATTTTTTTACCTACCCAATTTTCACAGCAAAACAAGTCTAATCATGAGATCAAAATTATTATTGCTCGTCTTATGTTCGGGAGCACTTTTTCTGGGAAACAAATGGCTGCCTGCACAATCACTTTTCGAAGGGATGCGTAACGATGTGCTCAATTCCTCAGAATTGATCATTGTGAGTTCTCTTTATGACACGCTTGAAAACAGCATCACTTTCACACAATTGATTTACGATGTAGAAGGGGACTCTCTGGTGCTAAAAGCATCAGAAGCATTTCTCTCAGACTACTCTGCGTCGAGCCGGATGGTAGACGTAGCTACAGGCGATTTTAATGGAGACGGGAAGGATGAGTATGTGTTCGCCTATGCAGCTGAGAATGGTACTGTAAAAGTATACATTCCGCATATCGATCCGGTGACCATGCAAATCATTACAGGCACCACCATTCCGCTTTCCGGGCCGATCAATACAACGGCAGACCGGTTGTTAGGGAAGATCAGGGTGGTAGCCGGAGACTTTGACAACGATTACCAGGACGAATTTGCGGTGGCGTATGTCGTCCCAAATGGCAACAACGAAGGCGATATCCATTGGAATATCTTTGACACCAGGGGCACCCTCACCCCAATCCTTGTACTGAGTGTAACCGATGAAACAACCCTTACTGCATTCAATGGCCAACAAGCCGAAATATTCGACATGGTGAGTGAAGATTTTGCCGCCGACGGCAGCGCTGAGCTCGTACTGGCCTGGGGACATAACGACGACGCGGACAACATCTACAACATCTCTGCAAAAATCATAGCCTTTTCCATAGACGGTACTTCCTACAGCTATGAATCACATGCCGAAGGCGACCTGGGGTTCAACCAATTCCCTGATAGCATCAAACAGATTAGTCTCGCTACCGGCCTCTTTCATCATACGGTATACCCTTCACTTGTTGCTGTTGCATCTTCTCAGGATACCTTTGATTTCGGTTGGTTTTTTTATAACACAACCAGTCTGGAAGTCAAGACTTTTAAGGTTGAAGACAACCCGGCAACACCCGAGCCAATTCCGACTGAAAAATTAACACTTCAACATGAGGAAGTTTTTGATCATGTTGCTAATGCAGATCAGTCAGTGGCAGTAACCGCCGGAGATTTTGACTACGACATTATTGATGAATTTGTTATTACAATTGGTGTTAATGGTACCGTATATCGCACCATTGAAGGCACCAATGGATTCGAACCAGTGTATAATACTGATGCTTATGCAGAATGTGGAGACCACCGGCAGAATGTAAACAAGTTCTTAGCCATAGCAGATATGAACCTGGACGGCACCCGCGAAATTGTTGGGTTCAGTAACGATTGTGTTGGAGGTGGATCAATAGGTATGACAAGCCTGAAACCAGACTTCAGCGGCACCTTATTGACGTGGTGGAACGGATTTGGCATTGTTCCGACGGGCGCTGAGCCAGTCTTTGGTGGCCCGCCGCATCAGGTTGGCTTATACAAAAGCTCAATGGCCCTGGGCGACTTTGATGGAGACAGGGTCCGACTCGGAAAACCCAAATACTTCCGGAAGTCTAACATTGTGCAGCCCCTTGTCGCCCTCAATTCACCGCCCATCCACTTCGACAGCATCAACGGTAATATTTACGACGTCAGCAGTTGTTTCAACGGCAACGAATGCCTGCACGAAGCCATTTACAGGTATACCACCGGGCAGGCTATGGCAGCCAGTGGTACTGTATTTACCGAATGGGCGGTTTCCAGTTCGCTTTCTTTTGGTGGAGGCTTTTTGGGCCTCGGAACAAAAACAAAGATCAACAAGAAATATGGCGAACGGCACATCAAAACGACTGCTGGAGGCACAGACTTTGAAGTCCGCGTAGAGGCCATCGCCAAGCGCGACGATCAACTATATGCCACGGTGATCGATTACGACATATGGGAGTTTCCCGTTATTTTCGGTGATACTGTGGCCGGGTATATACTTGACATACAACCAAAAGCCATCGAGCCGCTGTGGTTCGGATCAAAATCAAAAGACGTCATCCGTTACCTATCTCCCCATGAAGTAGGCAATGTGCTGTCATATAAAGAATACCTGACTCCTGCAGACAACCCATTCGTTGATGAAAACATTAAAGGAGACTTTGTAGCAGGCGACGCTTACCTCCTGAGCCCTACCTCTCCAAGTTATTCCTGGGGTTTTACAACAGGTGATTTTTCTACCTACAGTGCAGAACGGATCAAATATGTCAGTAAGGATGTCAGCAAGAGCGCTGGATTTTCCCTGTCTCTCTCACTTGGCATTTTTGAGGGTATATGGAACTTCGGTATAGACGCCTCCACTTCCAACAATTATTCTAGAGAGGACGTACAAACGCACGAAGTGAGGGTAGACGATGAACTTGACATTGATGTCAAGTTAGGCCCACTGAATGAATCTTTTGGCCAGGACGCCAACTACACGGTCCGTCCTTACGCCTATTGGTCAAGAGACGGCATCCTCAACCTGGACTATACCGCCAAGCCGGAGGTAGGACAGTTGGATAACTGGTGGACCGTAAACTACGGCCAGAAGCAGGACCCGGCCTTTAACCTTCCCTGGCGACTGGACAAAGAAAAGGGGTTCGGCTTAACGGACCCACTCAAAAAGTACCTTACAAGAGCGATCCAATTCTCCAATTCACAGCCAGAAGTTGGTGATACCATCACCATTTACGCCATTGTGAACAACTACAGCTTGTTGTCGACCGATGGTCAAGTCAAGGTTTCCTTCTACGATGGACATCCGAACGATGGCGGTAAACGGCTGACCGACGTCAATGGAAAAACGTTCGCAGAAACCTTTACGCACATTGGCCCCAAGGATTACTCCGCCGTAGCATTTAAATGGGTCTACCCGGGTGGGCTGGGCAGCACACCCAAGATATTCGGCTACATTGATGCAGATAATGAGATGACCGAGATACATGAAGATAACAACATTGGGTTCAACGTCCTTGGCATTACCGGCTTTGACCCAACCCAAACAGAGGAAGTGCCTCAGGAATTCTTCTCTGGCGTCACGGTTTACCCCAACCCTGCGTCAGACTATGCGGTGGTTGAGTTTGGACTGAACCAAAAGGCAAAAACGGTTATGCACATTTTTGATCTGCGCGGACAACTGGTCAAAACACAGATGAACCAGAATTTGGCATCCGGCACTTGGCAGACCGTAATCGATGTCAATGCTCTGCCTGAAGGCATCTACTTCGTCCAACTGGCTGCCGGCAGGGAAAAAAGGACGGCCAAACTGGTTGTATTGAAAGGCCAATAAGTCTAGAATTGCTTATTTACAGGAAGTTGAAAGCAATATACTTTCAACTTCCTGCTTTTTTCGCTCTCGTAATGTTCCGCTTTGTACGCAACTGTTTATTAGAGCTCCGCCCTTGAGGGGGGTGAGAACGTTCATATTCGGCACTTGTTGGCATCTCGCCACAACTGTACGGAAAGATGAGGATTTACGAAATTGGCGGTCAAAAAGTAGTCTATGAGCGCCAAGATCAAAGCGGAGGAACTTTTGAAGTTCATACCCGAGGAGAAGTTGACCGAATTGGCCGCCGAGACTCAGGTTGATTATGGTGTAAAGAAGTTCACGGGGCACTTGTTGTTCAAGTTGTAGATGTACAGCGTGATCAAGTCTAACAAAGTGAGCCAGCGTGTAATCGAATCGTTTTTCAACAGCCAACAGTTTCAGTTTTTGATGAAGTTGGAGGCTGGCAGTCGAACGCGGCACTCAACGATTTCGGAACGGCTGGCACATGTGAGCGTTGATTTTTTCACCGTTTATACGATTTTTCCTGCCGTTGGTTGTGTTTCGCCTCTTAGCCTGACGGCTATGGCGGGGACGCCAACAACGGCAAGAAGGGTCGCCCCTACCCGACCAAACCGGTTTTCGTTCTACATTTGCTTCTTTATGCAAATCCTCTACCACCCAGCCGTCCTCGACCACGATACCGGCCCCGGCCATCCGGAAAACCGCTTCCGGCTGGAACCTTTCGACTACGCCGGGCCGACAATGCAAATTCCCGACGGAGCGGAATACCTCGGCCTGGTGCATCCCCAATCCTACATCGACATCGTGCAGGCGCATTGCGCCCGCGCCGAGCCGCTCGACGGCGATACCCTGACCTCCACAGGGAGTTTCCGGGCAGCGGCCACCGCCGTGGGCGCTACCGTGCTGGCCATGGAACGCGGCGATTTTGCCCTCGTGCGCCCGCCCGGCCACCATGCCTACCGCGCCGAAGCGCATGGGTTCTGCCTGTTCAACAACATTGCCATCGCCGCGCAAAAAGCCGTGGACGCCGGCAAGCGGGTGCTGATCATCGACTTCGACGGCCACCTTGGCGACGGCACCATGGATATTTTTTACCGCTCCGACCAGGTGTTGTACTGGTCGTTGCACCAGTATCCGGCTTATCCGGGCAACGGCTCGCCCATCGAGATCGGGGCCGGCAAGGGCCTGGGCTTTACCATCAACTGTCCCCTGCCTGCCGGTAGCGGCGACGATATTTTCCGCCACGCCGTGGAGTACATGCTGCCGGCTGCCGAGCAGTTTCAGCCCGATGTGGTGGCTATATCCGCCGGGTTTGATGCGCACCAGTTCGACCCCTTGTTGCAGTTGCGGGCTACGGGCAATTTTTACCACTGGATCGGCCAAACGCTGCAACAGCATTTCCCCGGAAAATTGTTTGCAGCGCTGGAAGGCGGCTACAATCTGGAAGAACTGCCGGGTTGCGTGTTCAACTTTCTGGCCGGCGTGAATGGTTTGGCCATGCCGCATCCGGAAACCACCACCACCTCGGGTTTGCGCACCTGGGAAACGTACGAACTGTACCTGCACCAGGCCGCGGGCTTGCTGGCGCAGTATTGGAAATTTTAGCATAAACATTAAATTTCTGCTTCAGGAGCTGACTATTGACAAAAACTATTTAGACACTTGGATTAACCGATTAAATATTTCGCGCTATGGACTTTTCTAAAGAAAATGTGGAGGCTTCAGAGAAAGCCGATTTTGCTTATGCCCGATGGTATTCGCAATTACCGGAAGCACGAAAAGCCGAATTTTTTAAAAGCGGTTATGATTTTGTAGCGGAAAAAATCAAGGTGGACGCGCAACGGGAAAATCCGTTTTCTACGGAAGCGGAGATTGTGTTGCGTTTTATAGAAACTACCCAGAAAGATGCTTTCCCGGAAGAAATACACGCTTTCATACGGGAACAAATGGCTTTGCGCGCTGAAAGGGAATGGCAACAGCGTTTTAAATCCATGAAGCAAGCCTTAGGCTGGTCGTACGATGACATGGCCACATTTATGAATGCCGGTAGCGGTGCTTCCGTTAAAGCATCGATAAACCGGAAGTTGCCTGCTTTTGCCAAGTTAGCCGTTTGCGTATTCGAGCAATTAAACCATGAAAAAACTACTCGATAAATTCTTTTACCCGAAATCCGTTGCCCTGGTCGGCGCCACTGAAAAGCCGGAGAAAATCGGCTGCACGGTGTTGCAAAACCTGTTGGGAAACGGGTATGCCGGCACGGTGTACCCGGTCAATCCGAAGTACCGAAAAGTGCAGGGTAAAAAATGTTATGCCAACTTGCGCAATTTGCCGAAGGCGCCCGACCTCGTGCTTTTTGCGCTGCCGGCTGCCCTGGTTCCGCCCCAAATGGCGGCCTGCCGGAAAATCGGCGCCCAATGCGCGGTGGTTTTTTCCGCCGGATTCAAGGAAGCGGGGGATGAAGGCGAGCAATTGTACCGCGATCTGAAATTTGAAGCGGCCAATAACGGCGTGCGCCTCATCGGCCCCAATTGTATCGGCCTGCTCACCCCTTCGATCGGTTTGAACGCCAGTTTTGCCCCGGCCATGCCGGCCGCAGGCCGCGTGGCTTTTATTTCGCAAAGCGGCGCCCTGGGCTCGGCCATTCTCGACTGGGCGGCGGAGAAAAATGTCGGGTTCAGCCACTTTGTTTCCATCGGAAGTATGGCCGATATCGGTTTTGATCAGTTGATCGACTATTTCGGCGTGGACAGCCGCACGGCCTGCATTTTGATTTACATGGAAAATCTGGTCGACGCCCGCCGCTTCATGAGCGCGGCACGAGCCTTTGCCCGTTCCAAACCCATCGTGGTGCTCAAGGCGGGCTCCAGCAAATTGGGCGCCCGGGCCGCGCTGGCCCATACCGGCGCACTGGCCGGCAACGACGCCGTGTACGCCGCGGCCTTCCGCCGGGCCGGCATCATCCGGGCGCACACCATTCAGCAACTGTTCGACTGCACCCAGGCCCTGGCCAACCAACCCCTGCCCGCCGGCAACCGCCTGGCCATCGTCACCAATGCCGGCGGCCCGGCCATCCTGGCCACCGACGCCCTGGAAAAACGCGGCGGCAAACTGGCCCAACTTACCCCGAAAACGCTCACCCAACTCAGCAAACAACTCAGCGCCAACTGGAGCAAAAGCAACCCCGTAGACATCCTCGCCGACGCCACGGTGGATCAGTTCAGGCTGGCGGTGCGCGCCTGCCTGGCCGACCCGAATGTAGACGCCGTGCTGACCATCCTCACCGCCCAAACCGGCGGCTATGCGGAGGCAGTGGCGCAGGTGGTGGTTGAAGAATCGAAAACAATTTACGACAAGCCGGTGTACGCCAGCTGGATGGGCCTGCAAACCGTCAAAACGGGCCGCACCGTGCTGGAAGAAGGCCAGGTGCCCTGGTACCCTTTCCCCGAGCGTGCGGTGGTGGCTTTTATGCACATGGTGCGCTACCGCGAAAACCTGAACCTGCTGCACGAAACGCCATCGGACCTGCCGGTGGAGCTGGACAACATCAACCGCACCGGCGCCCGGGTGATCGTCGATATCGTGCAAAAATCGGGGCGGCTGCATTTTGAGGAAGCCGAAGCCAAACGCCTGCTGGCCTGCTACGGCATTCCCATCAACACCAGTTACCTGGCAAAAACGGAAGATGAGGCGGCGGCAATTGCCCGCAATATGGGCTGTGCCGTGGCGCTCAAGATCGAGTCGCCGGATATCTGGTACAAATCCGAAGTGCACGGCGTGCGCCTGGGCATCGAAACGGAATTCGGCACCCGGCAGGTGTATCGTTTTTTGATGGAAAATGTGAAAAAAAAGCGTCCCGACGCCCGCATCAGCGGGGTGACCATTGAAAAAATGGTGAACACCCAGCACGAGTTGCGCATCGGCGCCATGAAAGACCCGACGTTCGGGCCGGTGATTTATTTCGGGCCGGGCGGGGTTGCCACCGACGTGTTGCAGGATCGCGCCTACGGCCTTCCGCCGCTGAACATGGCTTTGGCTAAAAACCTGGTGTCGAGCACCCGCACCGCGCAGTTGTTGCAGGGTTACAAGCATCTGCCGCCGGTGCCCATCGAGCAGTTGCACAATGTGCTGGTGCGTTTTGCTTACCTGCTCATGGATTTTCCGGAAATCCGCGAAATTGATGTCAACCCCTTCGCCATGAACCCCACCGGCGGCATTGCGCTCGACGCGGAAATTACGCTCGAACAAAGCCCCAGCCTTCAGCGCAGCCCCTACGAGCACCTGAGCATTCAACCGTACCCCACGCAATGGGTGAAAACCGTGACGTTGAAAAACGGGCAACAGGTTTTGCTGCGTCCCATTCGCCCCGAAGACGAACCGCTGGAGGCGGAGTTGGTCAAAAACACTTCCAAGGAAAGCCTGTACTTCCGCTTTTTCGGCTTTGTGCCGGGCATCGACCACAAAATGCTGGCCCGTTTCACGCACATCGACTACGACCGGGAAATGGCTATCGTGGCGGTCATTGAGGTGGATAAAAAACCGGAGATCATCGGCGTGGTGCGCATCGTGGGCGACGGTTGGCGGGAATCCTGCGAATACGCCATTCTGGTGGCCGATACCTGGCATGGCAAAGGCGTGGGCAGTTTGCTGACCGACTACATTATCGAAATTGCGCGAGCACAGGGCTACCGCCGCATTACGGCTACTTTTTTAAAAATTAACAGCGGTATGCGGCGGCTGTTTCAACGCAAGGGATTCAAAATCAAAGGGGGCGAGTATGAGTCGGATTTGGCGGAGTTGGGGCTGTAGTGCCGAGACGCTGTTGCTCGTCCTACGACTCCAAGTCATAGGACGAGTAAAGCCGCACAATAACCTGTTTTTTCCAGACAAATTTAAAAAATAATTTTAAATTTGTCTCCATGTCCAACTACATTCCAAGACAAATTACCCCAATTTTACTCCAGCGTCTGGCGTCATTTCCCGTAGTTGCCATTACAGGGCCCAGGCAAGCTGGAAAAACGACCCTGGTAAAATCCTTGTTGGCAACCCTGGATCAGGAAACCATGTATTTAGACCTGGAATTGCCATCCGATCTAAACCGCCTCCAGCATGCTGAATTATTTTTACAAGAACAGAAACACAAACTTGTTGTCATAGACGAAGTGCAGCGAAAACCGGAGTTGTTTCCCTTACTCCGGGCCTTAGTGGACCAGCAACGCACCCCGGGGCGTTTTCTTATCCTCGGTTCAGCATCTCCGGAGCTCCTGCGACAAAGTTCGGAAACATTGGCAGGCAGAATTTCATACCTGGAGCTGACGCCCTTTCAATACCGGGAACTTCCGGACAATAACTACCTGGAACACTGGTTCCGGGGAGGCTTTCCGCCTGCCTATCTGGCCAATACCGATGAGGCGGCTTTGCAATGGCTGGAGGACTTTGCCAGCACGTTTATTGAACGCGACCTCCCGCAGTTCGGCTTGTATGCACCAGCGCAGACACTGCGCAAGTTATTGTTAATGCTCACCGGCGTTCATGGAAATTTGTTGAATTACAGTGCCCTGGCAAATGCCTTGGGCCTCACCATGCCAACCGTGAAGCGCTACCTGGAGTATTTTGAACGCGCCTATTTTATCCGTTATCTCCAGCCCTGGTATGTCAATGTTGGTAAACGGCTCACGAAAACCCCAAAACTATATTTTCGCGACAGCGGTGTTTTACACTACCTGGCCGGCATAGCAGACATGCATCAGCTCTACGGGAACCAACTGGTCGGCGCTTCCTGGGAAGGCTATGTTTTACAACAGGTATTGGCCAATCTTCCTGCTCGTACCCTGCCTTTTTTTTACCGGACTAAAGACGGTTCGGAATTAGACTTAGTGTTGATCAAGGGAAACAACCCTGTGCTCACAGTAGAGGTTAAATTTTCCGATACGCCAACCCTAACCAAAGGAAACCACCTGGCTATCGCCGATGTGAAGGCGCCCTTGAATCTTATTGTGACACCCTCGGGTGGCGACTATCCGGTAGCACCGAATGTTCGGGTTTGTTCGCTGGAAAACCTTTGGAATTATCTGGAACCAAATTAGAAGGCTTTAATCTGAAATCCGGGATTATTTTGCGTGCAGGGCTACCCGATACTCGTCCTACGACTCCAAAGTCGTAGGACGAGTACGGCGTACGAGTAACCCCTCACCATTCACCGCGCAACCACCACCCGCTTAACCCCCAGCCAGCCCCGCGCATCGCGCAGTTCCAGCCAGTACACGCCCGGCGGCAGCCGGCGCACATCGACCGCATTAGCCAGGTTGGCTTTTTCCAGCACCAGTTGGCCCTGCGCGTTGTACAGAAAAGCCAGGGTGGTTTGCGCATCGCAGTCCGGGCAGCGGATGAACAGCTGATCGCTTGCGGGATTGGGCCAGAGTCTCCAGTCGGGCCGCTGCGGTTCATTGGCGCCGACGCCCGTTTGCACCAGGCGTACGCTGCTACCCCGCTTCAAAACCGGCAGTACTGCGCCACCAACGCCCGGTCGATGCCTTTGCGCACCGCCCGCCTGGCCATCCAGCGCAGTACGGGTTCGAACAAACTGAACAGCCCGGGAAGGTTCGTATCGCTCCACTGGATGATCAGTGCCATGTGGTACAGGTTTTTGGGCACGCCTTTGCGATTCATGCGGCCGTCGCGGGCCAGGCCGTAGGCCACCTGAAGCGTCTGTTCAAAACCGGTACTGCCGGGCTGGAGCAGCACATTGAACACGACTTTTTCTGTATCCGACGGATTGTAAAAGCGGTGCAAAATATTTGCCGGCGCCGTAGCCGATTCGCCGGTTTCGAGGGTGTGAAATTCCAGGCCCAACTGGATGCCCAGCCTGCCCGCCACTACCGTGAATGTTTCGTCGAAGCTTTTGTGGTAGTGGACGCCGTTGCCGCCGCCCGGAGCGAGTTCGACCTGTACGAGGGTGTATTTCCCCTGGGTTTCGGCTGCGGTTTCAAGAAAGGTGACTTTGTCTTTAATGATCGGGTTTTCGATGGTGCGGGATGCAGTGGTGGTTGTCATAAGTCAAGGTGTGTTGAGTTGATGCTTGCGGTCCCGATAGCATCGGGACTCATCACAACTTCGACCGGGTAAAACCGGAAATAGTCGCAACCTCGAAATTCTGTTTTTTTATTCTTCAAACAGGCGACATGCGTATCCGGGTTGAACGTTGATCCATAGATTTTCCGCGCACGGCGCCCAATCCATCTCCACTTTATGATATATGAAGGCGCGGGATTACCTTCGCTGAACTAAAGTCCAGGCCGGATGGCAAAGTCAACGAAAACAATAAATGCCGTATCTATTGATTGGGACAGCATTATCAGCACGATCAAATCGGGTAAATGCGTGTTGCTGATCGGTCCGGAAATCCTTTCGGATGCCTATTCCTCTTTTCAGGATAAGTTGCTGGATTTTTTGGGCGGGCAACTCAGCCTCGATTCCCAGGAACGATTCATGCAGTACTACCGGCGCCACGAATTATTTGATTTTGCCGACGAAACCGAGCATGGCCTGGTTTATCAAAAACTGAAACAGTTTTATGAAAACCTCGAGCATAACCTCCTTTTCGAGAAACTGGCGGCCATTGCCATTCCGCTGACCATTTCGCTCAACCCCGACGACCTGTTGCTCCGGGCCTTCAAGGCCTACCGGCACCATTTTCAGTATTACAGTCGCAAACCGGCGCCCGATAAAACGGATGAAGCGCCGAGCCCGGAGTTCCCCTGGTTGTTCAACCTGTTCGGTACGCTCGAACGCCAGGAAACGCTCATTTTGACCTATGACGACCTGCTCAATTATATTTTCAGCCTGCTTGGAAAAAGCCCAGACCTGCCCGGGCCGGTAAAGAATGCCCTGGGCGAAGCCGAAAATTTTCTATTTCTGGGCTTTCGGTTTGAACATTGGTACATGCAACTGATCGTGCGCATACTGACCATGCAGGGCGAAAACAAAGGAAAAATCAAATATGCGTTCGACAAGGCCCGCTACCAGGAAGATACGTTTCTGTTTTATACGGACCATTTCAACGTCCGGTTTCTGGAATTGACGCCGGTGGAATTTATCAACGCGTTTTACGACCGTTGCAAGCTTGCAGGCTTGTTGCGCCAACCGCTTGAACTGAGCAAACAACTGCACATTCGGGAACAGCTGGACAAATTGTTTGAAGAAGATGACCTGGAAGAAGCCCTCAACCTGATGAAAAAATATTTTAAGGACCAGGGCGAAGCCGCGGAAGACGACTATGAGGAATGTATCGTGCAAACCGGACGGCTGCGCAACCTGGCCAGAAACGAGCGGGACGGCGTTCTCACCTTTGATGATATCCAAATCCAGCGCTCCCGGATCCGGAAAGCCTGCCGCGAACTGATCAAACAACTCGACCGCTAAAAACCAGGCCCAATGTCCAAAAATCAAGTTCGATATCCGGGCACCAGGCCCTTTTCCAGAGCAGAACAGGCACTGTTCTTTGGGCGCGACGACGATGCCGAAGCACTGGCAAAACTGATCCTCCTGGAACGCACGACCATCCTGTACGGCAAATCCGGCTTTGGAAAAAGTTCCTTGCTTTATGCCCGCATTGTGCCGTTTTTTCAACAAAATAAACAAACGCATGGGGTGGTCGTCCGTTTTCATGCCTACCATGTTGACCGCCCGACGGACCTGGCCGGGATGGTCCGGCAAACCCTGGTGGATTCGACGGCAGCAGACCTCCGCGACACAAGCCGGCTCGATTTTACCGGGCTCCTTCGGGAAATCGCCCGGCAATCCGGCAAACACCGTTTTTTGTTCGTTTTCGATCAGGCGGAAGAAATTTTTGACTATCCGGAAAAATCCATCCGCCAACTGGCCCAACTCCTCAACGACCTGGTATACCTGCCCGACCACGAAAGCGGCCGGGGCGCACTGGATGTGCGCATCCTGCTCGGCATCCGCGCCGACCGGATGAGCGGCCTCGACAGCCTGAGCACCTACCTGCCGGATATCCTGAAACACACCTGCGAATTGCGCCCGCTGACCAAAGCCCAGGCGATCGATGCTATCGTCACCCCGGCGTTGTATGCCCGCGACGATTTCAGTTTTGCCTGTCCGCGTTTTTACTACGACGACAAGGCGCTGGATACCATCCTCGCTTTTTTAACCGCCAATGGGAAATCTCCGATTGAAGCTTTTCAGTTGCAAATCATTTGCAGCGACCTGGAGAAAAAAATTACAGCTGACCCGGACCAGTTTCGCAATGCCGGCGGCCAGCTGGAAGTGCAGGCCAAACACGTGGCCGACCTGCAAAACGTGTATGAAAATTACTACCTCAACCTGTTGAATGCAGTAGCCGAATCCGCCGATATTCAAATACTGCGCAAAACGGTCGAAGAGGGCCTGATCATCCAGGAACGCCGCCTTACTGTGGACGGAGAGGCGCTCCAGGCGCAATACGGGGTGCAACAGGGTCAGCTGAACGCGCTGGTGGATGCCCACCTGTTGCGCCGCGAGCAAAACTCTTCGGGCGGCTACTCCTACGAAATCGCGCACGACGCCTTCATTACCCCCATCCTGCGCGCCCGGCAGAAACGGGAAACCCGGGAATACCTCGACCTGGAGATCCGGCAGCGTGAGGCTGAACAGGTCCGCCTGAAAGAGGCCGCA
Source organism: uncultured Saprospiraceae bacterium (assembly GCA_964484205.1). Lineage (GTDB taxonomy): Bacteria > Bacteroidota > Bacteroidia > Chitinophagales > Saprospiraceae > M3007. The sequence goes on along the minus strand of CAZAEZ010000065.1, from coordinate 10,022 downwards.
AAAATTGCCGGTAAAAAGCGGTTGCGCGCCCTGGCTGTCGCCATTTCGATGAGCATCATAGCGGCGCTGCTGGCCTGGCTGAGTTTCAATCTGAAACAGGAAAAAACGGCCGCCGATCAACTGGCGAAGGATTTTGAACGGCAAAAAATTACCGCCGACTCGCTCCGCGCAATTGCAGAAGCGCGGTACAACCAGTTGCGCACCGCCCAGGCCAACGAATACCTCCGCAAAGGCGAAGATTATTTGGGGCTTCCCATGCCGGAAAAATACCTTCAGGCCGCCTTGCGCGAATTTGAACAGGCTTATGCCATTGATTCGAGCGCAATCACCAAAAGCCGGATCGATTCGCTGCGCCGGCGCCTGAACCGGTAAGCTTTTTTTGTAAAAAAAAACCAAAGTTATGATCAACGCTGTATTGACCAGCCTGTTCCTGTTTCTTTCCCTGCACGTTGGATTTGCCCAATGCGCCACCAGCTTAAGTCTGGCGGAAACGCATTGGAAAGACGGTAAATTCGGCGATGCCATCAACGAATTGCTGGCTGCCCGCTTGTGCAACGATGCCCAAATTGCTCAAACCGCAAACGCGCGGATACTGGCTTATTCCCGGGAAATGGAGCAGGCAAAAGAAAAACTGGCAAAAACCAGCAGGGAGCTGAAAACGGCCAACGATGCCCTCGAAAAACAAAAAACGGCCGCCGATACCCTGGCCCGGCAAGCCCAACGCGCCGCTGCCAGCGCCTTGCAATCCGAACAAAAAGCGGCACAGGCCAACCGCAATTTTTACAACGGCCTGGTCATCCTGTTCGATTACATCTCGGTGACCGGCCATACCGGCAACTTCACCGGATGGGCCGCCGATCAACGCCACACCGACAGCTTGCGCGAAGTGCTCGTGCTGATGATCGACAATTCACCGGCGATCCGCGAACAAGGCCCCGGTGCGCCCGCGCGCTGGAAATCGATTCTGGCCGGTATGCAACCCGAACACCTGGCCCAACTGTTCGCCATCCTGGGCAGTGAAGCCTCCGACCAACACGACGACGCCTCCACTGTCGACCCGGCCGTTTGGACGGAAGCCGGCGCCTACCTCAACAACCGCGAACCCCGCCGGGCACTCAACAAACTGCTGCCCCTCGAACCCAGCGACAAAAGCCTCCAACTTTACGAGAACATCGTGCTTTGCTACCGGCGGTTGAATATGCTTGACTCTGCCGAATATTTCGCCCGGAAAATGCTCCAACTTCGTCCGAACGCTTCCCGCAGCCTGCTTTCGATGCGCGCCGTTAAAGCCACGCAAAAGGATTTTCGCGCCGCCGAATATTACGCCCGGCGGGTGCTCGATGCAAAAAATGCGGAAAATGAACCCCTGCAGGTGAACGACTACGCCAATCACGCCTACTACCTGCTTTTTACCGGCGATTACGCCGGCGCACTCCAGGAAGCCGAGGCCGCTTATGCGCTGGAGCCCCGCGACTGGGTGCTGGTCAATCGCGCGCATGCCCTTTTGTTCCTCTACCGGCAAGACGAGGCCTTCCAAGTGTATGAAACGCTGAAAGAAAAATCCAACGACGCACCCAGCGGGAGCGGGGTGTTAAAAAAAGTCATTCTCGCCGACCTGGATGAAATGCAGGCCGCCGGGTTGACCCATCCGGCTTGGCCCAAATTGCGGGAGCAAATGACGCGGTAGGCGAAAAGTTAATTCCGGACAAACGTTTCGTAGCGGTAGTTCCAGTTTTTTTCTTCCCCGGGTTTTAGTTCGAGTTCCCAACACACGATATAAGCGGGGTTGATTTGCAGGGTGGCTTCTTCCTGAGTCTTTTCCCAGGGCTGCTCCGAATCGACCGGGGCGCCCTCGATGCTGCGGCGCAGTTTCAGCAGGATCGTTTCGCTGCCGCGGTTGACCAGGGCGACCTGACCTTCAATCTTGACAAGATCGTACTCCCGGTTGAGTATTTTTTTGACCTTGAACGTCCGGTCCACGGTACCTTCAATATGCCGGACGAGCACATCGGGTGTGGTGGAAATCCGCACTTTGCAGCTGCCGCTCACGGGGGTGTAGTCCAGGTTGTCCTGGCTCAGCGGTTCCAGGTCGGCGCGAAATTTTACCAGCGTTTGGTCCAGGATTTTGTCGGCGGAAATCGCTTTTGCTTCGGGTTTGGCCAGGATGCTGACCAGCCCTTTCGTCCAGGGGTATTTGGTTTTGTTGTCAAATTCGACATAGTGGTATACCGGGTAGTTATCCTGTGCCTTGTACCCGCCTGAAGCTGCGTAATACGCTGAAGCCGATTCCAGGGTACATTCGTAAAAATGCTCCAGCTGTACCTCCTCCTCGAATACCGGGTACTGGTAGCGGCTGCCCTTCGGGAAATCGCCCGGATTCACCTTGTAGAAATAAATGTCTTCCAGTTGGGAACCTTCGAAGTTGGTGGCGGTCTGGCCGAAGGCTTCGTTTTCGTCGCCGGCGACAGTGTTGTAGGATACAGGGCTGTAGGATGCTAGCTGTATGTTTTCCATGGATAAAAAGTTGCCCATACTATAAAGCGAACTATTGGGACCTTCGAGTGCATAATTTGATTCTTTCTCAAACTTCAGCAAAGCCGAACGCTCCGAAGCCCCGGCAAAAGCCGGCACACTGGCTGCCAGGCGTATCTCGGCCGAGCCCAGATCTTCGCCGTCGTTGATCATCTCGGCGCGCAGGGCCAGGCGGCCCTGTTTTTTTTCGAGCAATTCGAGGCGGTACACGGGTATCCAGCCGATTTTTCCGGTGAGGTAACTCAGGCCCATTTCCTGGCTGTCTTTTGGTGTTTTGAACCGGACTTCGAGGCGTTCTTTAACCTCCTTTTCAGCTTGCATGCGGTCGGGTTTTTCCTTGAAACTGAGCTGCGCAATCCGCCCGGCCTCCACCGTTACCCAGCTGTTTTGCCGGCGCAGCACGATGGCGTCGTTTCCCCCGGACTGCAGGACGAGCTTTTCGATACGCCCTTCCAGCACTTCGGCTTTTCCGGCCGGCGAGGTAGTGGTCAGGCGCACGTTTTTTCCAATGTTTTGCTGCAGCACATCGATCAGTGTGGGGCAGGGTTTGCTTGTATCCATGGAGTCCTGCACGACAAATACCGATTGTACGGCATCGCCCGGTGCAGACACCCAGTACGTGCCGAACAGTGCATCGGGCAAAGTACCGGTACTGTACACGCCCTTCGGGCTGGCGACGGCGCCGGCTTTGAACAACAGCGCCCGGCCATTTTTGAACAGCATGGCGGTTTTTACCGGTAATTCTTGGGCAGCAAGCAGGCTGCTGCAACACAGCAGAATTGGAATCAATCGGGTCGGTTTCATATCGACGGAAGTTTATAAAACATTGAAAAAGGGAGAAATCAGTAGCCGGGCCGGGCTGTATCGCCGACATACATGTCGTACGCGTAGGTCCATTGTTTTTCCTCGCCGGGTTTCAGGTCCATTTCCCAAAACACGGTATGAAAGGCATTGATGCGCAGGGTGGCCCGGGGCTCGGTGACCGTCCAGGGTTGTTCTGAAGCCAACGGACGACCCTCGATATTGCGCCGGATTTTCAGGTGGATGGGTTCGCTGCTGCGGTTGGTTACGGCCAAGCGGCCTTCAACTTTCACCAGGTCGTAGTTTTGATTGAGCACTTTTTTGACTTTTTGCGTGCGTTCCACATCGCCTTCGAGGTGCGTGACATGCACATCGGGGGCAAGTGCAATGGCGAGCCGGCAGGTTTCGGCGGCGGGCGTGTGTTTCATTTCGGTCTGACTCAGGGGTTGCAGGTCGCCGCCGTACTTGCTCAGGCTGTGGTCCAGGTCGTTCAAGGCGGTACGGGTCGGGTCGTCGGACACGACTTTGGCGTTGGGGGTGGCGAGAATGTTCACCGTGCCGGCGGTCCAGGGAAAATTGGTTTTGTTTTGAAATTCAACGTAGTGGTAAACCGGATAATCCTCCCGGGCGCGGGAGCCGGTGAATTGGGCCGATGCGGGTGAAACGTCCTGAATACTACTTTCGTAAACATGTTCAATTTGTACGTCTTCGGAAAAAACCGGGTACTGGAACCGGCTGTTTCTGGGAAAGTTGCCGGGCTGGATGGTGTAGAAATAATAATCCTCCGATTGGGTGCCCTGAAAATTTTCCATCGAAAAGGCAGATGTCCGGTAGCCCCCCGATGCCTCGCCCGGGGCGCTCCCCACGTCCAGCATGTTTGCCGTCCAGAAGCGGGCATCCCGTTCAAAACTCAGCAACGCCGACTGGTTTTTGGCCTGGGTGAAGTCGGGTATGCTCACCGCCAGCCGCAGCTGGGCTGCGCCAAGGTCTTCCTGGTCGTTGACCAATTCGGCGCGCAATACCAGGCGGGCTTTCTCTTTTTCGGTCATTTCGAGCCGGTAAACGGGCGTCCAGCCGATGCCTGTGGTGAGGTAGCTCAAGCCTAGTTCCTGCCGGGCCCGTTTGTCTTTGAAATTGACATCGAGCCGTGGTTTCAGGATTTTTGTGGCGGCGTCGAAAACGGGCTCTTCCATGAATTCCATGCGGATCACCTGGTTTTCGTTGATATAATGCCAGTCGTTGCCGGATTGGACGAGCAACATGCCTTTGTCGGTATGTCCAATTGCACCATCTTCCAAATACAGTGTATTGGCCGTTCCAGTCACAACATCCGTCAGCACCCCTTCGATCGCCACCGGCGCATCGGGCGAACCGGTCAGCAAGCGTATTTTTTTACCCTTGTTCAGGGCGGATATGGAGCTGCTGTTCGGTTTTTCTTTTGGCGCGTCGACACTATCCCGGGTCACGAAGATGGATTGAATTTGCCCCGTAGACGAGCCGACCCAGTAGGTACCGAAAAGCGCAACGGGCAAATCGCTGGAGCTGTATATGCCGTCGGTCGTGGGTACCGGCCCGGCTTTGAAAAGCAAGGCTTTGTTGTTTTTAAAAATGGTGGCTGTTTGGACGGGCAGTTTTTGGGCTGATAAGGTGCTGGAGAGCAACAGCAAGAGCGGAAGCGAGTATTTGGTATGCATATGTTTTGGGTTTTGACAGAAGAATAATTTTGGAAAATCAGGCTTTTTTGAGGGAATTCTGTTGGCTTGGTTGACGGACACGACCGGCCTGAAAGATTTTTCAAACAGGTAGTATTAGCAAATTTATTAATAAAAATTGGTACTCCGGGGTCTGTGTATTTTTCTGCGCTTGAGCGGGGTGTTCCCCGCTGATTTCCTCGGATTTTTCTCCTTGCAGGGTATTTCCCGCTGATTTTTGGGTTGGCTCTTGCAGCGTATTTCCCGCAGATTCGCGGGTTGGCCCTTGTAGCGTATTTCCCGCAGATTCGCGGGTTGGCCCTTGTAGCGTATTTTCCCGCAGATTTTTGGGATGGCCCTCTTAGAGTAATTTCCCGCAGATTCGCGCAGAAAAGGCCGCAGATTTTCGCAGAAATCCGAGTAGAAAATATATTCATACACCGGGATAAACCAGAAGAGCGTGTGCGTGCATCTGCGTATTTTTCTGCGAAAACCTGCGGGAAACTACGCTACGTATACAGCCAGAAATCTAATTACCATAAAAATCTACCAACATGCATGAAAATGAAATTTCCTATCAAATCCGAAGTGCAATTTTTAAGGTGTACAACTCCCTTGGCCCTGGACTTTTGGAATCAGCCTACGAGGCAGTGCTGGCGCACATACTGACCAAACAGGGTCTGGAAACCAAAACCCAAGTCGGGCTACCCCTGATTTTTGAAGACGTCCAGGTGAATGTGGGCTACCGAATGGATATTGTGGTTGCCGGCAAGGTTGTCATTGAGGTAAAATCCGTCGATGAACTTACACCGGTCCATCACAAACAACTGCTGACCTACCTTAAACTCTCCGGGATGAAACTCGGCATCCTTGTCAATTTTAATACGGATGAAATTGCCGGGGCGATTTTTCGGAAAGTGTATGGGTTGGGGACGTAGTAAGACTGTCCTCGTAGCGTTGTTTTCCCGCAGATTTTTGGGATGGCCCTCTTAGAGTAATTTCCCGCAGATTGGCACAGAAAAATACGCAGATTGCCGCAGACGTTCCATGGGTTCATTTCGCAGTATTTTCGTGTTCTTTACGCGGGTTTCTGCGAAAATCTGCGGCCTTTTCTGCGCCAATCTGCGGGAAATACTCTACATGGGCCATCCCAAAAATCTGCGGGAAATACTCTACATGGGCCATCCCAAAAACCTCCGGAAAATACCCCAAATTGGCAGCAAACCCCCAATCCCCACCATTTCGTCGAGTCATTCCCCAAAAACCACCGAACAGCCTATTTTTGCCTCCATCACAAACCAAATCCGCCCACTCATGCGCCACTTCCTTACCCTCCTCCTCTGCACAACCCTGCTCCACGCGCCCCTGTTTTCTCAAAAAAAAGAAGACAAAACCAAAACACCCGATAAACCCGCCTACCTGCAATCGGCCACCTATTCCGCTCTGAAATTCCGCAGCATCGGCCCGGCCGTCACCTCGGGCCGCATCAGCGACTTTGCCGTAAACCCGGCCAACCCGGCCGAATACTACGTGGCCGTGTCCTCCGGCGGCGTCTGGAAAACCGTCAACGCCGGCACCACCTGGACCCCCATTTTCGACGGCGAAGGCTCCTACTCCATCGGCTGCGTGACGCTCGACCCAAGCAACCCCAACGTCGTCTGGGTCGGCTCCGGCGAAAACAACAACCAGCGCTCGGTCGCCTACGGCGACGGGGTGTACAAAAGCGAAGACGGCGGCAAGAGCTGGAAAAATATGGGCCTGAAAGAGTCCGAGCATATCGCTAATGTGCTCGTCGACCCGACAAATTCCAACACCGTGTACGTGGCCGCCTACGGCCCGGTGTGGAGCGACGGCGGCATCCGCGGCGTGTACAAAAGCACCGACGGCGGCGCTACCTGGTTTCCTGCAAAAACGGTCAGCGAGTACACCGGCTGCAACAACCTCGTCATGGACCCCCGCGACCCGCAGGTGCTTTACGCCGCTTTTCACCAGCGCCAGCGCAAAGTGTTCACCTACATCGGCGGCGGCCCCGAATCGGCCTTGTTCAAAAGCACCGACGGCGGCGCCACCTGGAACAAACTCGGCGGCGGCCTGCCCTCGGGCGAGCTGGGCCGCATCGGTATCGACGTGTCGCCCGTCAACCCCGACTACGTGTACGCCGTGGTGGAAGCCCAGGACAACAAGGGCGGCGTGTACCGCTCCACCGACCGTGGCGCCAGCTGGACCAAAATGAGCGGCGCCTACACCAGCGGTAACTACTACCAGGAATTGACCTGCGACCCCAAAAATGCCGACCGCATTTTCATCACCGATACCTACTTCCAGGTCAGCGACGACGGCGGGAAAACCCTGCGCAACCTCGGCGAGCTGAACAAGCACATCGACAACCACTGCATCTGGATCGACCCCGCCAACACCGATCACCTGCGCGTGGGCTGCGACGGCGGCGTGTACGAAACCTGGGATTTCGCCGCTACCTGGGAGTTCAAGCACAACATGCCGATCACGCAGTTTTACAAAGTTTCCACCGACAACGGATTCCCGTTTTACCATGTGCACGGCGGCACGCAGGACAACCTCAGTCTCGGCGGGCCCAGCCGCACCATCAGCGAAAACGGCATTCCGAATTCCGACTGGTACATCACCAGCATCGGCGACGGCTTCGAAACGCAGGTAGACCCTACCAACCCCGACATCATTTACGCCCAAAGCCAGTACGGCGGCCTGGTGCGCTTCGACCGGAAAAGCGGCGAATACCTGCCCATCAAACCACAGGAGGGCGAAAACGACCCGGCCCTGCGCTGGAACTGGGACGCGCCGCTGTACATTTCCAACCACAGCCCCACCCGTCTTTATTTCGGCGCCAACATCGTGTTCCGCACCGACGACCGCGGCAACAGCTGGCGCGCTATCAGTCCCGACCTTTCCCGCGGCCTCGACCGCAACAAGCTCGAAGTGATGGGCAAGGTGTGGAGCATGGACGCCGTGGCCAAAAACGGCTCTACCGACATCTACGGCCAAACCACCAGCATTGCCGAAAGCAGCCTCGACGAAAACCTGCTCTGGGTGGGCACCGACGACGGCCTGCTCTGGCGCACCCGCGACGGCGGCAAAACCTGGGACCAGTTCGACAACCTGCCCGGCGTACCGGCGCGCTCCTACGTGCACCAGGTGATCGCTTCGCAATTTGACAAAAACACCGCCTACGTGTGCTTCAACCACCACCGCTACGGCGACTTTAAACCCTACCTGCTGAAAACCACCGACGGCGGCAACTCCTGGACGGCCATCAGCAGCAACCTGCCCGAACGCGGCAGCGTGTACACCATCGCCGAAGACCATGTGGACCGCAACCTGCTGTTCTGCGGCACCGAATTCGGCGTGTTTTTTAGTCCGGACGGCGGCCAGAACTGGGTGCAACTGAAAGCGGGGCTGCCCACCATTGCCGTGCGCGACATCGAAATTCAGCGCCGCGAAAACGACCTGGTGCTGGGCACGTTCGGACGCAGTTTTTACATTCTCGACGACTACTCGCCGCTGCGCAATTTGCAAAAAGAAACGTTCGACAAGGAGGTGGCGATTTGCCCGGTCAAAGATGCCTGGATGTTCATCCCGAGCAAACCGCTGGGCCTGCGCGACAAGGGGCATTTGGGCAGCAGCTACTACGCTGCGGACAATCCGCCCGTCGGCGCAGTGTTTACCTACTGGTTAAAAGACGATGTCAAAACCCTGCAGGACAAACGCCGCGAAGCGGAAAAAGCAACGGCGGAGAAAAAGGAAGCCGTGTACTACCCCGATGCCGAGGCGATGCGGGCGGAGGACGACCAGCCCGACCCCTACCTCCTGTTCACGATCACCGATTCGGACGGGGCCGTTGTGCGCCACATCAAAGCGCCGGCAAAAAAAGGCCTGAAACGCCTCGTGTGGGATTTTCGGTACAACACCCCGGCGCCTGTGACGGGCCGCCGCACGCCTGCCCCCGATCAGTTGTTCGGCAGCGCTGAGGTTGGGCATTTGGCCCTGGCAGGGACCTACAACGTTGCGCTGTTCAAATATGAAGACGGGGTGCTAAGTCCCCTGGCAGGGCCGGTATCGTTCCAAACCAAATCGCTGAACAACGCCACCCTGCCGGCGCAGGACCAACGTGCGTACCTCGATTTTTGCAAAAAAATAAGCGCCCTGCGCAAGGCGGCGAGTGCGGCCAACCTGGTGCGCAACGAACTCAACGCCCGGCTCGGCCATATCGAAACCGCGTTGCGGGATATGCCGGCGCCGCCGCAGGCATTGTTGAAAAAAACATACGATATTGGCCGGCAGTTGCAGGCGGTCGGCAGGGCGTTCAACGGCGATGCCAGCCTGGCCCGCCGGCAGTTTGAAACACCGCCGTCGCTCAACGGCCGGATCGGTGAAATTGAAGACGGCATGTGGAACAGCACAGCTGCGCCGACGGAGACATTCCGCGAAAATTACCGGATCGCAACCAAACAACTCGGGCAATTGTTGACTCAATTGAAGGCCATTGCCGGAACAATAGAGGCCGTTGAGCAGGAGTTGGAAATAAACGGTGCGCCGGCAACCCCGGGCCGGTGGCCCAACTGGAAAGACTAAAATTTAGCAACATGAATAGTGACATGATCATCAACATCCAAAGTGTACATTTCAAAGCAAGTGAAGACCTGCAACAGCACGTACAAGACAAGGTGCGGAAACTGTTTGACCACAACGACAAGATCATCCGCGCCGATGTAAAACTGTTTGAAGAAGGAAATGGCGTTGCCACTCAATATTGTGAAATCCGGCTCGTTATTCCCGGCGATGACCACATCGCAAAAAAAGGCGCCGCTACTTACGAAAAAGCCGTGCTGGACACGGTGGATACCTTGCGAAAAGTGATGCGGCGCGCGAAGAAGTGAGGGTGGGCCCCACCCCACCCCCCTCCCCCTTGGGCTTTCGATTACCCAAAAGTTGATTGATAATTTTAGAATATGTAAAAAGCCG
>CAZAEZ010000064.1:0-28695 GCA_964484205.1 uncultured Saprospiraceae bacterium | reverse complement strand
GGCTTTTTACATATTCTAAAATTATCAATCAACTTTTGGGTAATCGAAAGCCCAAATGGGAGGGGGGCTTGCCCTCGCGTTATTTGTTGATTTCGGTTGCGCAATCGTCAGGTAGAACGAAATCAGGCCCCCCTCCCATTTGGGGGAGGGGATGGGGGTGGGGTTGACACACGGAAAGCAGAAAAAGTTAAACCTAATGGATTGGTATGTAATGGACAGACTCCAAGTCGTAGGACGACTTAAGTTTATCCCCCCGGCAAAAAAAATCAAAACAACAAATCCAAAATAGCCAGGCCACCGAACACCAGACTGGCCACGCCGTTGGTGGTAAAAAACGCCAGATTTACCCGGCTCAGGTCATCGGGTTTCACCAGGCGGTGCTGGTATACCAGCAAGGCCAGAAAAACGCCCGTGCCCAGCCAAAGCAGGTCTTCGGCCTGCGGCAAACGCACGTGGAGCAGCCGTCCGGCATACACCAGAAATGCCGCTGTGCCCACATGCATCCATTCGGAGATGCGCAATGCGCGTTTTTTCCCAAAATTGGCCGGGATGGAGTACAGGCGCTGGTTTTGGTCGAAGGTCTCGTCCTGCAAGGCGTAGATGATGTCGAAACCGCCGGTCCAGAACAACACCGCCAGCCCGTAAAAAACCGGAATAACATCAAAGCGGCCCATTACCGCCAGGTAGGCGCCCACCGGCGCCAGTGCCAGTCCAAGGCCCAGCACGAGGTGGCAGAGCCAGGTAAAACGTTTGGTGTAGCTGTAGCCCAGCACCACCAGCAGTGCCACCGGCGAAAGCCAAAAGCAAAGCGAATTGATAAACCAGGTGGTGGCGATAAACAACAGGCAGTTCAGCACCACAAAAACCAGGGCCGCGCGCGGGCTGATGACGCCGGACGGGATTTCGCGCATTTGCGTGCGGGGGTTGGCGGCGTCCACGTCGCGGTCGAGCCAGCGGTTGAAGGCCATGGCCGCGCTGCGCGCAAACACCATGCAGAGCAACACCAGACCGAACAGGCGCCAGCTGAGGCCTTCGCCTTTTTCCACGGTGGCGATAAAAAAGCCCAGCAGGGCGAAGGGCATGGCGAACAGCGTGTGGCTGAATTTGACGAGGGAGAGGTAGTTTTTCATTGGGGCAAAAATGCGGCAAGTTTTTGCAATTGCAGTAATTTGATGAGCAGGATTGCCTGTTTACCCAGTAGCTTTCGTTCGTAAATTCAACACCTTTACCTGCGACAACATATTTTCACACCATGCGTGAAATGCTACTTTGCCTGCTAATGTGCATTTCTATTAAATCTTGTGCACAAAAAGAAGATTATAACTGGATAATGGGATTGGGACTCAGTGACCTTCCAGACAGTATTTACAAATTAAACCACTATACATTCCATAATGGTAGTATCCATATTAGTTTGCTATACAAGGGGAGCCCGTTTTTTGGCGCCTGTAGCATTGTATCTAGCAAAGACGGAGACCTTATATGTTATACTAATGGATTAAATGTTTACACTAAGCAACATCAAATAATGCCCAAAGGTGAAGAACTTCAATCTTCAATAAAATTTCCATCTGGGTACCCATACCCTCAATCAATTATTTTATTACCATTACCAGACACTCAATCGACAATAATTCTAATAGATGGCAGTCAAATTGACATTGGAATAGATGTGATTAGTGAAAAGTTACGGTATTCTATTATTGATCTGACGCTATCAAATGGCTATGGCGAGGTTACGCAAAAAAAGGTGACCATTGAAAATTCATCCGACACCCTAAATTTAGGTTTTCTCCATCCCGTCAAACACGGAAACGGAAAAGACTGGTGGTTACTGGCCACAAAATTCGAATCAAACCAGTATCGAAAATTTTTGATTGATAAAACCGGGGTCCATTTCCACGACAATCAATTAATCGGCGAAACTGTACACAACGGAATTGGAAATGCGGCTTATTCACCTTCCGGCTGCTGGTATGTACGGTATGTGAATTACGGACCGGCCGTCAATCCCGATGGCGCCCTGTACCTGTACCGCTTCGACCGGAACACCGGCGAGCTCTCCATGCCAATCCGCAAGCATTTCCCCAAACCGGAATATTTTGGCGGTGTTGCGTTTTCGCCCAACTCGCGGTATTTGTACCTGGCAAAATTTCTACAGATTTTCCAATATGACCTCCACGCCGATGACATCCTGGCCTCAGAAACAGTCGTGGCGGATTATGACGGTTTTTTAGATGAAAACGGCGTGCCCACCCGGTTTTACGGCCTTCAACTCGCGCCGGACAATAAGATTTATGGCAACATCCCGGGGTTCAACTCCCGCTACTTCCACGTCATCGACCAGCCCGATCTCCCCGGCGCCGCCTGCAATGTGCTCCAGCACGCTTTGCTCTTGCCGGCGCACAACTTTGGCACCCTGCCCAATCTCCCGCATTACCGGCTCTATGAAGCCACCGTGCCTTGCGACAGCCTGATCAGTAGCACTGTTCTTCCTGGTGTCTCAGCGGTGTCAGCGGACATACGTGTCTGGCCGGTTCCTGCCGCCGATTTCCTTTATTTTTCTGCCGCTGAAAAGCTGGAAAAACCGCTGACTCTGTTCCTGTTTGATGCTTTGGGGCAATTAGCCCTTGAAAAAGCGGGCTTGTACCTCAGTCCGGCCGCCACAGTTCCACTGAACGAGTTGCCGCCGGGCGTGTATTTCTACAGCCTGTTGTCGGAAAATGGTCGGATGGTCAAATCCGGGAAGGTCGTTCGCACACGGTAATGGCATGAAAAAGGAAGGGCGCGTATCCGGTGAGAAATGCGGCAAGTTTTTGCAAAAAGCCGTAAACCTGCCCGCCAAAGCCGCGTTTAATCCGGTATATTTGTCCACAACATTTCCATTAACTGATAAAACAATCCGACTTATGAGCTTACGCCTTGGCGACACCGCCCCGAATTTTAAAGCCCAAACCACCGCCGGCAACATCGATTTTTACGAATACCTGGGCGACGGCTGGGGTATCCTGTTTTCGCACCCCGCTGATTTCACCCCGGTTTGTACCACCGAACTGGGCCGCACCGCCCTGCTTAGCGAAGAATTCCGGAAGCGCGGCGTCAAAGCCCTGGCCGTCAGCGTAGACCCGCTCGACAGCCACAAGGAATGGGTGAAAGACATCAATGAAACCCAGCACTGCACCGTCGATTTCCCCATCATCGCCGACCCCGATCGCCACGTGGCAACACTGTACGACATGATCCACCCGAATGCTTCCGCAACGGCTACCGTGCGTTCGCTGTTTGTGATCGGACCCGACAAAACAATCAAACTCATGATCACCTACCCGGCATCCACCGGCCGCAATTTCTTCGAAGTGCTCCGCGTGGTGGATTCCCTGCAACTCACCGCCAACCACAGCCTGGCTACTCCCGCCGATTGGCAACCCGGCCAGGACATGATCGTGGTGCCGGCTGTATCGACGGAAGATGCCCAGCAGCGTTTCAAAGACCTGAAAGTGGTTAAGCCGTACCTGCGCTACACTTCCGGACCGAAGTAACGCGGACTGTAACGCGGACTGTTAGTCCGCCGTAAAAAATGAAAAACAACCTGCCGACGCCTGTTGCTTGCGGGTTGTTTTTTTAGAAGCCATGTAAAAACGCACCGGCCGGGCAAAAAAAATAACCCGGAAAAAGGGAGAAATGTGCATACTCAATTTCGGGCCGGCTTCGCCGTCCGGTGGAGCTGGTTTCTAAAACTTTCGCGCGGACAAACTGTCCGCGTTACTTTCCCTACCTTTGCCGCCGGAACTAAAAATAAGACCTTGCATGCCCAATAAAATTCGCGCGGCAATCACCGGGGTACACGGATGGGTACCCGAAGACAAACTCACAAATTTTGACCTGGAAAAAATGGTGGACACCAACGACGAGTGGATCACCAGCCGAACCGGCATCAAAGAACGCCGCATTTTGCGCAAACCCGGCTGGGCAACCAGCGATATGTGCGCCGAAGCGGTCAAAGGCCTGTTGGAAAAAACCGGCACCCGGCCGGAAGAGATCGAAATGCTGATCATCGGCACGATCACCGGCGACATGATTTTCCCGGATACGGCCAATACGGTTTGCGATAAAATCGGGGCAAAAAATGCCTTTGGCTACGATATCAATGCGGCCTGCTCGGGCTTTTTGTACGCACTGGCGACCGGCGCGCAATTCGTGGCCAATGAAACCTATAAAAAAGTGGTGGTGGTTGGCGCCGACATGATGTCGTCGATCATCGACTACACCGACCGGAACACCTGCGTCATTTTCGGCGACGGTGCTGCCGCAGTATTGCTGGAGCCCAGGGCCGACGGCACCGGCATACAGGATTTTGTGTTGCGCGCCGACGGCTCGGGCCGGGAGTTTTTGTTTATGAAATCCGGCGGTTCCAAATCGCCACCCACCCCGGAAACCGTGGCCAACCGCGAACATTTCGTTTATCAGGACGGCAAGCGGGTGTTCAAATACGCCGTGGAAGGCATGGTCAGCACCGTTCAGGAAGTGTTGCGCCGCAACCAGTTGTCGGTAAACGACATCAACTGGGTAATTCCGCATCAGGCCAATATGCGCATCATCAATTCGGTTGCCGAAAACCTGAAAGTCCCGATGGAAAAAGTGACCATCAACATCAGCAAATACGGCAATACCACGGCCGGCACCCTGGGGCTTTGCATGTGGGAATACGAAGACCGGTTCAAAAAAGGCGACAACATCATCCTGACGGCCTTCGGCGGGGGCTTTACCTGGGGTTCGCTTTATTTGAAATGGGCGTATTAGGCGTGCGGAATTCGCCGTGCGGCGTGCGGCGTGGTATACCGTCCCGTTGAATTTCCAGAACGATGCCTTTCGAAGACCAGGAAAATTTTACCTTTGCGCGCTTTTTTTAGCAAGCATCATTTATCATTCATAACTCATTATTAAAAGAAATGGCTACAACCGCAGACATCCGCAACGGCCTGTGTATTGAACTGAACAACGATATCCTGAAAGTAATCGATTTTTCAAAATTTCAGGTTGGCCGTGGCAGTGGCAAGGTTTGGACAAAACTCAAAAGCACCACTACCGGGAAGGTAATTGAACACACCTTTCAAAGTGGCCACAACATCACCGAAGTGCGTGTGGAACGCCGGACCTTCCAATACCTGTATCCTGAAGACGACGCCTACATGCTGATGAACCAGGAAAATTTTGAACAAATTTCCGTGCCGGCCGACATGATCGACAACGGCAAATTCCTGAAGGAAGGCCAAACCGTGGATGCCCTGTACCACGGACAAAAAGACGTACTCCTCTCCGTGGAGATGCCGCCGACGGTAGTCCTGGAAATCACATACACCGAACCCGGCATGCGGGGCGACACCGCCACCAACACCCTCAAACCGGCAACCGTGGAAACCGGTGCGGAAGTGCGCGTGCCCCTGTTTTGCGATATTGGCGATCTGATCAAGATCGATACGACCACCGGCGCGTACATGGAACGGGTAAAAAAATAAAATCCCGCATTCCGTATTATATTTGGCCCGCATGTTAAAACATCCTTTGATATGGAATTTAGTCAGATACAAGAATTAATCAAAATGGTCGGCAGAGCCAAGCTGACTGAGTTTGTCCTCAAGGAAGGTGATTTCAAACTGATCATCCGAAACCAACCAACACCGGAAAGCGGCGCCACCACCCAGCCGATGGTCATCCCGGCTGCCCAGCCGATGGTTACCATGGCACCTCAGGCAGTGCCCCCGGCTTCGCCGCCACCGCCAAAAGCTGATGCTCCGGCAGCAACAGGGGCCGCGACCGACGATGCCAATGCTGCCAATTTGCTGACCATCAAATCGCCTATGGTGGGCACGTTCTACCGCTCGGCATCACCGGATAAACCGCCGTTTACGAAAGTAGGCGAAGTAGTCGAAGTGGGCGACACAGTCTGCATCATTGAAGCCATGAAACTCTTCAATGAAATCGAGTCGGATTTAAAAGGCAAGGTGGTCAAAGTACTCGTGGAGGACGCCTCCCCGGTCGAATACGACCAGCCACTTTTCCTGCTCGAACCGGCATAATCACTTCACGGATTCCTGGCGACCGCCTACCCTGCAAACATTGACATACGCTACCTATGTTCAAGAAGATACTTATAGCCAACCGCGGCGAAATAGCCCTCCGGATCATCCGCACCTGCAAAGAAATGGGCATAAAAACCGTGGCCATTTATTCGACTGCCGACCGCGATAGCCTGCACGTTCGTTTTGCCGATGAGGCCGTATGTATTGGCGCGCCGGCTTCCGCAGAAAGCTATCTGAATGTACCCCGGATCATGGCTGCGGTGGAAATCACCAATGCCGATGCGGTGCATCCAGGGTATGGCTTTTTGGCGGAAAATGCCTCCTTCGCCGAAGTTTGCGACGGGTACGGCATTAAATTTATCGGCCCCACGCCAGACCAAATCCGGTCTATGGGCGACAAGATCACGGCCAAAGAAACCATGCTCGCCGCCGGTGTGCCCTGCGTACCCGGAACGGAGGGCCTGCTCCGCGATTTCAAAGAGGGCCTGAAATTGGCAAAAGAAATCGGGTACCCGGTGATCCTGAAAGCCACTGCCGGCGGTGGCGGCAAGGGCATGCGCATCGTCTGGAAAGAGTCGGAGTTTGAAAACCAATGGGAAACCGCCCGCCGGGAAGCGAAGGCCGCCTTCGGCAACGACGGCATTTACATGGAAAAATTTATTGAGGAACCCCGGCATATTGAATTTCAGGTGGCCGGCGACCAATTCGGCAAGGCCTGCCATTTGTCGGAACGGGACTGTTCCATCCAGCGCCGGCACCAAAAACTGGTGGAGGAATCGCCTTCCCCCTTCATGACCCCGGAATTGCGGGAAAAAATGGGCGAAGCGGCTGTGAATGCCTGCCTGGCTATTAGTTACGAAGGCGTTGGCACCGTAGAGTTTCTGGTAGACAAATACCGGAATTTTTACTTCATGGAAATGAACACCCGCATACAGGTGGAACACACTGTTACGGAAGAAGTGATCGACTTTGATTTGATCAAGGAACAGATCAAAATTGCCGCCGGCATTCCGATTTCCGGTAAAAACTATTTCCCCGAAATGCACGCCATCGAATGCCGGATCAATGCGGAAGACCCCTTCAACGACTTCCGGCCAAGTCCGGGCAGGATCACCTCATTCCACTCGCCGAAAGGCCATGGCATCCGGGTGGACACCCACGTGTATGCCGGGTACAATATTTCGCCCTATTACGATTCCATGATTGCCAAACTCATCGTACGCGCCCGCACCCGCGACGAAGCCATCCTGAAAATGGAGCGCGCACTCGACGAGTTTATCGTCGAAGGGGTGAAAACCACCGTGCCCTTCCACCAGCGCCTGATGCGCAACGAGGATTTCAAAAAAGGCAATTTTCACACGGGCTTTTTGAATACCTGGGATTTTAAGGCGGAATAGCCGGCACGGCCATAACAAACAACTCCCGCCATGCACACCGAGCAGCATACCGATACGCTTATCGTCGGCGCAGGGCCGGCGGGCCTGGCCGTTGCCGGTCGACTCGCCCGCTTGGGGTTGCCCTATTTGATCGTGGAAAAAGCCGGAGCACTCACACCTTCCTGGCGCAACCACTACGACCGGCTTTGCCTGCACACGACCAAGGAGCATTCCAACCTGCCGGGGCTCGACATGCCGGCACACTACCCGGTGTACGTTCCGCGCCTCGATCTGGTTGCTTATTACGAAAATTATTGCCGCGAAATGGGCATCGCGCCCCTGTTTGGCCGGGACGTGCAGCGCATCCGGCGCCAGGCGGAGGGCTGGCTGACGGAAACACCGGGCCAGCGTTTTTTTTCTAAAAATGTCGTCGTCGCCACCGGCTACAACCGCGTTCCCATGCTACCCGATTGGCCCGGACAGGAGAGTTTTCCCGGCCCGTTTTTTCACAGCAACGAATACCGCAACGCAGCGCCGTTTGCCGGTAAAAAAGTCCTCCTGATCGGCATGGGAAACACCGGCGCCGAACTGGCGCTCGATTTGTGCGAAAACGGCGCAACGCCGGTCATTTCCGTGCGCGGCCCGGTCAATTTTATCCACCGCGACATCGGTGGGCGGCCGGCCCAACGCACGGCCATTCTCCTGAGCCGCTTGCCCGACCGGTTGTACGACGGGATCGCCCGCTTCATCCAGCGGATCACCGTGGGCGACCTCAGCGCCTACGGCCTTCCGCCTTCGCCCTATGCGCCTTCCGAACAACTGCGCCGCTTCGGCAAAGTGCCCGTGATCGACATCGGCACCCTCGACCGGATCAAATCAGGCGATATCCGGATCATGCCCGGCATCCGGTCTTTCCAGGGCAACGAAGTACAATTTGAAAACGGGCATACTCAAGCATTCGACGCGGTGATCGCCTGCACGGGCTACCGCGCCCGGGTGGAAGATTTCCTGGAAAACGCCGCGCCCCTGCTCAACGAACGAGGCTATCCCGACCGGCTTTGGTTTGACGCGCCGGAATACCGGGGGCTGTACTTTTGCGGATTCACCAGCCCGATCAGCGGGATTTTGCGGAACATTAAAATTGACTCGGAAAAAGTTGCGGGGCAAATTCAGGCTGCGGAGACCCGTAAGTCGAGCCCCTCGAGCTGAACCGGATTGTTCCGCTTTAATTCGGTGCCGGATCATTTTATGCACCTGCCCTTCCTTACCTTCGCCCCATGCTCCGACTGCTGCAATACTACAAACCGTACAAAAATCTGTTGATCCTCGCCCTGGCCAGCAACCTGCTGATGTCGCTTTTTATGGTCGTCAGCATTCCCGTACTCCAGCCTTTTTTACAAATCCTGTTCAGCGCCGGCGACGGTACGGCGCCCGGGATCACCTTGCGGGCGCCCGGCGCGCAGGATTCGGGTTTTCAGGCGATTGAAAACCGGGTGAATGCGTTTTTTTCCCAACTGATCCAGGATCACGGCCGCGAAGAGGCGCTGCTCATTGTGTGCGGTTTTTTGGTGTTTACTTTTTTTGGAAAAAACCTGTTCCGCTACCTTTCCCTGTATTTTCTGGCGCCGGTACGCAACGGCATTGTGCGCGATTTGCGGAATAAACTGGTTGGGAAAATGCTGGCCCTGCCCCTTTCCTACTTTTCGGAAGAACGCAAAGGCGACCTGATGAGCCGGATATCCGCCGATGTGCAGGAAATCGAATGGAGCATCGTGGGCGTGGTGGAGTCGGTGGCCCGGGAGCCCATCGTCATTTTGGGAAGCCTGGCATTTATGATCGTGGTGTCGCCCCAACTGCTCATTTTTGTTTTTGGCCTGATGTTGTTCTCCGGGCTGATCATCGGCGGTGTGGGCCGCAGCCTGCGCAAACAATCGGGTGAAGCACAGAGCCGCCTGGGCCTGATCGGTTCGCTGGTGGAAGAAACCCTGGGCGGCCTGCGCATCATCAAAGGTTTCAACGCCGAGCAATGGCAAATGCAGCGCTTCGGCACGGAAAACCAGCGCTATGCCCGCACCCTCACCCGGCTGTACCGGCGGAAGGACCTTGCCTCACCCCTGTCGGAGTTTTTGGGCATTGGCGCGGTGGCGGTGTTGTTGTGGTTTGGGGCAAAACAAGTGTTTGCCGGAGAAATTTCAGCGGCCACGTTCATCACTTTTTTATACGCATTTTACAACATTATTGAGCCGGCCAAACAACTCAGCGGCGCCTCCTACAGCATCCGGAAAGGCATGGGCGCCCTGGAACGTGTGGAGGCCGTGCTGGATGCACCGCTGGGTATCCACGATGCCGAACAGGCAACCGATGTTTTGGCATTCCAGGACAACGTGGCGTTCAAAAACGTATCGTTCCGGTACCAGAACTCGGACCGGCCGGCCCTGGCAAATATTGATTTGACGATTCCCCACGGAAAAATCGTGGCGCTGGTGGGTGCTTCCGGGGCCGGGAAGAGCACCGTCGCAGACCTGCTACCCCGGTTTTACGATGTGCAGGAAGGGCAAATTTTGCTCGACGGGGTTGATATCCGGCAGTTGCGCCTGCGGAGCTTGCGCGCATTGATGGGCATTGTGAGCCAGGAAGCCATTCTTTTCAACGACTCGGTGCGCAACAATATCGCCTTCGGCCTGGAGTCGGCCACCGACGAAGCAATCATGGCTGCGGCCAAAGCCGCAAATGCCCACGATTTTATTGTTGAAATGCCGGAAGGGTACCACACCAACATCGGCGACCGGGGTTCCAAACTCAGCGGCGGCCAGCGGCAACGGCTGACCATTGCCCGGGCGCTGCTGAAAAATCCGCCAATTCTGATCCTCGATGAGGCAACCTCCGCCCTCGATAGCGAGTCAGAGAAACTGGTTCAGGCGGCGCTCGACCGTTTGTTGCGAAACCGGACGGCACTGGTCATTGCCCACCGGCTGAGCACCGTGCAATATGCCGATGAAATTATCGTGCTGGATGCCGGGCGGATTGTCGAACGGGGAACGCATGAGGGGCTGCTGCGAAAAAACGGGGTGTATCGAAAGTTGGTGGAATTACAGGCGCTGTAATTACAATTTCACCCCGCGATTGCGCAGCATTTACCTGCTTTCCACCGGTCGTTTTTCCCATGCTTCCGTTCCTTCACCGAAAAATCACAGCTAAGGATAATTTGATCCTTTCCGGAAATTGCCGTTTCCCGGCCTTCTGAATTTCAAAAAAAAGCGCCGTATCTTTGAAGCAAACATACTTTGCAGTAAAGCTTAATCTCACCGAGTTTTTAGCATCTACAATCCGATGAAACGAATGTTGTTCGCCGTTCTCTCAGTTTTCTGGTTTCATGCAAGTGCCCAAATTACCGTAACCGCCGCTACTTTCCCTGCCGTTGGCGATACCTTTCGATATGCCCTCGATCTGAACCCTGCAGGCGCCAATTTTATCACGCCCCCCGGCGGGTCACAGTTATGGGATTTTTCCGGTTTACAATTCGGACAAACATTTGAAACGATTTACCGGTCGCCCGACAGCGGCATGTACCATACCGATTTTCCGGGCGCGGAACTGATGCAGGGTGGTGGAGCCGGCGAATCGTACTACAACGTCACCAATGCCAAAGTTGAATTGCTCGGCTATGCCGGTGGCGATCCGACCGGCCTGGGCGTCAATGTGCTGGCCCGCTTCGTTCCTCCGGTGATTGAACGCCGCTCGCCGCTAAACTTTTTTGATATTAACCAGCAAACTTCCGACCTGTCCATCCCGTTTTCCACCGATGCCCTGCCCGACAGCCTGCTGGCCGGCATCCCCGGCGCCAGCTTTATCGATTCGATCCGCATCCGGTTAAATTTCCAGCGACTGGAAATCGTAGATGGCTGGGGCGAACTGAAGATACCGGGCATGGGCATGCCAACGCCGGTATTGCGCGAAAAACGCACGGAGTACACCACGACCAATATGGATGTGCATTCCCCGCTTGGCTGGATACCAGTACCTGCGGGTACAATCGGCGGCCTGGCCAACTTTTTGGGCACCGATACCACCATCACCTACCGCTACATCAGCAATACCCACAAGGAAGACCTGGCGCTGGTGACCGTCAACGCCGATGGCGCCACCGTGGCGACGGTTCGTTTTAAAAATATTGACATGCTTACCCCCGCACCCACGGTAGACGCGCCCGGCGCCGCCAGCGTGCAGGCGTTTCCAAATCCCGCCATTCAATGGGTACGTTTTGATTGCAAAAACCTGCCTGCCGATGATTATACGCTGAAAATTTTCAACATCGTGGGCAAGGTCGTTTGGAAAGAAACGCACTACATCGCCGGAAAACGCTCGTTTACCGTCGATCTCGAAGATTTCAAAAAAGGCACCTACCTGTACAGCCTGGTCAATCAGGAGGGGACGATCATCGGCACCAAACGGCTGGTTATTGTCAAGCCCTGAATTAAACATCCCTGCAGCGATTTTTTAAGGCTGTCTGAACCAAATCTTCAGACAGCCTTATTTTTGTCCTATGGCTAACCTGCGCAATCATCCTCTTCGCCAATTTGGCTGGTCAATCCTGCTCTATGGGCTTGCCATGGGTTTGCTCCTGGTGGTGTTGCAAACGGCCCGCTATCGTTTTTTGATACTGGACCATGCCCAGGAATTGTATTTCGGGCTCATTGCACTACTATTTACGGTTCTTGGCATTTGGGCGGGCCGGCAGCGCACAGCACACCTGGCTGCCCCGGTAGAGCCACTTTCCGGACAAGCCCTGGAGCAAGCGCTGGATAAATTGGGCATCACCCCCCGCGAATATGAAGTGCTTCAGCTGATCGCGCAGGGCCTGAGCAACCAGGAAATTGCGGGGCGTCTGTTCGTATCGCTCAACACGATCAAAACCCATACTTCCAACCTGTTTTCCAAACTGAATGCTCAACGGCGCACCCAAGCCGTGCAAAAAGCCCGGGCGATCGGCCTGCTTACAGGTACTCACCCGAAAGTATGAATTTGGACTGCCGCTGGTAATTCACCCGAAAGTATGGGGCATCCCAACCGGACAACACCTTCTTTTGCCCTGTATTGTTCACCTACAATTTTGATCTATGAAAAAGACCATTTTAACCTACGGATTGATTTCCGGAGGTATCGCCGCCGCGCTGATGTTGTGCAGTTCCCTTTACCTGCGGAATGATCCGGGTAATTTCAGCGGTTCCGAAGTTTACGGGTATGCGGGGATTGTGTTGAGTATGTTATTTGTATTCCTCGGGGTGCGCGCCTATCGCGACCAGGTGGCCGGCGGGATAGTTTCCTTCGGAAAAGCCTTCCAGGTGGGTTTGTATATCTGCCTGATTTCCTGCGCGATCTATGTGATCGCCTGGATGATCATTTACCACACCCTGCTCCCCGATTTTATGGATCAGTTTGTGGAATACAGCCTTCAAAGTTTGCGCGAGTCCGGTGCAACGGCAGAAGAGATTTCCAAGAAAACGGCCGAGTTCGATTACTACAAAGAATTGTATAAAAACCCGCTTGTTGCGGCGGGGATTACCTTTCTTGAACCGTTTCCGATTGGCCTGTTGGTTTCGCTGGCTTCCGCCGGAATCCTGCGCCGCCAGGGTTGAAAGTGTTAAAATCGGTTAAACTTTTTTGCCAAAACGTGAATTCCGGCCTTCGAAACCTGTTTTCCGGGCGAAAGTGCAACCGGGTTGGTAACATTGCTGTCCCTTGGCCGTCTCTCCGCTTAAAGCGTAACATTTGAACCTAAACTGTGAAGCAATGCGAACTAAACTTTTTTTCCTCGCCCTGAGCCTTTTTTGTCTGAATTTTTCTGCCAATGCACAACGCGAACAAACCGTTCTCGGCAAACGAAACATGGGCTTTTCCGGCATTTGGGGTGGCTCCAAACACCAGCTTACCCGTTTTGGCAACACCAACAATTACGTAAATGCCTGGCATTTCGGACTGGAGTTCGGCAAAGCGCTGACCATCGGTTGGGGCCGGTACGATCTCAACGGGAGTATCCTGTGGGATAATGAACCCGGCCAAAATTTCGACATCAACTGGCATGTGATGAGCCTGGGCTATGCATTTCAGTCGTACAAGGCCGTACACCCGTATATCTCGGTAGATGGCGGCAAAGGTTTTGTGAAGTATGCCAGTGAAGGGAAAGACCGGATTTGGGTCATCCAACCAACTGCCGGCGTGGAAATCAACGTCTTCCGCTGGCTCCACCTTGGACTCGAAGGCGGCTATCGTTTTGTGACCGGCAGCGACCTCAGCCTCACCGACCGGCAACTTTCCAACCCTTATGCCCAGGCAAGCCTGAAGTTTGGTTTTTCCTGGGGGCGCTACCGCAAAGACGATAATCAGAACACCCATCGTGATTGAGGACGATGTGGTGTGAATTGAAATCGAAACATGAGTTATCCCGAATTTTTCAGTTTTGAAAAATTCGGGATTTTTATTTCGTTAAAATTTGCAAATAATTGATAATGATGCCTCTATGTAACGCTTAAAAAATAAGTTCACGCTGTATGGCTTGTTTCAAAACACCAGTTTCCTCGCTACGCTCGGAATGACAAATACCTAAAAAATAAAATGGTTAAACAGATTTCTCGCTACGCTCGAAACTTCACCAAGGCTTGGGGAAATTTCGAGCGTAGCGAGGAATCTGTTGAAAAATTTGCCATGTAGTAAGATGTCATGTCGACCCCGCCCTGCGGGGGAGACATCTGAAAAAGCATTGCGTACAGTATGATAAATTGAATAAATCAACCAAAACCTATCCAAAACTCACGTTTGTTTATCAATTCGTTAAATCAAACAGGAGTCGCCCAATAAATTCAGACTCCTGTTTTTTATGTATTCAACCTGCAATTTGCCGCTGAACTAAAAGCCGTAAATTTGCATTCCATGGATATGCTTTTGCCGCAGGCAAAAAATCACTCAATCACTCAATCACTCAATAATAATGGACGTCCTGACCACCACCACGCTTTCTTCTCCAGACCTGATGCAACTTGAAGACCGCTTCAATGCGCACAACTATCACCCGCTCCCGGTGGTGCTTACCCGCGGGGAAGGGGTACATGTCTGGGATGTTGAGGGGAAACAATATTTCGATTTCCTGTCGGCTTACAGTGCCGTCAACCAGGGGCATTGCCACCCGCGGATCATCGACGCGCTTATCGAGCAGGCCCGGCAGCTCACGCTGACTTCACGCGCTTTTTACAACGACAAACTCGGGCAATTTGCCCAATTCATCACCACATATTTTGGGTACGACCGCGTGTTGCCGATGAATACCGGTGTGGAAGCTGTGGAAACAGCCGTTAAACTTTGCCGGAAATGGGCGTACAAGGTTAAAGGCGTTCCGGATGGCCAAGCCAAGATCATCTTTGTCGAAGGCAATTTTCACGGCCGCACGCTTACCGCGGTTTCGGCGTCGACAGACCCGGATTGCCGACGGGATTTTGCGCCGTATTTGCCGGGATTGATCACCATTCCATACGATAACATCGAAGCGCTTGAAACGGCCTTGCAGGACCCGACGGTAGCCGGATTTCTGGTAGAGCCCATTCAGGGCGAAGCCGGGGTATTTGTTCCTGCCGACGACTATTTGCCGAAGGCCTATGCCCTTTGCAAAAAACACAATGTCCTGTTCATTGCCGATGAGGTTCAAACCGGGATTGCGCGCACAGGCAGGCTGCTGGCTTGCGATCACCACGGTTTCAAACCGGATGTGCTGATTTTGGGAAAAGCCATAAGCGGCGGCGTTGTGCCGGTCAGCGCGGTGTTGAGCAACGATGACGTGATGTTGACGCTCAAACCCGGCGAACACGGCTCCACTTTTGGCGGAAACCCGCTTTCCTGCGCCGTAGCTACCGCTGCCTTGCAGGTTGTTGCCGATGAGCACCTGGCCGAAAATGCCGAATACCTGGGCAACATTTTCCGCCGGCGCATGGACAACCTGATAAAAAAACGCCCCGAGCTACTCACCCTGGTTCGTGGCAAAGGCCTGTTAAATGCCATAGTGATCAACGATTCGGAAGACAGCCAAACGGCCTGGAATCTCTGCCTGGAACTGGCCAAAAACGGCCTGCTGGCCAAGCCGACCCATGGCAACATCATCCGTTTTGCGCCGCCGCTGGTGATGACGGAAGAACAACTGGACGAATGTTGTCAAATTATTGAACGGGTGTTTGGAATGTTTGAAAAGTCTTAAAACCTGTCAGGTCAATTTTTAAACAAAACAGGCCCGCCAGAAGCGGGCCTGTTTTGTTTAAAAATTGACCTGACAGGTTAGAGTACGCCCGCGGCCACATAATCGCTCAAATAGGCAAACGGCTCCGTCAATTGCCCGTTCTCGGTAATCACAGCCCGCCGGATTACGGCGCTGTCGTTTTCATGCAGCAGTTCCGGAAGAATATTGTCGATGAGCTGCCTGCCGAAAAACTGGGACGCATCGCGCGGCAGTTCCGAAGGCAAATTGTCAATCGCCATCACATCCACGGCGCCCGCCTGAAACGGCGGGCATTCCAGCCCTGTATTCCGGTCAACACCGTACACCGGATCGACGATGGTGCTTGGGCGCATCGTGACCGGAATCGACGCCTCGGGGCCAATATCGCAAGACACATCTGCAATAACCTGCAAACTGAAGCCCGGGTCGGCCATTTCCTTGGCGGTGAAAAATTGGGGCGCCCGGCGGTCGTAATAAATGCCGTTTATAAAAATATCGGCGCGGTGGGCGTACGGACCAAATACGCTGACGTACTCCTCGCCATGCGCATAGAAGTGTTGTTTGTCAAAAATTCGGGGCCCGTCGCGGTGTTGCACATAGTCTTGCGCAAAAAGTTGGGTAAAAACGGGCTGGTCGAAATCTTTTGTCAGAAAATCCTTCGGCGAAACCTGATGAATCCCGAAGTCATGCAGGTTGCGTACCGCCCCGGCCGCCACCCGGCCGCCGCCGGTGAGCACAATGCGCAAGGGCGGGAGATTAATGTTTTTATACCCGGCCTGCACTTCCGAATAGTCGTGGCAGGCATACATGCGCGGCAGAGTAAACGCCCCGGAACGGCGGCCATAGGTCCAGAGGGCATTGTGTGCGCCCACCAGTCCGGCATAAAACCCGAAGGCGATCAGGCGGTCGCCGCGGTCATCGGTCAGTTTTTCAAAATCGATCAGGCGGATATTTTTTTCCAGCACAGCCTGTAGCAACTGGCGGTTTTGCGCCTGTTTTTTAATCGTGTGTGAAAAAAACAGGTACGTTTTTTCAGGGATCAGCTGATGGACAGGGACTTCCTTGACCCCGATCAGGATGTCGCAACTGTGCAGGTCGTCGGACATTGGAATGCCCTGTTCCTGGTATTCTGCATTTTTATAACAACGGACGTCGGAAGGTTCAACCAGCAATTCCACCGGAAAGCGGTTGAGAATTTCGCTGCATTGTTCCGGGGTGAGCGGTGTGCGTGCGTCGGGCGGGACTTTTCCCTCCCGTATAATGCCAATTTTATACATAAAGAAACGCTTGTTTGGGTAAAGCATTCGGGGGTGACTTTTCAATATCGCCTGCGTCGAAATTACGCAACGGCAGCGCAAATGTAGATTTTTCGCGTTGGTATTTCCTGAAAACCGGAACTTCTCCGGCGCCGGATTTGTTTACCTTTGCGTTGACTGAATAAGCGGCTTGACTAGGTATCCGTTCATTGACTAATTGGCGCATTTACTCATTCACACCTTGCAACGGGCCTGTTCTGGTATTGACGGGAAAGTATAGTTGCAACGTAAGCATGCCGGAGCATAAGCGGTTACTCCGTAAAAACTAACGCTTAACCATTGATTGGCAACACACAGTATGCCATGGCTGCCTAATTAAAGTTTAATTAGAATGCCTTTATGCCGCACGGTTGAGGTTCCATATACATCGTGCCGCGTATCAACCTTCTGGGACTAGTTTGCAGAACGCCGTTACTGCAGGCGAAACTTTAGCGGCTAAGGCGCGGAGTGGTCGGTTTCGGAACCTGTCCCGTGCTCGAAAATCTTAATCTGAAACTAAGCATGTAGAAGGCGTTGTGGCGCTTTGTCCGGACGCGGGTTCGACTCCCGCCAGGTCCACCACTTTGATTGCGGAGTACGGAATACGGATTGCGGAATATTCACCTTTCCGGATTTTGGTATACTTCCGGTGAATTATTTAAATCCCGCTCTTGGCTGCTTTGGCTGAGAGCGGGATTTTTTTGTATTTCTTACGCTTGCCTAAATAGATACGCGCTTAGAGCATTTTGGGCCAACCGAATAACTTCCCCCAAAAAAAATTGACAAAAAAGACAAACTACCCAGCGTATGAACATCAATGCGCCCAAGCGCGCCGGCAACATTTTCCTCCTGGGCTGCCGGGTTTCGTTGTGTGCGTGATGTTGATTGAGTTCAAAATGTTTTATGGACCACGGAAACACGGAGGGCACGGAGGCACCCTACTCGTCCTACGACTTCGAGTCGTAGGACGAGTGCCCGCATAGCCCGACAACCATACGAGACACGGAGGCCACGGAGTATTAAACTCCGTGGCCTCCATGTTAATTTTGGCAAATTCCGCCCTGTCGCATTAACCCCACTCCCGGCCCCCAAAACCATCAATTTAAGGAATCATGAGTAGTAACAAATTGACGATTAATTGATTACATGTAATCAATTGAATTTCTCAGGTGAGCGCTTCCAATTCCGGATCGATGGCTTCCTCCCCTTCCGGATTGATGATCAGATCCAGGTACACTTTCACCAGGCGGTTGGAAAACAGTGCCAGGTTGCGGAATTCGGACAGGTGGTTCAGGAACAGGATACTGTTCCGGGTCCCGATCGTGTGATCTTTGATGCGTTTGATCTGCTTTTTACGTACCGAACGGATCAGTTTTACGACCGGGGTAATATCTTCATACAAGCGGGCCGCTTCATCACCGTTCTGTTTTTCAAACACCTTCGCCGTCTTCTCGATGTAGTCGTTCAGTTTTTTGTTAATTGCCTTCAGCTCATTGATTTGTGCGGAAAGCATGGGTTTATGGTTGTTGTCGATGTGGTCGAGCGTGGGCCGCACAATGTTCGCCGCGTGTTGCGTCATTTCCCATAAATATTCGACTACCAGAATGTAAAAGTGTCCGGCTTCGATCTCATCCATCTCAATTTTATCCAGGGCCTTGTTGGCGTTATATTTCAACTGGGTAGCCTGTTTTTGCAACTTGCGCAATTTTTTACTGGCGGTGTTGAGGCGCTTCAGGTCCTCCTTATCCAATCCTTTCAACGTCTCTTCAATAACCACATTGACCCCGCCCAGGATGTGCGACAGGTTTTTAATACTCATGTCAAGCACCTCCGGTTTTGTAAGAACGCCGCCTACCACCGCCTTTTCAAATTCAGCCTCTTCTTCCACTTTTTTACCATGGTAGCGGTGCGACCGGTACAGGAAAATACCGGAAACGATCAGCGTAAGTACGATGGCAACGGGGCCTCCAAAGTAAAATATGCCCGCGATGATAAACGAAATGGTAAAGGCTGAAAACGCTGTAAAAAACCAGCCGCCAATGACCGACAGCACGCCCGACACCCGGTATACCGCACTTTCGCGGCCCCAGGCGCCATCGGCAAGGGAGGCGCCCATAAATACCATAAAGGTGACGTAGGTGGTCGACAAGGGAAGTTTCAGTGCCGTGCCCAGCGAGATCACAATACTGGCCACCACCAGCGTAACGGCTGCCCGAATCATGTCGAAAGCCGGCGCATCGGCGCCCAGGTGCGCCTGTTTGGCGGTAAAGGGCCGTTCATCAAACTGCTTTTGCACCCAGCGGTTCCAGCTTTTCGGCATGCGGTCGATTACGAATACGGCCATCTTGCTAAAGTTGCGCACCAGGGAACGGGAAACCGCATAGGAATTGAAGCGCTCGGCGCCGTCGTATTGCCTGCCCAGGTCAACCGAGGTTTTGATCACGCTTCGGGCCTTTTTTGAGGTCCACAGCGTAATGGTCATTACCACGCCAGCCAGCAAAAGTAAAACCGTTGGTGTAGGCACCTGCCCGGCAAGGCCGGTCATCAGGAAAGCATCAGCATCGTGCGCGCCATTGCTTTTGAATAATTCATACGAGCTGAAACCAGCCAACGGTACGCCAATAAAATTGACGAGGTCATTACTGGCAAAGGCCATGGCAAGGGCAAACGTACCGACCAACACAATCAATTTGAACACATTCACCCGGGTAAACCAGGTAATCAGCTGAAGGATAATCGTCCAACCGACAAAACTGGCGGCAATGATCGTGAGGGCGTTGTTGTCAATCTGCTCCTGCATGGAGGCGCTAATAAAAGACGCCCCTTTTGCTCCTTTCACCAGGATAAAATAGGTGAGTGCAGCAATGGACAAGCCGCCCCAAATAGATCCAAAATATTTGAGTTTGCGCTCGTAGTCGAAGGAGAACAACAAGCGGCTCAGGTATTGCGTGACAACCCCTACCGTAAAGGCAACTACAACCGACAATAAAATCCCGGAAATAATCGCCAGCGCTTTCCCCGAGTTGATATACTCACCCAGGCTCAAGGCATTGGGATCGGTGTACACTTTTATGACGGATAATGCCACTGCAGCCCCCAACAACTCAAACACAATGGAAACCGTTGTCGACGTGGGCATGCCAAGGGTGTTGAACGAATCGAGCAGGATTACATCCGTCACCATGACCGCCAGGAACAACAACATGATTTCCGAAAAATGGAAATGCTCCGGGTGGAATACGCCTTTCCGGGCTACTTCCATCATTCCGCTCGAAAACATGCAGCCAAAAATGATCCCCAGCGCGGCTACGGCAAGTATGGTTTTGAAATTAGCCGCCTTGGCGCCAACTGCCGAATTCAAAAAATTGACCGCGTCATTACTGACGCCCACAACCAGATCCGAAATAGCAAGCAGGAATAAAATGACGATAATGGCCAGATAAAAAGCTTCCATAAGATGCGTTTGAAATGGGTTAATTACGGAGCATTTAAGTCCGCAGGCAGACTATAGCAGTAAAAAAGCACCCTGCAAGATTCACAAATTGGCGAGTTAAGTGCGATTTAGACAGGTAAAATTATGAAACCTTTGAAGGGGGCAAAAATAACCAGTGAAAAAAGCCCCGCAATGGTAAGCCTGCAGGCCCGATCAGATGCGCCTGGTATGTTAAGTTTAGATTAAGTTTTTACAGCAAACTTGCATTCTGGGTCCGACAGGCACATCCATAAAAACAATCAGCAGCGCAAACCAACCCGTACCTTCACCTCCTATTCCACACCCATCAAATACGCTTACCCATGCAAAAAGAAGACTTGCTCCGTTGCCACGATAAAATCCAGCCGTTTATCCACCGCACCCCGGTCATGACCTCCAGGCTGCTGAACGAACTGTCCGGCGCCGAGCTGTTTTTCAAATGCGAAAACCTGCAACGCATGGGGGCATTCAAAATGCGGGGCGGTGTGCATGGCATACTCCGGCTTGGCCCCGACCAGCAAGCCCGGGGGGTGGTCACCCACTCCTCCGGAAACTTCGCACAAGCCCTGGCGCTTGCCGCCAAAACACTCGGCATCAAGGCCTACATCGTGATGCCGTCAAACGCACCTGCCGTCAAAAAACGCGCCGTGGAAGCCTACGGCGGCCTGATCACCGAATGCACCCCCACGCTGCAGGCCCGGGAAGCCGCAGCAAACAAAATTCAACTGGAAACAGGCGCAACGTTTTTGCACCCCTTCGACGACTATGATGTCATCCTGGGACAAGGGACCGCGGCCCTCGAATTGCTCGAAGACCACCCCGACCTCGATTACCTGCTCGCGCCGGTAGGTGGTGGCGGACTGATTAGCGGCACTGCGCTGGCCGCGCATTTTTTTGGAAAAAACTGCCAAACGATCGGCGCCGAACCCTTCGCCGTCGATGATGCCTACCGCTCCCTGCAAAGCGGCAAAATCGAAAGCAATGCCGCCACAGACACCATTGCCGACGGCCTGAAAACCAACCTGGGCGAAAAAACTTTTCCCCTCATCCAACAGTACGTGCCAAAAATCATCCGTGTGGAAGAATCTGAAATAGTGGCCGCCATGCGCCTGATCTGGGAACGCATGAAACTCGTCGTGGAGCCTTCCGGCGCCGTGCCCTTTGCGGCACTGCTCCGTGAAAAAGAACATTTCAAAAACAAAAAACTCGGGGTGATTTTGTCCGGAGGGAATGTGGACCTCACCAATTTACCGTTCTGAAAAAAAGAGGCTGTATCAAAAGAGGGGAATTTTAAATGCTCGCCGTAGATTATTTTTTTTTCACCACGGAGACACGGAGGGCACGGAGTTTGATTCTCCGTGCCCTCCGTGTCTCCGTGGTGAAAATCTGAACAAACTCTTATGTGGCGACCTCTTTTTCTCTGGGATTTTATCCAATTTCAACGTCATAAACCGTCGTGTTTCTTGGTAAAGCCAACAATTGACAATATTAAATTATCTTTAACCAAGAATAAAAAAAATATTAAAACCCAGGCTATCGGGCACGAATTTTGAAGAATACCCCTCGATAAAGCGCCTGTTCGCCAGGGACCAACATAATTACACCTGATCGCATATCTGCTCTGATATGCCCTGACCGCAATCCCTTCTATTCCCCGCATTCCGGGAAAACAGGCAACATTCCAACACCTTATGTCACGGCGCCCGTGTGTCGTGATTGTTATGTATTGCAACAACGAATGTTCCAATTAGGAAACCTATGAGAAAACAAACTTTTTTACCCAAACTGCTGAATGCCGCTATTGCACTTCTGATTTTGGCCGCGCTCGCGATTTCCGTCGTCCTGCTTTTTGCCTATGATGATTTTTTCGCATTTCTGGCGTCCAGATTTGCCGCCGACAACGCAATTTCAAATCCCGAGGCCGTGGTTATCAGTATTTATTTGTTGCTGGGCGCCCTGACTTTTATAGCTGTGCTCTTGAAAGGCGCCTGGGTTCATACTAAAGATGAAATTCCCGTGGCCACTTTGCCCCAACGGCATAAAGTTTTCTATGTATCCATTGTCGGTGTAATTATTTTCAGCATGGCCTTTAACAAGGTGCCGGCGATTTATGGCGAAGACGGGCTGCTGGAAAATGCCACCGCGCTTTTTGCTTTTTCAAGCGGCATAATTTTTCTGTACCTGGTGCGGTATTTTAACAAACCTGTTCAAAAACTCTATCTGTATGCATTTGGGGCCGCAATCATTTTATTTGCCTGTGAAGAAATAAGCTGGGGGCAGCGCATTTTTGGCTGGGAAACACCGGCGTATTTAATGGAAAAAAACATCCAGCAGGAGAGCAATCTGCACAACCTGTTTAATGACTATTTTGATTTCGCCTACCTGATGCTGACCGGCGCCCTGGCAACAATTTTCTTCTACAGGAAACAAGTGATCACCTTGTTGGCGCGCATTCCTCAACTGAAGAATCTGGTCTTTTTCGTGCCGGCCAAGCAGTTTTTCTATACCGGCTATGTTTTCATTTACCTGATGCTTTTTACCCTGCTCATTGAAAAGGGTGCCGAAACACTGGAAGTATGCATTTCGGTTTTCTTGTTGTTTTATTCCTATAACCTGTTTATTCGGACCAAAGCAGCCGTTCAGGCCGGCGCAATAACCACTATGCCCAAAATGGCGCAGAAGCATCAACTCACCCCTGAAATTCACGACAACCCCGGCAACTGAAGACACCATGCTCTGCTGGCCTAACCCCAGGTAACGTGGTTTACAAAAGTGATAATGCCATACACATTGTAGCTGTCTAAAAAGTCAAAACACAGACTCAGCCACAAGCCACACCATGCGCAACTACCACATACTATTCCTGACCGGCTTGATACTTTTCGGCTGTACGCACAACCGGCAAATGCAAACGCCCGAACCTGAAACTTCCGGCTCCGGTTCCGCAATACCGGAATTCCTGCAAGCCAAAATCTTTCAGGCCGACAGCCTCGCCCTACCCTACCGCTGGGTATCACCGCTGGAAACCCGCCACATGCCGGCAGCCATGAAAAATTTTGAAAAAAGTACCGACGGAAGATACCCCCTGGTTGTATTTCTGCATGGCAGTGGCGAACGCGGCGACGATAACCAGACCCAACTGCGCAACGGCGCTGCGGCATTTTGGGCGCCGGGGTTTTATGCCCGGCACCCCCATTTTTTCCTGGCGCCGCAATGCCCGAAAGATTTGCGCTGGTCGAACCGCGATTTTGAAAAAGAAGTTTTTTTCTTTGAAGAGCCCAGTATTCCCATGCAGGCGCTGATGCAACTGATCGCAAACGTACTCCATCAAAATCCGGCGATCGATCCCGACCGGATTTACATCACCGGCCTGAGCATGGGCGGCATGGGTACTTTTGATTTGCTGGTTCGCCAACCCGGTTGGTTTGCGGCGGCAGTCCCCGTTTGCGGGGGCGCCGATGCCAGTATCGCGCCGGAAATCAAGCATATCGCCATCTGGGCGTTTCACGGCTCGGCCGACGAAGTCGTGCCGGTGAAATACTCGCGCCGGATCGTCATGGCGCTGCGGCAGGCCGGCGCCCCCATGATCGGCTACTGCGAATACCCGGGCTGGAAGCATAATTCCTGGGATGATACCTACGCCAACCCGCTGGTGTTGGAGTGGCTGTTCCGGCAGAAAAAACGGGCGCCGTAGTTTTTTCAAAGAGAAACGGTACTCGTCCTACGACTTTGAGTCGTAGGACGAGTGCGCACATGACTTGGCAACCATACAAGTAATATTCTTGTTTGTCAGGCCCGGTTATTTAGCGCAAAATCACCTTCCCCTGCGCAACCGCCGTTCCGGCAACAACCCGGTAGCTGTACAACCCCGCAGCCAGGCCGGCGCAGGGCACTTCCAACTGATGCATACCCGCGCCAAAATTTTGTTCTAAAAAAGCCACCCGGTGGCCATCCGCGCCAAACAACTCCACAGCCACCGTGCCCGGTCCGGCAAGCTGCACCGGCACAAAAAACTGCCCGGTAGCCGGATTGGGATAGGCTGCCCGAACGGCATCCGACCCCGGCGCCGCCAACGTCCGGAATTTCAGGTCGAGTTTGGCGATATGCCCTTCAAGATCGTATGCCTCGGCTTCTAAACGGCCCGGATGCAACTGCAGGAAATCGCGGAGTGTACCCGCCTGCACGGCATTGATTTCCAGAAAAAACAAGGGTTCGCGCGTACCTGCCTGTTCCAGTTCGAGGCTGCTCCAACTTAGCGTAAGCAAGCCCGGTTCAGGCTGGAAATAATTGGCGGTTGTAAACCCCGAAAGTCCGCCGGGCTGAACACCGGAAATGGCCATCCTGGCCGGGTCGAAGCGAAACGCGCATTGCAAACCGAACAGGTTTGGGAAATCTGCCAGATAGACCGGAACCAGGTCGGAATGCCCGGGAGTCAGCAGTTTGTCCGGGATATCCAGGTTTGCCGGGCTGCGGTCGTCCACAACAGGGTTGGAGAAACTGTTCAACACCGCGTTGCCGTTTATGTCGCCCACTTTGATCGGGATAAAATTGGGCAACGGCGTGCTGCGCCCGGGGCCAAACGTCACAGACTCCGGGATCGGTTCGAAAAAAGGTTTTTCCGGTTTCGGAAAAATGTAATCCTCCGGTACAAACCGCCAGGAAGGGTTATCCGGCAATTCAGTGTAAATACCCAGGATCAGTTTTCGGAATTCCAGTAAATCACCTACAGTGACCCGACCATTCCGGTCGGCATCGGCGGCGATATATTTGTAAGGATTGTCCAAATAATCCCAGCCCAGAATTGCCTTGGTCATCAGCACGATATCGAAGGTGCTCACGCCGTTCAGCGGATCCAGGTCCTTGGCAGGGGTGATCGTGATGTTATCGTTTGGTCCGAACCCGGAAAACAGACCAGGAAAGCATGCAATGTAGCTGTCCGAAATTAAATAAGTACCGGGGTCGGGCAAAAGCGTTCCGTCCAAAATCCATTGCATATCCTCCAGGTCGTTTGCTACCCCGACATTGGCCCGCAGCGTATCCGGCAGCAGGTTGAAGGTGCAGCCGCCCGGATTTTCAATAGTCAGACTGGTAAAAACAAATCCCGCATTGCCCATCGTATCCCGCGCCCAAACTTCAATAAAATGCGGGCCGGGGCCGTCGGCCGGGGTAAAGGTCAGTTGAGCGCCCGAAGGCAAGAACGGGAAACCGGCACCGGCGCCCGCCCGCCGCAGGCGCAGGGTCAGGTTGGCCGTGGGCGAACAGTTGTCGCTCACACTTTGCAGCAGCTGTTCCGGTTGAATTACTGCGGTACATTTCGGACCGCCAAGGGTCGCAACCGGGTTATTGGCCGGCACTAAAACCGGCGGAGTTTGATCGTTGCCGCATTGCGCGGAAAGGCCGCTTGCGACAAGTATGATCAGGCAGGTAAGGAGACTATTTTTCATGAAACTTAAATTTATTGGCGAACAAATAACTGAACGGAAACCCCGGCGCGGGTGAACACCTGCGCCACATAGGCGCCTTTCGGCCAATCGTGTACCGGAATTTCAACAACCGGGCTTTCCAGGCCATCCTTGGCAGCCCAAATCTGTCCGCACAGGTTCGTAATCACGACCGACTGCAAGGCCGTTCCGGCACTGCGTATGAAAAGTTGATCCGAAACAGGATTGGGTGTGAGCGAAACGCGATCGGCATTAAGTTTGGGCGTTACAGCGCTGACAGTGGGGCTAATCACCACCGTTTTATTTTCCGCCTGGATTTCCGGTTGGGTGTTCGATGGCGTAATGGCATGCACATTCCGAACAAACAACGTGGTTTCCACCGTGACCGAATTACCATCTCCGGATTCGGTTTCATTTACCGTGCCGCCTTTCAAAAATATATCGTCTTCGATAATGATAAACATTTGGCCGACTTCCCCAAAACCACTCGCGGGGAGGCCGTCGGTACGACTGACCGCCACATCCAGGCGGTGCTGGCCGGGGAAATTCCGATGTATGGAAATCAGGTTGGTTGCCGGGTCGCCCAGCCAGGAAGCCAGCGGCTCAAAATACAGCGGTTGCAGGATTGCGGGGTCGTAGGAAATGCTGAAAGCCAGGCCGTGCACACTGTCGGCGGGCGCCGTAGCGCTACCCAGCACCACGGGAACGTACACCATCTGACCGGCCATCAGCGAATCGCCGGCCAGCGAAAGCGTCGGCGCCGGCGCCATGCCCGGCACAGTTACCGGGGGTGCAAAGGGATTCACCATGGTGGGATCGGTCACACTTCCCCAGTTGGCGGCTATGGCCAGGGTATCGGCAGCATTGATCGTGCCGTCGCCATTGGTATCCAGATTCTTATAATTCACAGGGACGCCCCCGGTAGTTTGAGTCCAATCCATTGCCGGCTGGCCCGTCCAATCGATCGTGGCATTGGTGCGAGCCGGTCCGGTGGCGCCGTAGGCCAGGCCAATGGTGAGCAGGTCATAGTGATTCACGGCGTTGTTGTTGTCGGCATCGCCGGGCCAGACGAGGGCCAAAGAGTCGGGCGGCGGGGCGCCCAGGCAATTGAGCGCTTCCTCCAGAATCTGGCCGCAGCCGTTGGTATCCAACAGCGTGACGCCATACAAGCCCGAGGGCACCATCTGGAGCATCCCGATCGTATCACCCGCCGGGGCCGGAACGACCTGGGTGGTTCCGTTGGCCCAGAAGAGCGTCACCGGATAATCCAGGCTTGATGGGTTGCCCGAACGCAGCAGCACATTGCCCTGTCCGTTGCCGCCCGCACAATTGGCTTGGAGGTATAAATCCCAGATGGGGGCTGCGGCATCGTGAATGGTGGTTTGGGCCGTGCCCGTGCAGCCGGCATTGTCGGTTACCGTGACGGTGTATGCCCCATCCAGCATACCGGCATGCAGTTGTTCGCTCACGCTGCTTGACCACTGAAACAGGTACGGCGGCAAGCCGTTTTTCGGCATGGCCAGGGCTGTACCCAACTGGCCGCTGGAGCAATTGGCCGGTGTGGACTGGATGTCGACCAGGAGCGCATTACCGGCTACAATTTGGAAACTGTCGATCAGGGCGCAGCCGCCGGCGTCGGTTGCGGTGACGGTGTACGTGCCCGGGGCCAGCCCGCACACTTCATCGCCCTCCAGGTTGGCCGCCGACCAGGCATAGCTGATGGGCCAGGCGCCGGTTGTAGCGGAAAGACTGATGCAACCGTCGTTGTTGCTGCAGGAGGTGGGCTGGGTTTGTCCGCTCATGCTGATCGGATCAACGTTGGTAAAAACAACCACCTGGGCCTGAAGCGTCTGCCCGGTGGCATCCTGCGCATCCAGGCTATACAGGCCGGGGGGCAAACTATTCAGATTAAAACTGGTTGCTGAAAAACCGGAAGGGCCGGACCAACTGATGGTATATGGCGGCGTTCCTCCGGCCAGCATGCCGGAAATACTGCCTGTTGCATTCGCACAGTTCTCCGACGGCTCGGCACAGAAATTTTCAATGTACAACGGCGAGGGATTGGGCAAATTGGCATACACGCCACCAACCTGTAACGGGATGGCCAGTTTTGCCCCCAAGCCTTGAACCACCTCATTGGCAAACGGGTTGCCGGACTCAAACTGTACGGGCACAAACCCCGTGTTGGCTGTAACAACCCTGAACCTAAGGCTAAAAAGCGTGTCGCCATCCGACAAATCAGAACCCGAAACATTCTGATTGATCCAGGACATGCGCAGGTTTCCAGGAGCATTTAAGT
Source organism: uncultured Saprospiraceae bacterium (assembly GCA_964484205.1). GTDB lineage: Bacteria > Bacteroidota > Bacteroidia > Chitinophagales > Saprospiraceae > M3007. The sequence continues at coordinate 475 of CAZAEZ010000064.1, read as the reverse complement.
TGAAATTGACAGCGGAAAGATCAGGTAAACTGCTGCCCGACAGGTCAAGATTCAGGAATTGCAGCGCATCGGGCGCCCAGGCCAAACTCAGCTGCATTCCAAAAATACTGTCGAACCCCGTGACGGTGACCGGCAGGGTTACCGTGTCGTTTTGAGCCGCATTTTTTCCGGCAATTTGTAAAGAAAAACAAGAACCCGATTGCCCGAAAGCGGGGGCCTGTGTCAAACTCAGGAGCGCGATAATCCAAGCGATATTCCTGAACAGCAAATGGGATAGGTAGAGACGTTTCATAACTAAAAAAAATAAAAAGGCGATTAAGGAGCGGCCACCTGGCCATTTTTCATAGAACAAAACTAGAGGAGTTGGCAGGATGGGAAAAGTACATTTTTGGGGTGGTATAGGTTTTTTTTACGCGGAGGCCCCACCCCCATCCCCCATAGCCATCAACTTAAGGCGAATAGGCTTGAAAATCAA
>CAZAEZ010000063.1:0-28777 GCA_964484205.1 uncultured Saprospiraceae bacterium | reverse complement strand
TAGCATAGGCCATAAAGAAGTTGGGGTCTGTTTTCACGGCTGCTTTCATCCCGTCAAAAAAGGCGGGGATGTTTGCATTCTCGGCGGCCTGCAGGGCTTTGAAATAATCAGCCTTTGCGGCTTCCGATGTACTGGAAACAGGCAGGTAACGGTCCTGTGCACGCAGGGTGGTCAGCAAGCCCATGAGCAGGGCGATGGGAAAAAATGCAGTTTTCATTGTTGATTGTTTTATGAAAAAATACGAGTTGGTTGGGCTGTGATCAGAGGCTGTCTCATAAGGACTGATTTGCGATTTTGGATTTACGAATTACGATTAATGGCATCCCGATAGTGCAGATATTCCACTTCTTACAAAACAAAATAATCGCAAATCGTCACTCGTAAATCGTAAATGATGACTTATGAGACAGCCTCTAATAGCCCTTTAAGTTTTTAAATCCTGAATTTTAAGCCAGCGTTGCTTCTTCAACCAGCAACCACCCCTTCCACCGCTTCCGCATATTGGCTCAAAGGCGCCCGTGCCGATTTAAACTGCACACCCAAATCCAGCGTGGCAAGTGCATTGCTGTACACCGTTTTCGGTTGCCCGGCAGGTTCCTTCCCGTTCAGCATCAACGAAATATCGGAAACCCTCCAACTCTCGCCGGTCAGCAGGTAGTGCTTGCCGTGCAGGTTTTTGAGGGTAGCCGCCTGGTACACCGCTTCAGCCACATCTGCTACATCCACGAGCGCCCAGTACACGTCCTGATCGTAAAACATCTGGATGAAATCATTGGGGGCTAACTTGTTTTTAAACAAAAACTGGATGCCCATCGAAGTGGAATCTTCCCGTGCCGACAGCGCCATGCCCATCACCCCAACCGGAGAAACCGTCACAATGTCAAATCCCGGCGCCGGGTTTTCCTGCGTGAATTTTCGGACAGCCTGGTCGGCGTAGTATTTCGCCTGGCAGTAAGGATGGCTTTCCGGGCTGCAGTAGGGCTTGTCTTTTTCGGAGAAAACATGGCCCGGTGCAAAACCCGGCGCCGGCATGGGAAAGTCCGTGTTGTGTGCCGCCACCGAAGCAACGAACACCACCTTTTTGACTGTCGGCGAACCGCTGACAACCCGCAAAATGTTCTCCGTGCCTTTGACGGTCGGGTCGATCAGGTCCCGTTGCGGATCTTCCACATCCAGCTGGAAGGGCGTGCCGTTATGTACCAGGATGTCGCAGCCTTCGGCAAATGCCTCCAACTGGGCGATGTTTTGCACATCCAGGGAAACGAGCTCCAGGTTCTCCGCAAGTGGGAGCGCGGAGAGGTGCGCATATTTTTTCCGGTTGGAAATATCCAGGGCCGATACTTTGACCTTAAACCCGTTTTCCAAAAATTGTTTGGTGACGTAGCTGCCGATAAATCCGGCGCCGCCGATAATGCCTGCTGTTTTCATGTTTTAGAGATTTTATAGAAACCGGAGTGATTTTCAATATCAAAACCCCTCCGATTCGGGTGAAAGAAATATGCTTTACTGTACCTGGCTACCCGCCGCTACTGCTTTTTGACAGGCCGGGTTGTGCAGGCCCTGCGCCCGTCCGTCCGGCTGGCGCAGACCACGCCGGAAGTGGTTGAAGGTGGAAACCGCCATGGCTTCGTAATCGGCGATGAAGTCCTCCGCCCTGCCCTTCATCACTTTCCGGTAATGGACGAACGCTTGAAAGCTGTTGACGGAGGGGGAGGTGACCAGGGCTGACCTGGCAGCTGCTTCCGAGTGCATGAGCTCGACAAACTCTGCGTAGTAGTTGGCTGCTTCGTTGTGGTCCTTGTCGCGGGCACTGGATTGCGCGCTGAGGGTGGCAGGAAAAAGACTGAGAGCCAGGACTAAGCGGAAGAAGCTGATCGTTTTCATAATAATATGGTTTTGTTAAACTTGTGGGCATTGAGTCTACATCACTGTTTGTCTTCCGCTTCCTTAGCCAACGCTGCCCGTGCCTTTTCAGCCCCGTTCTTCGAGCCTTCCATACCCAGGGCAACTGCCCGGTCGTAGTATTCGGCAGACTTGGCATAATCTCCGGTGGTCAGGTAGCCCAAAAGCAGGGCGACGGAAAAAAGTTTGATTCGCATGGCAGATGTTTTTGAATGAAGTATGGTGATCGTTTTCATTTGGGTTTTCAGGGTCGATAGCTGCATGAACCGTAGTTTTTCACAAACATCATCCGCCTGTTTTGTAAGGCGTATGAGCAATGGTAAAATCCACTTCGTAAACAACTGGGACAAAGGTGCAGGCGGACTGCCGGGGGGGGCTACCGCTCAGCGTTCAACGATTACCTGCCAGGTTGCAGGGAGGTTCTTTTTGTTACTTGCTATGGTGCAGGGTGGAAAATGAAGTTGCTCTAAATGTTTGATAATGAAAACCTAGAGCGTTGCATGGGGAGGCGAGCCAAACGGCCGGGATTTTTTTCCGCAAACCAATTTCCGGCAGGTATACATGGCGTTTTATCCTTGAAAATTCGGAATGGAACTCCGAATTTTCAAGGATAAATTGTGGGTCATTTATCCGGGAGATAAAAAATACCAGTTGACGGAGAAAATTTGGGTAATGCCCCTGGAAAAAGTGGCGTCGCCGGAATACGACTAAAACGTCGGCAGGGTTCGAACGTCGGCAGGGTTCGAAACCCTGCCGACGTTAGTTGGTTTCGAAACCCTGCCGACGTTAGTTGGTTTCGAAACCCTGCCGACGTTAGTTTTTAAATAAAAAAACTCACCCCCGCACCTTCCCCGGCCGCTCGCCAAATTCTTCCAGAAAGGCATCGGAGAAATTATTCAGGCCGGAGTAGCCCACCTCGTAAGCAATTTCCGAAACGGTCAGGTCGGTGGTTTGCAACAAATGCCTGCCGTGGTGCAGGCGTATGGAACGGATGAACAGGCTGGGCGACTTGCCCGTCAGCGCCTTTACCTTGCGGTATATCTGGCTGCGGCTCATGGCGAGGGTGCGCTCCAGTTGTGGCATTTCAAAGTCCGGGTCAGCCAGGTTTGCCTCCACCACGGTGCGAAATTTTTTCAGGAAAACGTCTTCAGGGTCGGTGCCTGGCGCCTCTGCCTCCGAAGCGTCAGACACTGTTTCCAACAGACTATATTTGGCTTGTAACTTTCGGCGCAGATCGAGCAGGTTTGCCACGGTCACCAGCAGTTCTTCCTGGTTAAAAGGTTTTGCCAGGTAGGCATCGGCGCCGCGCCGCAGCCCTGCCAACCGGCTCTGCACATCCGCTTTGGCAGTGAGTAAAATGATGGGGATATGGCTCGTGCGCTCGTCGTTCTTCAGGGTTTCCAGCACCTCTAAGCCATCCTTGATGGGCATCATCACATCGCTCACGATGAGGTCGGGTACCGTATTGAGGGCATGTTCGATACCCGCCATGCCGTTGTACGCAAAATCCAATTGGTACGGGCGACCCTTGCGGTCGCCCGCGTTACCGTCGCCCGCGTTACCGTCGCCCGCGTTACCGTCGCCCGAATTCAGGAGGCAGGCTGCCAGGTATTCCACCACATCGGGGTTATCTTCAATGAGCAGAATTTGCGGCGCAGCCGCATCGGCGTTTTGTGGCTCGGAAGTGGTGCGGGCGGGCGGACTCATGCTGGAAAAGGAACTGTCTTCCAACGCGGTAGCGGGCGCTTCATCCGCAAAAGCGCCGGTGTTTGTCACAGGCAATTTTACCAAAAACGTACTGCCTGCGCCGACCGCACTTTCCACGGATATATCGCCGCCCATCGCCCTGACCAGTTCCCGGGTCAGGGAAAGGCCGATGCCCGTGCCGCCAAGCCCCACCCCGGCCCTCCCCAACAGGGAGGGGGAAGCGTGTGCCTGGTTTTTTGCCTGAAAAAACCGCTCGAACACATGCGGCAGTTCATCCGCCGGGATGCCGGCGCCCGAGTCCGATACCGAAATATGCAGCCAGTTGTCTTGCAAGCTTGCCCGTAAGATCACCTTCCCGCCGGAGGGGGTAAACTTGATGGCATTGGACAAGAGGTTGTGGATGATTTGCAAAAAACGCTCGGGGTCGTAGTCCATGATGATGCCGGGCTGGTCGCTTTCCACGCGCAGCATTACGTTTTGGGCATTGGCGAGCGAGTGGAGGCTTTCCGCAACGTATTTCAGATAGGTCAGGATATTCCCTTGTATGTAGTTTATTTCCAAGGTTTTGGATTCCAGTTTTGCCAGGTCGAGGAGTTGGTTGATGAGCCGGAGGAGGGATTCGCCGTTGCGCTTGATTAAAGTGAGGGGGTGACTTGAAGTCACCCCCTCACTTAGAAGCTGTTCAGTCATGCCTAAAATAACCGTCAGCGGCGTGCGGAACTCATGGGTGATATTGGTAAAAAAGCGGCTTTTGAAATCGCCGATTTCCCGCAGGCGCAAGTTTTCCTGTTGCTGGAGTTTTTGATGCAGCCGGCTTTCTATGAGTGCAAAATCGGCTTGTTGCCTGGCCTCAACCTGCTTTTTATGTCGATAAGCCAAACCCATCGAAAAAATCAGGATTTCAACTAAGGTGCAAATTTTGAGGTAATCGACCGTATACTCCGTTTGGTACACCCTCGAAAACAAGGTCAGCAGGAATCCCAGGCAAATGACGGTAATCCCCGCTGCGATAAAATACCCTTTGGGGTCTTTCGTCCGGTACAGGGGATACACGAACAGGAACCCGGAAATCGTGACCAGTGCAATGTAGAACAGGGTCACCCGGTCGTCGATCACATAGCTGAAATTGTACCGAAACACCAGGAAAACGAAGAGCACGATCAAGGGCACACCCAGCCCTATCACGTAGCGGAAATACCGGTCCCACCTGGGGAGCAAATGTTCCAAATCCAAAAAACTGCGGATGAAGGCCAGCCAGCACATCATGCCCAGGTAAACGGACATTTTGAACAGGTTGTAGAGGGCGGGGCGTTCCGTAAAGACAAAGCGGCTTGTCAAATCTTCCAGTTCATTGGAGACGTAGCCCGTATAAACCAACACCATCAGCAGGTACCCGGAATAGTAGATATAGCTGCGGTCTTTGACAATGAAGAACTTGATGAGGTTGTAGAGCAGCATCATCAGCAATAAGCCGGCGAACAGGCCATTCCAGGCTTTTGTATCCACCAATTTTTGGTAATAGACCGCCAGGGGCTGCACATACGTATGGAAAGTGGGCGGCAGGGCGCTGCGTTCGCTTTCGCCCCGGAAGTACAGGGTTACCACCTTCCGGGGAGGGAGCGCCAATTTGAACCAGGTGCCGGAATTGGTTGGGACAAAATTTTTCTGGTGTGCCGGAACGAATGTGCCGTTGAGCTCGGAAGTCCAGGTCCCGTTTTCCGCCAACCTGAAGAGTGTAACCCGGGTAAACGTACTGGAAAAATTCAGCACCCACTCATGGTGCATTTCCCCGTCGGGCAGGCGGTTTTCCAACTGAATTTTTCCCCAATAAACCTGGTGGCTCTGCGGGGCGAAAGTCTTGTTGGGAAATGGCACAAAAGCGTCCTGCATCCGGGGTTGGGCGATTTCCTCGATGGTATATCCCTTTTCCGGGTCGGCCAGCAGCTGTATGTGCTGCTGTAGCTTGTAGTTACCGGCATTTTTCAGGACGTAAACAGGGCCTGTGTTGCCGGCAGCGGGCGCCGGACTTGATTGAACGTAGCAACCGGCTAATTGAAAAAGCAGCGCACAGGCTATGAAATAGTGGAAATTGTTTTTGAAAATGGACATTTGTTTAAATGCAATTTACCCGGGAAGCGTCCTCAACCACTTTGGCCAAAACAAATATCCGAAAATAAACCGCTACGGAGGCTTTTGGCGACCAGGCAACCGAAAAGAATAGGCTGGTTATATGCTCCGCAACGGCAGAATTTTCACTACGCAGCAGGGAGGTCTTTTACTCGTCCTGCGACTCGAAGTATGTCCATTACACACACGTCGTAGGACGAGTAAGACAGCTCCGAAAGCAACAATCTACAGCAAGTAATTCCGGTTTTACCAGTTTGAAACAGGCACATTTTTTACATTTGGAACCGGGCACCAGGCAGGTCCCTTGTTCTTTTGTATTTATAAACCAGACAAACAAATGAAAAAAGGCCTATCCATTCCGTTTGCGCGGCATTTCCACACAGCGCTAAGCACGGCTTTCCAATTTCAAATTCGACCAACCATGAAAATGCGATCTGCACTTGTATTGCTTTGTTTTACCACTTTTTTGCACGCCCAGGCGCCCCGCCTGGTTATTCCTATTGGCCACACTGAATTTATCAATGCGCTCACCATTTCGCCGGATGGGAAATTTGTATTGACGGGGAGTGGTGACCAAACAGCCAAGCTCTGGACACGCTTTGGCCAGGAGGTCCAAACATTCAAAGGCCATGCTTCATCCGTAACTGCTGTTGCCTTTTCGCCGGCTCCCGGCGAATACCAGATTCTGACCGGTGCTGACAATGGTACCGTCCGGCTTTGGACCCCCGATGGCAAGGTGCTCCGAACCTTTGACGGCCATGGACACGTGATCACTTCTGTTGCATTCTCCCCGGATGGGAAATGGATACTCACGGCAAGTGCCGACAGCTCCGCCATCCTCTGGGACCGGCAAAGCGGCAACATCCTCCAACAGATAAAAGGCCACAATGCCGGTATTGCCCAGGCTGTCTTTTCGCCGGATGGAAAATATATCCTGACCGGCAGTTGGAACTGCGACGTGGTTCCAAACCCCGATTATGAGCGTGTAAAGGGCGCACGCAAATTTTTTATAAAAAATGCGCGGGGTAGCGCCAAATTATGGGACCGGGAAAGCGGCCGGGAGATTCGCAGTTTTGAAGGACATGCCGAAAGTGTGCGTTCGATTGCCTTCTCCCCCGATGCCGACGGGAAATACATCCTGACCAGTAGTATGGGGGACCCCAATGCCATACTCTGGGACCGTGACTCCGGGCAAAAGGTCCGAACCTTTACCGGTGATTGTAACGAATTTGTGGAAATGGTTGGTTTTTCCCCCGATGGAAAGCAGGTTCTTGCCAGCTGTGACGGGATTACCATTCAACTGTGGGACCGGGAAACCGGCGAGCGGCAAAAAGCCTACTATTCTGTGATGAGTGATGCCGTGTCGTTCGCCCGGTTTTTTCCACCGCAACCCGGCGAACCGGCCGGCGGGAAATTCTTGCTGCTCAATGGCGCTACGCCCAAAATAATAACCCTGGATGGCGAATCGGTGCAGACTTTCGAGAAGCATTCCGAAGCGTTGACGACCCTGGCCTTTTCCCCTTTTGATGGCGGGAAAAATCTCTTGCTTGGAACGGATAACGGGCATTCCAAACGCTGGGACATTCCCGTCGGCCGGCTGCAAACTTTCCCTGAAACTGCGGATCACCTCGCCCATTTGTGGCAACCGGTGCGTGCATTCACTTTTGCCGGTACGGAAAACACACCGTCGTTGTTAACCGGCCGGACCGGGAGCTACTGGGCGGCACGCCGGGATTTTGTTACGGGCAAACCCGTTGAGATTTTTGAACATATGGATGGTTCGGCAAGTTCTGTGGCCATTTCACCAGCATCTGCAGCAGACCCGGCCGGTGGAAAATTCCTCGCATTTGGCACCATCGATAACACCATTGAACTCTGGGACCGCGCCAGGAAGGCACTTATCCGTACGCTGACCAAACCTGCGGTAGTCAAGCCGGTAGATGACGTAGATCCTTCCAATCCGTTTGGCCTTCAAAAAGAAATTACGTTTGAATTAAAACTGGAGGCAATTTCGGCAGTCGAGTTTTCCCCGAATGACGGCGGAAAAACAATCCTGTCCGGCGATCTCGACAATACCGGCATCCTTTGGGACCGCGAAACCGGCGCCGTCCTCCACACCCTTTCCGGGCATACCGACGCTGTGTCCGACGTGGCCTTCTCCCCGGACGGCCAGCTGTTGCTTACCGGCAGCGGCGATAAAACGGCCAAACTCTGGGATCGCAACAACGGCCAACTGCTCCGGACCTTCTCCGGGCATACCGATGCCGTCAATGTCGTGGCGTTTTCCCCGGATGGAAAATCTATTTTCACTGCCGGCGCCGACAATACGCTGAAACACTGGGACCGGGAAAGCGGGAAGTTGTTGCACACCATGCAAGGGCATACTGCCACCGCCCTGACCTTTACGCCCGACGGGAAATTTATGGCCAGCAGCAGCATGGACAACACGGCCAAAATTTGGAGCACCGAAACAGGGGAGGAACTCGCCACCCTGGTTGCCATCGACTCTGCCGACTGGGTGGTCACCACGCCGTCGGGGCTTTTCGATGGCTCCCCGGGCGCCATGAAGATGATGCACTACGCTGTCGGACTTGAAGTGGTTTCGCTGGATCAGCTGAAGGAACGTTACTACGAACCCGGTTTGCTGCCTAAACTTTTGGGTTTCAGTAAAGGCGACGTACGCGATGTTTCTTCCCTTGGGCAGGTTGCGCTTTACCCTGAAATCAAAGCCCAATTGACAGACGACCAGATCGACGTTCAACTCACTGCCCGCTCCGGCGGCATGGGCAAACTCAGCCTGTTTATTAATAGCAAAGAAGTGGCAGAGGACCTAAACCCAGACCGCAAATCTGCGCTGACCGTTGACCTGAAAAATTATGAAAAATACTACCTGCCGGGCGCCAATGCCATCGCCATGCGCGTGTACAACAGCGCGGGCTGGCTGAAAAGTGCGGCCTATGAACTGGCCTACACACCACCGGCCACCGGGAGAGGCACCGGCAGCAGCGGTAGCGGCGGCAACAGTTTGCGAAACGACAAACCGCATTTGTACGCCATCGTCGTCGGCACCTCCGATTACAGCGGCGACCAGCTCGACCTGCGCTTTCCCGATCATGATGCCAAAGCGATGGCTGAAGCCTTGCAGGCCTCGGGAAAACGCCTGTTTGAAGACCGCGTACACGTGCACGTACTCACCACCGACGCCAAAACGCCGGATGCCATTTCTTCCAAAAAAAATATTGCTGCGGCGTTCAGCGCATTCGCGGCGCAGGCCAAGCCCACCGACATCCTGATCACCTATTTCTCCGGCCACGGACTGACCTACGGCAGCGCCGAAAAAAGCCAGTTTTACTACCTCACCAAGGACATTGCCAGCCCGGATTTGAAAGACGACGAAGTCCGGAAAAACTACACCGTGTCGTCCGAAGACCTGACCCAGTGGCTCACTGCCAACCCGGCTAAAAAACAGGTGATGATCCTCGACGCCTGTAACTCCGGCAAGGTCGTGGAGTCGCTGTCTTCCATCGGCGCCCGGGAGTTGAACTCCTCCCAGATCCGCGCGCTCGACCGCATGAAAGATCGCACCGGCATGTTCATCCTCACCGGCGCCGCAGCCGACAAGGTGAGCTACGAAGCCGGGCAGTACGGCCAGGGGCTGCTAACTTACAGCCTGCTGCAGGGCATGAGCGGCATGGCCCTTACCGCCGACAAACGGGTAGACGTAATGACCCTTTTTCAGTACGCCCGCGATAAGGTGCCCGATCTGGCGAAAAGTATCCGGCAGGTGCAAACGCCCGTGCTGGCCTTTCCCACCGACGGCGGCAGCTTCGACATCGGTATTGTGGATGCCGGGGTAAAAATTCCGTTGGCGCAGGTGAAGCCGGTGTTTATCCGAAACAACTTTCAGAACGATGACACGTATGACGACGACTTGGGCCTGACCAAAGCGCTGGCCGAATATTTCCAGCAAATCACCGCCCGCGGGGCAAAGGCCGATCTGATCTACGTGGATGTGAGCGAGTACGAAAATGCCTATTCGATCAAGGGGCGCTACACGGTTGTTGGCGACGCTATTACGGTGCGCGGGCGTTTGTTCAAAGGGAAAACCGCCAAAGGTGAATTTGAGGTCAGCGGTAAAAAAGATGCGCTGCCGGCGTTGGTGGAAGCTATTGTGGATAAGGTGTCGGGGATGCTGTAACACCGCTTGCAGGCAGGTTTTGCCGATGGCAAAACGATGTTTTATTTACCACGGAGGCACGGAGTACATGGAGAAGACTTACTCGTCCTACGACTTGAAGTCGTAGGACGAGTACTCGCGTGGCCAGGCTATCCTTCTCCGTGTTCTACTTGTCTCCGTGGTAAAAAAAACGCGCAATTAATAGTAATCCGGCTGCTTGCCGCACATTCCGTCCTATATTTCCGCTTAAACAAAAATGGTTACTATGCGCAATATATTTACCATCCTCTTCACACTAACGATTTTCAGCTTAATTGGCCAAAAACCACACCTGGTAATACCCCTCGGCCATATTGAGAGCGTCTACGCCGTAGCGTTCTCGCCCGACGGCCGGTGGATGCTTACCGGCAGCGGGGATAACACAGCGAAGTTGTGGGACCAGTCGGGACAGGAAATTGTAACCTACGCCGGCCACGAGGGCTCGGTGGTAGCGGTGGCTTTTTCGCCCGACGGGCAACTGGTGCTGACCGGCAGCAACGACCAATCGGTGCGGTTGTGGGACCTGGCAGGAAACCAACTGCAAACGTTCGACGGAAATATGGACGCCGTTTTGTCGGTCGCCTTCGCTCCCGACGGCAAACAGATCGCAACCGGCGGCCTCGATGGCAATGTCCGGCTGTTTGACCGGAGCGGAGCCGTTTTGCTGGACAAATTCAGTGGCACGAACGCGATCCGGACAGTTGCCTTTTCACCCGATGGCGATCAAATTCTGGTTTCCGGCGCTGATGGCGCAGCCGAGTTGTGGAACTTGTCGGGGGAAAAAGAACATGCTTTTAACGGCCATACGGGAACTGTTTTTGCCGCCGCTTTTTCGCCCGACGGCAAACAAATACTCACCGGCGGCGACGACGGTACCGTACGCCTCTGGAATAGGAAGGGTAAGCAGAAACAACAATTTGCCGCCCATGAACTGCCGGTTATGTCCGTAACCTTTTCGCCCGACGGCAAACAAATTCTTACCGGCAGCAAGGATCAAACGGCCCGGCTGTGGGATTTGGAGGGCCGGGAACGGGCCCGGTTTACCGGGCATTCGGATTACATTTCAACGGTCGCCTTTTCACCGGATGGCAGCACGGTTTTGACCGGCAGCGCCGATCGAACGACCAAGATGTGGGACCTCACTGGGCGGGAACAACGCACCCTGAAAGGTTATTCCTACAACGTCCATGCGGTTTCCTTTTCACCCGACGGCAAACTGATCCTCACCGGCAGCGCCGACGGCATTACCCGGTTGTGGGATTTGGCGGTTCCCACCATGCACGCCTTTCCCGACCACACCGGCGCCGTGCATGCCGTGACGTTTTCGCCCGACGGCAAACAAATTTTATCCGGTAGTGCCGACAGCACCGCCCGATTGTGGGACCTGAAGGGCAATGCCATTCAGACGTTTTCGGGGCATACCATGCAAGTGCGCGCGGTAGCCTTTGCGCCCGACGGCAAACAACTGCTGACGGGAAGTTATGACGGGACCGCAACGTTGTGGGACCCCTCGGGAGCGGTCGTCCGGATCTACAAACCGAACCAACAAATTGAATCCGTGGCCTTTTCGCCCGACGGCCAGCAGGTCCTGACCAGCAACCGCAGTGGCCCGCCGCATGCCAGGCTGCAAACAGTAACCGGCCAGGAAATAGCCACCTTCGCGCATCCGGAGCGCTTTGTCCGGGCGGTGCGCGCCGTTTTTTCACCGGATGGCAAAACGATTTTGACCGGCAGCGAAGACCGGACGGCGCGGTTGTGGGACGCGTCCGGAAAGGAAATTCGAACTTTTGCCAAACCCGACATGTGGCATGTCAATGCCGTGGCTTTTTCACCCGACGGCCAGGAGTTTCTCACCGGGAGCGGCGTGGTCAACACGGGAAATGTAGCGCGGTTGTGGGACTTGTCGGGGCAGGTGCTGCAAACCTTCGAGGGGCATAGCAAGCCGGTAACGGCGGTGGCCTTCTCACCCGACGGCCAACAGGTGCTGACCGGAAGCCAGGATAATACCGTCAAACTTTGGGACAAAAACACCGGGACATTACTGGCCACCCTGCTTGCCCTGGGCGATGCCGACTGGGTGGTGACGACGCCTTCCGGGCTTTTCGACGCCTCGCCCGGCGCCATGCGGCGTATGCACTATGCCGTTGGCCTGGAAATAATCGACCTCGAGCAGCTTAAAGAGCGGTACTACGAACCGGGGCTGGTGCAAAAAGTAACCGGGCTTTCTTCCGAACCGCTGCGCTCGGTGGCGGGTTTTGATACCGTCGCACTGTATCCGAAAGTTGCGCTCCAACTGGATACGCCCGGTCATCGGTTGCACATCCGGCTGGAGGAGCGCAACGGCGGTTTGGGCAAATTAAGCGTGTTCATCAATGGCAAAGAGGTGATTGAAGACGCCAATCCACCGGAAGGTTTTGACAAAAAACGCAGTACGGCGCGTACCATCGACCTCAGCAAATTTGCCCGGTACTTTCTGCTCGATACGATCAACGACGTTTCCGTGCGTGCCTACAATGAGGCCGGCTGGTTGAAAAGCGCACCCGAAAACCTGGCCTACAGTCCGTTATTTGCCTACGCAAAAGGTGGAGACCGGCCCAATGCCCGATTGGCGGCGCCGCGCCTGAACCGAAAACCGGCCCTGCATATCCTGGCTGTCGGCACCGCAGACTATGCCGGCACCAAACTCGACCTGAAATACTCCGGCAAAGACGCCCGCGATATGGCAAATGTGTTGAAGCAGGCGGGCGCTCAGCTTTTTTACGACAGCATTTCGGTGCAGTTGCTGACCACCGATACCAGCGATACCCGGTTCCACCCCACAAAAGCCAATATCAAAGCGGCATTTGAACACATTCAAACCCTGGCCAAAGCCGAAGATGTGCTGGTCGTGTACTTTTCCGGCCACGGCATCTCGTATGGCGAAGCCGATCGGGCCCTGTTTTATTACCTCACCATGGACATTGCCAGCGACAATCTCAGCGATGCCTCCATACGGGCCAACCGCACGGTATCGAGTGAGGAACTCACCAATTGGATCAACGACATTCCGGCGCAAAAGCAGGTGCTGATTCTCGACGCTTGCAACTCCGGACGCGTGGTGGAAAATCTGGCCGCTGGCCAAAAAGAACTGAACGCCTCCCAAATTCGCGCGCTCGACCGCATGAAAGACCGCACGGGTATGTTTGTGCTCACCGGCTCGGCTGCCGACATGGTCAGCTACGAAGCCGGGCAGTACGGGCAAGGCTTGCTGACCTACAGCCTGTTGCAGGGCATGAGCGGCCTGGCACTCACTGCCGACAAACGCGTCGACGTGAGCACGCTTTTCCAGTATGCCCGCGACCAGGTGCCTGAACTGGCCAAAGGTATCGGCGGTATCCAGACACCCATGATGGTTGGCCCCTTGCAGGGCAGTTTTGATATCGGCATCGTCAACGAGCAGGTAAAAATTCCGCTGGCGCAGGTAAAGCCGGTGTTTATCCGGAATTATTTTCAGGATGAAAATTTCGGCGACGCGCTCCAACTGGGCAAAGGCCTGGAAAGCTACTTCCGCGATCTAACGGTCAAAGGGGCCAAGGCCGACCTGATTTTTGTGGATGTTGCCGAATATGAAAATGCCTATTCCATCCGTGGGCGCTATACGGTGGAAAACGGCCAGGTGCAGCTACGCGGGCGCCTGTTCAAAGGCGCAAAAACCGTCGGGGATGAATTTCGGCTGAGTGGCCGGACCGATGCGGTACCGGCGTTGGTGGAGGCGATTGTGGAGGCGGTTTCGGAGATGCTTTAAGGAGTGATGAGTGATGAGTTGTACACCTTGCCGGAATAGTGAACCCATTCATCATTCAGTTTAATTAACTCAAGTTGTGACCATTAAAAGGAGACAGGATTTACAAGATTAACAGGATTGTACCATGCCGGCTGCGCCGCCATTTGGCGTATAAAAGTCGGCGTAGCCGACGTTGATCATGTGAATCATGTAAATCCTGTCCATTTTCTCTTAATAGGTCACAACTTGGATTAATTACATTAATTTCAAAATCTCTGCCCAGGGGCACTGGTCGTACACGTCGTAATCTTCCAGGATTTCCTCACCTTTTTCAATATCGCGGAGTGCGATGGAGATTAGCGGGTTGAGGTCTTCGGCAGGGCCTGAATTGGGCATGTCGGCATGGTTGACGTAGCGGGCATTGTCCAGGCAAACGATCAAACTGTCCAGTTGGGCGGAGTAGTAGGAATAGGTCGACAACATTTTCCAGAAATCGGCTTTGAGTTTGTTGTTTGCCGAGCGCTGGAAATTAAAATATTGGTCTTTGTTGAACAGCAGGATGTTCTTGTCGATCTCGCCTTTCCACCAAATGGTGCCTTGTTTGATGTCGGTTTTTGCATAGACGCCAAAACCGTGAATTGCGCTGCGTTTCACCTCCGTCAGGTCGAAGGAGGTAGGGATCAGGTTCATGTTGTGCCAATAATGTTTAAGTGTGAATGAAACAGGTTTACGGCAGGCCGTTGGAGGGGCCTGTTTTTGCGGACAAAAATACTTGTCCGGCACACAGTATTCAATACCCCCCCGCAAATAATATCGACGACATTTTGGTGCGGTGCTGCTTTTAGGTAGTCGATGTTTTTTCTGTAAAAACAGCTGTTTGGCCCGCGGATTTTTACAAATCGAACTTGGTTTAATGCCTGCGATGCCCTACTTTTGCACCCGCTTTCAGCGAAAGTTCATTTATTTATTCACAAGTAATTGAAAATGAGACATTACGAAGTCACCTTCATCGTAGATCCAGTGCTGTCGGGCGATGAAGTCAAATCGACAGCAGAACACATCCAAAAAGAGTTGAAAGACTTTGGCGCCACTATTGTGGCTGTGGATGAAATGGGCCTCCGCCAGTTGGCCTATGAAATGAAACGGCGTTCCAGCGGTGTATACTACTGCATCGAATTCAGCTGCGAGGCAGCGGACTGGTTGACCAAATTTGAGTTGAACCTGAAACGCAACGAGCGTTTGCTCCGCTTTCTTACCGTCAAACTCGACAAGTACGGCATCAAGTACAACGATGACAAGCGCAACGGCCGCATCGGAAAGAAGAAAAAGGAAGAGAAAGTAGCCGTCGCGGCTGCCGAGGCTCCTCCCAAGCCCGTTGTGGTCGATCTCGACGAAGAGGAAGACGATTAGACGGTATACCCTTTAAACCTGTTTCACCACATTCGCTCATCTACACATTACATTTCATATGGCTGCTTCAAGAGAAGATGTAAAGTTTCTCAGCAATCCAAAAATCGGACTGAAACGCAAAAAATACTGCCGTTTTCGCAAGTTCGGTATCAAATATATCGATTACCGGGATCCGGACTTCCTGCTCCAGTTTATCAACGAACAAGGCAAACTGCTGCCACGCCGTATCACCGGCAACAGCCTGAAGTACCAGCGCCGGGTAGCCACCGCCGTTAAGCGCGCCCGCCATCTGGGCATGCTGCCGTTTATTGGAGACTTGCTTAAATGAGTTGACCAACTGCCGTAAAAACACGCCGGTTGCCCGACTCTTAAATTTCAACTTTCAAATTCTTAAAGCGATGGATGTCATTCTCCTCGATTATATTGAAAAGGTTGGCGACAAACATGAAGTCGTCAAGGTAAAAAACGGCTACGGCCGCAATTACCTTATCCCGAAAGGCCTGGCCGTCGTGGCCAACAAATCCAACATGGCGCGCCTGGATGGCCTGAAAAAACAATTTGCCAAAAAAGAATCCGCCAAAATCGATACCTACCGGGACTATGCCGGCAAACTGGCCGGCAAAACGCTGAAAATCGTCGCTAAAGCCGGCGAAAGCGGCCGCTTGTTCGGCTCGGTCAATGCGCAACACCTCATCGACGCCATCCGGGAAGAACTGGGTTTTGAAGTCGAAAAGCGCATGATCCGTATGCCCGACGAGGTAAAAGAACTGGGCTCGTACGAAGCCGAATTCAAATTCCACGAGGAAGTTGTTACCACCGTCAATTTTGATGTGGTGCGCGGCAAAGACGAGGATGCCGGCGAAAGCACGGACACCGGTTCGAGAAAACAATCGAAAGCCGCTCCGGCAGCCGAGCAGACACCTGCTGTTGAAGCAACCGTGGTCGACACGCCCGCTGCCGCTGCCGATGTGATTGCGGAAGATGTCGTGCATTTTACCGAAGCAACAGATGAAAAAACGGTTGACGCCGCCGATGTGATTGTGGAAGATGTTGTGCATCTTACCGGGGCTGCGGAGGAACCGATAAACGTTGAAGTGGCTGCTGCCGACGAAACAGCTGAGGCGGCTACAGAAACTGTTGACGATGTTATCGAAGAAGCCGTAGAGGCTACTTCGGAAGCTGCTGAAACGGCCGACGAGGATGTCGTGGAAGTCGAATCCGCCACAGACGCGCCGGCCGCCGATGCAAACGACGAAGACGAATCGGATAAGGACGCGTAACGCGCCGAAGAAATAATTTTAAAAGGCAAAACCAGGCAATATGCCCCGGTTTTGCCTTTTTTTGTTGCAGCAAACACCGGCTTGCTGTACATCAACGTGGAACTTCCCTTATTGCTTTTAGCTGTATTACCCGGCCTGCTGATCAGTTACGCCATCTTTCGGGCCGACAAATACGACCGGGAGCCGCTGGCGCCGCTGCTGTTATGTTTTTTCATGGGGGCCGCGGCCACCGTCCCGGTGGTGTTGATCGAACGCTGGGCATACGGCGCGATCGGGGCGCCGCCGTTTCACCTGGGCCAAACCGCCGTCCTGGCGTTCGGCGTGCTGGCGGTTGTGGAAGAAGTCGCCAAATTCCTGCTCCTGTTGCTGCTGGTCTACCCCCGGAAGTTTTTCAACGAGCCGCTCGACGGGATCGTCTACGCCGTGCTTATCGCGATGGGTTTTGCCACCCTGGAAAATGTCGTGTATGCCGGTCGTTTTGGTTTGCACACCACCCTGGTGCGCGCGCTGACGGCCGTGCCCGCACACCTGGCATTTGCCATTGTGCAGGGGTATTTCGCAGGCCTTGCTAAATTTGACCCACCCAGGGAATCCCGGTTGTTGCTGCGCGGACTGGCGCTGGCAATACTTTTGCACGGCAGTTATGATTTGCTGATCATGCAAAATTTGTCGCAATGGCTGGCCGTTCTGGGCACTCTGGCCCTGTACGCCTGCCTGGTGTACTGCACCAACCTCGTCCGGGATCACCAGGACCATTCGCCCTTCCGGAATGACGGCGGGGAGTAAAAAGTAACCTTGCCTACGACTGGGGCTACTACGAAGGGCGCACCCGACTTAAAGACGGCTCGGAGCAGACCTGGCGCGGTAAATATGTGATTGTCTGGAAAAAAACAGCGCCGGGCGTGTGGAAAATCTACCTGGATGCCTGGAACCGGATAAATTAAGCGCACTAAAGAAAAAACATCCTATGCCACTTACCTGCCAGAAACATCTGTTCGCCCTCGACCCCAACGTGCACTACCTCAACGGCGCCGCGTATTCGCCGGGCCTTCAGGCTTCGGTGGAAAAAGGATTGGCCGGTCTGCGGCTGAAATCGGAAACGCCGTATGCCATTCGCCCGCAAGACCACTTCGATACCGGCAACCGGGTGCGCAGCCTGTTTGCCCAACTGATCGGCGGCGCCGATGCGGATCGTATTGCGCTGATTCCGGCAGTTTCGTACGGTATGGCTGTGGTGGCCCAAAATCTGCACCGCTGGCCGGGTTTAAAATCAAAAAAACACATCGTACTGATCGGGGAAGAGTTTCCCAATAATGTGTACGCTTTCGAGCGGGCCGGCGCAGCACTGGAATTGGCGGTAAAAACCGTGGATCGCCCCCAAACGGCGGAAAACCGCGGCGCCCGCTGGAATGAAATGCTGCTCGAAGCCGTTACCGACCAAACGGCGCTGGTGGTGGCTTCCCGGGTACACTGGATTTACGGAACGGTGTTCGACCTGGAGGCGCTGGGTCGCCGTTGCCGGGAGCAAGGCGCCATGCTGGTGGTCGATGCCACCCAATCGATCGGGGTAATGCCGTTTGACCAGCAGGCCGTGCAGGCCGACGCCGTGATCTGTGCGGCCTACAAATGGCTGCTCGGGCCCTACGGCACCGGTGTGGCGCATTTCGGCCCCTTTTTCGATGCGGGCGTGCCCGTTGAAGAAGGCTGGATGAATCGCATGGACAGTGAAAAGTTCAATCAACTCACCCGCTACGAGCGCGCCTACCGGCCCAAGGCCCAGCGCTACAATGCCGGCGAGTTTTCCCAGTTCAGCCAGTTGCCCATGCTGGAAGCCGCGCTGGAACAATTGTTCAAGTGGGAGCCGCGGCAACTCCAGGCCTATTGCCAGGAACTGAGTTCGCGATTCGTACCGCAATGGGAGGCACTGGGTTGCCAACTGGAGTCGGAAGCCTACCGGGCGGGCCATTTGTTCGGCTTGCAACTGCCGGACAGCGCCGACTACGACGCCCTGGTGCAGCGCCTGGCCGAACACCGCTGCTATGTTTCCCTGCGGGGCGGCGCCTTGCGGGTTTCCCCCAATGTGTACAACGACGCGGCGGATTTGGCGGTGCTCACGGAGGTACTGGCGGATTCGCTTTGACTTTTTTAAAAAAATTACCCAGCCATGGAGTTTGTTACCGCACTTGTTTTTGCCGCTTGTTGGAACTGCTTCAGAAAAAGGAGGGGCAGTTGGAGTTGTTGAATCAGGCGGAATTGCAGGCTGAAAAAGTTGAATTGCGGCGGGGCGATCAGAGTGCGTAATTCGTACGCCGCGCATCCAATAAGCGCCCGTTGGTGTCAAAAAACAATAAAAACATGTCTTCCCGCCCGGCACTTGTCAGGGTTTGATTCCCCAGCTGCATCGTCCCGGAAAAGAAGCCGGTAATCACCAGCCTGTTGCTTTTATCCATTGCGATGCCGAGCGCACTGTCGGAATTCCATTCATTCGAATCGCCGCCCGCTTGTTGCACCCATTGAAAGCCGCCACCGGCGTCAAGTTTCAGCACAAACATATCGACCCTGCCTTTGCTGGTTCGGGTAAGCTGATCAAAGCTTGCCTGCCCGGTGAATTGCCCGACACAAAAAACATTCCCGGCTTCATCCCGGCAAAGCGTGCTGCTCTGATCGTTTTGTTGACCGCCGTAGGTATTCACCCACAACAGCGCCCCTTCGGCACTGTATTTTGCAATAAAAAAATCGCGCTGCCCGCGGCTGCTCCGGGTTTGGTTCCCGAATCGGATCCGGTCTTCAAAATACCCGGTCAGCAACACATTGCCCTGATTATCTACCACGACACTGGTGCCCGATTCATGACTATTCCGCTTTGCAGAACCGGCTTGACGCACCCACTGGAGTTGTCCTTCCGGGTTGTACTTTGCCAGAAAAATATCCTGTGCGCCGAAACTCTGAAGGGTGTCATGCTCAAAAAAAGCCTTACCGCCAAAGTTATGATGCCCAAACTGGCCGGTCAGGTACAGGTTGTTCCGGTCGTCGGTGGCCAGGCTCCGAACCACCATCTGGTACTCGGAGGTAATGGTTTTGACCCAAAGCATTTTGCCGTCGGGGTTGTATTTCACGAAATACAAGTCTTCGTTCGGGCCGCCAACAGGCAGCCGGTGTGCACCGAATTTCGGCGTGCCGATATAGGCGCCTGCGGCAATTATGTTGTCGGTTTTATCGGCAATAACCGTATGGCCAAGGTTGTTGCCGGTTTGTTTGTCCGGGATCATATTCCCGCCCGAATGATCCAGCCAGAGGAGTTTTCCCTTCGGGTCGAGTTTTGCAATAAAAAAATCACCTTCGCCGAGATTTGCTTTCCCCACCGCAGGCACAATCCGGTCGTCAAACCGGGCCTGATCAAAAAAGCCGCCGGTGACCAAAATGTTGTCTTTGCTGTCCAGGCCGATCTCGCAGAGATAATCGTTGCCCAGGGGGCTTCCAAATTGCCGGGCCCAGCTAAACTCCAGATTCTGGTTGCAGGCAGTGATAAAAACATCCAGTGCCCCAAAGCCCGGCAGGCGGATACCGCCGAAGACCGGAGCGCCTTCGAATTGTCCGCCGACGATAACCTCCCCCCGGCTGTTCCAGCACAAGGAAATTGCGCGGTCCGATTCGAATTTTTCCGAGTTGCTGCCGGCTTGGGTTACCGCTTGTTCCGGGTTGGAGCCGGTCGCCGGACGCGGGGGAACGGGGGGCGGCTTTGGGCTTGGGTCTTGCAGCAAAAACCAGGCAATCGCCAATCCTGCTGTTACAACCAGCAGGATGCCGCCGCCGATAAGCCAATTGCGCCGCGAGCGTTTTTTCCGGTCAAGCGCTTCCAATCCCCCCAGCAGCATGCGCGCAAAGGCAACCCGGTCTTCCAAAGCCGGGTCGTTGGCCATGCGTTGGCGAAAAGCCGCAGCCGCTGCTTCTGAAAGACGCCCTTTCAGAAAATCTCTGATTTCGTCCTGTGTCGTTTCGTTATTCATTTTTTGTGAAACCAGTCATTAAATGTTGGCGCCAGAAGGGATCTTAATTTTTTCATGCAACGGTGATTGCGCTGTTTAATCACGTCAATCGATTTTTCCAATGCCACACTGATCTCCTGCATGGGTTGGTCCTTAAGCCAAAACCGGGTCAGTACCTCCTGGCAAACGGGGTCCAATTGCCGAATTGCCTCGGCAACCTTCTCCTGAATTTCTTTCGATTGCATCCGCGCTTCCACATCATCGAGGCTCAACAGTGTTTCCGGAAACGTATCCACCAAAGAAACCGCACTCCAGTTGCTGCGTTTGCGCAAGCGGTTGAGCAGCGTGTTGCGGGCGATGGCCTGAAAGTAGGTGCTCAACCTGGCCAGGTCCGACTGGTACTGCCCGTTTTGAATGTGCCCGATCAAAACAGCCGTGGCATCGTCCAGCACGGCTTCGGTATCCTGTTCCAGATCGCCTCCAACACGCCGGATCAGGCCGATCACCAGCTTTCGGTGTTGCTCCAGCAGGTAGTGCGTGGCCTGATCGATCTGAAGCCGGTTTCCCGAATTCAAATAGCGGATTACGCTTTCATCGGAATGGAGTGCAGAAGGCATGGACTGCCTGTTTATGGTTAAAGGTTAAGCACGTTGGGTGACAAAACACAGGGTAAAGTTGACGAAAATAAAAAAAATGAAGGCCATCGGTCACCAAATCATGCTGAATGGGTAATAGGCTTCTAAGTACCAATTCTATCATTCGTAAAAACTGTAAAATCTTATGAAACAATTCTTACTCCCAGGCTTGCTTGCCTTCTTTTGCCTGCAACATTCTATCCTGACCGCCCAAACCTATACCTCGATAACCGTAGACACCTCTGTCCATTTTAATATTACGATGGAACCCGGTATGACGTATTACTACAGCACGCTTTCGGGGAGTACGGCACCTGCGTCTTCCACAATATTGGGATTTGTCGATGCCGATAACAATCCAATTGATTTTTTGGAAATTGAGATCGATGATGTAAAACTGGTTGGCCTGGTCACACCTGGGCCTATTTATGTATACAAAGTTGAGTTCCAACTCCGCCTAGACAACAACCCGCCGCCTCCGGGCACCATTGCGGGGGTATCAATGGTGACTATTTTTTTAAACTCGTCCGGCGCAACTATTGGCGGGATTGTCCGCAGCAACATGTCGATCACCGTGGAAGGCACCTCCGCGGTATTTTCAGCAGAACGGGCCACCCGGGTCAGCGTTTATCCCAACCCAACTGCCGACCGGGCCACTATCGAATGGCCTGAAAACCAGAATGTAGAACGCCTGGAATTGTGGAATGCGCAGGGCGCAAAAATTATGGCGCAGGAAATAACCGGCAATACACAAAGCCTGAATCTGGCCGCTTACCCGCCCGGCATGTATTATCTGCGGCTGTATTCGGGGCAACAGATGTATGCGCACACTATAGTTAAAAATTAGATTCACACATCAATTTTAGCACATGAAAAATTTATTCGGAGGGTTGTTCCGCTCTGGGAAGCCGGCATCTGATCAAACAGCGATCAACACGTATGAAGATTTACAGGTGTTTGAAAACCTGAATCAGCAAGACGAACCCCTGAACTGGAACGATGTGCCCGAGCTGGATGCGGCCGTAAAAAATTCCTACGCTATTCGCAACCCGGGAAATGTGCGCAACCCGAATGAAATCCGAAATATTATTCAACTGGCCGAAAGCGCCATAACGGCGCATCCGGCTTTCGACATCCCCAGGCTGTATAAAATTCTTGGGCATTTAAAATTGCAGGAAAAAGAAACGGCACTAACCGCGCTTAAGGATGGTTTGGTAGCGAGCAATCGAAAACGACTGTTGCTCGGCGGTTTTTCGCAATTTTTCTATGAATATTTATTGAATACAGCGGCCTCCGAAGACGGATTTAAAATCCTGCTGGCAACCTCAACCGGCGCCGTTCTGACGCACGACAATATGTTTTTCGGGCAATTATTTCTCGCCGAATATTTGAAACAACACGAGGGGCACGCGTTGCAAACCCCGGCCGGCACAGCCTTCATGTCCGCGTATTACCATCAGTATTATCCGGAACTGTCGAACATTGGAAATGCCTTTCAGGGTGATTTTCTGCATACCCTTCAAAAGTTCTGTCTGGCGAATCCGCCCGATCTGGGCTGCTATCATATTATATCACTATTGCAACACCGGTATTCATAAGCAGTAAAAGAGCCTTCAGCGAAAAAAGAACGCGCGTCGATCCGGTGCAAACCGCCAACATTTGTCGCCCTGCGACAAATTCCCCATCAAACCTTTTCAAACGGGTTCGGTCTAAGCCTCAATTTTCCAGATTTTTAAAACTTGAAAACATATGAAAAGGAACCCGTTGCTTGCAGCCGGTACGCTGGCTGTGCTGACGCTGTTTTTTGCCTGTAAAAAAGATGAACCCGCGCCAACAACCCCGCCTGATGCCAATACCATCCTTGGGAAATACCTCAACCTGAACCTCGACGCCTTGCCCGAATACGCCCAGATCAACTACCCGGTGCATTACAACCCCGGCATATTGGCCACGGACAACGCGCCGAGCATCAACCGGGTGACCAACAGCGGCGCAACCCTTGGCCGCGTCCTGTTTTACGACAAAAACCTCAGCCGGAACAACTCCGTGGCCTGCGCATCCTGCCACGACCAGAACAAGGGTTTTACTGATGATCTCGTGCTGAGCGAAGGTTTTGACGGCGGCCTTACCGGCGCGCATTCCATGCGCCTGGCCAACGCCAATTTTTACACCGGCGAGCGCATGTTTTGGGACAAACGCGCCCTCGATATCGAAGACCAATCGACCCAGCCCATCAAAGACCACACGGAAATGGGCTTCGATGACAGTGTCGGCGGGATTGACTCGCTGATCCGGAAATTGCAGGCCTTGGAATACTACCCGATCCTCTTCGAGCAGGCTTTCGGCAGCCCGGAAATTTCGGAGGAAAAGATGCAGCGCGCGCTGGCGCAGTTTATCCGGAGCATGGTTTCGACCGACAGCAAGTTCGACCAGGGGTATGCGCAGGCGTACAATCCGGATGCACCCGGGGGCGGCATCGGGGCGCCGTTCCCGAATTTTACGCAGCAGGAAAACCAGGGTAAAATGCTGTTCACCGCTCCGCCCAACAACGGCGGAGCA
The DNA here is from genome assembly GCA_964484205.1 of uncultured Saprospiraceae bacterium. Lineage (GTDB taxonomy): Bacteria > Bacteroidota > Bacteroidia > Chitinophagales > Saprospiraceae > M3007. The sequence goes on along the minus strand of CAZAEZ010000063.1, from coordinate 5,192 downwards.
GGCTGCGCGGGTTGCCACCAGCCGCCTACCTTCGCCCTGGCGGCCAACAGTCTCAGCAATGGCCTGGATGCCGGTGAAACGATCATTTTCAAAGCGCCTTCGCTAAAAAACATTGCGGTGGCCGGGTCCTATATGCACGACGGCCGGTTTGCTACCCTCGATCAGGTGGTGGAACATTACAACAGCGGCATCCAACCCGGCCCGGCGCTCGACAACCGGCTCCGGGGCCCCAACGGTCAGCCCCTGCGCCTCAATCTCAGCGATACCCAAAAACAGACAATTGTAGCCTTTCTGAACACCCTGACGGATAACAGCCTGTTGGGCGAGGAGCGGTTTTCGGATCCGTTCAAATAGCGGGTTGTTTGACCTTGTACATCCATAAGGTGTGGCGGGTGCAAGAGGCGAGGGATAGGAAAACGAAGAAAAGTGACTTGATTGCCATAGATCAAGATGATTGCTATCACGGTGATTCCTCGGAGCAGGGCGAATTTATCTTTTTAAATGGTCCTCCATAAATTTGATTAACCTATCCTCGCTTTCTTCGCCGAAGCCTTCCTGTACAAGCAGGATTTTCTTACTGGCGGCATCGACCAGCAAGAGGGTAGGGTAGGTGTTGATATTTAATTGTTCTGCCAACCTGCGTTCGTTATCTAATAGCACCGGGTAGCTGATTTGCCGGTCATTCAGAAATTTTTGCAGGGCTTCCATGTTTTTATCATACGGGTTGATGCCGATTACGGTCAGGCCAATTTTCGCATATTTTTGATGCAATTTTTCAAGTACCGGCATGGCCTTCAGGCAGGGGAAACAGGCGCGGTACCAGAAATCCAGGAGCAGAAGGCCTTTGTTAAAATCTGTCGATTGGATAATCGAACTGTCCAGATTGGGCAAGGCAAATGCAGGAAGGGTTGTTCCGGAATTCATGACGGATTGCTCTTCAGGTTCTGCATCCTCTATATTAGGATCATAATATTTTATGGTATATCCCGATTCAAAAAGACTCACCCACCCGATAGTTTTTTTCAAAGTACTGTCCTTCGGAAGTGGCCGGATGGCTGAAAATTCTATTCGTTGGTATTGGGGTGTTTGCATGAAGTAGTCCCATTCGGTTATGCTGTGCAGGTTATGGCCCGGCAAGCTGATTTCGTATTGGATTATATGTCGCCCGGTGTCGGGGTCGGAGGGATTTATTTTTAGGTCGTTGACATATGTTTCCAGTGTGGACAGCCGTACAATGTTCCTTTCGGGCAGGACATCTACCTGGTATGATTCAAATTTTCTGAAGTCAAATGCCGGACCTTGGATTTTCAGATAAGGCCGGTACAAACCAATACTGAGAAACAAATTGCCCTGAACCAATTCATAGGGATGATACGATTCTGTACTGGTCAGTGTAATGGCTTTTTTCTGATGATCTATCCGGAAGATAAAGCCGTCATCGTAAACGCAAATCGGCTCGTTTTCATACCAGAAAATAAAATGAGCAATCCCGTACGGATCATCGTAGTTCTTGAAGAAATATACTTTGCCGGAAAATTTTGCAGTATCCTCAAGTGGGGCGGATTTGAATTGTATGTTCAGATCGAAAACACCGCATTCAATCGGTTCCATCGTTGCGTTTAGCTGTTGCATGATGGCGCCGGCATTGCTAGGTTGAGCGATAAGGCTTTCAGCTCGAAACCATCCTACAAGCAAGAAGGGAAAAAGAAGTATAAGCCGCATGTCATGTGAATTTTTTTTAGAAAAAAGAGGTTGCCTTCATCTGTTTGAAAGCAACCTCAATATTTTATTTATTCGAAAATGATTTGGTTGGCTTTGATGATTACAACAGAGCCTGGAATTGACTCCCCGGAGGGCTTGCCTGACATACCTGAGCCACAAGGTATTCTGGAGAGCATACAGGCATTGCAACCATAATTCTTACAACCGGCTTCATAGTGGTTCACAACATATCTTACTGTTTTCATGCACCCTGTCTGTTGATCCAAACAGTCGCATCTCACACAAATTCGGTCATTGGGATTTGGGACGGCGGCTCCAAGGGCATCGAAGCCGACAAACCAGTATTTATTGCCATCATCAGGAATAAGGATGGCTCCGTCTTGGATGCCAAGACCTGCAAGATCAAATATTGTTTGTGTCAATTGTTCATCAGCGGGAATATCGGAAAGCTGAATATAAGCGGTCCCTTGTTCTATGCGGATATTCATTTGCTTGCAAGCATTTTCGCCGGTACGTGCCTGCAATTCAAAACTTTGCGCATAAGCAGTTTGTATAAAACCGCAAATCATTATAAAGTAAATAATCTTTTTCATTGTTCGTGTTTTTTTAAAAAATCAGCGTGGTATGGTAAATAGCATTTGGAATTTGAAACAGATTCATTTATTCCTGAATAATGCTTTTTGCTTTTATTAGAGCGACCGACCCCTGTGTGAGCGGCTGGTTATGCATTGGGTTTAAATGGCAAGGGAAAATGACCAGAAGACACATATCACAACTTCCTAAATAACATTCCGGACCCCGGATTTCACATTCTCCTGAATACATACACATACAATTAAAACAAAGACGCGGCCTGTTTATCTCTTGTATTTGCCCGTCAAACGACATGAGCCAATAGGTCCCGCCGTCATTCGGCAACTCAATAGTCCCTTCTCCAAGTTTTGCTCCGGCCAGGTTGTGAATACCATGTTTGGCCGCAGCATCAAAAGGGACGGCAGCCCGCCGAACATAGGCAATGTCGTTTTCCATTCGTACAGTCATTTCCACCGTTGTACTTTTATCCAGGTTGGCCCGAAGGGTTTGTGTCTGGGCGGAGAGGCATGATATACATACCCATCCGAGCATAAACAGCAGTAGTTTTTTCATGGTGCGTTATTTTTCATACATCGCCTACTCTATGCGCTTTTCGGCATCCGCGCCTGTACTCAGTTAAGGATTTTCCAGGCAAACTCCTCCAGTCCCTTACGCTTCCCGGCGCCGGGATAGCAGTTGTTGGGTGCGATCATTTGGGTGATTTCTGAAAACAAAAGTATTGGCGTAACCCGGAGCCTGCGCAGACAATGCCACGCCAAACTAAAAGGGAGTTTTAACCAGCCAGGCGGTCGCAAGCGATTGAAAACCAATTGGTAAGAAAATTTTGAGTGGTCGGGCCGGGTGTGGCTTTTCCCGCGTCCGAAGCGGGCGCACTGGGGTTTCCGGATTGCTCAACGGCTTTTTTGAAAGTTAAAAATAGGGACCCCGCCGATTTCTGTTTCCGTATGCAATACAAACCCCTGCTTCCGGACGGCGTTCAGCCCGGCAATTAATTGTTCGTCGGAAGGGCTTTGCGCGTCGGCCGGCCGACAAATGCAACAGGCAGCCACTATCAGGAAGATGCGAATTTGCATGGGACCATATTTATTTGAGCCTGAATTTTGTGTGTAAATTTCCGAAAAAAGCAAATCCTCCGTTCATCAAACAAAACAACCTTATGCAAACCCGAACAGTGCTTTCCTGGACGCTGCGGCTCTTTGCCGCGATCATTCTCGCTCAAACCCTTTATTTCAAATTCAGCGGCGCTGAAGAAAGCCGCTACATTTTCACCACCATCGGCATGGAGCCCTGGGGGCGCCACCTGGTGGGCGTTTCCGAACTGGCGACGGTGGTCCTGCTGCTGCTGCCGCGTACGGCCTGGCTGGGCGGCCTGCTGGGCCTGGGCGTCATTGCGGGGGCCTTGTTTTTTCACCTGACGGTGTTAGGGATCGACGTGCAGGGCGACGGCGGCACCTTGTTTTACCTCGCGCTGGCGGTTTTTGTCGCTTGCCTGGGCGTGCTTTGGCTGCACCGGGCCGAATTGCAGGCACAGGTAAAACGGCTTTTTGGGTAAAACCGGAAGCGGACTGAAGGGTTTTACGACTTACGAATTCGTAAGTCCAAAATCACAAATAATTGCGGCTATTCAAAGGTCAAATACGACGTCGATACCCAGCGCTCGTCGAGGCTGATCTTGCCCCAGTTGCCGCTTTCTTCGTACAGAAATACTTCGTCGTCCTTTTTTACGGTGCCCATGATATCGAACTGGACACCCGGGCCGGAGCGTACATTCAGCACCGAGGCGCGGACAGCGGCGCGCCGGACATCCTTGACATACCGGCCCGACACCCATTCCTGCTTAGTAGCTGAAATGCGGTACCAGCCATCGTACTGCTCATAAATCCGCAAAATGGAACCCACCGGCGTGACGTTCATTTTCCGGCTGTTTGCGGAGGGCCGTTGCCGGACATTCAGCCAGTCGGCCGTGACATAACCGTACTTGATCGGCGGACCCGGCGGCGGGGTGAAGGGTTTGCCGTCGACAACCTGTTGGACCAGCGGCAGAAAATTTGCAACCGCATCGGCCACGGTGTTTCCACCGAAAAAGGTGGTGCCCGGACAAGTTTTGGTCATCCCGCTGCCGTTGGTGCGGGCGCCGGTGCGCAGGTCGAACCAATGGTGGTACACGATGTGATCCGGGTTGACCGGAACGCGAAAACGCCGGCACAGGGCTGCGGTCACCCGCACGATCGCTTCGCGGTGTTCCGGGCGCAGTACATCGCCGCCTTCGTCGAAGTTGCCGACATTTTCGATGCAAATGGAATGGGAATTGAATCCGTAAATGCAGGCAGGCGAGAGTTCCAGGTTGCGTCCGGTAACAATTTTTCCGTCGGGGAAGATGCTGAAATGCTGACCGATGTCGAGCCAGCCGTTCACGTTTTTGTGAAAATTCTGCATGCCTTTTTGCAGGTCAAAATGATTGTTGCCTTTGAAGTGCTGGTAGCTGGGCGACCAGGTGTGGTGCTCCTGCACATAAAGCACGGTGCGGGCCACATCCTGTTGGGGAATCCAACTTTCAAACTCGGCAGGTGTGAGCAGGGTGAAACCATGTTTTTGTTCCATTTGAAGAGTCTTGTTTGTTTGTTTAGGAATAAACAGTCGGCGGTTCAGTTTTTGCGCCAACAGGATAACGTAAATGTCGGACTATTTTTTGTGTGGGCCTTCCCCGGCCCTTCCCTACGCTACAGGCGTGGCTCTCGATTACCCACAAGTTGGTTGAATTATTTGGATTGTGTAAAACTTGGATTGTGGTTTTTTTTGGGGTTTTTGAGCTCCGCCGTGTCAACCCCACCCCCATCCCCCATAGCCATCAACTTAAGGCGAATAGGCTTGAAAAT
>CAZAEZ010000062.1:27174-29130 GCA_964484205.1 uncultured Saprospiraceae bacterium | reverse complement strand
GCAATCATGTAATCAATTGAATTTCAAACCTGGTCGCCTTAAGTTGATGGCTATGCCCTCCCCCCCTCAGCCCTTCGCCATCCGGCGGCTCACCCGGCTGAGTGTTTCCGGCTGAATGCGCAGGTAGGAGGCGATGTATTTGAGCGGCACCAGTTGGAAAAGGTAGGGCGCGCGTTCGAGCAGGTTGCGGTAGCGTTGCTCCGGTGTGGTGGTGGCTATCTCCACTTCCCGCTCGATGAGGCCGACGGCGGCCCAGCCGAGCAGATCGCCCCAGAAGCGGGCCACCCCGGGCATTTCCCGGCGGCATTGTTCAAAATCCGTGCGCGCAATGCCCAGCGCGACAGCCGGCGTAAGTGCCTGCAGGCAAAACTCGGAGGGCTGTTGCCGGAGGTAGGAAGGGAAGGCGCTCACCACATTGTTTTCATAGGCAAATCCGACGCAAAGTTCCTCCGCGTCGGCCGGATAATAAATGCGCAAAACGCCCTGGGCGACAAACCAGATGTGTTGCTCTGTTTTGCCCGGAGCATATAAAAACTCGTTACGACGCATTTGCCGCCGAAACTGCCAGTGGCCGAACAGGGCCTGCACTTCATCCGGACTCAGCTGGGGCTGGTTGGACAGAAATTGAAACAATTGCTCGCCGGGCTTGGACATATTTTGAAATTGAAGCGGACAAACAGGTTTGGATAGTTAACGCAAGTTGTGACCTATTAAATTATATCGGGAAACTGCCGTTGGCGAGGGCGCCAACGGCGGCATTTCGTTGAAAAGCGTGCCCAAATCGCCATTGTTGGGACGCCATAGCGTCCCAACAATTTGCTTTATGAGGATATTGATGGTTTCAACTTGAGTTAGTTAGAAATTTCGATTCAAACGCCAAACTGCCGCAAATGGTGGTCCAAATGCACGTAGCACAACCTGCCCCAGCGTTCCGGTTTTACCGCCCCGAACAGGTTGTGCGGCGCCCAGGGACCTGCCGGACCGCGTTGGTGTGTTTCCAAAATATTGGCCAGCAGGCGCGCCTTTTCATTTTCAAAACCCGCGGTTTCACGGATTACAAACGCCTTTGCGGTCGGCAGGTTGGGCCGGAAACGGTCGGCGCGCAGCACAAACTGTTTGATCAACCAGCGCGTCAGCAGATTTCCCTCCGCAGGCAGTTTAATTTTTCCCAAACCCTGCTCCAGCGGCATGCAACAATGGGCCAGCATTTGGTCGGGGGTCATGGTGCCCCACAGACGCCCGGAGTCGGGCCGAAACGCATCGATTCGCCGGCAGATTTCGGCATAATCGGTTGTGTTGAAAAGTGACGGTTTGGCCATGTAAACTTAGTTGTCCGAGTGTAGCCCCAGCCGGTTGCCCTCCGTGTCGACGATCAGGGCCATGAAGCCAAATTCGTCCGAGATCGGGGATTTGGGCCGGATGATCTGCCCGCCGGCTGCTTCCACGCGGTCGAGCACCTGCTGCAAGTCAGGGTTGGCGTTCAGATAAACCAGCACACCGTGGGTTTGGCTGGGTTGGTAGCCTCCCGCATCATTCTGACACAGGGCGGCGCCCACGTCTTTGTGTGGAAAAATGCCCATTTTAAGTCCGCCAAAATCCACAAGTTCAATGTCCATTTCAAAAATGGCCTCATAGAATTTTTTTGCACGGAGGAGGTCGGTTGCCGGGATTTCAAACCATTGCGTCCAGGATTTCATATTTTAAAACAATTTTGTAAAACAAAGATACTTTTTGTTTTACAAAAAACAGCTTGATTTTTCAGAAACTGGTAATCAAAAACGAGGGTATCATTCCACATCCGAAATCAACCGGTACAACGCGTAGGGGCGACCCTTGCGGTCGCCCTACCGCGGGCGACCGCAAGGGTCGCCCCTACGCACGCAACTGACCTTTCATGGGCGACCGCAAGGGTCGCCCCTACGCACTCAATTGACCTTTCATGGGCGACCGCGAGGG
>CAZAEZ010000062.1:0-27074 GCA_964484205.1 uncultured Saprospiraceae bacterium | reverse complement strand
TCGCCCCTACGCACACGATTGACCTTCCACGGGCGACCGCGAGGGTCGCCCCTACGCACGCGATTGACCTTCCGCGGGCGACCGCGAGGGTCGCCCCTACGCACACGATTGACCTTCCACGGGCGACCGCGAGGGTCGCCCCTACTCGCGGTACGACATGACCCACAAACCGGCAAAGGTGATCAGGCCATTCAGCAGAATCGTCAGGAAACCTACATCGAACCACTGTTTGCAGTTGACTTCGATGATCCAGGTGAGCAGGGGCGCCAGGATGCAAAGCAGGAGTACGGCCGGAATTTCGATGGGCCGTTTTGCCCCGCCCCGGGGGATGCGCAGGGCCCAGGGGTGCAGTTGGAGTTTGGTAAACAAGCCAAAGGTAAACAGCCCCAAAAGCGGGCCGTAAGTGTACCCGGCAATTTTAAAGATCAGGGAGATCACCGCCATGCCGCTGAAGGTTTTCAGGAACAAAATGATCGCCACAAACGCCAGGGCAAAACCGAGGTGTACCAGTGTCCGCGCACGTTTTTGTTGGGTTGACGTTACTTCGGCAAAAGCAATTTTATCCTGGTCGGGGGCGTAGGGGTCGGGGTGTTGTTGTTTTTTCTCAAAATTCAAAAAGTCGATGCAAAACGAGGTGGTCAGCGCAGTCAGCGCACTGTCGGAGCTGGCATAGGTGCTGGCGATCAGACCGAGGATGAAAAATATCCCCGCCAGGGTATCCAGGTGATAAAAGGCAATTTTCGGGTACAGCTCATCTGTGCGCACCGGGATTTCGATACCCAGCGAACCGGCATACATGTAGAGCAGGGCGCCCAGCATCAGGAAGGCCAGGTTGATCAGGACCATGTAAATGCAAAAAACGAACATGTTTTTTTGCGCTTCCCGGATGTTCTTGCAAGCCAGGTTTTTCTGCATCAGGTCCTGGTCCAAACCGGTCATTACGATGGCGATCAGCGCGCCGCTGACGAATTGTTTGACAAAATGATTGGGGTCTGTAAAGAAATTGTCAAAAAAGAAAATCTGGCCGTACCGGCTATCACTTACAGCGCCCCACAAATCGCCCACCTCCAGGTGCATGGCCCTGCCCACGGTAATCACCGTGAAGACCACCGCGGCAATGAAAAAAGTGGTCATAATGGTGTCCGTCCAAATGATGGTCTTCAGGCCGCCCTTAAACGTGTAGGCATAGATCAGGCCCATCATCAGCGTAACCGTAAGCACAAACGGTACTCCCAGAGGCTGAAACACAAAGGTTTGCAACACAACTGCCGCCAAAAACATCCGGGTAGCCGAGCCAAACGTGCGCGAAAGAATGAAAAACCCGGCCCCGGTTTTATAAGACCAGTAGCCCAGCCGGCGTTCCAGGTAGCCATAGATCGACGTCAGGTTGAGCCGGTAATACATGGGCATGAGCACGGTGGCAATAAACAGGTAGCCCAGTAAATAGCCCAGCACAACCTGCAAGTAACCAAATCCACGGTTGAGGCCGCTTTCCAGGCCTACAGCGCCCGGCACGGAAATGAAGGTCACGCCACTGATACTGGTCCCGATCATCGCATAGGCCACCACGTACCAGGGCACTTTGCGGTTAGCCAGAAAAAAGCCCTCGTTGCTCACATTGCGCCCGGTAATCAGGGCTACACCAACCAGCATAGCAAAGTAGAGAAAAAGAACAATTAGAACCAGCGCAGGGGTGAGTTGTCCTGTCATATCTTGCCAAAATTTGAGGGGCCAGCGCGGCAAATATAGGCGCAATTTTAGTTTATTCTCCCCCATTCCCCGGCGCTCCGGCAATTCGCCACGCCAGTTAACCGGCCGAAGCCCGATTTTCGGGTTCGCCTAGCCCGTTCAGCAGCTCAAGCATGGCCGACGTCATGGCGATCACGCCGGTGCGGATCGTCAGGTCGGGATACGGATCAAACTCCTCGTGGTGCAGGGGCGGCAGGAACCGGACAGGCTGCCCGCCGGCATCAAACGCATCGGGGTGTACGCTGCCCAGCCAGGAGAGCAAAATAGGAATCTGGCCATCGAGGCCATACCCTGAAAAATCTTCGCCAAAGGTGTAGGGCGGTTCGGTGCGCACTTGCGCTGCGCCTAAAACACCGGAAAAAACCGCTTCAACGCGGTTGGCCAGGGCCACGTCGTTGAACAAGGGTTTGGTGATAAACGGCCGCTCGACAATTTTGGGAAACTTTTCCGGCGGCAAACCCGAAGCCGCTGCCTCCGCCCGGCAGATCCGTTCGATGGCCCGCATCATTTGTTGGTAAACGGCCTCCGTACGGCTGCGCAGGGTGAGTTTGAGCGCCACTTTTTCCGGGATGACGCTGTGCTTGGACCCGCCCTGAATGGCGCCCACACTCAATACGGCAACTTCAGTGGGCGCAATTTCCCGCGAAACAATGGTCTGAAACCGGGTGATCAAATGCGCCGCCAACACAATCGGATCCACACTGGTATGCGGATTCCCGCCATGCCCGCCAATGCCGTACACCTCGATGTCGACAAACTGCGTCAGCGCAAAAGCCCAGCCCTTGGTAATGCCCACTGTGCCGGCCGGCAACGTGGGTGAAACATGCCAGGCCAGTGCGGCGTCGGGGCGCCCGAAACGCTCGTACAACCGGCCTTCCCGGATCATTACATCGGCGCCGTTCCAGCCTTCCTCGCCGTCTTGCGCCACCAGCAAGGCCGTGCCCGACCAGTGCTCGCGCAAAGCATGCAGGCAGAAACCGACAAACGGCAGCATGGCGCTGTGCATCGAGTGCCCGCACTGGTGCCCCAACTGTCCGTCGGTGCAGCGCCAGGGCGCCGGGCGCCGGTCGGGTATGGGCAGGGCATCCATATCGGCGCGATAAAGGATGGTTGGCCCGGGACCGTTTTTCGACACTGCCGCCACCCCGGTGCGGCCCACGCCTTCCGCCACCTCGAAGCCGGCACGGCGCAACTCAGCAGCCTGTTTTTTGGCTGTCCGGTGGCATTCCAGGCCGAGCTCGGGGTGCCGGTTGTAGTCGCAAAAAAGTTCGAAATAGTGCGGGTATTCTGCCTCAACCAGTGTTTGGATGCGTTGAAGCAGGCCGGCAGCTGTTTGGTCCGGTTGCATAGAGCGCCAAATTACGGGATTGCCCCGATAAGTTCGGGCACCGGGCGTTTCAGGCAGGTTTGTTTCCAATTGAATTATACCCGAAGGCAAGTGGTTTGCGAAAGTGAAGATACCATGCGCATTGTCGGCGTGACCCAAAGACACGCCGACAATGCGCATGGTATCTTCACTTTCGCAAACCACTTTACGCTGAGTATAAGTACTGTGACCAACTGTTCCGGATACAGATTTTTTTATTTTTTGGACAGGATCGACATGATTTTGCAGGATTAAACGGTCACAGGCCGTTCAATCCTGTTTTTTCCTGTTAATCTTGTCTATTCTAATTCATGGTCACAACTTGAGTTACTTAAAATTATGCAAAGCCTGCTTTCCAATAAACGCCGGACCCAAATTCAAAAGCTATTCTGGATCACACTGTCCTGGACCGCTATTTCCATTTATCAGTTTTTCAATGGGTACATCACCCTCACCGGATCGAACTGCAACCTCACCGGCGTCGACCCTTTTTTACATTTTAAAGGCAGCCTTTTAGTGGGTGTACTGGCCGGGCTCACCGGTGGTAGTGCGATCATTTTTCTTTGGGAAAACTGGCTGCGGACGAAACCATACGGCCAAACCCTGATCTATATGTTTTTGTCTTTTTCCGTGATATTCCTCATGGTGTCTATCCCGACAAGCTTGTTTTTTCGCCTCAGCAAAAATGGTTATTCGCTGACCGATTTGAAATTATGGGAAGCCGTGCTACAGAATCATCTCCAGCCAAACCTGCTTTTCAGCTATTCTTTTTGGCTTTTTGTGGTGCTGGCGACGCAGGTTATTTTGCTGGTAAATGAAAAATACGGCCCGGGCGTCTTTCGTGCTTTTTTGCTTGGAAAATATTTTCACCCCAAACGGGAAGAGCGCATTTTTATGTTCCTCGACCTGCGCGACTCCACCACCATCACCGAAAAACTCGGCGATGAACGCTATTTCAACTTTATCAACGATGTTTTCCGGATTGCCACACCCGCCATTATTTATTCAAAAGGAGAAATTTATCAGTATGTCGGCGATGAAATCATAATCAGCTGGAAGCCGGAATCCGGCGCCCGGAATGCCAATTGCCTGAACTGTTTTTTTGAAATTCAAAAAGCCCTCCGCCAACGGCAGGCCTACTTTGAAGCCCGGTATCAGGTACAACCCGAGTTTAAAGCCGGGCTGCACTTCGGCTATGTCATCGCCGGGGAAGTAGGCGTGGTAAAACGCGATATTGCCTATTCGGGGGATGTGCTCAACACCACGGCACGCATTCAGTCGAAATGCAACGACCTGGGCGTGAACATCCTGGTGTCCAAACTGCTGATCGACCAGATCAACCCTGAAAACAGCGGCTATTCGCCCAAGCCGATCGGGGATATGGAACTGCGCGGAAAAACGGAGAAAGTGGCGCTTTTTACAATTTGAGTTTTTTTACCACGGAGACATGGAGGACACGGAGGCTTTTTTACTCGTCCTACGACTTCGAGTCGTAGGACGAGTAGGTCTTCTCCATGCCTCCGTGGTGAAAAAACTCAAAGCCCGATTGCATAATAAAACACGCCGGGAGCATCTTCATACACGCCTTCCAGCATCACGCCGCCGGTTTTGCCTTTCAGGCCGGCAGCCAGATCATCCACACTTTTGACGGTCTTGCCATCCACTTTGGTGATGATGAACCCTTCGCGCATGTTGGTGTTGCGGCGGAGTTTGCCGGCATTCAGGTTTTTCACTACTACGCCGCCGGCGATATCCAGCGCGCGAGCAGTTTTTTCATCCAGCGTTTCAAAGTCGGCGCCGAGGATGCCCAGTGTTTCCCGGTGTTCTTTTTTCACCAGCCGGGTGTCGCCAGAGCGGTTGTTCAGCGTCACGTTGAATGTCTTGAGGTCGCCTTTCCGGTTCACCTGCACCTGCACGGCATCGCCGGGTCGGTGGCGCGCAATGGTTTCCTGCAATTTCGGCGAGTTTTCGATCGAAGTGCCGTCGATGGCTACGATGACGTCGCCCGCCCGAATGCCCGCAGCAGCGGCGGCACTGTTTTCCAGCAGGCTGTCCACGTAAGCGCCATTCGTCACGTCGAGGTTCTTTTCTTTTTGCAGTTTACCATCCACCGTGCGGATCATCACGCCGAGCACGCCGCGTTGCACCACACCGAATTTGAGCAGGTCTTCCACCACTTTTTGCACGATGTTGGCCGGCACGGCAAACCCATATCCCGAGTAAGTACCCGTTGGGCTGGCGATAGCCGTGTTGATGCCGATGAGGCCGCCCTGCAGATTGACCAGGGCGCCGCCGCTGTTGCCGGGGTTGATGGCCGCGTCGGTCTGGATGAAGCTTTCCACAGCAAATTGTTCGCGCAGGATATTGATGTTGCGGCCTTTGGCGCTCACGATGCCCGCCGTTACCGTCGAAGTGAGGTTAAACGGGTTGCCCACGGCCAGCACCCACTCGCCGACTTTCACGTCGTCGGAATTGACAAAAGGTAAGGTCGGCAGGTCTTTTTCCCTGATCCGGATCAGTGCCAGGTCGGTGGTTGGATCGGTACCGATGACGGTGGCTTTGTAACTGCGGTTGTCGTGCAGGGTAACCTCCAGGTCGTCGGCATCGGCCACCACGTGGTTGTTGGTCACGATATAACCGTCCGGACTGATCAGCACGCCGCTGCCCTGCCCCATGCGCAGGGGCGCCCGGTTGCGCTGGTTGGGCGCTTCGTAGGGCCGGCCAAAAAACTCGCGAAAGGGATCGTTCCGGAAAAAGTCCTCAAACGGACTTTGCCCGGAAGGGCCGTTTTGCGCTCCGGAAGTGGTGGTCCGGATATGCACGACGGCATCCATTACCCTGCTCGCCACTTTGGTAAAGTCGAGCGGTTCCATTTCGCCGTGTTCATTCAACCGGTAAACTGCGCTCGCAGCCGGCGTGCCGTCGATATGTTCAATTTTTACTGTTCGGCCGCTGTCGTTTTGTACAAATGATAGCAGGCCATAGGTTGTCAGCGTTACAACAAACGCAATCAGCGCTGTTATCCAATATGTCCGTTTCATAGTTTTTTTATTGTTTTTTATACAGTATTTATAGATTAGACGTATAAGTATCGGCGTGACTTGAAGTCACGCCGATACTGCCAGAAGTCACGCCGATACTGCCAACAGGACCAACTCAAACCCAATGGCTATTTAATCGCGATAGTGCGCGGCGCCAGGGCTTTGGCTTCTTCGCGCTTCGGGATCATTACCCGCAGCACACCGTCTTCGTATTTGGCGTTCACTTTGTCGAGGTCCACGATGCTTTTCGGCAAGTGGAAAGCGCGTTGAAAAGCCTGATAGCTAAACTCGCGGCGGGTATACCGGTTGCCTTCCTTGAGGCTGTTGCTGAACTCCTTCTCGGAAGTAATTTTCAGCATTTCGTTCTCCAGCTCAATGCGGAAGTCTGTTTTCGACATGCCCGGTGCGGCCATTTCTACCATGAAGGCATCTTTCGATTCGATGATGTTTACCGCAGGGATCGTCGTGTTGGTTGTGGAGAAATGCCGGTCGTTCCAGTCAAAAAGATCTTTGGTGAAAAAATCGTCAAACAACCGGGGGAAAGCCGGGAGCAATCCGGAATCACTTTTGATCAGTGCCATAATCAACTTTTTTTAACGGTTAAACAATTTGAAAAATCGCGAAACGATCAAAAAACAGTAATTACAAAACCGATTCTGTAAACATGTTCGGCTATACCCGATCAAACAAAATGCCAGTCGGAATTCAGTGAAAAATTGACAGTTATTTTTTAACAGTTTATGAAATTTTGACAGAAAAACGATAGAAAATGTCAGTTTTTCAGATTGTTTGGGCTGTGCATTTTTGCTGTGCCGTGCGTATTGTCGGCGTGACTTCGGGTCATGCCGGCAATAGCCTGCCGTGCGTATTGTCGGCGTGACTTCGGGTCATGCCGGCAATAGCCTGCCGTGCGTATTGTCGGCGTGACTTCGAGTCACGCCGACAATAGCCTGACCGCCTCCAAATTTTCCCAAACCCGGGTTATTCGATGTCCGGTTGCATACACGATTCAAATCAAAAAAATCACAACCCCTTGCCGCTAAACTCCCGCCAATCCTATACCTTAAGCCCTGTAAACCACTCGTCATTTTCTAACCTTATGATTTCGACATCCATGGCAACCATTCTGAAAATCGGAAATGTTGATGAAAACTCCCTGCCTGCCGATAAGCAAAAATTTCTGGAACTCTACCACGCCGGCATGGCGCCCGGCCTGCGCAGCAAAGCGATGTTTCGCGACGAGGCTACCTGGCGCAACTTCGAACCCGTAGGGGGTCGGAAGATCAAGGAATTACAGCAATTTCTCAAAAAAGCCGGCTTCATGCCCAAAGCCGCCGTAGATGGTGTGTTTGGGTACGCCACGCAGGCCGCCGCACGCTTGTTTCAGGAGTATATCCGCAGCGTGGACGGCAACAAAGAGATCGGTGTTCCGGATGGTGTGGTTGGGCCGTTGACCTGGAGTTATATCGACGCCTGGCAAAAAGACAAGGCCCGGAAAAAGGCCTTCGTTTGTGATTGGGGCAGTACCAGCCACCGAAAATCAACGCCGGAGTTTAAAAAATGGACGAAGCTGCTCCGGGCGGCCAAAAGCCATTTTTCAAAAATTAAAAACACGCACCCGATACTCCAACTGGTTGAGCAGTTTGACCGGCCCACCGATACCCAAAAAGTGGCCGATTGGGATACCCGCAGCAAAACGATCCACCTGATCGGCATCCGTTGTGGCGAGGATGAGCGCATTGCCGGTACCCGCCGCGAAAACAACGACCTGTTTGTCCTGCTCATCAACGGGCAGGTGTTCAAGTTCTGGGGCTCCACCGACCCCAGCCCGAACATGGCCGACCGGTCCGACCTGCCTTTCCTCGTCGAAAGCCAGCACGAATACCGCTTCGGCTGGCACAAACTCAGCCACGCCACCAAAATTTATCAGGCGCTGCGCCCGGCCGGGCCCGGCGTTCTGGTATTTCGGGACAAGGATTTTGACCGATCCCTTACCGCCGCCGACGTCAACCGCGGCCTCGACCCCTCCCCCAATACCACCATCAATATCCACTGGTCGGGCATCGGCACCACGAATTTTTCAGCGGGCTGCCAGGTGATCGCCGGCAATGCCTACATCAATCCCCGCGGCAACCTCATCGACTGCTCGCATTTTGCCGCCCGCAACCAGAACGACCTGCTTACCCGTAAAACCCGGGGCGCGTACAACCTGTTCACCGACCTCGTCCTGACCTATGCGCCGCCCGGTGTGCAAACGATCCGCTACATGCTTGGGCGCGACGAAACGTTCCAAAATTTCAAAGGCTGGGACGAAAGCTTCATCGCCGAGGATGTGAAACAACTCCGGAAAGGCGGATTCTGACCGGGCCGGCAACTTTAAGCACACAACCATGAAAAAATTGCAATTCCCGACTGCCCACACCGTGCTGCTTATCATCGCAGCCCTCGTCGCCGGCCTGACCTGGATTATCCCCGCCGGGCAATTTGACCGTCTCAGTTACAACAAAGACCAAAAACAGTTTGTCCGCAGCCATGCCGGACAAGACAGCATTTTCCCGGCAGAGCAGGCCACACTCGACCGGCTGGGCATCAAGGTCCCGCTGGAAAAATTTACCAACGGCGACATCTGGAAGCCCGTGGCCATCCCCGGCACGTACCAGCAGGTCGACAGCAAGCCACAGGGTTTTATGGCTTTCCTGCAATCACCCCTGCGCGGCATTATGGAGGCGATCGATGTGATTTTATTTGTGCTGATCATCGGCGGGTTTATAGGTGTGGTACACCACACCGGCGCTTTCGATGCCGGCGTGGCCTGGCTGGCCCGCACCCTGAAGGGGCGCGAGTCGCTGCTCATCGTGATCATCACCTGCCTGATCGCTGCCGGCGGTACCACCTTTGGGCTGGCGGAGGAAACCATTGCGTTTTACCCCATCCTGGTGCCGGTGTTTCTGGCGGCAGGCTACGACGCCATGGTGGCCCTGGCCGCCATTTACATCGGCTCTTCCCTGGGCACGATGGCCTCGACGGTCAATCCCTTCAGCGTGATCATCGCTTCCGACACCGCCGGCACCAACTGGGTGAACGGCATCGAAGGCCGGGCGTTTATGCTGGGCGCCGGGTTGTTGCTTTGCCTGTGGTACATCATCCGCTACGCGGAAAAAGTGAAGAAAGACCCGTCAAAATCGCTGATCTACGACCAAAAAGAACAGATCGAAGCGCTCTTTTTACACACAAAAACCGACAAACCGCCGGCCTTCACCAATTCGATCCGGCTTACGCTCTTCCTGTTTATTTCCTGCTTTGTGGTTATGATCTACGGGGTTTCCCGCCTGGAATGGTGGTTTCTGGAAATGACCACGGTGTTTTTTACCGGTGCACTCCTGATCGCGCTGATTGCCCGCATCCGGGAAAAAAACTTTGTGGAGGCCTTCGTCAAGGGCGCGAACGACCTGTTGAGCGTGGCGCTCATCATCGGTATTGCGCGCGGCGTGACGGTTTTGATGGAAAACGGCCTGATCAGCGACACGCTGTTGTACTATTCCAGCAATGCCGTGCAGGGCATGGGCAAGGGGCTGTTCATCAATGTGATGATGCTGCTGTACGCCGGCCTGTCGTTTTTTATCCCTTCCTCTTCGGGCATGGCGGTGCTCACCATGCCCATCATGGCGCCGCTGGCCGACGTGGTCGGGATCGGGCGGGAAATGGTGGTAAGCGCCTACGCCTACGGACAGGGTTTGTTTGCTTTTATCAACCCGACCAGCCTGATCCTGGCCTCGCTGGCCATGGTGCAGGTGGGTTTCGACAAATGGATGCGGTTTATCACCCCGCTGCTGCTCATGCTGCTGGTGCTGTCTTTGGCGGTGCTGACGGTGGGGGTGTTGTGATTTGGAAAAAGCAGGCAACAAACAACAAACCCGCTCCACGGCGTCAAAACCGTAGGGCGGGTTTTTTCTTTTATTCCCGAAAAAAAGTGGTTTTCAAAAAAAATGGAGGCGGTTAGGTTATTGTCGGCGTGACTCGAGTCACGCCGACAATAGGCACGGCAATTCGTCCCCAATCACCCCTTCCCACGCATCAAAAACTCCAGCAACAACTCCGTCAGCGTTTCATAAGGAATAATTTCCAGCTCGTATTGCTGGTTGGCCGGCCGGTGCGGCGCGGCGGAGAGGTCCTGCAGGAGCGGCGCTATTTTTTGCCGGCATACCGGCGGCTGGAAGTTGCTTTTGGGCAGTTGCAGCAGTATCCGGATAAACAAGTTGGAGCGGCCGGCGCCGGGATGGAGCAGGTACCGGCTGCGGTATTTTTCCAGCGCTTCGATGCGCTCCAGCACGTCGTCTTTCCGGCCTTCGAGCAGCAGCAGCAGGGTGAAGGCGATTTGAATGGCCACATTCATGCCCGTTTTGTCCTGGCCGTACACCGGTGTTTCGTTGTTGAAGCGAAAACTGCGAAAAGCCGGCAGGCTGTTTTCAAGCGGCGTCCGGTCCTTGAGCCGGTGCAGGATGAAGAGGTAGGCGCCGAAGATATGCCAGGTTTCGCGCTGGGGCGGCCGCAGGTTGGAAAAGCGGCGGTGGCGCGTGGTGGTTTGGTAGAGTTCGAGCGCCTGGGCGTACTTGCCGGCGTGCATGGCCAGGTAGAAATACATTTCATTGGCATTGAAAAAGTTGTGCGAACCGTTGGGCGCATGGTCGAGGCTGGCCAGCACCGCTTTTTCGCCATCGGCGTATTGCCGCAGCCCGATGCAGGCCGGCACTTTGGCGTAATAAAACATGGCCAGGGAGTTCCCGACCGGGTAGCGTTTGTTTTGGAAATAGCGGATGGCCTCGTCAAAATTGTCCAGCGCAGCGTTGAAATCGGCGGTTTCGAGCAGGTAGTTGCCCCGGATGATGTAAAAATACACGTGAAACAGGTAGGAGGGCGTTTTGCCTTTGAAGGGTTCGAGCGCCAGCAGACATTGCCGGGTGTGCGCCTGAAAATCGCCCTGCAGCCCCTTGTTTTGCAGGTGCGGCAATTTGATTCGCTGGAAACAATCGGCGGCGCGTTCTTCGGCTTCGGTGTAGGAGCGGTACGTCCAGTAGGCGTCGGAGTACGCGTCGAACTGCCGGGCGCTGCCGCCCACGCTGATCACCGATTCTTTCAGCACGCGGAGGGCTTCGGCTGCAAAGGACGGCACGTCGTAGTGGAGGCCGCGGCGATACAGGCGTTTGGCAATGCCCAGCGGCGCATGGCGGTAGCCGCGTATGTGCAGGAGGTTCATCAGGGCGAGTTCGAGGGTGCCTTCCACGTAGTTTTTTACCGTAGCGTCGACCTTGGCTTTTTCCTCGTCAAAAAAAATGCTCATCTGACGGAGAAGTTTCCGGAGCAGGCGGGCCTGTTTTTTATAGGTGGTCAGGCCCAGGCCGGCGGTCCGTGCCGCTTCGGCATCGCTGGCGAGGTTGTTTTTCCAGATGGTTTGGTACAAACGCAGAAGTTCGGGGTCGGTATCGGCAAAAAAACCGAGGAGGTGCTCGTCGCGCCAAACACTGGTTTTGACAAAATGGAGCAGGTCGTTGAGTTCCTTGATCATGGTTGCACAGGTTGAACCACCCGGGGCCTGCGGGCAGGCTTCCGGATTGCTGCCGGGAACAAGCAGGCATTCCTAAATGTGGCTGAAAAACTGTGCGCTGTACAAACCGGCGGGTTGCTTCAGGATGGGACGGGGCAACGCGCCCGGAGGGCAGGCAGTGCGGCTTGTACTTCTGCCGGTAAACATACTGTTTTTGACTGAAAAACGGCAGTCGTAGCGAAAAATCGGAAGTAACCGCGGCTGTTCGGGTTTTCGCAAACAACTGATAATGAAAAAAGTGCGCCTGTATTTTGAGGCTGATCTACGTTGAAAAAGTAGTTTGAATTGTCGTTGTGCCGGACCCCGGCAGCGGCGATTTTTGTATCCGGTAACCCGCACTGTTCACCTAAACCCGCGCTGCATATGAACGATCAATTTACCCAGCGAAGCATAGCCGCAATACCGTGTGACCACCGGCGTCCGGAAGCGATTGTCATCGAGATCATTCACGTTTAAGCTTCCGGCATCCCGGTAATTTTGGCTACCCGCCGAGGCACTCCGCCCGGCGGGTATTTTTTTGGGCAAAATGGCTTTCCTATGCGGTGATGCAAACTTTGCATCGCCTTAACTACCCAAACCGGAGTCAAATCAGCGGAAATCCGTGTCTTCGCCGAAGGCGAATCCGCCGCATCCGCGTTCTATACCTGCTCCGGTGCAGACTGTTTGGAACGCGGATTTCGCTGATTCGCCTTTGGCGAAACGTTGATAAATGCGGATTTGATTCCGGATAGGGCAGTAATTGGAATAAGAAAAGTCCCGAAATCGCTAAATCGCTCCCAGGCGTACAAGTTGCCTGCAATTGTGACCGAAGGTTAGGCTGTAAATAGTTTGTTTTCAGTTTGTTAGATTGGATGTTCCTTTCGATGCACCCCTTTTTTGCAGTACAAACTGTCCTGAAGAACCCATTGGCGCCGGACTACCTTTGTATGGTCAGAAATTTCTCCGGGAGCGTGTTTGGCGTTTCTTGTTTCGTTTTGGATGCGCTGATCATGCTCTCATTCCCCAAATGCCGTTCGAACCATGCAGCCGGGGAATTGCAGGCTGTAGGCTGAGCCTGTGCGACGATGCTCCGGAAACCATGCAGCAGGATTTAATTCCATCAAAAACAACCAATGATCATGTCAGGTATTTTGAACCCGGTGCGCTGGTTTCAACTTGGGAATATTGCGCTCATACTGTCCATTGTTCTGGTGCATATTCCCGTGTTCGCACAACGTGATGGCAATTATTGGAATGCACATCTGGCAATTCTGGATATGCGTACCCGCGCAGTTAGCGCCACGGCTTATGTCCGCGAGATCAGGTTGCGGAATTTTCAGGACCCGGACAGCCTTCCGCCGGCTTTTGGTTTTGACGCCGACCTGTTTGTCGACAATGGCGGCGGCTTTGACCTGGAGGCCGCCGACGGTTTGTATACATCGGAACGCTGCTATGCGCGCCATGCCGGGCAGCCCGCTGTTGCCGACGGAAAGCCTTCCGCCGGCTTCGGTTTCATTCTGGTGGGTACGGATTTTAAACATGATGATGCATTGATGGCGACTTATGCGGAATCAGGGTTTCGGGTGTCCGGACCGGCAACCACGGCGCCGCGCGTGATCCGTTGCAAGCTGAAACTTTGCCCCTGCCCCTTGCCCTGTCTCTGCGTTGCCTGCGAGTGGGGGGACGCTGCCTGGTGCCTTGATTGGTGTGATTGTCAGGATTTGGTCGCTTTTAGTTGGTAAATCGAGAAGTTAAACGCTCACCATGAATATACGCTATGCTCCATTGGCGGGCAGGGTTGTGGCTATGCTGCTGTTGTTCTTGCCTTTCAGGCTGGTGGCCGGGTTGGCGCCGGGCGACTCGGTGCAGCAGTTTGACCGCTGGCTGGCTTCCACCGAATCGGGCTTTCAATGCCTGTGGCTGGAGCATGCACAGGCAACGGCGGATGCGCGCACCCGGCTGGGCGTGGTGCATCAGCTGTTGCAGGGCATGGCAGCCCGCGACCCGGATGTGGGCTACGCCCTGTTGTTGGAAAAAATACAATTGGAGGAATCGATCCGGCTGCTGGAAGCCGATGCGGCCTTGAAACAGCTGCGCCTGCGCTACCGCAAAGGCATCGAAATGCTCAAAATGTTGTACGAAAAGATCCTGAGCCTCGACCACCATTTTACCAGCCTGCGTACCAGCCAACAAATCGCGCGCATCAGTAATCCGCACGAATACCCCGAATTCAAGGCCCTGAACGGAATGCTGGAGGAACGGATGAAGAAAAAATTCGGGTTCTCCCTGCCGGCGTTGCTGGAGAGCAACCCGTACCTGTCGGCCACCTTTTCGCTCGTGGGGCTGGCCCTGGGCATCGGCGATTCCCGGCAAGATCAAAATAACATGGAAAAAATTTCCTGCATCCTCGATTTTACCGTGCGCATGGACCAGCAACTCAGTATCATTCAGTACGAAACCGAATTTCTTCGCGATGCCAACCTCTCGCTGAAACGCGAATGCGAGCTGCTTTTCAGCGATTGTACCCGCCAAATCGGCTATACCGCGTCTTTGACGCAATGCCGGGATCAGGACGACTGGGAACAACTCTACAACCAGCTTGAACAATATATCGCAGCGGCCGAACAAGTCATCGAAATCAATGCGTCGGCACCCCGAAAAACGCATGCAAACCTGCAATTCTCAATAGACCGTATCGTCCATTTTCTGGATCAGTACTGCGCATTTATTGCGCAAGGCAATGTGTATTACCGGAAATTCGCGCGGATTGCCGGTAGTTACCAGCACGAAGCGCGTTGTGCAGAAGTATTGCCCGAAACCTTCAGCACCCTGAAGTCGGATATTGAAATCACCCTGGAAAAGTTTAACAATGCCTACTACCTTCCGGAAATGCAGGGTTCGCGCCTGAAAGATTTACTGTACGGGATCGAGGATTAACCTTCGGTCAAATACAAATTTCTATACCTTTGACAGGTAAAACCAGCACCCACCTACCTGTATGCGTGTTTGTTCAGGTACATTGTTTATCCGCTGCTTCGTTTGTAAAAAGGCAGTTTGCTACCGTCAAAGATGAAAGTTGTTATCCCCGTGGCGGGGGCCGGCACACGGCTCCGCCCGCATACCTTCACACAACCTAAGCCGCTGATGCCCGTTGCGGGCAAGCCGATAATTGCCTTCATTATCGACACGCTGGCCGAAGCAGGGCTAACCAACTTTGTATTTGTCATTGGTTACCTGGGCGAAAAAGTGCGCAACTTTGTGGAGCAGCAATATCCGCACCTGCAAACCGAATTTGTCTATCAGGAACACCGCGAAGGTTCCGGGCATGCAGTTTGGATGGCAAGGCATGCTATTGAACAGGAGGACCAGGTGTTTATCGCATTTGGCGATACCATTTTTGACGCCGACCTGAAGGAAATGCTGGATTGCCCGCACTCCTGCGTGGGGGTGAAAAAAGTAGTGGACCCCCGCGAATTTGGCGTGGCCGATACCGATGAAAACGGGATGGTCACCCGGATGATCGAAAAACCCCGCATCCCGAAGTCAAACATGGCCATGGTGGGTTTGTACAAGGTCAATGAAGTAAAACCCCTCCTGAACGCCATTGAACACCTGATCAAAACGGAACAACGTACGGTCGGCGAATATCAGCTGACCGATGCCTTGCAACGCATGCACGAACAGGGAATTCCCTTTCAGGCGATCACCGTGAACAACTGGTTCGACTGCGGCCGCAAGGAAGTACTGCTCGAAACCAATGCCATGCTGCTCAGCCAGCGCGGCTACGCCACCGATGCTTTTAAATTGCCCGAGTTTGAAAATACCATCATCATACACCCCATTGCCGTCGGCGAAAATTGCAGTATTTCCAACAGCATCGTCGGGCCGCACGTGACCATCGGCAACAACGTGACCATCAATTCCTCCATTATCAAAGACAGCATCATCGGCAACTTTGCCTCCCTCGACGATGTGGTGCTCCAGCGCTCGGTAGTCGGCAGCGACGCCACCATCAAAGGCACTAACCTGAGCCTGAACATCGGGGATAACACCGAAATTGATCTGTAACGCCGTCTGGCAGACGGCGCGATCAATTGTCAAAATTGTACGCCGTCCGGCAGACGGCGTAGTCAAACAAATACCCAAATAAACGCCGTCCGGCAGACGGCGCGATCAATTGTCAAAATTGTACGCCGTCTGCCAGACCGGCTTGGGATGCCGCGCGGAATAGTGCTATTGAGGAAGTGGATTGTTTATTTTGATCGCCGTCTGCCAGACGGCGTTACATTGATCACCGCCACGCCAAGCACCACCAGCAAACCGCCCAGGAGCACGACCCACGATACCTGTTCTTTTAGCAACAACACCGACAACAGCACCCCGAACACCGGCACCAGGTTGTTGAAAATAGCCGTGCGGGTGGTGCCGATAGCGCGAATACCTTCGGTGTACCAGATAAAACCCAGCACGGTGCCCATCAGCCCGAGGTAGGCCAGGGCGCCCCAAACTTCCGGCGGCAGACTCGCCAGCGGCAAACCTTCCTGAAGCGCCAGGGGAAATAATCCGGCAGTACCCAGCAGACATACGAATGCTGTGGTAGCCAGGGGCGTCTGCGCAGGCGAAATTTGCCGGCTCACCAGGGTGTACACCGCCCAGGTGGCCGGACAGCCCAGCGCCAGCGCTTCCCCCCGGCCAAAATGGTCGAACAAGGCGCCGAGCTCCCCCCGCGCAATAACCACGACCGCCCCAAACAGGGCGATCAATCCGCCGACAACCTGTTGCCAACGCATTTTTTCACCAAAAAACAGCGCCGTGGCAAACAGCACCATAACCGGATTTAAGGCAACCAACAGCGAAGCCCGGCCGGCCGGCGCACATAAAAAAAGCGGCACGGGGCTACCCGAACCACTTCCTGATCATTTTATAAAACCCGAAGCCGGTTAACTCCGGCTTGGATAAATACCCGCAATGCAGATAATGAAATTCATACCCAGGTAGGGCTGCACAATGTCTGGCGGTTGGTTGCCGCCGGTTGGTGTATCGGTAGCGCCTAGCTCCGCGACGGGAAAATCCCCTGAATACAAATGACGAAGTTCATTCCCAAATATGGCTGGACAATGCTGATCGGCTGGCTTCCGCCTGCGGGGGTTTCTGTGGCAGACACACCGGCAAGTTGGCCGTTGGCCGTCGATGCTGCCGCATAGTTGTTCGTGGTAGTTCCGGCGAGCACATTGCCATCCGGTTCGTCGGTCGTGCCATTGCCGGTAGAAACGGCTACTTTAGGCATCACCTGGTGGGTGTGAGCGGGCATTTGTGCCACGGTCATCGTGACGTGTTCGGCGCCTGCCCTCTCACCCAAATTGATATCGGACAACCCCGGGCCATTACCCGTGCCAACCGGCACGCGACCCCGGAAATCCGGCAATCCGAACGTTGTGCGGCCGTCACCGCCATAGGTGGTTCCAAGCAGGGAAAAGAGCGCCGTATTGCTTGCAATTGCCATGATTTGTCCCTGGCAATATGCCCAGTTTCTTGGCGCAAAATTGCCTGCGAACATGATGATGGTTGCCATTGTACCTTCCATAAAAAAAGATTTTGATGGTTAAAATTTGGTTGAATGATTTCTTATTGATCGGAAACGCCGGAATGCCTTACACTCCGGTGCCGTTCATTTTCGAATAGGTTTAATTTTTCGGAGGCAATACAACATAGACGTATGCCGGATGGAAATACTAAACGGCGCTCATCGGGGATCAACCTGTTTTGCAGGCAATGCGCGTCCGGCGCTCAAAGTCCATCACATCAACGCTCAACAGGTTTTTATTCGGCAGGCAGTAGAAATTTTCCAGGGCAGCCTTGTGTTCCATACTGATCCCATCCAATGTGCTGATCTTGTTGTGCGCGCAGTGGATCGTTTCCAGTTGGGTCAGACCGCTCAGTGGCAAGAGGGATTCCACCTGATTGTCGTTGAAGTACAGGTTTTTCAGGTTTTTCAGATTTTCCACCCCCGCAATGGAACGAAGTTTATTGCTAAAGACAAACAGCGACTTCAGATATGTCATGTGTGCGATCTCCTTCAGGGAATGGATCTGGTGGTTGGCCACCACCAGAATTTCTACGTTGGGCAGTTCGACGACGCCGGAGAGGTCATCCAGTTCAATCGTCATATTGGGAAACATAGCCGACGGGCCGGCAAACCGCAGGGGCCCGGTGTTCCAGATCAGATGCAGGGTTTCATCGGGCGGAAATTTGGTGTCGGATTGTTGCAAAAAGACCTCATTAAAGGCCTGCTTCCAGGGTTCGGTCAGGTTGTTCCACCATCGCCGGTATTTTTTTATTTCTTCTTTGGTGGGCGGTGCGAGTGGCGGGCTGTCCATTTTTTTGATTTAACGATTGAAGAAGCGAGCCACAATAATCTTTAAAAAAATACAATCGGACCGCAGATCAACGGGGATTTTCCATTGCGCGTCTGCAAAAAAACTTGCGGAGAAAATTTCCAACTTGTTCCTATTTGCTGCGCAAAACACCCGCAACCGCTGTACCATTTCAACACGGCGACCTTTCGCATCGTGGACGAGCATCTGGCGTGAAAACGACCGTGCCCGCAAATCACAAAAAGTTGTAATTTAGCCCCGAAACACCCGATCCTATTTCACCACTACCGGATGAAATGGGATTTTTTTTTTGGACCAGAACCGCTTTTGTATGAAGTATTTCAATGTTGATATTGTTTGTTGTTCAACCCCACCCCCATCCCCTCTCCGCCCCGGCGGAAGGGGTGTCTGCCCTCATTTCAATCTAAAATTAGTCAGAGAGCAAGCCCCCCTCCCGCCGGGGCGGGGAGGGGATGGGGGTGGGGTTGAATCACCAAAGCCCTCCTATTGCTTGATTACAATAATTTCACTCGCCCTTTTCCTCCTGCCCGGCTACCTCAACGCCCAGGTCAGTTGCATCCCCGTTTTCCCGAAAGTGGACGACAATGTGACCATCACCTTCGATGCTACGCTGGGCAACGGCGCACTGGTCGGAACCTCGCCGGTATATGCCCATATGGGGGTGATCACCGACCAAAGCAGTTCGCCCGCCGACTGGAAATATGTAAAAACGACCTGGGGCGTTGCCGATCCACTGGGCGCCATGACTGATGCCGGCTCGAATTTATGGACAAAATCGTTCAACATCCGGAGCTTCTTCGGTATTCCGGCCGGTGAAAATGTGCTCAACCTCGCTTTCGTTTTTCGGAATGCCGACGGCAGCAAGGTCGGCCGCGCTACGGACGGCAGCGATATTTTTTACCAAGTCTATCCCGATAATATCGGGCTGCAAACGGCAATTATCACCCCCGCTTCCGAGCTGCTGCTCACCGCCGCCGGCAACCAGATACCGGTCAAGGCAGCCTCCACCATCGCCGCCAACCTGACCCTCTACGACAACGGCATGCAGGTGTACAACACCACCGGCGCCCTGCTGGAAACCAACCTCACCGCCGCCAACGGCGTGCACAGGGTAGAACTTGTTGCCGAAGCCAACGGCGACCGCGACACGGCCGGTTTTATTTACATCGTGCCGGCCAACCAGGCGCCGGAAAATCCGCCTGCCGGTACCCAGTATGGTATTAATTACATCGACGAGACTACCGTGCGGCTCCAACTCTACGCACCCGGCAAGCAGGTGATCTACCTCATCGGCGACTTCAACGACTGGACGCCCAGCGAAGCCTACCAACTCAAACGCAATGTGCTCAACAACATTTACTGGATCGAACTTACCGGCCTGACACCCGGCCAGCCCTACCGATTCCAGTACCTGGTAGACGGCACGCTCAAGATTGCCGATCCGCTCAGCACGCTCGTGCTCGACCCCTGGAACGACGGCTTCATCCCACCCCTCACATACCCCAACCTGCTGCCCTACCCGGCCGGAAAAACATTCGGCATGGTATCGGTTTTACAAACGGCGCAGCCGCCGTTCGACTGGCAGGCCACCAACTACACCCGGCCAAAAAAAACAGACCTCGTGGTGTACGAACTCCTGCTGCGCGACTTCATCGACCGGCACGATTACGCCACCCTGCTCGATACCCTCGATTATTTGGAAAAACTCGGCGTGACGGCCATTGAGCTCATGCCCGTCAACGAGTTCGACGGGAACAACAGCTGGGGCTACAACCCTTCGTTTCACAAAGCCCTCGACAAGTACTACGGGACGGCCGAAGATTTTAAACGTTTCATCGACGCCTGCCACCAGCGCAACATGGCCGTGATCGTGGATGTGGTGTTCAATCAGGCCACAGGCCTGAGCCCGCTCGCCCAACTTTACTGGGATGCCGCCAACAACCGCCCCGCCGCCAACAATCCCTGGCTGAATCCCACTGCCAAACACGAGTTCAACGTGTTCAACGACTTCAACCACGAAAGCGCGCTGACCAAAATTTATGTGAAAAACTGCCTGGAGTACTGGATGAAGGAATTTAAGATCGATGGCTTCCGCTTCGACTTGTCCAAGGGTTTCACCCAAAAAAACACCCTCGGCAGCGTGCCTGCCTGGGGGAATTACGACCCCGCCCGGGTGGCCATCTGGAAGAATTACGCCGACTTTATGTGGAGCATTGACCCGGAGGCTTTTGTCATTCTCGAACATTTTGCCGACAACGATGAAGAAAAGGAACTGGCCGAATACGGCATGATGCTCTGGGGAAATATGCATGGCGCCTACACGGATGTTGCCCGCGGTTTTTCCTCAGCGGCCAATGCCGACCTCCGCTGGATCAGCCATACGCAACGCGGCTGGAATGTTCCGCACCTCATCGGCTACATGGAAAGCCACGACGAAGAACGCATCGCTTACGACTGCCTGACCTCCGGCAACAACAGCATCCCCAGTTACAACGTCCGCTCGCCCATCGTGGCGATGCGCCGCCTCGAAATGCTGGCCAACCTGCTGTACACCGTGCCCGGCCCGAAAATGCTCTGGGAATTCGGCGAACTTGGCTATGACTTTTCCATCAACCGCTGCGTGGACGGCACGGTGAACAACTGCCGCCTCGATCCCAAACCCATCCGCTGGGATTATCTCGACGATCCCTACCGCCGTCGCTTGCACGATATAACCGCCGCCTTACTGCACCTGCGCACGACGCAGGATGTGTTTGAAACGGCTGATTTTCAGTTGGATATCGGCAGCGGGCAGGTAAAAAGCATTTACCTGAACAGCCCTGGCATGAACGTCGTTGTGATGGCTAATGTCGGCGTAACGGCCACTACTGCGAGCCCAAGCTTTCAGCACACCGGCACCTGGTACGAATATTACACCGGCAACACGCTGGATGTAACCGCCGCCACCACCGACATCGACCTCGGCCCGGGCGAATACCGGCTCTACCTCGACCAGTTTGTGCCGGTACCCAACGGCCTGAACACCACCTCGGCTGCCGCTGCCGACGGTCCGGTCAACGACCTGGAGGTATATCCCAACCCCGTGCGCGACCAGTTTTTTGTCGACTTTACCCTTCGGGAAAAGAGTCCCGTCCAGGTGGCCGTTTACGACCTGACGGGCCGGATGATGGCCTCCGTCTGGTCGGGCGAACTACCGGCCGGTGTGCAGCAATTCCGGGTGGATGCCACGGCCTGGGCGCCTGGAATGTACCTGGTGCGGGTGGGGAATGCGGTGCGGAAAGTAACGCGAACCGCCGGTTCGCGGTAGTTGATAAAAAATGCACCTATAAAGCAGGCGCGGCGACAAACGGGATGGTTTGTCGCCGCGCTTTTTTTACTGCTTTGTTGGCCGGTGATGCCCGCGCTATACGTTTGCGTGGCTGGGGGAGGGGTAAAAAGCGAAGGGGTCGCTCGAAGCGACCCCTTCGCTTTTTGCCTCTAAAACATGTTCCGGTTAAGGCAGGATTACAACGAAGGGGTCGCTCGAAGCGACCCCTTCGCTTTTTACCGCTAAAACACAGTCCGGCTAAGGCAGGATAAAAAAAACGCCAACAGAATCCCCCCCCCGCATAACCCTAAAAAAGCAAGAGCCGGTACGACTTCTAAGTCGCACCGGCACTTGCCTTTTTACGCGAACCAGCGGTTCGCGTTACTTCGCCCGCGCCCGGCAATCCAATGCCTGCGCATTGTCCGGACTTTTTTCCAGCACCTTGTCCAGCCAAACCAGGCCCTCCCCGGGCAGGCCGTACTCCACCAGCAGGCAGCCGATCTTCACCGACGAATTGATCACCAGCACCGTGTTTTCAAACACCTGGTCGAAGTCCTGTCGGGCTTCGGCTTTCAGGCCCAGCACCGATTTCGACACCCCGCGAAACAGGTAGCCGTCGGCCGATCCCGGGAAGCGCCGGAGCAGTTCATCAAAGTCGGCGATGGCGTCACGATGCTTGCCCAGGGCCTGGTAACACTGGCCGCGGTTGAGGTAACTGGAAAATTCCTCGGGGTCGATTGCTTGCGCCCGGTTGTATCCGGCCACCGCCTCGGCGTAGCGTCCGGCAAACTGGCAGGCGGCAGCCCCCAGATTTGCCGCCTGGAAGTAGTTGGGGTCAATCGCCAGGGCGCGGTCGAAGTCGGCGATCGCCTTGTCGTATTCGCCGTAGCCGTACAGGATGTTGCCGTGCCAGTACAGCGCTTCGGCATTTTTGGGCTCCAGGGCAGCCACCTGTTCCAGGTCTTTCAGGGCGGCTTCATCGTCGTCGCGCATTTGCAGCCAGGCGCGGCCCAGGTAGGCGTCGGCGTAATTCCGGTTGAGGCGAATGGCGTGGTTGTAGTCGGCCAGGGCCTTGTCTTTTTCACCCAAGCTGAAATAGGCATAGCCCCGCTCCGTAAGCGCTTCGGGGTC
Source organism: uncultured Saprospiraceae bacterium (assembly GCA_964484205.1). Taxonomy (GTDB): domain Bacteria; phylum Bacteroidota; class Bacteroidia; order Chitinophagales; family Saprospiraceae; genus M3007. Next base: position 4,504 of record CAZAEZ010000062.1, on the reverse strand, counting down.
TTTGGGTCGCATTTGGAGGTACACGGTGTAGTCGGCGATAGCGCCGCGGTAGTCGGTCCGGTAGGCATAGTTTTCGAAGTTTTCCATGTCCACCTTGCGTTTGCCGCGTTCGAGGTAGGCATCGGCGTAGTCTTCTTTGAGTTCGATGGCCTGGTCGAGCAGTTCGATGGCTTTCAGGGGGTCTTTTTCGGCCTGGGCTTGTTTGAGCAGTTTTTTTTCTTCCGAATCGGCATCTGCGGCGCCGGTCGACATTTCGGCATCGGCAGCCAGTTCGGCGGCTTGTTTCCAGCCTACGGCCACAGCTTCCAGGCGGGCGCGTTTGGCCGGGTGGGTGCTGCTTTCGCCTTCCAGCGAAAAGGTGTTGATGCCGGCCTGCGCTTCTGCCAGGGTGGCGCCCATGCGGTACAGCATGCCGCCGGAGAAGCGGTCGGCCTCGAGTTCGTAGCGTTTGCGGGTGCGGGGCTCGGTTTCGGCCAGGTCGTGGTTGCTCAGGTGGTGGCCCACTTCATGCGCGAGCACGCTGTAGGCCGCCCATTGGGTGTTGGCTTCTTTTTTAAAATTTTCGAGAAATGCCGTGCTGTACAAAATGTAGCGCTGGTTGCCTGCGGTGGTCGCCACGGCATTGGAACAATCGGCCGCGCGCACGACAAAATTTTGCGGCAGCACATTCACCCGCATGATGCGCTCCACGATCTGCAAGGCCTCGGCGGAGGCTTCGTAGGTGTACAATTCCTGCGCAGGATCGGCAGCAGCAAAATTGCAGCCCGCCGACAAGGGCATCAATTCCTGGGCAGCCAGGGAAGTTGCCAGCAGGCCCCAAAGGGAAAGGCAGTACATGATTTTCGTTGGCATGATTTGGATTTTTTGATTTACGAATTACGATTTGCGATTGGTTCACCTTGAGTGGGAAGGGGCCCTTGCGCTGTGCTGTTTTTTAATGGCGGAGATTAAAAGTCAAAATATACGTGTAAATCATTTCATTATTTCAAAAACAAATCAGCACCCGTGACTACTAGTGTCGGCGTGACTCGTAGTCACGCCGACACTTGCATTGACTCGTAGTCACGCCGACACTTGCATTGACTCGTAGTCACGCCGACACTTGCGTTTAACGAAAAAGTGCAGCCTGAAAGAAAACTTCCATTCAAACGAAAAGGTGAACCAATCGTAATTCGAAATTCGTAAATCGTAAATCGTAAATCCCGCTGCAACCTCCCCCACACCACCCCGCGTCTATCGCCCCACATACGTCTAAAAATTTATCTACCATGCGATTCCAAACAATGCTGATCGCCGGCGGGATGCTCCTGCTGGCCGGAACCCTGACTGCCCAAAATCAACTGCCCGTTTCCATCTCCCCCCTCTCGCAGCAATGGCTGGCCGAACGCAGCCCGAAAGCGCTCGCCCGCTTGCAGCAATTCAGCCGGCCGGTACGCCCCGCTAACAATACCGTTGCAGACCGGGGCGGCGCATCCGTACCCGACTCTGCCGTGCTGTTCACCGGCTACGCCTCGGGCGATTCGTTTCCGCAATCGAAAGCCGTGTTCAACTACCCCAACGCCACCACCGCCGTGCAAACCGAGTACGAATACCTCGGCGGCTGGCAACTGCAAAGCCGGACCACGCAAAAATCGGACAACCAGGGCCGCCCCGTCGAACTGTACGCCGAAAGCTGGGATGCCATCAGCCAAAGCTGGGTGCCCGACTCCCGCCTGCGCACTTACCCGCACGGCGCTTCCACGGAAGCCACCGACTCGCTCATCGCCGAGCAGTGGGACCCGCAGGCCAAGGAATGGTCGGTTATTCTGCACAACGCCACATCTTACGACGACCAGGACCGCCCCGTGGCCATCCTGAACTACATCGATGAAGACGGCTTCGCCTTTGCCCTCCTGGAAGAACTGTACTACGATGCCAGCGGCGACAACTACTACACCGACCAGTCGGTATTCGAGCAAGGCGTCTGGACGCTGTTCAGCCGCATCGAGCGGGAATACGTGCAGCACCGCGAAGTGCGCAACACCACCTACGGCGTAGTGGACCCCACCACACTCGTTGCCATAAATAAACTGGAAACGACCTACGACGGCAACGGCAACGCTATCCTGGAAGAAGCCTTCGACGCCGACTTTTTCACCGGCGAATGGACGCCAACCGAACGCACCACCCGCACCTTCGATAACGTTCACCGCGTGCTGACGGAAGCGTACGAAAACCTGGGATTCGACGCGCCGCCCGCCAGTCAAACCACCTACGTTTATCGAAACCCAACCGGGCCGGAACTCACCCTGGAAATGTATGCCGAAAAAGATGCCAACACCCAGGCGTGGGTCATTCAGGAAAAAACCTGGTATTACTACGGCAACACCACTGCCGCACCGGAAGTCCGGAACGGTGAAGCACTCGAGCTCAACCCTAACCCGACAACCGGCCTGGTTCGCCTTTCAAATACCGGCGCTGTTTTGCCTTACCAGGTGCTGAATATACATGGTCAGGTAGTGGTAACCGCAGGGCAAACGGAAAACGGCCGGGTCGACCTGAGCAGCCTGCCCGCCGGCTTGTACTACATCACCGTTCAGGAAGGTGCGGTGCGCCGGACCGGCAAGGTGGTGAAACAGTAACGCGAACCTCCGGTTCGCCGTTAAAAACTTTTCCAGGCAAGAGGTTGTCTCTAAGGTGGTTTTTGCCACTAAAATCACTAAGCACCACTAAGTTTTCACTAAGTTCATAGGGTAATTTTAGTGTTTTTAGTGCGCTTAGTGTTGAAAGAATAACTTATGAGACAGCCGCTTGCCATTTCCGCTTAACCACACTAATTTTGAGACAGCAACAAAAAAACGGTGGAACCCGGACGCGTCACTGCGGGAAGGGCCGCCGTCATTCCGCCCGCCCGATGAAAGCGCGGGCGTCACTATACGCGGGAGCGGACTTATTTTTATAGTCCGCTCTTCGCATTTTTTGGGATTTTGAAGGAAAGATTGTCGGCGTGAACGCGAGTCACGCCGACAATATGCACGGCATCATCACTTTCGCTAATCACTTTGCCTGGAGAATAAATCACGTAATCGTAATTTAACGCGAGTCCCTCGTAAATCTAATGGGGGGCTTACGTTGTTTTAAAACGGCGAACCGGAGGTTCGCGTTACATGCGCATTATCTGGATCACACCCGGCTTTGCCGCCGATGCACAAGACAGTACCTGTATTCCGCCGCTGTATTTGCTGGCGCTGGAAATGATGCGCCGCGGCATTGATCTGCACATAATTGCGTTGGAGTATCCTCCCGGCCACGGCACTCCCCGGAAAGACGGACTTGCTGTTTACGCCTGCCGCGGCAACAACCGCACCTGGCTGCGCTGGCGCACGCTGCACCGCGCCCGCCGTTTAGCGCAGCAAATTCATTTGGAAAAAAAAATTGACGGTTTGCACAGTTTCTGGCTGGGCCCTGCCTGGGTGGTGGGCCGGCAAATCGCCGAGCGCCTGAACATCCCGCAGCTGACCACCCTGATGGGCCAGGATGCGCTGCCGCAAAACCGCTACCTGAAAGGCCTGGCGCCGGCTATGACCGATCAACTGGTCGCCCTCTGCCCGTTCCACCAAAATGCGCTGGAACAAACCTGCGGCCTGCGGGCAGCACATGAAATCCCATGGGGTATAGCCGGCGCCGACATTCCGGCGCAGCTGCCCGCCGATCGGCCTGTGGATGTTCTGGGTGTAGGCTCCCTGATCCCGGTAAAAAACTGGATGCAATGGCTGGACGTGCTCCGACTGATCGTCGAACAGCAGCCCGGCATACGGGCGGAGCTGATCGGCGCAGGGCCGCAACTCGAGGTTTTGAAAAAACAGGCGGCAAGGTTGGGGCTGGCCGACCACCTTGTGTTTACCGGCAGTTTGCCGCGCCCGGAAGTACTGGAGCGCATGCGCCGGAGCAAGGTGTTGCTGCATACCGGCCATTTTGAATCGTTCGGATATGTGTTTGCCGAAGGCGCTGCCAACGGTTGCCACGTGGTGAGTACGCCCGTGGGCGCCGCGCCCGCCTTTGGTGTTTGCAGCGAAACTACCGCGGGACTGGCCAGCGCCGTGCTGCAAATTTTGGCGCAGCCGAATTTTCAAAAATCAAGGGTGGTTTACCGGATGGAGGAAACCGCAGCGGCTTACCTGAAACTTTACGGCAGGTAGTTTTTTTTAATGTTAAGGCGCAGAAGATTTCACAGAAGATAAATTGATTTTGCTCGCCGTAGAGTAGTTTAACGTGAGTTTTGGATAGATTTGATCATTCAATTAACGATTACGTGATTTAACATGCTATCAATCAGATGTCTCCCTCCGGTCGACATGACAACATACGTTCTGCAAACTTCTTTATCAGGTTTTTCGCTATGCTCAAAACTTCCTCAAGCAGTGTGCAAGTTTTGAGCGTAGCGAAAAACCTGATAGATCACCTTAAATAGCAGCGACTTGTCATGTCGACCGGAGGGAGACATCTGCTGAAACCTATCCCAAAC
>CAZAEZ010000061.1:8699-29710 GCA_964484205.1 uncultured Saprospiraceae bacterium | reverse complement strand
CTAAGGGGGGTCAGTTTGCTCCGGTAGAGGGGGTCAGTATCTCCGGAATTTTCAAGCCATGCGCTGGTATCCGGATTGTGCGGTAAGAAGGAGCGGCCAGCACAGGAAAAGACAGTAGTAGAGGGATTTTGGCATCATGGCGGGAGATTTAGCATGCAAAGAAAAATAAATTTGTTAAAATATGCATGCGTCATGGCGGGATTTGTGTTCAGGCGCGAGAGGCCGAACACGATTGGGGTTACAGCAGGAAATGCAGGTAAATATTGGAAGGCAGGTTGGCCCTATAGTTTTTCCAATGCCTTACGGATTTCCAGGCAAATCTGGTTGGTGGTATTGATGACCGCGACAAGCCGGTCGGGGTTATCATCCCGGAAAGCCTGAAGGGCGAGGTCGATCTCCAGCAGTTGTTGTTCGGCTTCGAGTTTGTTGTCCACCAATTTCTCGTAATAACTGAAAATGCTTTGGTTGTTGTTTAAAATGGTGCCGGATTTGTGCTGGACAAACAGCGAGAGCAGCGACCCGGCCAGGGTAAGGATTCCCGTCAGGATTTGCACCGACGGCTGGGTGTTGCCAAACTGCGATAATAATGACGCGCCGCCGATGCCCACCACGACCTGGCTTCCGAACTGGATATTCCCGAGCGACTTGAGTTTTCGTTTGAGTTGCGGCAACTTTTCGGCGCAAACCAATAAAACGCGTTCCAACCCGGCCTTGCAGGCCATCCCTCGGACCAGCGCTTCATTCGGATTGGCGAACAAACTATTTCCCTCGCCGAGCATGGAACCCTGCTTTAGGAGTTCACCGAAGGCCGGGTACTTTTCCCGCAGGTCGTTTAATCGTTTTGGGTCGACTAGTTCTAGGAAGCCGATTACTTCGTTGATGCTGGCTAGTTCGTTGTTCATGGTGGTGGGGGGAGGACATTGTTAGGTGTTGCCTTCTTCGTTTAGTTTTTTTCTGAATTCTTCCAAGTCCAAGACTTCAACTTTAGGAAATGCTATCTTTTCCAACACCCTAAAATCTTTGTCTTCACTAACGATATAATGAGCATTGGCGGCAATTGCACAATCGACGAATTTGTTGTCGTCTCTGTCCTTTGTAATCAAATCAAATCGAAAATAAGATGTGATTAAGCGAACATTAGGCAAGTTGTCCAAAGTACCTTGCACACTTTCACTTGCCTCGACACCCATGTGCCGTTCGATTATTTCTGCATATTCCAAAAGGATATCCGTCGTTACACATAATTCATAATCCCCATGGAGTAGCCCAAGATAAACCCAGTGAATGGGCGACCTATCAGATATACTGACTAACAGTACGTTGGTATCCAATACAATCCGCATGAATTATTTACCCTTGTAGGGAGTTCTGAGCTTTGAATGCAGTAGTTGGTCTACTTTCTCTGGAGTCCAGCCTTCCTCGTCCCATACCTTATTGGCTGTTTCAATTGATTTCTTGGCAAAAAACGCAGCAAGCAGGGCCCTGACCTGCAAGAGGTCCTGTTCACTCAACTGATGGGAAAAGGCCTTGAGTAGTTCCAACTGAAGGTTGGATAACGGTCTTTCTAAAGTCTCCATAGGTATATCTTCTTTATTCCACACACAATGTAACAACTTTTACGCAGAAATGATTCACTCGTATGCGTCCTTGGTGGTTAGATAAATTAGGCCGCGAGCAAATCGCGTTTGGGTGAAGTTTTTTAACAGGATGGGCCAGCAGGTACGTTTCCCGCAGGTCGTTCAGGCGTTTTGGGTCTACGAGGTTGAGGAAGCCGATTGCTTCGTTGATGCTGGCTAGTTCGTTATTCATGGTGGGGGGGAGGATTTTTATGCGAGGGGGGCTTATGTCAGCACATACGCCTTGCAATTGTTTAGTATTTCTTCAAGCGCATTCAAAACTTCGTTCAAATCCAGCGATTTGCCACGAAAAACCAAAGTATTATTAAACGAATTATATCCTCGATGATCATTGGTAGCCATTGGACCTCGGAGAGATGGATTCATTGATAAGTCAGAATAGACCGCCCGGGGTTGATTGTTAAACCAATCGTCAATTCGCTCATCATAGTGTTCGAATCGATTACGAAATGTGCGATCAGAGAGAGGATTATCTGCCTCAACATTGAGCAATTGTCGTATTTTTTCACCACGGCTATTATATTCCTTCTTGACAGGCCAAAGAATCTTAGATACGTTTCCTGCAGCAACGAGAATCGATTGAATTGAACACCAGACTTCAACCTTATCAAAATTGTCATGAGTAGATTGTAATCGTTCTGCAGCTCGTTGTGCAATTTTCGCTTGCAGCACAATTTCACTTATGAGAACCATTTCTTGAAGTACCATAGTGTTATTTTTAGGGTGCAATCTTATGGAATATCTGCGTAAGAGTTTTGTGCATATTAGTTTTTACTTCCTGGCGAGTTCTAATGTGCTATTGAACGTGACGCTTCCCGAATTTGCGACGCTTAGGAGCAATTTTCGGAAAGCGATTGTTGGTGGTAACATTTATGAAACATCTACCAAGCCTGACTGATGCAGGGCTTGATATAGTGGTGCAATTGCAGCTCGGTTTTGCTTTTGAACTCTTCCATATTTATCAGGGCGCGTTTCAGAAAAAGTAAATACTACACGTTGCTTTGCCCTCGAAACCGCGACGAAAAATGCGCATTTGTCCTCTTCTGGTTGTTTTGAAAAACTCCAAAATGCGCCATCCTCTAATCCCACAAAAAAGACAGTATGATATTCCAAACCTTTACTTTTGTGAATGGTTAAAACAGGGACAGAATCTTTGCCAAAGATACAATCCAAGGCTGCTTTAGGTTCTTTTTTGGAATCTAACCACTCCAAAAACTCTGTTGTGAAAATATTATAAATTAGTTCTTCCATGTATTCTTCATCACGATAATCTGGATTGTATGCCTCCAAAGATTTATAGTTTAGACAGTTCATTATATTTTCAATTAAATCTTTCCACTCATCGTGAGTTGTAAATTTTTTTTGTATTTTCCTAAACATCCTCATCTGAGATGTGATTTCTCGTTCTGCCCGACTTACTTCTTTGTCAGAAACAGCATTTGAGATTTTTGCGTAAAAGTTCATAACCCACCTACTTTCTTCTAAAGCCTTATCATTTAATATCCAAAAAAGGAAATTTGCCAAGTACTGCACTATCTCTTCAGTAAACAATGCTTGGTATCTATCTTCGTTTCTAGCATTGATTCCAGCAGTGTTTAGCGCCGAAATAATTTGATTTGCATAAACCGGAAGTTGTTGTTTAACCAAAACACATATGTCTCGTGGATTTACATTTTTAACTTCTATCGACTGTTTTACCTCTGCCACTAATCGGGCTGTTTCATCATTATAATTATTGAAACTCCAAATTTCAGCGATGCCATCCTGTGGTTGCCAATCCGTTCTGGCTTGCGGCTCAAGTTTTTTCCCAAGAAGTACATTTGACAGTATTTTTTGAACCTCCACTAATCTAGGTGCTGATCGATAATTCATGTTCAGAACCTCCTCAGTTGCTGCAAAATCATTCCGAAAATGAAGAAAAGCATCTGGCAATGCACCCGCCCACCCCATAATTCTTTGGCGGTCATCTCCAACTGCGGTCAATATTGAATTGCTTTGGTGAAAACATGCTTTCAACAAATCGTATTGAGTGCTTGTAGTGTCTTGAAATTCATCTAAAAAAACAAAAGCATAAGTTTTTTGAAGAAAATCCCGAAGAGCAATATTTTGGTTGATAATTAATTCCGCTAATCGGGAAATCATCGGAAACGTTAAATGCGAAGTTTTACTTCCTCTCAATAGGGCCTCCCACATTTCTTTCGCGTTGATTTTACCCAATTCTGCGAGCGTAACAGGTAATGGGTTCCCGGTAACTAAGATATTCAATTGATTGGTGTTGTTTGTCGCCGCAAACCCACGGTCAATACCTTCTGCAACTTCAGAATAAATTTGAAAACTCAATTGCACCTTGTAATTTTGATTTGGTCGAAACCCTTTTGGCAGTCCGGATTTGAACCTATCCAGCAAATTCTTAGCAAAAGCATCAAAAGTCATGGAATCAAAACGCCTAGAAAGTTCTTTCCCACAACGCTTTTCGACCCTTTCTTTTAAATTTTGAGCAGAATCACGTTTAAAACTAATTGCCAAAATGCGTCGAGGGGAGGAGCAAACTCCCGTTTGTAAAAGGTAGCAAGCTCGTTGGGCAAGCAATTCAGTTTTGCCCGCACCCGGACCAGCCATAACTAATTGTGTTTGCTCAAAACGAACTGCATTTAAGGCGTTCTCTTCAAGACTTGCAATTCCAACTGGTTGCCAGTCTTCTTTAGGAATTGGAGACTTCATGGCTGATTGATAAGACTTTCAATTCTATTGAATAATGATTTTAATACCTCAGGCAATCCCGCTTTTAAATCGTCATCAGGTATGTCACGCAAGGCTTCCAAATGTGTAATCGGCTTGCCTTTTCCCAAAAAAAGATAGTCGTACCAAATCATTAACTCCTTGTCGGCCTCAGTGTAAAGCGCGCCTGTTGCCTTTTTCGATTTTAATGTGTTACACACAGCAGCCTCAACTTTTTCTTGGAACATAGCAGGCTTGGTTGCCTTATCGGGAATTTGAGGGCCACGATTTTTCTGCGCCAGGTATCGGTCTTTGAATGCGGAAAGCAACATGAAGTCTAAATCAAGTGGACTACTGAAAAATACATCATGATTACTTATAGAATCAATCCAACCTTGCATTGTTTTCGTCTGAGTTTTATCCCATGTATGCATTTTGTCCAATTCAACATCTGACAAAACTCTACCTCCCGTCACCTCTAGTATCCGTTTTCTTTCAACACCAATAGCAAGCAATTGCTTCAAGGCGTATTTTACTCTACCCCAACCACCTCCATCTCGTTCCAAATCCAAATCCAAAAGTGTAACATGAGGAATATCAAGTTGATGTAGCAAGCGCCAAATGTGATTGACAAATCGATGCCCAAGTGGCACAAAAGAAATCATGTTATCATCAAAATCACGGTTGAATGCACTTGCTAAGCGGTGAAAAACCACCTCTTCACTGTCACCTTCTCCAATTACCACCAGCCTTGAAAAATAAATTTCCGGGTAATTTTGTATGGCTTCTTTGATGTATTTGTATGATTCAACGGAACTATCGGGAAGCAAAATTTTAGAAACAAGCGTTTGGTGTTTTTCTGTATTTAACCGAAAATGTCTAATCGCTTCTGGGCGGATACGTTTAATTATCGCCGGTGTATGCGATGAAAGTAGCACCTGGGCATTTGGCGAAAGCGGAGGTGGATTTTCATCCTCGTTTTGGGTTGGCTCTACTCTTTTAGATATTCGCATCAAATTCCCCACAACTCGGCCAATTAGTTGTGGAGAAATGTGATTCTCGGGCTCCTCGACTGCTAAAATGGTCAATAATGGCTTTTCATCCGGCGAAATCATCAAGTTATTTTGTTCTACCTCCAAAAGTGTACACACTAAAGTCAAATAGAAAAGGGAGCGTAGACCTTCACCTAGATCATCAACTTTATAGGATTTATCCAACCCGGTTGGAGAAAATTCAATATCAATTTTGCGTAGTATACTTTCCACATCATCTCCACCAAAGGTGATTTTCGTTTCTCGATACCGTTTGTCCTTATGGAAATTCTCCCAATACTTTGTCATTGAGGTCTGAACTTTCCCAAATCCTTTTTGTACTTGAAAACCATTATTGATTGTCGAAATATTTGTTTTAAAAGATTCTCGGAATGCTTCATCAATTTCAATTCGGCGCAACAATTGATGCAGAACAGTACCAGAAACATACTTAATTTGTTCGCCAGGGCGACGAATGGCAGGAATGTAAAAGCATCGAATTTTATTTCGGTGATGCGGTAACATCCTTTGTCGAGTATCATCACCAATTATTTCACCTTCTGGTACTTGTATAAATGACAAGGTTTGCTCAATATCACCATCTGCTGTTTGGGTTGAATAAGTCCATATACCTTCCAATCGAACACGGATATATGGAATTGTTTCAGGTGCATTTATCACCATTTGGCTAAAGAACTCGGGTATTGCGTCATCATCGCCTTTCTCGAAATCTAGCCGAGCCTCAATAAAAAGGGAAATTTCTTTTTCATCCTCGGGCGATTTATCACCGGGAATATGAAAGTCCTGTTTTTTTAACTCACGTTCTTGTTGGGTGGGGCCAAACAGTCTTCGAAGGGCTTCCAAGGCAGCAGTTTTTCCAGTACTGTTAAGACCGATAAACCCGGTCAAGTCGTTTTCAAGATGTATTTCGACTGGAGTATTTCCGAAAGAACGAAAATTGGAAATGGTGAGTTTTGAGATCCACATATATTTGATGCTATGCAACGTGTCATAAATAACTTTCCATCATATGCTCCAAAATCAACCGCTGGGGATGATTCGGTAATTCCAATTCGGCAGGACTTTGTCGTGGGCTATGCTGTAGTTGTTTAAAAATTGGGGGCTGACCTTTTTCCCTTTTTCGTAAGTTCTTTGGCAAGTCTGGACGACCATTTTCAAACCGGATTTTTGAGTAGTATTTCGTTGAGCCAGCAATTGGGCGGCAGTTTGAACAGAATCTAACATCACACCGCTCCAAGCGCGACTTACCGCAGGAAAAAGCAGGTGCTCAATCGGATTATACTTTGAGCAGTATGGCGGATAATGTGCCAGGCGGAAACGCAACCCTGTTTCATCAGCCAGTGCTTGCATTTGCTCTTTGAACAACCTGTTTCGACTGCCGTTGGCGCCACCGCCATCGCATAAGATTAAGATTGGGTCGTTGGGGTCATATTGTTGGCATCCGTATTCTGTCCACCAACCGCGCAGGCAACTGACCATAAATTCTGCGGTATCTGCCGAAGTGCCCAATGTCATGTATCCGGTATTCAAAAGCAGGTCATAAATCCCATGCGGCACCATTCTGCCGCTCGCAAAACTGTTAAAATCGTGATCGTAACAAGGCAAGGCTTTTGTGCTTAATACCGTGCCTGAGCGGTAAAAACGGCCCCAATACTCCTTCTTTTTGACATCAATGCTCAAAACTGCGTAACCACGACTCAGGTAATAATGCTGAAGGGCATAGATGCGTTCGAATTGTTCGTTGCGCCCTTCCACGGTCTTCATCGTAAGTTGTTTGGTCATTTTCCGTCGGCCTAATTGACGCTGCTCCAGCAATTGATAAACGACCGAGCGACTAACGGCATACCCTTTGGCTGCCAGTTTTTCCTGGAGTTCTTTCACCGTCAGGTAAGTCCACTGGATTCCCTTAACCGGACACCCTGCCGTATGACTGCACACGAGTTGTTCAAACGATTTGGCAAGTTCGCTGCCTTGTTGTGCCTTACAAGGACGACCGCCTCCAGGTCTGCGAATCCGACCGATCAAAAAACTTTTTTTTCAAATTCTTCCAAACCTGCTTCGATTGTCTTCTCCGAAATCCCAAACAGCTTGGCTATGTATTTTACCCCGGAGGTACCTAATTTCTTCGCCTCGATGGCCGCGTAATGCCGCCGGTCTTTTTCGTTCAGACTCGAATACATATACTGCATCGAATCTTCGATCTCGGCGCTGTAACCCTGGAATTCTTGATTCATAGTAAAGTCTATTGATGTCCCATATTACGGAAAGTTATTTATGACACGTTGCTATATAATAATTTATCTGCCGAATAAAAATTGAAAATCAATTATTTGCAAGATACTTTAGGTAAATGTGGGTGTTTTTAATCACCACCAACTTTTGCACTCCTGCCATGCCATGGCGGGTATAACCTAAATTAAGATTTACTCCCGCCATCGCATGGCGTATAAATCACCAATCGCCTACAACTAAACCCGTTTATTCCAAAAACCCCACTGCCCTTCCCCCCAAAAAAAACCTCCGGAGAAAGGGCAGTGCAAGAAATATGGTTAACAGGCCTGGTCAAAAGCGATTTATTTTGCGGCAACAAACTTAACCCAATTTTCCTGCCGGGTCAACCGCCCGGCACAAAAAACGCCAGGCTTGCACTTTCCCGACAGCGCCGGCTTTCAGCCTGTACCGTACCTTTGCCGGCCTCAACGGTCAACGATTACATCAAATGGTTTCTATACAAAAACGCCTCGCGCTGCTACTGGCCATTCTTTCTTTTTTAGGCTGCTACCTCGAATGGGGGCAGGGGCAGCGGGCATTCATCTACCAGGTCGCTATCGACCTGTTTCGAAAAGGCTTCAATAACAGCGATTCCCTGTCGCATCCTTTGGTGTTGCTGCCTTTTGCCGGGCTGCTGGTATTGCTCTATTGCCTGTTCGCCAGGCAGTTTTCCAAAAGGCTGTTTCTGATCGGCGCAGGCATGGTGGGCCTGCTCGTGTTTTTTGTGTTATTGTCCGGAGTTTTGAGCGCCAATCTCAAGATGCTGATTGCACCTGCCTTGTTTTTTGGGGCGGTGGTGTGGGTGTTGCGGAGTAAGTAGAGGATGCTTTTTTTACCACTCAGGCATAGAGAAGGCTGTCTATTATACCTATAAATCCAACGGATTGTCTTTTCGGTCGTGTGTCAACCCCACCCCCATCCCCCATAGCCATCAACTTAAGGGTTTTGAGCGGGTGTACACTTTTGACTTTTCAAATTGAACTTTTTAAATTTGACTTTAAAGAAACTTCTCAACCCGGAATCTTACCTTTTTAAGTCAAAAGTTCAATTTGAAAAGTCTAATTTGAAAAGTGTTCACCCCCTCTGGTTCGTTATGTTGATGGCTATGCCCCCATCCCCTCCCCCAGCGGGGAGGGGGCCTGATTCCGTTATACTTTTTGATTTCGTAGACGCAATCAGGAATTAGTTTGAGGGCTAGCCCCCCTCTCCCTTGGGGGAGGGGATGGGGGTGGGGTTGACGCGCGACCGAAAAAAGTATATGTAATAGCCTGCCTTCTCTCTCTGCCTCAGTGGCAAAAAACAGTCTACGGAGGCCAAATTTGCCCCGCCTCCCGATCAACATGCCGAAAGCCACTTTCCCGCAAAAAGCATTTCTAAAAAAATCCCGTTCTTCGGCAAAACAATCCACCACCCATGCGCACCCTCCTCCTGCTCTGTCTTTCCCTGAGCCTCGGCTACACCACCTTCGCCCAAAAGAAACAAGCCCAGCAAACGGCTGCACCAAAACCCGCTTTTGAAGAAACCACGTTCAATGCGCTCGAATGGCGCTGCATCGGCCCCTTCCGGGGCGGGCGCTCGGCGGCTGTGACCGGGGTGCCCGGCAAGCCCAATTTGTTCTACTTCGGCGGCACGGGTGGCGGCATCTGGCGCACCACCGACGGCGGGCGCAGCTGGGAAAATATTTCCGACGGCTTTTTCGGCGGCTCCATCGGGGCCATTGAGGTGGCGCCATCCGACCACAACGTGCTGTACGCCGGTGGCGGTGAGGTGACCGTGCGCGGCAATGTCAGTTACGGCTCCGGCATGTGGCGCAGCACCGATGCCGGGCAAACCTGGTCGGCTGCCGGACTGAAAAACAGCCGCCACATCCCGCGTATCCGGGTGCATCCCAACAACCCCGACCTGGTGTACGCAGCGGTGTTGGGCGATCTGTTCAAATCGTCCGACGAGCGCGGGGTGTACCGCTCCAAAGACGGCGGCAAAACCTGGGAGCGCATCCTGTTCGTCAATGCCGACGCAGGCGCCGTTGACCTCTGCATGGACCCCACCAACCCGCGCATCCTCTATGCCGGCACCTGGCGCATCCGGCGCACGCCCTACAGCCTGAGCAGTGGGGGCGCCGGCTCGGGACTCTGGAAAAGCACCGACAGCGGCGATACCTGGACGGAGATCACCCGCAACGAAGGCCTGCCGCAAAAAGACACCATCGGCATTATCGGCGTGACGGTGTCGCCGGCCAATCCGCAGCGTGTGTGGGCCATCGTGGAGGCCGAAAACGGCGGGGTCTTCCGCTCCGACGACGGCGGTAAAAAATGGACCAAACTCAACGACGATCGCAGCCTGCGCCAGCGCGCCTGGTACTACACCCGCATCTATGCCGATACGGAAGACGAGGATAAAGTGTACGTCGTCAACGTCGCCTACCACGAATCGAAGGACGGCGGCAAAACCTTTACCGCCAAATACGCGCCGCACGGCGACCACCACGACCTTTGGATCGCGCCCGAAGATTCCCGGCGCATGATCATGGGCGACGACGGCGGCGCGCAAGTCAGCTACGACGGCGGCGGCACCTGGAGCACGTACCACAACCAACCCACAGCGCAGTTTTACCGGGTGACCACCGACGATGATTTCCCTTACCGCATTTACGTTGCGCAGCAAGACAACAGCACGCTCCGGATTCGCCATCGCACGGAGGGCGCTACGATCGACGAGGGCGATTGGGAGCCCACTGCCGGCGGCGAGTCGGGGCACATTGCCGTCGACCCTACCGACAACGACATTGTGTACGGCGGCTCTTACCACGGTTATCTGACCCGGGTGGATCACCGGCGGAAAACTTCGCGCAGTGTCAATGTGTGGCCCGAAGACAACATGGGCCACGGCGCCGAGGATGCCCGCTACCGGTTTCAATGGAATTTCCCCTTGTTTTTTTCGCCGAATGATCCGAAGAAACTATACGCGGCGTCGAACCACCTGCACGTAACGACCGACGAAGGCCAAAGCTGGCAAACCATCAGCCCGGACCTGACCACCAACGACAAGGCGCGCCAAAAATCATCGGGCGGCCCGATCACGCAAGACAACACCAGCGTGGAATACTACTGCACCATTTTTGCCGCCTGCGAATCGCCATACGAACCCGGCCTGCTCTGGACGGGCAGCGACGACGGGCTGGTGCACGTCTCCCGCGACGGCGGCGCCAACTGGGCCAATGTGACCCCGCCCGCCATGCCGAAGTGGGGCATGGTCAACAGTGTCGAACCCGATCCGTTTCGCAAGGGCGGCATGTACGTGGCGGCTACATCCTACAAATCGGGCGACTACCGGCCCTACCTGTTTCACACCGCCGATTACGGCCAAAGCTGGCGCACGATCGTCAACGGTATCAATGCCGATCATTTCACCCGTGTGTTGCGCGCCGACCCCAAACGGCAGGGCCTGCTCTACTGCGGCACGGAGGAGGGCATGTACATCAGCTTCGACGATGGCGCCAACTGGCAGCCGTTCCAGCTCAACCTGCCGATTGTGCCCATTACCGACCTGACGGTGAAAAACGACAACCTGATCGCGGCCACGCAGGGGCGCAGCCTTTGGATAATTGACGACCTGACGGTGCTGCATCAGTTGAAGGTGGAAATCGGCGAAAAGGCCTTCCACCTCTACCGGCCCATGCCTTCCTACCGGATGCCGGGCCGGCAGGCGCGGAATTCGAAAACAGCCGGCGCCAATCATCCGGGTGGTGTGATGGTGCATTTTTATCTGAAAGAGAAACCGGGGGAGAAGGATACCGTTCAACTGGAAATCCTGGATGCTTCGGGCGCGGTGATCCGGACCTTTTCAAACCAAAATAAAAAGGAGGACAAACTGGGTGATCTTAAAGCCGGTGGCAACCGATTTGTCTGGAACCTGCGGTACCCCGGCGCCAAGAAATTTGATGGGCTCATCCTGTGGTCGACCAATCTGGATGGCCCACGTGCAGTGCCGGGCGATCATCGCGTGCGGCTCAGCGTAAAGGGCCAAAGCCAGGAGCAGGCGTTTGCGGTGCTGGCCGACCCGCGTGCGGAGGCCGGCGCCGCGGATTTCCAGCGGCAGTTTGCTTTCGTAAAAGCCTGCTCGGACAAACTCTCCGACATGCACCAGGCCATCAGCCACATCCGCGAACTGCGGGCGCAGATGAAGAGCCTGACCGGCCGCCTGCCCGACGATGAGGCTATGAAGCCGCTCCGTGCTCAGGTGAAAATGATCGACTCGTTGATGACGGCAGTGGAGCAAACCTTGTACCAGACGAAAAACCGCTCCAGCCAGGATCCGCTCAACTTCCCGGTGCAGCTCAACGACAAGTTGGGCAACCTGATGGAGGTGGCCGACGGCGGCGATTTCCCGCCAACCAGTCAGGCGGATGCGGTGCAAAAGATGCTGTTTGAGTTGATTGATGCGGAGTTGGCGAAGTGGCAGGTCATCCGGGAGCAAAATTTGCCGGCGCTGAACAAGCTGATCCGGGATTTGGGCGTGGATGTGGTGCGGGTGAAGGAGGAGTGAGGGCGGTGCATGCATTGGGCTGAGCGCCTATTGCTGTAATATTTGAATGATTGCCTCAATGTCGTTGCCCTTGTAGATCAACTGCAAGGCTTCATCGTATAGCAGGTAAGCCGGTATTGCGGTGATATCGAGTATGCGTTCCAGCTTTTCAGGCAGTTCGGAATGATCAATCAGGGATGGCCAGGGAAAAGGCTTTTTCTGGACATGCGTTTTCCATTGTTCCCTGTTTTTGTCAATGGAAATGCCCACAATACTCAGCCGGTCAGCAAACTGGTCGTGCATGTCGGCTAGTTTTGGAAAACTGATGTGACAGGGCCCGCACCAAGTTGCCCAAAAGTCGAGCATCAGGAATTTTTTGGTTTTCAGATCAATTAGCCGAATGGTCTGGCCGTCTATATCCAAGGCTGACAATTGATCGGTGGAAATGGTTTGGGTACTTTTATTCGCCGCTATCAGTTCCAGGCATTTTGAGCCCCAGAACAGGTCCTGGACACTGTTTTTTTCAAAGAAGGTTTGGATTGCCGTTTCAGTTTCCGGGTCGGTGCAGTTGAGGTAAATAAATTGGAATATAAAAAAAGCGTGGATATCCAGTCTGTCTGGCCATTCGGTATTTAAAAGACTGGTTATTAGTTGCTTTACTTGACTGGAGTCGCCTTTTTTGAATAACTGGTAGCCTTCTGTCACATTGCGTTCCAGGTCAGAATACCAAGCACCATTCTGATCAAAACTTTTATAAACTTCAATGGTGCTGTCTTTTTTTACTGCGGATAGCTGCATGTTTAGTGTAGGGATGGCACCTGAAATTTGGCCGTAATCTTCATTGTAAAGTTCAAATTGGATTAGCTTGATTCTATTATCCTTTGCTGATTTTGAGAGCGTAATGGTAAAACTATCTAAACCGCCTGAGAAATATTTTGATAAAAAGGGCTCTGTTTGCCCTAATTCTGTTAAGGTTAGTTTGAAATCCAAAGGGCTATCGGTATCTAGGGTTAGATAGAAAGTTTGGCTGTATATCGTATTACTACAGAATATAGACGCTAGAATGTTAAAGAATAAGTAAAAACGCATTTTATCTATGGTATTTATGAAAAAAAACAGAGGCTAATATCAGCCTCTGTCAAATGTATCAATAATAGATTTTAATATCTTATTGAAGAGCCTTTTGAGGCAAGCCAATTGTTGATGGTGTTTTTATGATGATTTGGCAAATTGCTTAAAGATTGTTCTGCAAGATTACCTTTTGTAAAATAATTATCAATATTTTTTTCAACACATAACGCATTAAAAGTTTGATTTATTAATAGAGCACATCCATCTCCTTCAGGTGAATTAAAGCCATTTAAAATAAAAATAAGTTCACGGCGGTTTTGTATATGGGTATCATTCACTTCAATATCTCCTACAACAATTCTTTCAGAAGTACTGCATGGAGTACAGGTACAAATGGTAATTGTACAGGTGCAGGTGCAAGAATAACCTTTTACTGAACAATGTTTTTTTACAGCACACAGTATGGATGTACATTCGCAGTATCCGCCACTGCCTGAAGAAGAGGTAGAAGTTGATCCGTTCGTCTGGGTAAAGCCTGATTGAATACTGGCAATGAAAATGAATAGCCCAATAAATTTCTGTTTCATTATTACAAAATATTTAAAAACTACATCGCCTACTCTATGCGCTTTTCGGCATCCGCGCCTGTACTCGATTAAGGATTTTCCAGGCATACTCCTCCAGCCCCTTTCGCTTCCCGGCACTGGGATTGCGGTTGTCAGGTGCAATCATTTGGGTGATTTCTGTAAACAAAAGTATAGGCACAGCCCGGAACCTGCGTGGACAATGCCACGCCAAACTAAAAGGGGATTCTTTACCGGCCATGCGGTTACAGGCGATTGAAAACCAATCGGTAAGAAAGTTTTGGATGGTCGGGCCAGGAGTGGCTTTTTTCGCGTCCGGAGCGGGCCCACAGGGGTATCCAGGTTGCTCAACGGCTTTTTTGAGATAAAAATATTTTTAGACTTTGGACACCTCCGGTGCCCCACATAATTGATGTTCATTAAAAAAGCAGAACCGTGTGCCAATATTGGAGTGTGAACAAACAACATCAAACATTCCGATTCTGCCATACCCTTTTAGGTTTTGGGATCAACTGTAGCCGGGCGATGGCAATTTTGTGATGAGTACTGCACCATTTTTGCCGCCTGCGAATCGCCCTACGAGCCCGGTCCGCTCCAGCCAGGATCCGCTCAACTTCCCGGTCACCCTCGGCCCTTGTGACTTTTCTGAACTCCCTGAAAGATCGTAGCCTCTGGGTACATTAACCTTTTTTAACCTTCCTTCAAGGCTGCTTAACCTCATTCGGAAACCCGGTACGCTACTTTTGCTGCCGGTTTTTTTTGGGCCCCACCCCCGGCCCCTATAGCCATCAACTTAAGGATTCATAGGGCTATAAAACTTTTGACTTTTGACTTTTCAAATTTGACTTTTGACTTTCAAGGCAGTTTTCCCGCTCGTAAGGGCTCAATAAAGTCAAAAGTTTAAAGTCTAATTTGAAAAGTTAAAAGTGTACATCCCCTCAGGTTGCTTAAGTTGATGGCTATAGGGGCCGGGGCTGGGGCCCACACAACAAATAAAATAAGCTATGAAAACAAAACTTCTCCTCGTCGTCTTCCTGATCCTCCCCGCCCTGCTTTTTTCCCAAAAATTCAACCTGCGCGGCACGCTGCAGGATACCGCCCAGGCCCCCCTGGCTGCCGCAACGGTCATGCTGCTGAACCCGCAGGACAGCGCCCTGCTGTTTTTTACCCGTTCCGGCGCCGACGGCGTTTTCGAGTTTAAAAACCTGGCCGCAGGCGATTACCTGCTGCGGGCCAGCTATTTTGGCTACGAAAATTTGCAAATGCCCGTTGCAGTGCCGGCCAATGGGAACCCCGTAGCCGAACTCGGCATTTTACCCATGGAAATAAAAAATACCCTGCTCAACGAGGTGGAAGTCACCGGTGTGGCCGACCCCGTGGCTATCCGGGGCGATACGATCGAGTTCAACGCCGGCTCGTTCAAAGTCAAGGAAAACGCGATGGTGGAGGATTTGCTGAAAAAACTGCCCGGCGTAGAGGTCGAGCGCGACGGCACCGTGCGCGCCCAGGGCGAAGAAGTGCGCAGCGTGACGGTGGACGGCAAGAAGTTTTTCGGCAACGACCCCAAACTCGCCACCCAAAACCTGCCCGCCGATGCCGTAGACAAAGTGAAAGTGTTCGATAAAAAATCCGAACAAGCCACCTTCAGCGGCATCGACGACGGCCAGCGCGAAAAATCCATCGACCTGAAACTCAAAGACGACAAGAAAAACGGCTGGTTCGGCACCCTCATGGGCGGCGCAGGCAGCGACCTGCACGAACAACCCAACGACTTCCGCTACGAAGGCCGCGCCACGCTCAACCGCTTCAAACCCAGGCAACAACTCTCCCTGCTCGGAATGGGCAACAACATCAACCAAACCGGTTTTTCCATCAACGACTACATGGCCTTTTCCGGCGCCATGCGCCAAATGATGGGCGGCAGCGGCGGCGCTATGCGCGTGCAACTCAGCATGGACGACAACAGCATCCCGCTCGACTTCGGCGGTCAAAACGACGGCTTTCTCAAAACCTGGGCCGGCGGACTCAACTTCAACCAGGAATACGGGAAAAAACAAACCGGCGACCTGAACACCAGCTATTTTTACAACCAATCGGACCGCGACTACGACCGCAGCAGCACCCGCGAATCCTTTTTGCCGAACGGCAACTTTTCAACCCTGGAAAACAGCCGGCAAAACAACCTGTCGGACAACCACCGCCTCAACCTCACCCTCGATCAAAAGATCGACTCCACCAATTCCATCCAGTTCACTTCCGCTCTGGCCTACAGCGACAACCGCTCCGTAAGCCAAAGCGGCAGCGAAACCTTCGATGCCGGCGGCAAGCCGCAAAACCTGGGCACCCGCGACTACCGGTCCGACGTCACCGGAATCAACTGGACCGGCGGGCTGCTCTACCGCCATAAATTCGCCAAAAAAGGCCGCAACCTGACCACCAACCTCACCGCCGGGCTGAACAACAGCCAGTCGGAAAGTACCAACCGCTCAGTCAATGCCTTTTTCGGCGACGACAACCTGCCTTTCCGCACCGATACCATCGCCCAGGACCAGGATTTCCAAAACGACGTGCTCAACCTCGGCGCCCGCGCCACCTTTACCGAACCCCTGGGCAAACGACGCTACCTCGAACTGTCGTACGATTACAGCCTGAACGAAAGCCGCGCCGACAGGGATGTGTACGACATGATCGCCGGCGAACGCAACTTCAACGACCTGCTGTCGAACGCCTACACCAACCGCTTCGATTACCACCGCGCCGGCCTGGGCTTTCGGCTCAACCGAAAATCGTGGAACGGCAGCCTCGGCCTGAACACCCAACTGGCCACCCTCGACGGGGAGGTGACCAGCGGGCAAGGGCAACCCGTGCACCAGGACTTCCGCCACCTGCTGCCGCGTTTGGATTTTAATTACGATTTCAGCACGTCCAGGCACTTCCGCCTGAACTACAACACCAACATCAATGCGCCCACGGTGCAACAATTGCAACCGGTACCCGATTTCAGCGACCCGCTGAATATCATCGAGGGCAATCCGAACCTGAAGCCGGAATACGCGCACAGTTTGAACGCCAGTTATGTGCAGTTCAACCCCATGACCATGCGCAGTTTTTTCAGCATGCTGTTTTTTACCTACACGCAAGACCGCATCGTGAATGCCCAGCGCATCGATTCGCTTTTCGTGCGCCGCTACCAGCCGGTGAACGTGGCGTCGGACTACCGCCTGTCGGGCAACCTGTCGTTCGGCTTGCCCTGGCGCAAGTTGAAAAGCCGCTTCAACCTGCGGACCGAAGGCACGGTTAACCGGGGACTCAACCTGATCAACGATACCGAAAACTACACCACGGGCTTGCAAGTACGGCAATCGCTGTCCTGGGACTACAACCCGGCCGACTGGTTCAACCTGAATCTCCAGGCCGAGCTCGGCTGGAACCAAACCCAGTACTCCATCGACAAGGCCTTCAACCAGGACTACCTGCGCCAGAGTTATACCGCCGCCGTGGATGTTAAACTACCCCGCGACTGGGCATTCAACAGTGCGCTGGACCTGGTGAAAAACGACGGCCTTTCCGCCGGGCTCGACCGCGCAATTCCCGACTGGGATGTCAGTATTTCCAAGTTTTTCCTGAAAGGCAACCGCGGCGAGCTCACGTTGGCGGTGCGCGACCTGCTCAACCGCCGGGTCGGCATCAACCGGACCGCCAACCTGAACTACGTGGAAGACGTGCGGACGGCCTCCCTTTCCCGTTTTGCCACCCTGCGTTTCACCTATGCGCTCAACAAAATGGGCGGCGGGCAGTGGAACGGTTCGGGCGGCGGTTTCCGGATGATGATCCGGCAGTAACGCGAACTGTTAGTTCGCGTGGGTCAACCCCACCCCATCCCCCATAGCCATCAACTTAAGGGGCCGGGCCGACAACAAAAAAAGCCCTCCCGCAACCAAACGGGAAGGCTTTTTTTCAACAGAACCGGCAACGCGCCTAGCGTCCCAGTCCCGTCATCTTGCGCGTCAGTTTGCCAAAGGGCGTCGTCAGTTCGTAGGACAAAATACCGCTCACGCCGAGTTCGCGCAGTTCCAGCGTTTCTTCGTTGTAGCCCGCCGGGTAATTTTTGTCGAGGCGCAACAACTCACGGCCGCTCAGGTCGAGCACGCGCAGTTGCGCATTGCAAGCCTCCGGCAACACAAAACCGATCACCGTGCGGTCACTGAACGGGTTCGGGCGGTTTTGCAGCAGCTCGAATTCCGCAGCGGTAAGTTCCACACCGGTATCCTGATCGCGCTGGAGCACGGTGCGCCGGTTGTCGTAGTCCAGGAATTTCAGTTGCACTTCCCGCTGGGCCAGTGCCGAGTTGTAGGCCACCGGGTTCATGCTGGCCGGGTTGATCGACAAAGCCTCACTCAACCGGACGCCCTCTTCGAGCACCGTGAAGCGCAGCCGGAACTGGGGGGTGTTGTTGAGCAGCGTTTGCCCCTGCGCCACCGACCATACCGCGCGAAGTTCGCCCAACTGGATATTGTACAAGCCGAAGTTCCCTGAAGCATCCAGGCCGAGGCTGTTGCCGATAATCTCTACCTGCTCAAATTGCAATTGCGCGGGGTTGAAGTGCAGGGCGTACTGGAAAGCCGCGATGTCGGTGAAGTTTTCCACCGAAAAATCCAGGTCGATGGTCTGGCCGGTTTTCAACACCCGGTCGCGCACCCGCCACACCAGCGGCTTGGCATCCGGGTCGGGGCGGATGGCCGGATTGGCTGTTTCCACCACGTCGCCCACCTTGATACCGTAAAAATCCTGCCCGCTGATATCGCCCATCAGGCTCGGTAAAAAACGCGTTTCCGAAAACGGCGGCAAGGTGTACGGGTCGATATACGGCAGGGCCGTTTCCACCGGCACGAAGCGCCAGGACCGGGTATTTTTTAAAATCGCCAGGGCCGAGGGGTTGAGCAGGATGGCCTGCCGGATGATGGCCGCGTCGAGCGTCGACAGGGTGGAACTTTTGTTGCAGTCGCCGGCGATCATCCGGTAGATGTCGGAGAGCGGGTCGAGGCCCACCAGGTGCCGCTGCAGCGCCGTGGCATCGCCCGCATCCACGCCGTTGAGAAAGGAGGGGAAAAACGGCGGGTCGTAGATGTTTTTCACCGGGCTGATGGTATGCGCGCCGCCCGTGTTGGCCGTCAGTTCGTACGCACCACCGGTGGGGATCAAGCCTGCGGGCGTCGGGCCGTCGGTGTCGGTGCTGGCCCCCGACAAGTTCACCGTAGCCGCCCCTACGCCCGTCGGGTTGGGGGCACTGGCGCCATTCCAGATCAGGTGGCCTTTGATCGTGAGACAGGGCGCCACCACCAGCGTAAACTGGCAGGTGTTCATCAGGCCCGTGATGTCGGTCACTTTCCACTCGATCGTATGGATGCCCACCTGGAACACTGCGCCCGAGAGGCTGTTGCCCGTCGCCGGGGACACACTGCCGCTCACCACCGAATAGGCCACACTGCCGATGCCGCAGTTGTCGTTCACCACGGGATCGTAGGCCGTGCCGGGCACCGTAAAGGTGCAGGCGCCGGGATCCGTTTGCACAGACAGGTTCAGGATCGGGCAAGTGATGTCCGGCGGGATGTTGTCGAGCACCGCAATCGTCACCGATACCGTGGCCGTGCAATTGTTCGCATCCGTCACCGTGTACACCTGCGTGCCGGGCATCTGCGGGAAGGTGCCGGTGCCCATGTAGGGGCCCGTGCCGCCCGAGGCCGAGATCGTCGCCGAGCCGTCGACGCCGGGACACAAGGCATCCACGTGGGTTTCGGCGGCCATCAGAGCCTGGCCCGTGCCGGAACCGGCGATCGGCACTGACATCGGCCCCATGCACTGGGCGCGGAGTTGACCGGCCACTGCCAACAGGCTGGCGAGCAGGAAACTGGCTTGTAGTAGGCGCTTTTGTATCATTGCATTCTAATTGTTTTTTGACAGGATTAACAGGATTTTACAGGATTGTTTTCCTGTTAAACCCCGTTAATCCTGTCTGATTATTGGGTTTGTTGGTGGTGCATTGCTACACCTCAACAATTTTTAGGGCGTCATACACCCGTTGGCGTCGGTGACTTTGAAGTTGTAGGTACAACCACCGGTCAAGCCCGAAAAAGTCGCCGGGATGGCCAATGGGCCACCGGCACCCGGAGCACATGCGCTCGTCCAGGAAGCATTCAGCGCGCCTGTGCCACCCGAGGCCTCAACCAAAACCTGGCCGGCGCTGAGTTGGCACAGGTCATTGGCATTCGTGCAGGTAGCCGCTGTGATCGGCGTCGGCGCAACAATGGTCACATTTGTAGACATCGTACAGCCGTTGGCGTCTT
Organism: uncultured Saprospiraceae bacterium; assembly: GCA_964484205.1. Classification (GTDB taxonomy): domain Bacteria; phylum Bacteroidota; class Bacteroidia; order Chitinophagales; family Saprospiraceae; genus M3007. The sequence goes on along the minus strand of CAZAEZ010000061.1, from coordinate 9,509 downwards.
TGACCACCACCGTGTAGGTGCCGGCGGTTAAGCCTGCAAATACATCACCAGCTTGGTAATTGCTGCCGTTATCGACGCTGTACATGTAGGGTGATGTGCCGCCTGTGGCTGCTACGGTGATTTCACCATCGTTGCTCGTGCCCTGGCCGACGGCGCAACTCACGTGGGCGCCGTTGTGGTTGGAGGTGACTGTGGCGGAGGTGATGGTGATGGCCGGGTTAACAATGATCTCCTTGGAGGCCGTTACCGTGCAACCCACATTATCCGTTACCGTCACGATATAGGTCGTTGTGCTCGTCGGAGTGACATCTACCATCTTCACATTACCCGGCATCGGATTATGGCTCCAGCTATAGTTGTATTCCCCACCGCCTGTAGGCGTGCCGCCACTCGGGTTAGCCTCCAGTGTAGCCGAACCGCCCGGACAAACGATCATGTCGTTTGGATTGCCCGATGCATCGGTGGCAGTGATGTCAGCCGACATCGCCGGGTTCACCGTGATCGTCTTTTCTGCTGTGGCGATACAGCCATTGGCATCCGTCACGGTTACTGTATATGTCGTCGTTGCACCCGGTGAAACCATGTATGTTTCCGTGGCCGGCCCGCCATCCCATGCGTAGGTATAATTCGGTGTACCGCCGTTCGGGTTCGCGTCAAGCGTCGCCGAGCCGCCCGGACAGATGATCATGTCGTCGGAATAACCCGACATGTCGGTGGCGGCAATCGTCGCCGTCAAGGCCGGATTCACTGTGATCTCTTTGCTGGCAAATGCCTGGCATCCATTGGCGTCAGTAACCGTCACATTATAAG
>CAZAEZ010000061.1:0-8599 GCA_964484205.1 uncultured Saprospiraceae bacterium | reverse complement strand
AATTTGCCGAGCCGCCCGGGCAAATGATCATATCATCTGCGGTGCCAGAATTGTCCGTTTCGGCAATCGTCGCCGTCAAGGCCGGATTCATTGTGATTTCTTTGCTGGCAAATGCCTGGCATCCATTGGCGTCAGTAACCGTCACATTATAAGTCGTCGTCGAAGCAGGCGATACCGTGTGCGTTTCCTGCGACGGAAGGCTGTTGTCCCAGGTGTAGGTGTATCCCGCAGTGCCGCCGCTCGGGTTAGCATCCAAATTTGCCGAGCCGCCCGGGCAAATGATCATATCATCTGCGGTGCCAGAATTGTCTGTCTCCGCAATTGTTGCACTCAAGGCTGGATTTACAGTGATCGTTTTTTCAGCCGTACCAACACAACTGTTCGCATCGGTTATGGTCACGGTATAGGTCGTCGTTGTGCCAGGCGATACAGTATGTGGACCAGCACCCGAGCCAATGTTTGGATCCCACACGTAGTTGTATGGGCCTGTACCACCACTGGCAGAAGCCGTCAGATCGGCCGAACCGCTGGGGCAGATGATCATATCGTTGGGATTGCCGGATGCATCTGTTGCTCCGATTGAGGCAACCAGTGTCGTTGGTTGAATTACATCAATTGTTCCAGTAATCGGTCCGCAGTTATTCGCATCCGTGATACTGTAAGCCAAACTGGTTCCTGCCGATACGCCCGTAAAAACACCGTGATCGTTCATTTGGCTATTGAAAGAATATGTGTACGGCAGCGTACCACCCGACACCACCAAGGTGACCGTTGCCGTGCCGCCATTGCAGGGAATGGGCGTGGTCACTGTGGCGCTAACAAAGGTCAGCGGCAGCCCCGTGCCCGATCCCGTAATCGTGACCTGAAGGCCACCGACACAGGGCGCTTGTGCCTGCGTCTCGTATCCAACGCACGCAAGCACACTAATAAAAAGTAGAAGTCTCTTGATCATAAGGCATTTTTTTAACGTGGAGTAAGAATTTTCGAATGATTGATTTAGTACAGAAAACTGGTATTCCGGGATTTTTTCTTGTCCGGCTATTGCGCCTGGCAGCCGTTATCGTCTTCGACAACAAAAATGTAGGTCGTGCCGCCGATCAGGTCGTTGATGGTGATCATGTCGGGGTTGTTGGTCAGGGTTTGCGGGGAAGCAGGTGTGCCGCCGGCCTGCGCCCAACTGATCTCATAGGGCGGTGTGCCGCCGCTCACTTCGATCGTGACGGAGCCCATGCCGGTTTGGCACAGGTCGTCGACTGGGGTGCAAGTGACGGCGGTGGGTCGCGGGTGCACCAGCTGGGTTTTCGAGTCCATCGCTGTGCCGCAGCTACCACCGCTGGTTGTCAGCGTGAGCGTAGCGGTACCGCTGTAGTTGGCCGGGGGTGTCCAGGTGGCGTTCAGGTCGGTGGCACTCGGGGTGAAGGCGCCGCCTACGCCGCCGTCGTCCCAGGTGCCGCCCGTGGCCGAGCCGCCAACCGAGCCGCCCAGGGCAGCCGAGGTGCCGCCTTGGCAGAAGGCTGCAAGCGGCGCGCCGGCATTGGCAGTGGGCAGGGCGTTGACCGTCATGGTGATCGTATTCGACGAAGCCGTCGTGGCCGTCAAACAGGCGCCGCCGCTGATGCTGATATCGCAGGTCACCTGGTCGTTGTTGGCCAGCGTCATACTGGCGTAGGTGTTCGATGCGCCGGTTTGAACCGAGCCGCCGTTTACTTTAAAATCATAGGTCACTGTGCCGCCGCCCGTGTTGCTCGCAGTGGCCGTGAAAGTCACGTTCGTGCCCGCGCAAATCGTGTTGCCCGGATTGGCGGCGATGCTTATGGAAGGGGTGACGTTGGGGTTCACCGTCACCACAGCCGACCCCATCAAAGAAGATGCAAGACATCCGCTATTGTCCGTCACTGATACCAGGGTATACGTTCGTGTAGATGTTGGGTTTACTGGAATATCGCTGCCGCTGGTATAATTGATTAATGTAGTGGTATTGCCCAATCCATCAGTGTACACCACCGTGTAGGGGCTAGCTCCACTCGACAAGGTAACGGTCAGGTTGGTACTGCCGCCGGTACAGATTGAAACGTCGCCGTCGATGGTTGCGTCATAGGCTGGACATGGGGGGGTGCAATTTCCCCAGGTAATGATTACTGCACCGGCAGCACCGTTTCCTGCAGTGCCGCCATCATCACCTACGCCACCGCCGCCACCGCCGTATGTAAACCCATTTTGTCCACTGGCATCGTTTCCACCAAATCCGCCATTGCCTTCGCCGCCGCCTTCATCATTATTATCGCCACCGGCGCCGCCATTGTGCGTGCTCTGGCTTCCATCATCTCCGTTCCCTCCATTTTCACTGTCACCGGCGCCACCGCCGCCGCCGCCGCCTTCTTGACCATCACCATCACCACCTATGCCACCGCTATGCAATACTTGATTCGTTACTGATCCTGTAAATGAACCACTTCCTCCTGCCCCTCCTTCACCGCCGTCTGATTCTGTTTCACCACCACCACCACCGGTAGCCGTTATGGTTCCAGAAGTATGCGCTGCTGAAGAAGGATTTCCAGGGCTACCATTGGCAGTAGTTGACGATCCAGTCCCACCACTTCCAACGGAAACAGTAATATCATCGCCAGGATTCACGGCGATTGTACCACCAGCGTAGCCACCACCGCCACCGCCGCCGCCGCCGGTGCTATTATTTGTCTCGCCGCCGCCGCCGCCGCCGCCCCACACACTTATATCCACGCAGTACACCCCAGCGGGCACCTCAAAAGTGGTTGATGTAGTGAAAACCTGACTTCCTGATATAATAGTAGTTCCTGTAACAGCCACAGTCTTGGCAGATGCGCCACCGCCGCTATTCGAAATATCCCCACTGTAATTAGTATTAGAAGTAGTAGGTTTAAATCGTACATAAATGGTCGTTGCAACTAAAGTTGCCCCAGAATAAGGAACATTTACAGAAGACCCAAATCCTGAACCTGAGGTCAGAGAAACTTCAAAATTTGACGGCGCCGTTACAACAATATTACCCGAAGCCGGGCTCAAACAATTACCTGTCAACGAATATGTCATTTCAGCTGATGTCCCGCCGGTGACAACATAGCCAAAATCAAGACTTGTGGGTGTTCTAAATAATTGTGGAACTGGACTTGTGGTGCCTGAAATGCTGATATCATCAAATGCCCGTCCGTCGTTAGTAAAAGAAAAGTCATCTCCTTGCCCAAATCGCACTTGGAACGTAGAGGTAATGGTTTGGCCTGCACCAAAAATAGCCGCATCAATATCCAAGCCTGTGACCTGAACCCAAGCTCCACTTGCTCCCTGGTTATCAAACAAATCATATATTTCTATCCAGCTGTCCGAACTGCTTCCCCGAACCCATACTCTATCATTTGCCTGATCCTCATCACCATAGTTGAGGTGCCAAAATGACAACTCCAAATCGCCGGAGCATGAATAATCCGAAATATCCAGTGTTGCAATTAAATTATTGTCGGAAACTGTTCCTGTGGGATTTGCATCAAACGCCGCGGCTCGTGAACCACCTGAGGTATTATTATAAGGGGTAAATTGCAACCTCCCATTTGAAGTTTTATCGTAAGACCAATAACAAAGTCCATTTATTCCGGATTGGTTTGTTGTGTAAGTGGTTGTAGGCCCCACCGTCTCAAAGTCCTCTGTAAATGGGAGTGTGACAGGGCCGGATGCACAGGAAATACTATAAATCTTTATGTTGTCAAGCCACAGTGTTTCATTGGATTCATTGTTCTCCATAATTACACGTAGATAGAGATTCGTACCTGATAACCCTGTGGCATAGGGAGAGGCTGCAGTAAAGTTACCACTCTGTGACCCATCTGTAAGGGTGGTCCATGTCGTACCATTAAAACTATATTGACAGAGAATGTCATCAGCAACTTCTGCGCTTCCATCCTCACCAATATTCATAAATACAGATATTGAACTATAACTGCTGATATCAATGGGACCAGTTGACCAAGTTTCTTGTTGATCAAGGTTACTTCCTTGCAATCGTTGGTTCCCACTATTTACTTGAATAAAACCCGATATTGTATGCCCCGATGTTGTCCAAGCAGTCGCCTCAACTCCCGAAGCCGTTCCCGACGTAGCGCCATTACTTTCATTGAACACTTCTTCCCAAATCAGGGTGTACTGCGCTTGTAGATTTTTAGGGAAAGCCAGCGCCAAAAACAATAATCCCAGCACGGGCACAGCTTTTAAAACAGCCAGCCGACCCAACCAGGGTTTAAAAACAAAAAAACGATCCTGCCTGGCTTTCGAAGGTGCTGGTATGACTTGGTTCATAATGTCTTATTTTGGGTGAACAGGTATTCAGTAAAAAAAGCGGCCAGGCGGGCCGGCAACAGTACCGGCAGGCTGGCTGGGAAAATCCGATCCAATTCGGGTAAAAAAATATAGAAGCGCCGGCTTCCCGGGCGGGCAGGCCAGGCGGCGGAACAAATGCCTGATGCGTTGGTGCGCAAACGACATCCGGCAGGGTACGCCGGAAGGCCGCAGTTGCGCGGGTAAACAGAATTGGTATCCAAGCGAACAATTTGTTGTGTAGCGCCGGCCTTCGTTTTTGGGCAGCCGGAACTGGTGCTATAAAAACCGGATTAAACCCTAGTAATGCACATTTGAAAAACCAAAAACCCGCCGCTCAATCTATAAATTGAGTATGACAGGAAGGTAATTGAGCCAAACTTGTTCTGGAACGAATAGATGCTGGTGGGTGCCGCCGACTCCTTTTTTAAGGGAAGGTAATTTCGATCAATTGACTTTTCGGAACCGGCCCGAGACCTGCAGGAGATTATTACTGGCGTTTAGCGGGGTTTCTACCAAAAATTTTAACCTTACAAAGGTACTGGCTAATGTGAATAGCTTGTAGCTGACGCGAGGCAATATTGTCCGCTTTCGTCGAAAAAATAACGGTGGGTTCACGCGCCCCGATCCGGGCTCATCCGGAAAGTGGCGGTGGGGCGGTGCTACCGGGATTTTTTGGGGGGCTGGGGTTGATGCAGCGCACCAAGAAAATTCAAAACCAGTTTTTAAATTTTCATGGCAAAAAAATTTTGAGGTATTCAAAAGCAAAGTAACTTTGCTCCTCAAAGTACTTTTTATGAATCAAGCCAAATCCCTCGACGATCTCGCGCAAATCCGCGCCATCATGGAGCGCTCCAAAAAATTCCTCTCGCTCAGCCCCTGGGCCGCGATCATGGCCGGCGTGTACGCGCTGCTGGGCGCCGGTTTTTTTTATTGGAAAATCTACTACGCGCCGGTGCTGATCTACGGGCAATTGAAGGCCGGCGTGTTGTCGCCGCTCCTGAGCACCCTGGTTGCGACGGCCCTGGCGGTGTTTTTGCTGGCGGCGAGCACCGGCATCTGGGTCAACTACCGCAAAGCGGCGAAGATGGGCGAAAAACTGTGGACAAAAGCAGCCACCCGCCTGGCCATCAATTTTGCCATTCCACTCGCGGCCGGCGGTATTTTTGTCATCATCCTGTTTCTGCGCGGCTATTACGGCCTGATGGCGGCTTCCACCCTGCTTTTTTACGGACTGGCCCTGCTCAACGCCGGCAATTTTACCTTCAGCGACATCCGGAGTTTGGGCATTTGTGAAATCATCGTCGGACTTTTGGCCGCCGTTTTCCCCGGCAAGGGACTGTTTTTCTGGGCCATCGGTTTCGGGCTGCTCCACCTCGTTTACGGCGTGCTGATGTACTGGAAATATGAGCGGAACGTATGAAAAAAGTCATTCAGGAACTCAACAAGGCGTTCGAAAACCGCATCCGGCTGGGCATCATGTCGGCGCTGACGGTCAACGACTTTCAGGAATTCAACGCCCTGAAAGAACTCATCGACGTGACCGACGGCAACCTCGCCAGCCACACCCGCGCCCTGGAAGACCTGGGCTATATCCGGGTGGAAAAGTCGTTCGTCGGCCGCAAACCCAACACCCGTTTTTTTATCACCGAAGCCGGGCAGGAAGCCTTTGAACGGCACCTGGCCGCCCTGGAGAAGATCGTGAAAGGCGGGTTTTGATTTTTTTTGTCCTTAAACTTTGTAATTCAAAGTACTTTCAAAAACAATAAAATTAAATTATGGAAAATCAGGAAAATTCAGTGATCGGCCGGTTTGGCCATTGGGTACAAACGTCGTTGCTGGTCAAACTCGCGTCGATCGGCTTTTTAACCCTGCTGCTGCTCATCCCGAATGCGATGATTCAGGACCTCGTCGGCGAGCGGCAAAACCGCCAAACCGAAGCCATCAACGACGTGAGCGCCTCCTGGGGCATACCGCAAACGATTACCGGACCTGTGTTGAGCATCCCCTATTCGGAGTGGACGCAGCTGGAAAACGACAAACGGGTGGAATCTATCCACACCGCCTATTTTTTGCCGCAAGCACTCCACGTCGATGGCAAGGTGGACCCCGAACTGCGCAAACGCGGTATTTACGAGATCGTGCTGTACCAATCGGACATGACGATTGCCGGCGCCTTCGGCAAACCCGACTTCGCGGCGCTGCACATCCGGCCCGAAGACGTGCATTGGGATCAGGCCAAACTTTCGCTGGGCATCGCAGGCATGTCGGGCATTAAAAACAGCATCCAGCTCGACTGGGCGGGCACAACTATTCGCCTGGAACCCGGCACGGCCAACAGCAAAATCCTGCTTTCCGGGGTCAGCAATGCCGTGCCGGTCGATGCCGAAACCGAAGCGTACACCTTTTCCATCCCCGTGAAACTGAACGGCAGCGGCCACCTGAAATTCGAGCCGGTGGGCAAGGAAACCACCGTTTCGCTCGAATCGGGCTGGCCTTCCCCCAGTTTTGAAGGTGCGTTTTTGCCCGACCGGCGGGAAGTCACCCAGGCGGGATTCAGCGCCGGCTGGAAGGTGCTCGACCTGAACCGCAACTACCCGCAGCAGTGGAAAGACGACGCGTATTCCTTCGGTACAGGCAGCCACCCCAGCGCCCATTTTGGGGTGCGGCTCCTGCAAACCGTGGACGAATACGCCAAAACCGAGCGCTCGTCCAAGTACGCCATCCTGGTCATCGGGCTCACGTTTTTGATCTATTTTTTCTTCGAAACACTGCGCCGGTTCCACATTCACCCTTTTCAGTATTTGCTGGTGGGGCTGGCCCTGAGTGTTTTTTATTTGCTGCTGCTGTCGCTGTCGGAACACCTGGGATTCAACGCCGCTTATGCGGTGGCCAGCGCAGCCACCATCGGGCTGATCGCCGTGTACAGTGCCGGGGTGTTCAAAAACCTGCGCCTGACGGTACAGCTCGCCCTGCTGCTGGCGCTGATCTACGGGTTCATTTTCATCGTGCTCCAACTGGAAGATTACGCCTTGCTGACCGGCAGTATCGGGATTTTTGCCGCACTCGCCGCAGTGATGTTTTATTCGAGAAATGTGGATTGGTACAATCTGTCTGAAAACACACAAACCCCCTGAATATGCTGCAACGACTGAAAGCACATGGCCGGTTCAACGAAACCATTTTTATGGGAATTTTGTGCCTGCTAAGTTTTGGCATGGCCGTTTTCCGGTTTTTGTATACGGAAACGCTGACGTTTTTGTTTCTGAACTGGAACCTGTTTCTGGCAGGTATTCCCTGGGCGCTGAGCAGCTTGTTGTTGCTAAAACCGGAAATTCAGCAAAACAACCGGGCGGTTTGGCTGCTGCTGGCCGCCTGGTTGTTGTTCTTCCCCAACGCGCCGTACATCTTGACCGACCTGTTTCACCTCTGCTTCAAATCGGGCGCGCCAATCTGGTTCGACCTGGTGCTGATCCTTTCCTTCGCCTGGACGGGCTTGCTCTTCGGATTTCTCAGTTTGTGGGATATCGAACGTATTTTAGAAAAACGAGTCCGTTCGGCCTGGGTGCCCGCAATTTCTGTCGGGCTCCTGTTTCTGGGCAGTTTCGGCATTTACGTCGGGCGCTACCTGGGCTGGAACAGCTGGGACATCATCCGGGAACCGGTTGACGTCGCGTACGATATTGGCGGCCGGCTGGTCAATCCGTTTCAGCACCCGAGAGCCTGGGGCATGACGCTGTTCATGGGTGTGTTTCTGAACATGGTGTACGGGTCGTTCCGGTTGATCCGGAGCCGGCGGGCGTGATTGCTGATTTTCACCACGGGGGCACGGAGTTTCGAGCCTATTGTCGGCGTGACTGCGAGTCTAATGCCGGGCAACGCAGGAGCGCACCTGCTCCGGGTCCAAAAATTCGCCTTCGATTTCGGTTGATTTCAAGACGTCCAGGGTAAGGATTTCCAGCTCGGCTTCTTTTTGCAAAATATACTGGAATAGCGGCGAAAAGGAGGCCAGTGAATTTTTCGTGCCGATACCCGGGAGATCAGTTCAAGAATGCTCTCCGGCTACAATTTACAAACGGGAATCCTCCGGAATCAGTTCAAACACCAGTTCATACCTGCGCCGACCCCATTGGCCCAAAGTGTTCGAAAACTACAAAAAAACCACAATCTGCTTGCGAGCGTTAGCCTTGTTAAAAGTTGGTCCTCATATTCCCGTTTGGCTGAGCAGGGGGCCAAGTGAGGGGGTGACTGCCAGTCA
>CAZAEZ010000060.1:0-29834 GCA_964484205.1 uncultured Saprospiraceae bacterium | reverse complement strand
CTTCTTCAATCATGTAATCATGTAATCTTCAATCATGTAATCAGTTGATTTTCAAACCTGGTCGCCTTAAGTTGATGGCTATGGGGGATGGGGGTGGGGTTGATACGCGGAAAGCCGAAAAATTTAAACTCAACGGATTTGTGTAATGGACAGACTTGAAGTCGTAGGACGAGTACTCACCTCAGAGGGCTCGTTCCGTTTAACGTAAGAAATTCAAACGCCCGTCCACCACCGAAGAAATATCACAACATTCATCCCCAATTTTATAACAGCACCGGCGCACCAACGCCTGAACTTTGCAGCAATAAATCAATCAATTATGAATGCTTTACTGTCTTCCGGCCCTGCAAAAACCCAACGCAAACAATTCCCCGTCACCGGTATGAGCTGCGCCGGCTGTGCCGCCAGCGTCGAGTCGGTCCTGAAAGACCAGGCCGGTGTTTCCAATGCGGCTGTAAATTTTGCTGCGCAAACCGTGCAGGTGGATTTTGACCCGGAAGTCATTTCTCCCACAGCTATGCAACAGGCCGTGCAAGGCGTGGGCTACGACCTCGTGGTTGAAGAAACCGCCGAAGCCCGGGAAGTTCTCGACGACACCCGCCACCGCCAGCTCGCCCGCCTGCGCCGCCGCACCATTTGGGCGGTAGCCCTGGCTATTCCGCTGGGTGTGCTGAGTATGTTTTTTATGCATCTGCCCTATGCCGCGTACATTGCCTGGGCATTGGCCACACCGCTGGTGGCCTGGTTTGGCCGCTCGTTTTTTGTAAATGCCTGGAAACAGGCGCGCCATCGCTCAGCCAATATGGACACCCTGGTGGCGCTGAGCACGGGCGTGGCCTACCTGTTCAGCGTGTTCAACCTGTTGTTTCCGGAATTCTGGCTCGGCCGTGGCCTCGAAGCGCACGTGTATTTCGAAGCGGCCGGTATCATCATCGCGTTTATCCTGCTGGGCCGCCTGCTCGAAGAACGCGCCAAAGCAGGCACCGCTTCGGCCATAAAAAAACTGATGGGTTTGCAGGCAAAAACCGTCACCATCGTACACAAGGGCGGCCACACCATGGAAATCCCGATCGAACAGGTGCAGGTCGGCAACCTGCTGCTCGTGAAGCCCGGTGAAAAAGTACCGGTCGATGGCGCCGTCCGGCAGGGCAATTCCTACGTGGACGAGAGCATGCTGAGCGGCGAGCCCGTACCGGTGCCGAAGCGGCCCGGCGATCCGGTGCTTGCCGGCACCGTCAATCAAAAAGGCAGTTTTCAGTTTGTCGCCGAAAAAGTGGGGAGCGATACCCTGCTGGCGCAAATTATCCACCAGGTGGAGGAAGCCCAGGGCTCCAAGGCCCCGGTGCAAAAACTGGCCGACCGCATTGCCGGAATTTTTGTGCCGGTAGTAATGGGCATTGCCCTGCTCGCTTTTGGCGCCTGGTGGGCCTTCGGCGGGCCCGGTGGGTTTACCCACGGCATGCTGGCCCTGGTCACCGTGCTGGTGATCGCCTGCCCTTGCGCATTGGGCCTGGCTACCCCTACCGCCATCATGGTCGGGGTGGGCAAGGGCGCCCAAAAGGGCATCCTGATCAAGGACGCCGAAAGCCTCGAACGGGCCAAACAAATCCAGGCAGTGGTACTCGATAAAACCGGCACTATTACCGCCGGCAAGCCCGCGGTCGAAGCCTGGAAATGGGCCGCCGACGCCGATGCAGCCTACTGGACCAACGTGCTTTTCACGCTGGAGCAAAATGCCGGGCACCCGCTTGCCGATGCCGTGGTGGCAAACCTTGAAAGTCAGGCCAAACCGGTCATCCTCGGCCGGGTGGAAAGCATCACCGGCAAAGGCGTGGAAGGCGAATACCGGGGCCAGGTTATTTATGCCGGCAACCGCACCCTGATGCAGGAACATAAGTTGGAGCTGCCCGAACCCCTCCGGCAACAGGCAGAAATTTGGTCTGCCAATGCCAAAACGGTCATCTACTTCGCCAACCACCAACAAGTGCTTGCCGTGGCGGCCATCGCCGACCCTGTCAAACCGGAATCCGCCGAAGCCGTGCACACCTTGCAACAAATGGGCATCGAAGTGCACCTGCTCACCGGCGACAACCGGCAAACCGCAGCGGCCGTAGCAGCACAGGTCGGCATTGAACATTTTCAGGCTGAAGTACTGCCCGCCGACAAGGAAAAGTATGTGCAGGATTTACAACGCCGGGGCAAGGTGGTGGCCATGGCCGGCGACGGGATCAACGACAGCCAGGCACTCGCCCGTGCCGATGTGAGTATTGCCATGGGCAAAGGTTCCGACATCGCCATGGATGTGGCCAAAATGACCCTGATCGGCAATGATCTGAACAAAATCCCGGAAGCCATCCGGTTGTCGCGCCGCACGGTGGCTACCATCCGACAAAACCTGTTCTGGGCATTTATTTACAACCTGGTGGGGATACCGATCGCGGCGGGGCTGTTATACCCGGTGAACGGTTTTTTGCTCAACCCGATGCTCGCCGGAGCCGCAATGGCGCTGAGTTCGGTGAGTGTGGTGGCGAATAGCTTGCGGTTGAAGTGGGCGGCCTGACCAGAGTTCCATTTTCTCTGCCATTCTCGACAATCAACGGGGTATTGACGGGGAAACTCCTCGTAAAATGCGTTTTTTTGCACCATGCGGGAGTCTCAAAAGTTGTTTTTTACCAATAAGACCACTAAAAACACACTAATCACTTAGTGATAACTTAGTGGCACCTTAGTGTTTTTAGTGGTAAAAAACACCTTGTGGGGCACCCTCGTGTTTTTTTTAACCGAAGTGAATTAATGCGCTAATCCGAAAATATAAGTTATCCTGAATTTTTAAGCTGACTTCGGAGAAGTCAAATATTTGTAGATCAAGGATTAATAAAATACGGCGACCTCGGAGAGGTCGAATATCTAACGCGAAATTTTCTCCGATGCGACCTCTCCGAGGTCGAGTAACGCGATGCAGATATATTTCTACAAATATTTGACCTCTCCGAGGTCATTTTTACGCAAAAATTTGGGATGACTCATGTTGTGCGGTTCATGTTTAATTCACCTCACCAAATAATTGCAATCGATGAAACTATTCCTGTCTACCTGTCTTTGTCTGTGTTTATGTATTTGCGGGCTTTCAGCCCAAATTTTGTTTGAAGAAAATTTTGAAACTCCGGGCCTGCCGGCAGGCTGGAGCATACAAACCAAGGCTTCCGACGGCGGTTGGCTCGTGGGTACCCCAAACGCCTTGTCCACCCAGTCCTTTGGCATCCCCTCCAACGGCTCACAGCGCATTGTTGCCACCAACGACGACAAATGCGACTGTGACAAATCCGAGGACTACCTCATCACCCCGGCCATCGACCTGAGCAATGCGGCTAATCCGGTGTTCAAAGCCGATCTGCTTTTTGGCCGAAAAACCTACCAGAGCGCGACGGAAGCGGGTACGGTGGAAGTATCGGAAGATAAAATCAACTGGACCGTGGTGCATACCTTTCCCGGGCATACGGGCTGGGCCTCCGTGGTGGTTGATCTGAGCGCCATGGCCGGAAAAAGTGCCGTATACGTGGCTGTGCGCTACAACGACGGCGGCGGCTGGCTCTACGGCATGGCGATCGATAATGTGGTGATTGAGGAGCCGAGAAGCCTCGACGCTGCGATGACCAACGTGGTTGCGCGGAGTTTTGGCGAAGAAAATGTCGATTTCCCGATTCGCGGCACCCTCCTCAACAACGGGGTGACACCAATTACCGAACTGGAAATCAGTTACACGCTCAACGGCGCCGACCCGGTTTCCGGCACCCTGAGCGGTTTGAATATTGCGCCATTTGCAAATTTTGAATTTGAACACCCAAAAATCTGGGTGCCGGATGCCGGGGGTACGTACACCGTGGAGGTGACAATCGATGCAATAAACGGAGCGGCCGACGAAAATCCGGACAACAACAGCATCATTTTTGAAACGGAAATTTACCCGCACGTCGTTCCGCCAAACCGCATCGCCGAGTTCCTGGCCGCCCCGCCGGTTTTTGAAACGATCCCGACTCCTGTCAATCAGCTCAACCGGCCAACCGACCTCGATTTTTTTCCGATCCTCGGAAAAAACGAACTCTGGGTGATCAATGAACGCAACGAAGATATCGGCGGCAGCACCCTCACTATTTACGATGCCGGTACGCCCGATCAAAGTTTCCTGCACCGGGTCGACGGCAACGCCTGGCACTTCATGTCCTTGCCGACCGGCATGGCCTTCGGCGACAATTTCAACTGGGCCAGTTCGCCCGGCGTAAAAGATGCCAACCACAACAACGGCACCTTCACCGGCCCCACCCTGTGGTCGAGCGACCCGGCAGTGTACGCCATGCCCTCCGGCGGCAACGGCAGCCACCTCGACATGCTGCACGGCAGCCCCTACAGCATGGGTATTGCCCACGAAGTGGATAATGTGTACTGGATTTTCGACGGCTGGAACGAAACGATCGTGCGCTACGATTTTCAGGAAGACCACGGCCCGGGCAACGACGATCACAGCGATGCCATCGTGCGCCGCTACACCGAAATCAAGGTGAAAGCCGACCGGCCCGTACCCAGCCACCTCGTGCTCGACAAGGCAACCGGCTGGCTGTACGTGGTAGACAACGGCAACGACCGGGTACTGCGCCTCGACATCAACTCCGGCCAGGTGAGCAACACACTGCCCCTGATCAACGAACCCCTGGCAGAACACTCCGCAGTCAATACGGTCACCTGGGAAGTTATCATCGACCAGGGCCTGAGCCGTCCGTCCGGCATTGAGATCATTGGAAACCGGCTGTTGGTCAGCGACTACGCAACCGGCGAGATTGTGGTGTACGATATGGACAACAGTTTTGCCGAAATCGGCCGCATCGCCACCAACCAGCCGGGGATCACCGGCTTGAAAGTCGGCCCCGACGGCGCGATCTGGTACACCAACCGGACGCTGAACAGCTTGCGTAAAATAACCCCGGGCCAGGCTTCCTCTACCGGCGCGCCGGAACTGCTGGCCCAGGTGCGGGTAATGCCCAACCCAACCACCGGGAACTTGCGGGTACAATTGCCCGAAACCGGCGAAACCACCCTCGTGCTGTGCGATTTTACCGGAAAACAAATCCAGCTCGTGCAACATGCCCGCGATGGTCAGCAACTGGACCTGGGCGCTTTGCCCACCGGGGTGTACCTGCTCTCGATTGCCGGTGAAGGATACTCGACTACGCGGAAGGTAGTTTTGAGTAAATGATTTGTGAATTACGATTTACGAATTACGATTGGTACACCTTATCGGGGTTGGATAGATGCTTGCCTTTTCACAGTGTTTGAGTAAATTGAAAACATCCGCATTCGGGAAAGGTGAACCAATCGTAATTCGTAATTCGTAAATCGCAAATCAATCATACATCCGCCCAATCCCCTCCAAATGTTTTTCCATCGAAAATTTAGGTCCGAGTTGGCCGCCCAAATCGTAGGCTTTTTCAGCCAATTCGGGAAAATGCGCCACGCCGGTTAAAAAACGCTCGCGGGCTTCTGCATAATTGGCCGGATCGCCCAGCGAAAATGCCGGGTCGCCGCCGTGAATCTCATCGAAGGCGGGGATGTTGCTGGCCAGCACCGGAAGGCCGGTAAGCAGGGCTTCCAGCACCACATTGCCGAAGGATTCGTGGGCGCTGGGGAAAATGAACAGGTCTGCGTCGGCATAAAAAGCCGCCATGTCCTGCACCCAGCCATGAAATTTTATCCGGTCGCGGAAGGGGCTTTCCGCAGCCTGCGCTTCCAGGGCGCCGAGCAGGTTGCCCGTGCCGGCAAGGTGCAGTTCCAGCTGCGGCTGTTGACCGGCAATTTCATTGAACAGCCGAATCGTCAGGTCCACATTTTTGCCCGTATGCAAACGGCCGATGTAGGCCAATCGTCGCAGTTCCGTGCGCCGGTGCCGTTTTGCCAAAAAAGTTTCCACGTCAAATCCGTTGTACACGATGTTCAGTTTTATCCGCAAAACCTTTTGCCGGAATACAGCTGCACTATGCGCCGAATTGGCCACCACACGAAACGGGAACATGCCACACAACAACCAGGCAGTTTTTAAATAAATCCGTTCCCGAGTCGATTTCCAGTATTTGGTCCCGTGAATGTGGTAAACCGGCTGGCGCACCCCCGCGAGCAAGGTGAGCAACAGCACGACCGGCCCTGCGTTGACCAGGTGAAAGACCCCGTCGCGGTGTTGGCGGCAATACCGGAAATAGGCCAGGTAGCAATCCCGGTTTTTTTCATACCCGGCCTGGAAATGCAGCGCCGGCAGGGTGGATAGTTCATTCTCCGAAGGCCGCAAACTGTAGAGGTACTGCTCCCGCGTTTTCGAAAAATGCTCGATATAGGCCGTTACCAGCGATTCTGCGCCGCCCGGTTGTGTTTTCCAAAGGATATAATGGACCGGTTTTTTCATGGATAAATCATTCGGTATTTCAATCTGCTAAATTTTATTTTTAGTCTAATCTAAAAATAAAGTAAAACTTCCCTTATTTTTGCCAAAACTAAGAAACTATGCGCATCTCAATCGGAATACTCTTTTTGGCCGGGCTTCTGGCGCTGGGACCGGGTTGTGAAAAAACTTTTCCCGACGCCCCGGCGGACGCGGACCTGCTCGACGGCCCCGTTGAAGGACTTAGCAATGATCAAGCCAGACAGTTTCTTGCGGGGGACATTGCCTTCAACACCGAAATTTTTACTGCCGCCACCGGTCTGGGGCCCTTGTTTGTTGCCACCAGCTGTGGAAGTTGCCACCCGGGCGACGGGAAGGGACACCCGACCAACGCCCTGATCCGTTTCGGGCAGTCCGACAGCACCGGCAACCAATTTCTGCACCTGGGCGGCCCGCAGCTCCAGCACCGCGCACTGCCCGGCTATGGGCCGGAACAATTGCCCGCCGGTGCGCCATTTGCTAAATTGCTGCCACCGGCCAACACCGGGTTAGGATTCCTCGAAATGGTGCCCGATGCCGATATCCTGGCCCTGGCCGACCCCGACGACCTGGATGGCGACGGCATCAGCGGGCGGCCCAACTGGGTCACCTTGCCCGGTTATCTTTCTCCCCGGCCGGACGCCGTTGCGCAGCACGGAAAATACATCGGCCGCTTCGGAAAGAAAGCCGCCGTGTATGACCTGCTCCAGCAAACTGCCAATGCCTACAACCAGGATATGGGCGTGACCTCCACCTATGCCCCGATCGATACCTATTCCGGCGCCGAAATTGATCCCGAGGTGCCCAATCAAACCGTGGAAGACGTGGCGTTTTACCTGCGTACGCTCAAAGCGCCCATTACCCGGAATACCTCGGGGCCTGACGTGACCACCGGCAAACTGCTCTTTGAGCAAAGCGGTTGTGCCCGCTGCCACACCCCCGCCTTGCACACCGGAGCATCGCCGATTGCCGCGCTGGCCTTCCGTGAAATTGCGCCCTACACCGACCTGCTGCTCCACGACATGGGGCCCGAACTCGACGACGGCTACACGGAAGGTACTGCGCTCTCCTCCGAATGGCGTACCCCGCCGCTGTGGGGGCTCGGGCTGTCCAAAACTACCCAGGGCGGCCAGTATTACCTCCTCCATGACGGACGCGCCAACAGCATCGAAGCGGCGATTCTGCTCCACGGCGGTGAAGGCGCCGGCAGCCGAGACAAGTTTAAAACACTATCGGAAACGGAGCGCAGGCAACTGATTGCCTTTCTCGAATCGCTTTGAGTGGACCGGACGAAAAAACTACCTTTTTATGCAACGACGTCAATTTTTAAAAACCACCTGTTTCGGTGCAGCCTGTTGCTTCGCGGGGAGCAGCGTACTGTTGAACGCCTGCGGCACAGCGGTTTATTACGCCGATCACCGGATCGCCGGCAAGCGCCTGATGCTGGAAAAAAGCGCCTTTCAATACACCACCAAAAAAGGGGAACTGCGCGAACGGCATTTCGTGCTGGTCCGGCCGGCCGGTCTCGGTTTTCCCGTTTCGGTCTTCCGCGGCCCGGCGGGCTATTCTGCCTGCCTGCTGCGCTGCACGCACCAGGCTTGCGAAGTGGAAGTGCAGGGCAGCCGCTACGCCTGCCCCTGCCACGGCTCCGAGTTTGATGTGCAGGGCGCTGTGCTCCAGGGTCCGGCCGAGCAGGCATTGAAAACCTATAAAATCGAAGAAGATGCACAACACATTTTTATCCTGCTGGCTTAGGTGCCTCGGCACGGTAAGTTTGTTTGCGGTGGCGGTTTCGGCCTTCGGCCAAACGGAAATGCTGCCGGTGGAAAATCCGCAACCCGACACCACCCAACCCCTGAACATGGATGCCGTGTATACCCGGCCGTTTTTGCAATTGGGCAAAACCCCGGTGGCGCTCGGCGGGTACGTGGAAGCCCACTCCGCCTGGTTTTCCGAAGACGGCATTTCGGACGGCCTGTCGTTTCAGTTGCCGCGGCTGACCATTTTTGCCGCATCCGGCATTACCCGGAGCATTAAGTTTTTGACGGAAATCGAATTTGAGGAGGGTGGCCGCGAGATCAACAT
Organism: uncultured Saprospiraceae bacterium; assembly: GCA_964484205.1. Taxonomy (GTDB): domain Bacteria; phylum Bacteroidota; class Bacteroidia; order Chitinophagales; family Saprospiraceae; genus M3007. The sequence continues at coordinate 21,289 of CAZAEZ010000060.1, read as the reverse complement.
TGAATTTGCCTCGGTGGATGTGCAGTTTCACCCGGCGCTCAACCTGCGCGGCGGCGTGGTCATGAACCCGATCGGCGCCTTCAACCAGAACCACGACGGCCCGAAGTGGGAATTTTGCAACCGCCCGGTGGCCGCCACGGAAATGCTGCCGGCCACCTGGTCGAACGTGGGTTTTGGCTTGTACGGAAAATTTTACCGCGGGCCCTGGACCCTCGGCTACGAAGGCTACCTCACCAACGGATTTGATGGCAGCATCATCGACAATCCGGAAGGCCGCACGGCATTGCCCGCCGCCAAGGCCACCGGCAAACGTTTTGAGGAAAGTTTTAACGGCCGGCCGCTCCTTTCGCTCAAAACAGCCATTCGCCACCAGAAAATCGGCGAAATCGGAGTTTCGTACATGGGCGGGGTGTTCAATAAATTTCAGGAAGACGGTCTGCAACTGGACGACAAACGCCGGGTCCACGTTTTTGCCCTCGATTTTAACACCCGGATACCCGGCGTTGGCACCAACCTGACCGGCGAATGGGCTTGGGTGCAGGTGGACGTGCCGGAAACCTACGCGCCGCAATACGGCAGCGGGCAGCATGGCGGCTTTCTCGACGTGGTGCAGCCGGTGTTTTCCGGTCGCATTTTTTATTGGGCAAACGCTACCGTTAATCTGGCCGCACGGCTGGACTATGTTGACTGGAATACGGACACGTTCGCCGAAACCGGCGGGGCCATCGGCGATTCGCTGTTGGGGCTTTCCGGCGGTTTAAGTTTCCGGCCTTCGGCCCAAACGGTGTTGCGGGTGAATTACGTGTACCAGTGGCGGCGCGACCTGATTGGCAATGCGCCTGCGCGTACGGCGGGCTGGCAGTTTGGGCTGAGCTCGTATTTTTGATTTACGAATTACGAATTACGATTGGTTCACCTTTGGTGAGTTGGATAGATTTTCGCCTACCTCCAATGGTTGGGTTTTGTGAAAATATACCCATTCAGGAAAGGTGAACCAATCGTAAATCGTAAATCAAAAATCGTAATTCGTAATTAAAACTCCATACCACCGCCGTCGCCGCGATCGCCCTCACCGCCTTCGCGGCCGCGTTCCCGGTCTTTTTGGCGGTTGATGCGGTAGCTGAAGGTCATGGAAATTTGCCGGGCGCGCCATTGCCAATCGCCTTCGGTGTAAAAGTCGTCGCCCTGCGTGATGTAACGCCAGCGGCGGCTGTTGAACACGTCGCGCACGCTCAGGGTGAGTGTGCCGTTGGATTTCAATATGTCGAGGCTGGCTGCCAAATCGGCGTGGTACAAGGCCCTGGATTTCCCCTGGGTGGTATTCCGGGGGGCGCGGTAATTAAAATTGACCTGGATATCGAGTTTTTTCAAAACGGTCGTCCGGGACGACAGCCGGCCCGACCAAGTGTAGGCGTCGGCGTTCAGATCCTGCCCTTCGTATTCGCCGCGGGTGATGGACCGGAAGAAATTGAGGTTGCCGTTGATTTTCCAAAATTCGAAGGGCTCGAAGGAGCCGGTGAACTCGAGTCCGTAATCATCCTGCGTCGACAGGTTTACCGGCAGGGTAACGGAGGACGTATCGGACAATTGCTGGCGGATACGTTCGATCACGCCGCCGGTATGCCGGTAGTAAATCGCGGAGGTCATGGAGCCTTTTTCCCAGTGTTTGAGGTGGGAAAGTTCGTAGGCGTCGGTGAATTCGGGGTCCAGGTTGGGGTTGCCGCTGCGGAAATTGCGGGCGTCGCTGAAGGTGAAAAACGGGTTCAGGTCCCAGAAGCGCGGGCGGCGAATCCGGCGGCTGTAGCTCACTTGCACGGTGTGCATGCCCGGCAATTCGTAGCCGAGGTGGCCGCTGGGGAAAAGGTTCAGGTAGATGGGCCGGTCGTTGATTTCCTGGGTGGCTACCAGTTCGGTTTTTATATCGGAAAGTTCAGCGCGCAGGCCGGCTTGCCAGGAAAGGCGCCGGTGTTTGTTCCCCAAAATGGCATAGGCCGCATGGATGTCTTCATCGTATTGCAACTGGTTGGTCAGGCCGGGCAGTGTTTCCCAGGTGTTATTCAGAAAATTTTCCACCTGAAAGTCGTTGCGGATGTCGCGCAAACCGGCGCGGTAGCCCAATTCAAATTTGCCGTCTTTCGCAAAAGGGTGAATATAATCGACCTGAAGGATCAGGTTGCGTTCGCCTTCCTTGTTCAGCGAGCGCTGGACGAGGTCGGGTTCGCCGGAGGGCAGGCCGTCGGCGGCGTAGAACCGTTCGCGGAAGTCGGAGTTTTCCTGCTCGGTATTGTCCTGAAAACGCACATCGGCGATGAGTTCACGGCCGTCGCGGTCAAAGTTTTTGTTGTAGCGCAGGGAGTATTCGAGGTTGGGTTCTGTTTCCGTTTCATCGTCGGTCCGGCGGGTAGTGCCGGTCGGGTTGCTGAGGCTGTTCCGGAAATCGCGGTACAGGATTTCACCGAAATTGTCTTCGTTGCTGTAGCGCCAGGAGAAGGCCGTGGTCAGGCTGTTTTTTTGGTTGAAAAAGTAGTCGGCGCCAAAGCGCAGGCTGTTGGACCAGCCGCTGCGCTTCCGCTCGCGGTCCAGTTGAGTGATGAGGGTGGTATCGCCGGTGTAGAATTCCTGGTACTGGCTGCCGGAGCCGGGGCGTTCGTTGTACCGCAAGCCGTAGGAGGAGAAGAGGTTGAGTTTGTTTTTCCGGTAGTTCAGGTTTACGCTGACGCCGTATTCGGCCGGGTTTCCGCCGGTGAGATCAATGGCGCCGTTGAAGCCGGGCGACTGGTCTTTTTTAAGCACGATATTGATGATCCCGGCCATGCCTTCCGCCTCGTAGCGCGCCGAGGGGTTGGTAATCACTTCCACCCGGTCGATGAGGTTGGCCGGCAGTTGGCGCAAGCCGTTGGTGTTGCTGATACCGACCAGGCCCGACGGGCGGCCATCCACCAGAATGCGCACGCCGCTGCTGCCGCGCAGGCTCACATTGCCTTCCACATCGACGTTTACCGAGGGTACGTTGTCGAGCACGTCGGCAGCGGTGCCGCCACGGTTGGCCAGGTCTTTTCCTACGTTGAACACGCGTTTGTCGAGCGACATCTGGACCTGACTTTTTTCGGCACGCACGACTACTTCATCGAGTGTATTGGCTGCTACTTCGAGTGGGATTATTTCAAGGTCTGCAACCGGATTGGCGCGGCTCAACACAATATTGCCGATATACCGCACCTGGTAGCCCAGAAAATCGAGGCGCAGGTAATACCGCCCGAAATCTGCTTTTACCTGGAAAAACCCTTTTTCATCGGTAAATCCACCGCCGGCTACACTACTGTCCGCCGCATTCAACAGGGCAACCGTTGCAAATTCGAGTGGAAGCCGCGTTTGCGCATCCACAACCAGCCCTTTCACCAGGCCCAGGCGGTTGGGCGCAGGGTTGGACGGCTGTGCGGCGAGCAATAGCGGAAAAAAAAGCAGGAAGGGGATAACTACGATGCGGAGGGTGCAATAGGTCATGAAATTGCGTTTGGATTATCCAAATAAGTAAATAAAATGTGTGTGCCTTCTTAAATCCATATTTTCCGATTTAGTTCACTTCCAAGGAATTAAAGTTGAAATTATATCGGTTCGAACCAGTATTTATTTTTAAAACACAGGTTTTTAGTGGATTGTGAAAAATTGGATGCGATTAGGTCATTGTCGGCGTGACTTCGAAGTCACGCCGACAATAACGGCACTGCTACCGGATCAAATACGGATTGCCCGCTGAAACACCTGGCCGGCAGCGCGCAGGCGGTACTGGTAGGCGCCGGGTGCAACGTGCCAATCGGCGGGCCGGAACAGGAACGTGTGGCTTCCTCTCGGCATAAAATCATCGATGAGGGAGCGCAGGACATGGCCTGCCGAGTCGAGCAACTGCAAGCGCACGGCAGATCCCTGAGTAATGGAAAACTTGATTTCGTAGGCGCCAAACATCACCGGGTGGGCATTATGCCCGAGCAGGGCGCACTGGCCGTTGTCGCCCAAGTTGGGCGGAGCCGCCGGAACCAGCCCCGGGATGGGCGGCGTCGGTTTGCCCAGGATGTATTGAACCAGTTCGGGGGTGTTGCCCAGCCAATCCTGCAGGACCGACGCGTACACATCCCGGAAATCGACGCTGAACGGCGGGTCGCCGACCGGATTGGGGTTGCTCATGTCCTGATATTGCCCGACGAAACCGTTGCCGATGCCGCCGCCAAAAAGCAGGGTGTGTGTGCCGGCGCCATGGTCGGTGCCCCGGGAGCCGTTTTCGTAGATCGACCGGCCAAATTCGGAGAACGTCATGGTCAGCACCTTCTGCGGCCAGTCGCCACCGTTGGCGCCCAGGTCGTCATAAAATGCCTTGACGGCGGAAGACACCTGCTGGAGCAGATTTAGGTGCTCGTTGAGTTGGTTGGCATGGTTATCAAAATCGGCAAGGCTTACCAGGAAAATCCGGGTGCCCAGTTGCCCTTTGATCACGCGGGCGATGATCGACATGGGCGCCGAGAGGTCGTTGTTGGCGGGGTAAACCACGTCGTTTTTCCCGCCGTTGTAGGCCTGCTGGATTGTTTCGGAATACCGGAACGCGGCGTTGGCGGTATGGCGCACATAGGCCAGTTCCAGCTCGCGGTAGGAGCTGCCGAGCGAAGCCGTTTCATACAGCTGGCCCGTTTGGGCAATTTGGTAAAACTGTTCGGGGCTGCTGATCGACAGGGCCATATTGGCTTCGTCGGCCTTGAAAACCAGGTTGGAGGTGGATCCGATCTGGATGGCCGGCGGGATCGAGGGCGGCGCGTCCAGAAAAGCGGCGTAGTCATTATCGAGGAAGCGGCCGATCCAGCCGGTTTCGATCACCGTGTCGGAGCCGCTGCCTGTCATAATGATATCGGAAGACCGGAAATGGCTGTAATTGGGCACCGGGTAGCCCACATTGAAAATCGTTTTCATCATGCCTTCGTTCCACAACGACTCCAGGTCGTTGGTTTCCACCGGCATGCCGTATTCATTGCTGAGTGCCCAGAGTTTGTTGTCGGGTATGCCCAGGTTGGGCCGCAGGTTGTAATATTCGGCGCTGCCGCGTTTGACCACCGTATTCAGGCCGTCGTTGCCGCCGTCGAGGCGGATCAGTACGAGAATGCGATCATTTGCTCCGCCACTGTTTGCCATGGCAGCCAGGAGCGGCGACGGTTGAAAGATGCTGACCGGGCTGTTTGCCAGCAGAAAACTCCCGGCGCCCAGCAGCCCGGAGGCTGAAAGAAAATCGCGGCGCGACCAAAGGCGGTGCTCGCGGTCGTGGGCTTCTCCGTGTTCAAGGGCTGCGCCAAAACGCTGTTTGTATTTTTTATTCATGACTGTTTCCGTTGGATGATGATTAAAGGTGAATATCCGGTTAACCGGAATTTATCGGCCGGCATCAGGTTAATTGGTACTCCGGCATGCGCACCAGGTATTTGAACAGGTTGACGATCTGGTCGGGCGCTTCGTCCCAGTTGAGGTTCCAGGAGCCGTCGGTGAAATAGCCTTCCGGAATGCCGGCTTTGAAACGATCGACTGCGCCATTGAAATAGATGGTACCGAGCGATTGCCCGAGGAAAAAATCGGTGAGTGCGGCAGTGATCGTCACCGGGTCGTTGCTGTTGTTGCTGAGGGTGCGGGCCAGTTCGCGCAGGTATTCCTTGATGTCGTTGTTGGACAGCAGGAAGGTGAGGATCAGGTCGCAGTAGTTCCAGCGCCGGGTCAGGCGGCTTTCGTTGAGCCATTCGCGGTGTCCGGGCCAGCCGGCCACATTGGGCGGGCCGTACACGATAAACTGGCCGAGTTGGTTGGCATAAAAATTCATGTCGCCAAACCAGTTGGGCTGAATGTGCACCGTGGCTTTCACCCCGCCCATTTTATAAATCGGGAGCAAAGCGTCGAGCGGGCTTTTGATCTTGGCGTTGATAAAACGCTCTTCGAAAAAATGCTCGCTTTTGAACAATTGTTTGAACACGGGCAGGAGTTCCCAGTCATTGTCGCGGAAGGTGGCGGCCAGGCCCTGGATGATATCGGGGTCTTCGTGCTGGTAGACAAAGTGGCGGTAAATTTTTCCGGTAACAAAGTGGGAAACCTGTTGGGGGCGTTCGCTAAAAACGAGGTTGTGCGCCGAATCGAAGTCAAAATTATCCGTTTTGCCGAAAATGGTTTTGGGCGTATTGTCAAATTTTGCCGGATCAAAAAAGGCCGGCGTGCAATCGTTAAATGATGCCTGCCAACCGGTGAGCGCCCGCGACATCTCCACCACATCAAACTGCGTATACCCGTTGCTTTCTCCCATGGTAAACAGTTCCATGAGTTCGCGCGCGTAGTTTTCGTTGGGTTCGCCGGCTTCATTCAGATTGCCGTTCAGATAGACCAGCATGGCAGGATTTTTGCCCATTTGAACCGTGAATTCCCGGAAATTGCCAAAGGCATATTCATGCAGCAGGGAGTAATAGCTCCACATGTAGGAATTGCACCCATAAACCAGTAGTTCTGTAACAAAATGGTTGTGCCAGAAAAGGGCCATCCGGGCGCGAATCCCTTCGTCCAGCATATCGGTGTACCACATAAACCGCATGTCTTCCCGGTGCTGGTCGTACAAAACTTTGTCGCCGTTGTAATCGCCGCTGATCCAATTGGCCCAAACGGGCGGTGTGGGCGGCGGAAGTGCCGCGGCCGTATCGAGCAATTGGTCCACCAGTGCCGCCGGGCTCATTTGCAAACCCTGCTGGATTTGCTCGATCGTGGCGCCGAATCCCAGGCGGCGGTACAGGTGCGCCACCCGCCGGGCGTTCCAGGGTTTATCCGGTGACGGCACGTATGGATCGAGGGTGTTATTCAGGGCTTTGGCAGCCTTTGTTTCCGTACCGGCTACATCCGTAATCGTGTCGGTTTGGTTTGGCATAGTGTTAAAAATTATATGAACAAAGGTTAGTAAAATTCTGTCTAACCCATCTTAATAAACAGATTCGTGTCAGATATTATCAAACCCGGTCCTTAACGGAGCGGGGCAAAATCAAATCCTCAGGAAGGCACTAACTTTATTCCTGATTTCAGCCGGGTTGGCTGAGGCGGATCAACGTATCGACTGCAACCAGTTCTTTTAATCCAACAAAAACTGAGCCTTATGCGCCATTCACTACTTGTTTTTTTCATACTTTATTTCAGCTTCAATTGCGTTACGCTGCATGGCCAGACTACGTTGTTTGAGGAAAAATTTGACAACTGCATTTTGCCGGCAAACTGGCAAACCAAGGTAACCGGCAATCAACTGGTGCAGTGGTATGTCGGGACTTCCCAAAATGGCGCCGCGCAAGGGCAAAGCATCGACGGCAGCTGTTTCCTGTTTATCGACGATGACGCTGCCGGGGAAAACACCCCCGGCTATATCCTGGAATTTACCTCGCCTGCTTTCAACACCGGTTTGCACGAAACGGTTGAACTCAGCCTGGATGTTCATTTCCGGCACCGGTCTGTCAATACCCAACAAGGCCTCGAAATCCTGCTTACCGACGGCAGTTCGGAACAACTGCTCTACCGTTTTGATCAAGACCAGAACACCGGAGACCAGATCAGTGATTTCGTCACCTTGCGGTACGACCTGAGTTTGGCAAAACGGGCGTCCAACGTCCGGTTGATCCTACGCTACAAAGATAATGCCGGGGAATGGGGCTGGTGGGCCGGGATAGACAATATAAAGGTGGTTGGCTCGGGTACGGGCACCATCGTTGTTGGCGAAGGATTTAATAATTGTGTAAAGCCTGCCGGCTGGGAAACTGCTGTGCTGGCCGGGCAAAACAACTGGCAATTTGGCCGGGTGCCGACCAACTCGGCGGCCCACGGGCACGGCAGTTCGCTGGACGGCAGTTGCTTTGTTTATTTTGACGATGACGCCCTGGGCGCCCAGGCACAACCGTCCACCATTCGCCTGACTTCTCCCTGGTTCAACGGTACCGAATTTTTCAACTACACACTCGACTACGACATCATCCTGCGCTATACCGGAGAAACCATCAAGGTGTATCTGGAAAATGAATCGGGGCTAAAAACCACGCTTTTTGAATCAACCGGGCATGTCGGGGGGCCCTGGCTCCCGCAATTTGTACACCACAGCTACGACCTGAACCCGTACCGGTCGGCGCAATTGCGGGTCGTTTTTGAATATGCCGACAACGGCGTTTTCGGGTATTGGGTGGGGCTCGATAATTTCAAAGTGGTCGGGGAAGGCTCCGCCATTGATTTTTGCAACCAGGCGCAAAAAATATTTACCGGTGCGCCCTGTGTGGAAGCCGACAACACCACTGCCCTGTTCGACGGGCCGGCGCCGGATTGCAGCGGCCGCGCGGAGGCATCCCTGTGGTTTCGCTGGGTTGCCGATTTTAACGGGATCGCCCAGTTGAACACCAATGCCAATTTTAACGACATCGTCAATATTTACACCAACATTTGCACCAACCTGGCGCCGGTGCTTTGCAACAACCGCGACGAACACGGTTTCACCGGCGAAACCACGTATTTCCAGGCTGAATTTGATCAAACCTATTTCATCCGGGTGGCAGGCCAGGCCGAGGGATTCGGGCTCGAACACGGTAGCGTTTGCGTCGAGATTGATCAGACCGACGCCTTTCCGGTCAAACCGGCCAACGACGATTGCGCCGGCGCCGTACCGCTGACCGTCAACGGCCCCTGCGTGAATGGCACCAACCGAAACGCCGACATGTCGGCCACCCTGCCCTCGCTCAATGCGCTGGCCCGGGCCGACGTGTGGTATACATTTACGGCGGGCAATTTGCCGGCCGGCGACGTGCTTTCCGTAAAAAGCAACGCCGGTTTTTCGGATATCATCACGGTTTATTCGGGCAGCTGCAACAGCCTTACGGAAGTTGCCGGCAACCACAAGGGCGGCAGTTTGCAGTTGCCGGCACTAACGCCGGGCGCGCCGTACTTTGTTCAAATAGCCGGGTCCTTTGCCTCGATCGAGGGCTCGCTGTGCCCCGCCTTGAGTGTTAAGCAAAGCAATGTGGTATCCAATAACGATTGTGTAAATGCCATTCCGGTAAACCTTGGCGCTTCCTGTGCTGCGGGAAATAATGCCGGTGCTACTTTTTCAGGCTACCAGCCTACCTGTGCCGTTAAGGTCGACCGGGATGTCTGGTTTTCATTTACGGCGCCTTCATTTGGTTCGGTTCAAATGAATACCGGCGCCAACTTTGAACACATCCTGGCGGTTTGGGAAGGCGATTGCGCGGACCTGAAACCTGTTTTTTGTAGCCAGAACCCGCTTCGTTGCGAAGGTTATGTGACTGTCGGCAGTTTGAATGCCGGCCAAAAATATTATGTGCAAATCGCATCCTGGAACGGCCCCGGAGGTGTCGGCAGCGGAAATGTTTGTTTGAAAATTCTGGATGGGCAGGCTTTGCCGGACTTTAGCCCGCTTGCGCTTGAGGTGTTGCAGCCCTGTGTCGGGATCGACTCGGCGCGCCTGTATGTAGAAGTTACCGGTGGCGTGCTTCCGTATACGTATGCGGCCGATATGAACGGGCAGGTTATTCCCAGTGGAGCGGCTTTTGCTGTAATTGTGATGGATGGCATGGGCTGCGAAGTCCGGCAATTGGGTACGGCAGTTGCCTGCGCGTCCAACATGTGTACCACCAATACGACATTCCAGGCTGTTCCGCCAACCTGTAAAGGAGGCTCCAACGGTTCCCTGCTTGCTTCCGTAAGCGGCGCCATAACCACGCTTGAATATAAATGGTCGAACGGCGCAGAAACAGCGCTGAATTCGAACCTCAAGGCGGGCACGTACACCCTGACGGTAACCGAATCCAATGGTTGCGTGGAAGTGGTGACAGCCACCCTGACCGACCCGCCGGGCATGACATTGACTGCCACCGGCTCCGGCATTTCCTGTGCGGGCGGTTCGAACGGCTCGGTTATGCTCAGTGTTTCAGGCGGCGCGCCGGGATACAGCTTCCTGTGGTCGGGTGGCCAAACATCTTCCAGCCTGAGTAATTTACCGGCAGGCACCTACACCGTGACCGTCTCTGATCTGAATGCCTGTACGGCTACCGTCAGCGCTACCGTAACTGCGCCGCCGCTGTTGCAGGTAGCCGCTACACAAACCGGGATTACCTGTTTTGGCGCTTCAAACGGCACGGCCAATCTTACCGTATCGGGCGGAACGGCCGGGTACAGTTTTTTGTGGTCGGGCGGCCAAACGAGTTCAAATCTGAGCAATTTGCCGCCGGGGACGTACACCGTAACCGTCACGGACCTGAATGGCTGCACGGCGGTTGCCGGCGCGACCATCCTTGAGCCGGGATTGCTGCAAGTGAGCGCGGTGCCGACCAACCTGTCGTGCCATGGCGTTTCAAATGGCGCTATCAGCAGTACTGTTTCCGGCGGAACGACCGGTTTCGGATTTTTGTGGTCGGGCGGCCAAACGGGCCCGAACCTGAGCAACCTGCCGGCAGGCACCTACACCGTAACGGTGACAGATCAAAACAACTGTACAGCCACCACCAGTACTACCTTAACCGAGCCTACTGCCGTGCAACTTACCGGCATCCCCACCAACGTATCCTGCCCCGGTGCTGCCGACGGCATGGTGAGTACCACGGTTTCCGGCGGCACAATGGGCTACACCTATCTGTGGTCGAACGGGGCGAACACGCCAAACCTGGAAAACCTGGAGCCGGGCACGTTCAGTTTAATTGTAACGGATGCCAACGGCTGCACCGCAAGCCTGGCCACTTTTATTACAGAACCGCCGGCGCTGGACTTCAGTGCAAATCGGACAAATGTGTCCTGCTATCTCGGCGCTGACGGCGCCATCCAACTGAGTTTAGCAGGGGGCATACCGGGCTATACCTATTTGTGGTCGACGGGCTCGAACGAAAAAGACCTCATGGGTTTACAGGCGGGCAGTTATACCGTAACCATCACGGAAGCCAACGGCTGCACGAACCTGCTGGAAGTCGCACTGGCCGAGCCGGATACCCTGTTTATTGTCCCGCAGTCGGTACAACAGCCGCTTCAAGGCCAGCAAAACGGCGCGGTCGATGTGCAAATTTCCGGTGGAACCCCGCCCTTTAGTTATACCTGGACGTTGAATGATACCAGTGTGGTCAGTAGCCAGGAAGACCTGGTTGGGGCGCCCGCAGGTCAGTATAGTTTACTGGTGACGGACAGTAATTCCTGTACGGCAAGTTTTGCAGTGGTCCTGACGGAAATTGTCGGTACCAATAATCCGGCTGATGCGGATTTTCAGGTATTGGTTTTTCCCAACCCGGCACACGACCACCTGACGGTGACTGTCGAGATGACCAACCCGAGGCCACTCCGGTTCCGGTTTATCGACCTGTTGGGGCGCCTGGTTTTGGAACGCCCGACGGAAATCCAATCCACGCGTCAGGTACAGGCCTTCAACCTCGGGGATATGCCAGCAGGCATGTATTTATTGCAGGTTTTGGCGGAAGACGGGCAATACACCCAGCCTGTTGTGATTGGCCGGTGAAAACAGGCGTTTTGCCTTGTGTAGTTTATCTCAAACTACACCAAATCGGGTAATTTCTTATTTGGAGCCAGTTATATTGGTCAGACGGCAACAAGCCGTCAGACCAAGGCGCTCGTCTGACGGCTTTTTGCCGTCTGACGAGTAATTATTTTGTAATTTTACTAGGTCACAACTTGCGTTAATTAAAATTTAAGCCGTCCAGGCCCGGGAAAGGTTTACGTATGGCTATTTGTTTTTATCTTTGAGCGCAATTTCTCCTGCAAGGGTCTGTTACCAAATTACTTCCTCGCCTTTGGATTGGCACGACTTTTGTCTCCCGTAGTATCCTAATCTGCATTGGTTATCAATTGTTTGTACAATTAATTAATGTATAAAAATTGGTAATACAAAATGTCCTGATGCCCCGATAAATACCCCCCAGGTATTTGAGACTGTGCAGCAAAAGACATCCTCCGCTTTGTTTAATTCCCCCCGCGGTTCGTGTGGGAATAATTTGTTTACCGTACAAAAGCACTCAACGTGTCGAACCAATCATTTTATGCACATCCCAGCGCTGTTATTGACGATGGCTGTGCCATAGGAGAAGGAACCAAGATTTGGCATTTTTGCCATGTAATGGCCGGCGCCCGCATTGGCGCCTATTGCTCGTTGGGGCAAAATGTTTTTGTCGCCTCCGACGTCCAGCTTGGCAACAATGTCAAAGTTCAAAACAATGTTTCCATTTACACCGGAGTCGTTTGTGAAGACGACGTGTTTTTGGGTCCGTCCATGGTTTTTACCAATGTGGTGAATCCGCGCAGCGCCGTAAACAGAAAAGACGCGTACAAAAAAACCCATGTGGCCCGCGGCGCAACCATCGGCGCCAATGCGACCATCGTATGTGGCACAAAAATTGGCGCCTATGCCTTTATTGGCGCCGGCGCCGTAGTCACGAAAGATATCCCGCCGTATGCGTTGGTGGTTGGCAATCCGGCGCGTACCATCGGCTGGATGAGCGAACATGGCGAACGCCTGCACTTTGACGAACAAGGCGCAGCCGTTTGCCCCGGTAGCGGCCAGGCATACCGGCTGACCGACGGGCTGGTACAAAAATTGGACGCCAGGCCGGTAGAACAGCAGACACAGTAATCATCTAATCCATAGGAACTCTAGAATTAATGAAACGATTTGTACTCATTGGTGCTGCCGGTTACATCGCTCCCCGCCACATGCGCGCGATCCAGGATACCGGAAATACGCTGGTTGCAGCATTAGACCCCAACGATTCGGTGGGAACGATTGACAGTTATTTCCCCGAATCAGCCTTTTTTACAGAATTTGAACGGTTTGACCGGCATGTCAGCAAGATGAAACGCAACGACATTCCGATTGACTATGTTAGCGTATGCTCCCCCAATTACCTGCACGATGCCCATATCCGCTTTGGTTTGCGCAGCGGCGCCGATGTAATTTGTGAAAAACCGCTCGTATTGAACCCCTGGAATGTTGAAGGCCTGCTCGATATCGAAAAAGAAACCGGCCAGCGCGTGTATTCCATTTTGCAATTGCGCCTGCACCCGGCTTTGCTCGAGCTCAAACGCCAGGTGGATGCGGCTCCGCCCGGAAAAGTATTCGATGTGAATCTGACCTACATCACCTCGCGGGGCAATTGGTATTACACCAGCTGGAAAGGCAGCAAGGAGAAATCCGGCGGCATAGCCACAAACATCGGCATCCACTTTTTTGACATGCTGCATTGGATTTTCGGAGAAGTAATTGAAAACCAGGTTTATATCCAAAGTCATGACCGTTCCTCCGGTTTTTTACAATTGGAAAAAGCGCGGGTAAAATGGTTTTTGAGCATCAACTACAATACCATCGCGGAGGCCGTGAAAAACAACGGCATGCGCACCTTCCGCTCCATCACCGTGGAAGGCAAAGAAATTGAATTCAGCAGCGGTTTTACCGATTTGCATACCCTCAGTTACCAGGCTATTTTAGAAGGGAAAGGCTTTGGACTGCGGGAGGCAGCCCGCGCGGTTGAAATTGCGCACACCATTCGCAATGCCCGGCCACTCGGGTTGGTAGAGGATCACCACCCGCTTGCAGCATTACCGCTTAGTCCGCACCCGTTCGAACACGATTAGCGGACCCGCATCAAGTACCGGAAACCAGAACCGATTCACGCATTTCGCCAAAATCAAAACGGCTTACACATCATGGGAGAGAATCAATTCAACATCAAGCAAATTATATTCAAGGGCCTGCGCTACTGGTACTTGTTTGTAATCGCCCTGTCGATCGCTTTATCGGCAGCCTATTTTTATCTGGAATATACCATGCCGATTTATTCGTCTACGGCTTTGATCCTGATCAAGGATGATGAAAACTCCGGTCAACCTACCGAAGAGATCATCTTCAACGACCTGGGCATGGGCAAAAAAAACAAGACGCTGGAGAATGAGACGCTGGTGCTCAAATCCACCCCCCTGATGGTGGATGTGGTTAAAAAACTCGAATTGCAGTACCAGTATTTCAGCATTGACGGGTATAAAAAACGCGCGCTGTACAAAGACTCGCCCATCCAAGTGGCCGTCTGGACTCCCGCTTCTGAAAATGCAGGGCTCAGTGGCGTATTGACAGACAACGGCAGGGGCGGATACGTGCTGGAAATAGATGAAGTCCCCTACAAAGGCGAGTTTGGCAAAGAAATGGATCTGCCGATGGGTAAACTTACCCTTTCACACAAACCCGGGGAATACGCCAGTACCCAAATCGGCATCTCCATCGTGTCGGTTATGAGTATGGCGCGAAACCTGGCCGACAAAGTGAAAGTTGAAATTATCGGCGAATTATCCAGCACCCTGCAACTGACCATCAAAGACCACTCTCCGGAGCGCGCACGCGATATTCTCGCCGAACTGATGGACGAATACAATGCGAATAGTATTGCCATAAAAAACAAGGCGTTCGAAAGCACCATCGACATGGTGAACGAACGCATCGACATGATCGCCCAAAACCTCTCCTCCACAGAGCGCAACCTGCAAGCCTATCGCCAAAATTTCGGCATCATCGAACTGGGCGCTGAAGGCACTCAGCTGATGGCCGAAATGTCGAACTACAACAAGGAAGTCACTGCGAACGAAGTGCAACTGGAAATTTTGTCCACCGTGGAAGATTTTCTGGCGAAAAACCGCAACAACTTCGAATTCGTACCAACCAACCTCAGCCTCAACAACCTCACCCTGACCAACCAACTGGAGCGCTTCAACCAACTGTTGATCGAACACAACCGCCTACTGAGTGAAATGGGGCCGGAACACCCTACGCTGCTGCTCAACAAAAAAGAACTGGCCAACCTGCGCCAAACGATCATCGACAACATCCGCAGCATAAAAAACGACCTGCAAATCACCGCCAGCGCCACCAAAGGCTCGCGGGCCACCCTGGAAAACCGGCTCTACAGCATGCCACGCCGTCAGCGTGAACTGCTGGAAATCGAGCGCCAGAAAGATGTGAAAGAAAGCCTGTACCTCTACCTCCTGCAAAAACGGGAAGAAGCCGCCGTTTCGCTGGCCGTAACCGCCGCCAAAGGCCGTGTCGTGGAGCCCGCAGCGGCCGACCACAGCCCCCTGAGCCCGGTACCCGCCCAGATATGGATGATCGGTCTTTTCCTCGGCACCGCGCTTCCCATCGGCCTTATCCTGCTCATCGACAGCCTGAACGACAAGGTGCAATCGGAAGCGGACATAGCCAACAGCACCTCGGTACCGCTGGTCGGCACCCTGGGCCAAAGCAATACCTCGGAAAATGTGGTGGTCAAGGAAAACAGCCGCACCGCCATTGCCGAGATGTTCCGCCTCCTGCGCGCCAACCTCGCGTATGTAGCCCCCGGAAGCGAAATGAAAACCATGTTGGTCACCTCGAGCACTTCCGGAGAGGGCAAGTCGTTCATCGCGCTAAACCTGGGCATGACCATGGCCCTGTCGGGCAAAAAAGTGCTGATCGTCGAGTTAGACCTTCGCAAGCCCAAACAAGAGGTGTACATGAGCGTTGAGCCTGCCGAAGACGGGATCGTCAACTACCTGATCGACCCAAGTGTCGCTGCCAGCCAGATCATTCGCAACACCGGACTGCACAAAAACCTCGACTTTATCGGCAGCGGCCCCACGCCACCCAACCCGGGCGAGTTGATCATGTCGGCACGCCTGCGCGAACTGATTGGAGAAATGCGTGCCGAATACGATTTTATCATTCTCGATGCGCCGCCGGTAGGCCGGGTGGCCGATGCCCTGCAAATGAAAGACCTGGCTTCCGCCACCATGTATGTGGTGCGTACCGGCTATACGTATAAAGGGCAATTGGACATTGTGGAAGATATTGCCCAAAAAGACAAACTCCCGCGGCCATTTATCGTGCTCAATGCGGTTCCCGTGAATAAAATCGGGTACCCCGTCGGCAGCTATTCCTACGGCTACGGCTATGGCTACGGCAATGGAAAAGGCAACAGCTATTACGAACCGGAGAAAAAGTCAAAACTCAAAGCAAAAGATAAAGGGAAAACCAAAGCCGTCAATCTGAACTAGTGTTTCGATGTCGAAAAGCCTGAGTGAACGTTCGCTTTCCGCCATTGTTTGGGTTTTGATAGACAAACTTGGCGGGAGCGTTATCAGTTTCGTGGTTACCATTGTATTGGCGCGGTTGCTTTCGCCGGAGGACTTTGGGTTGGTGGCCATGGTCATGGTGTTTTTTGAGTTTTCCGCAGTGTTTGTGGAAAGCGGCTTTTCCACCGCGTTGATCCGGGAAAAAACGATCTCTGAACTCGACAAGTCCACCACCTTTATTTTCAACCTTGTCGTCTCGGTCATTTTGTACGGCGTGCTGTTTTTATGTGCGCCCTACATCGCCGCGTTTTTTGATCAGCCCATGCTCACGGCAATTATCCGGGTTTTGGGCCTCAGCCTGATCGTCAGCTCCTTTGGAATTGTCCAAAACAGCGTGCTCACCCAGGAGATAAATTTCAAGTCCCTCACCATTGTGCGCTTCATTGCCGTGGTGGTTTCCGGGGCATGCGCCGTGCTCCTGGCTTTTCAGGGCTGGGGCGTATGGGCACTGGTGGTGCGGTTTGCGCTGAACGACCTGATGAGCACCATTTTTTTATGGGTGATCACGCGCTGGCGGCCTACCCTGCAGTTCAGCATCGCGTCGTTCCGGCGGCTTTTTGGTTTTGGCTCCAAAATTCTTGCGGCTGCCGTGCTCGACAAATTTTACACCCACGTGTACAAATTGCTGATCGGCAAGTTTTTTACCGCCGCCACACTCGGGTTTTACACCCAGGCCAACAACTTTACCATGATGGTGATCAACACCCTGTTCCGGACGGTGCACAGTGTGACCTATCCGGTTTTGGCCAAATTGCAGGATGATATCGAAAAACTGAAGGTCGGGTATCGGAAAATCCTCAAACTCTGCTCCTTTGTCATTATTCCGGCGCTGGTAGTGCTGGGCGTGCTGGCCGAGCCGGTGATCGTCGGCCTCGTTGGCGAAAAGTGGCTCCCCTCGGTGCCCATGCTGCAATTGCTCTGCCTTTCCGGCCTGACCTACCATTTCAGTTCGATCAACCTGAACATGCTGCTCGTGCTTGGCCGTTCGGACCTCAGCCTGAAACTGGAAGTCATTAAAAAAATAAATATTACGATCGCAATTGTCGTCGGCCTGCAATTTGGTATTTATGGCCTGATCCTTGGAGAAGTAATTACGGCATATATTAACTTGCTGATAAATGCCTATTATTCCAGTAAATTTCTGAAGTATACCCTGTCTGAACAGGTAAAGGATATTTTGCCGACGGTTTCCTTCAGCGCGCTGACTGGCGTACTGTTGTTTTTTTTGAAAGACGTACACGCCCTGCCCGGCTTTGCAAACATATTGCTGGTTTCTGCCATCGGCGGCGTCCTTTATCTGGCCCTCCATATTTGGGCAAAAACAGAAGAAATTAACCTGCTGCGCCATTTAATCCTGCCAAAGACGCTTCAACTTTTTGCTAAATTTAAAACATCGTAACCCGGTTTGAAATGCAAAAACAGGAGCCTCTGGTTAGTATCAGCATGATCACATTCCATGCACAGGATTTTATCGCGGAAGCGATCGACGGTGTGCTGAACCAGCACGTTGACTTTCCGATTGAATTGGTTATTGGCGACGATTGTTCCAAAGACGGCACCCGCGCCATTTGCGAAGCATACGCCGCAAAACACCCCGGCGTTATTCGGGTGTTGCCCGAAGAAAAAAACATGGGCATAGCGGCAAATACCGCGCGTACCATGGGCAGCTGTACGGGCAAATACATCGCCGTTTGCGACGGGGATGATGTCTGGACCGACCCGCTCAAATTGAAAAAACAAGTTACTTTTTTGGAAAAAAATCCGGACTACGGCGTCGTGTATTCCGATGTGGTCACGATTTCCGACTCCGGTGCGTTTATTGAAGATACCGATCAGGACAATATTCGAAAAATGTACCAGAGCGGATCGGTTTTCCTGGACCTGCTGCAATCCAATTTTATTAACAATTCCACCGCGGTGTTCCGGCGGGAGCTGCTGCAGGGCCACGTGGTTTTTCCCGACCGCAGCTACCAAATACCGGATTATCTGCGTTGGCTGCATATTGCCGCACGCTCGAAAGTGCATTTTATCAATGAAAAAACAACGGCGTATCGGCGGCACGGCAATGGCCTGAGTCTGAACGTACCCAAAGCGCTCATCCGGGGCAACTGGCGGGCCTACCAACGCAGCCTTTTCAGGATACTCCCTGAATTTGACCGGCATAACAACCGGAAACTCAGCCCCCAAGAGAAAAAACTGGTTTTTCAAAAACTGCTCTCGCTGGTCTGGCGGCCTGCCGGCTCCCCGGCTATGAAGTGGCAGGCCATGCGATTGTTGCCCGGGTACTTTCCCGGCTTGAATCATGCCCTGAGCCTCGGCAAGACAAAGCTCCTGCGCATCATCCCGGCGCCGGCGCGGCATAAACTGACGACAAATCTATTTTTTACCAGCAGCATGACATCCATTTCAAGAATGGAAAGCATAACCCTGCTGGTGCAGGAACAATTAATCTTTACCCTTTAACTATTGAATCCATCCTTTACATGAAAGTATTTATTCTGGCCGGAGGCTACGGGTCGCGTCTCAGTGAAGAAACCGGGGTGCGGCCAAAGCCCATGGTAGAAATCGGCGGCAGACCCATTCTTTGGCACATCATGAAGATTTATGCGCACCATGGGTATACCGATTTTGTCATTCTTTGCGGGTATATGGCCTACGTGATCAAAGAATATTTTGCGCAATATTTTCTCCACCACTCCGATGTGACGTTCGACCTGGCCAACAACACCATGGAAGTGCACAACAACGTCAGCGAACCCTGGAAAGTTACCCTGCTCGATACCGGCCTCGATACCCTGACCGGCGGCCGGGTGCTCCGCGCCAAACCCTTCCTGAAACCCGGCGAACCGTTCATGCTGACCTATGGCGACGGGGTGGCCGATATCGACATCCGGGCCCTCGTGCAGTTTCATAACAGCCACGGCAAAGCCATTACCATGACTTCCTCCCAGCCCGAAGGACGCTTCGGGGCGCTGGACATTCAGGATGGCGGCCGTGTCAGCAAATTTGTCGAAAAACCTAAAGGCGAAGGCGGCTGGATCAATGCCGGCTTCTTCGTTTGCGAACACAACGTTTTCGACTATATCACGGAAGGCGATGCCACGATTTTCGAACGCAAACCACTCGAAAACCTGGCCGCCGACGGCGAGCTGTTCACCTACAAACACCGGGGCTTCTGGCATCCCATGGATACCCTGCGCGATAAAATGACCCTCGATAAACTCTGGCAACAAGACCAGGCAAAATGGAAAATCTGGACCTGAGGGCTGTTGGTTATTGGCTGTTGGCTGCACTCAAAAAGTGAAAATTGCCGTCAACAGGAACAACCAATAGCCAACAGCCAATAGCCAACAGCAAAAATGACTCAATCTGTATTTCATAATAAAAAAGTCCTCGTCACAGGGCACACGGGTTTCAAAGGCGCCTGGCTCAGCCTGTGGCTGGAAATGCTGGGCGCCCGGTTAGTTGGGCTGGCGCTGGAGCCCCGCACCGAAAAAGATGTGTTTGTGCTGAGCGGCATCGGCCGGCGCATGCAGGACCATCGGGGTGACATTCGCGATCTGGACACGGTATTGAAAATCTTTGAAGCAGAGCAGCCGGAAATCGTTTTCCACCTGGCTGCCCAGGCCCTCGTCCTCGACGGATATGCAGACCCCGCCGGCACCTTCGCCACCAATACCCAGGGCACGGCGCATATCCTGGAAGCTATCCGGCAAACATCCTCGGTGCGTGCGGCCGTTCTGGTGACGACCGATAAATGTTACGAAAACAAGGAATGGGTGTACGGGTACCGCGAAACCGACCCGATGGGCGGGCACGATCCGTACAGTGCCAGTAAAGGCGCTGCGGAGCTGGTCATTTCCGCCTACCGGCGATCTTTTTTTTCAAAAGAAAACAGTCCGGCAATTGCATCCGCCCGGGCCGGCAACGTCATCGGCGGCGGCGACTGGTCGGATTACCGCCTGGTTCCCGATATCATCCGGGCCGTTGAACGCGGGGAAACCCTGGAAATCCGCAGCCCCAAAGCCGTACGACCCTGGCAACACGTGCTGGAACCGCTCGGCGGCTACCTGCTGCTGGCAGAAAAGCTGCTCGAATCCCGGCAGCGTTTTGCCGAAGGCTGGAATTTCGGGCCCTTGCCTCAGGGCGTGTTTGCTGTTGGGAAAATTGCCGACGCGTTTTTTGAGTATTTCCGCCGGCGCAGTGAGGGGGTGACTCGAAGTGAAAACAGTGAGGAGGTGACTCGAAGTCACCCCCTCACTATCACCGGATGGCGCGACATATCCGACCCCAACCAACCCCACGAGGCCGGCCTGCTTATGCTCGACATCAGCAAAGCCATGCAATTGCTCGGTTGGAAGCCGGTGCTTGATTTTAACGAAACCGTACAGTTTACCGCCGACTGGTACGCCCGGTATGCGCAGGAAAATGTGCAAACTCTTTGTCAGGAACAGATCAAAACCTACCAGGAATTGTGGAAATCAAGGAACGAAAATTAGACGGCGTATTTGAAATTCAACTGGCGCCAATTCAGGACGAGCGCGGTTTTTTCATGCGCACGTTCGATGCCGGCATTTTTAAAAAAGCCGGTCTGGAGCGCAACTGGGTTCAGGAAAACCATTCGCGCAGCGAACGCCGGGGCATAATCCGCGGGCTGCATTTTCAGTTTCCGCCTTTTGCCGAAACAAAATTAGTGCGTTGTGTGCGGGGCGCCGTGCTTGATGTTTTTGTAGATTTGAGGGCCAACTCGCCCACCTTCGGCCAATGGGATGCCGTCGAACTTTCCGAATCGAATAAAAAAATGGTGTTTATCCCCCGTGGTTTTGCGCACGGATTTTGCACACTTACCACCGAAAGCGAAGTGCTGTACAAAGTGGATAATGTGTACAACCGCGAACACGAAGGCGGGCTGCTCTGGTCGGACCCCGAAATCGGTATTGCCTGGCCGGAACAAACGCCCCTGCTTTCGGAAAAAGATCAGCGCAATATGACGCTACAGGAATTTGCGGCCCGGCATGGGGGGATTCATGTTTAGAATAGATTATTATTTACGAATTACGAATTACGAATTACGAATTACGAATTACGAATTACGAATTAC
>CAZAEZ010000059.1:0-29866 GCA_964484205.1 uncultured Saprospiraceae bacterium | reverse complement strand
GTCAACCCCACCCCCGCCCCTCCCCAAGGGGGAGGGGAGACGCGGCAAATTAGTTTTGTGGTTAAAAATCAACCACTTAGGCCTCCTCTACGGCTCCCCTCCCTCTTGGGGAGGGGCGGGGGTGGGGTTGGCGCACGAGCGGCAGCTGTTAGATAGGTCAAGCCAAAAATTGAGCGGAAAATTCATGTTAAACCCAGCAGATGAATCAAAAATTCATCATTCATCATTCATCATTCATCATTCATCATTCATCACTCATCATTAAACATGACAATACTCATAACCGGCGGCGCAGGATTTATCGGCTCGCATTTGGGCGAAGCACTGCTGTGCGACGGTCATTCCGTGGTGGCACTGGATAATTTCGACCCGTTTTACGATCCGGCAATCAAACGGGCCAATCTGGCTTTGCTGGCGCAGTGGTCGGCCTTCCAATTCGTCGAAGGTGACATTCGCGACCGAACCACTTTTCAACATATTTTTTCAAAAAACAAGGTGGATGCCGTCGTGCACCTTGCCGCCAAGGCCGGGGTGCGCCCCTCTATTTTGCAACCTGCCGAATACAACGACGTAAATGTCAATGGTACCCTGCAACTGCTCGAAGCCATGGTGCAGGCCAAGGTGCCGCGTTTGTTGTTCGCTTCGTCTTCGTCGGTTTACGGAAACCAGGAAAAAACGCCGTTTTCGGAAACCGACGACGTGAGCCAGCCCATTTCGCCCTACGCCGCCACCAAACGCGCCGGCGAACTGCTGGCCTACACGTACCACCATTTGTACGGACTCGATATCGCCTGCCTGCGCCTGTTCACGGTGTACGGCCCCCGGCAGCGCCCTGATCTTGCCATCCACAAGTTTGCCCATCTGGCGCTTGAAAACAAACCGATTCCGCTCTACGGCGACGGCCAAACCCGGCGGGATTACACCTATGTGACCGACACCGTTGCCGGCATCCGCCAGGTGCTGGATTTGTCCGGTGTGGGCTACGATATTTTCAACCTCGGCGGCGGCGCCCCGGTTACCCTGCTGGAAATGGTGGAAGCGCTGGAGCGCGCGCTGGGGCGAACGCTTGAGAAACAATTTCTGGAAAAACAACCCGGCGACGTGGACCAAACGTTTGCCGATGTATCCAAGGCGCAGGCGCGGTTTGGGTATGCGCCCAAGGTTTCCTTGCAGGAAGGGGTGCAGCGTTTTGCGGATTGGTTTTACTCGTCCTACGACTTGAAGTCGTAGGACGAGTCCCCCCTCAGCCCCCTCAATCCCGCAAATACAGCAAATGCTTTATCTCCGTATAATCCGTCTGAAACGTATCCACCGGCGGCCCGCCGAAAATCCGGTCGCCATCCGGCTCGTGGTCGGGATTGACGATGTACAGCGCGTTCGGGTGGTTTGGATTATCCGTATTCTGCACGATGTACCCCTTTTTTTGCGTCATATAAAACGAAGCCGGCTCGCGCAGGATGCTGCGTCCGTAGGTGTACCAGGTCCGGTCGGGGTATTTGTCCACCAGCGCACGGATGTTGGTGCGGGCGCGTGAGGTGATATTTTCATGGTGCCGGGTCGGCAGGATGATCAGGTCGAAAGCGATCCGTGCGACCAACAGCGAGATGATCGTCCAGTACACATACCGTTTGCGATCGGCGAAAAAACCAACTGCCGGAGCCAGGAGCAACAAGCCGAATGCGATGCTGAGCGGCCAGATATTTTCCAAAAAATTCACCTCCGGCACAAACGGCATGGCAGAAAAAGCCACCGGGAGCAAAATGCCGAGCAGGCCCAAAATGCCGTAGTATGTTTTGAACCGCCAGGAATTTGCCTCCTGCTCTTGCTGCATGAGGTAAAAACTAAAGGTGGTGAACAAGGGGATGAACATCAGCAGGTAGCGCGCGTACACTTGCACCGAACTCCAGTATATCGGAAGGTTTGCTGCCAGGATCACGAAATTGAACCAGGCAAAACGGTTTGCCCGCAGGCGTTGCCAAAACCGGCGGTCGAACCAGGCCAACACCAGTAGGGAAAACGGTAAAAAGTGATAAACCGACTCAAAAGGAAATTTGAAAAAATGTACGACCGTATTCCACCAACCGAACACAACGCCGGTGCGTTTCACCGATTCGTTCAGCAGGTTTGGCAGCAAAATTTCCAGCGGGCGATATTGTGCATAAATGGCCAGGTATCCCCCTAGAACCGCCAGCGACAACAACCCGGCGCCCACATGCTGCCAGGAAAACAACCGCCGCCACTGCCCGAAAAACCACAGACCCGCGATCAGCGAAATACCCTGAAAAACAATTGCCGGCAGTCCTTTCAGCAAAAAGCCCACGGTCATCAATCCGTAACTGACCAGGAAAAGCCGCTGCCATTGCCCGCGCGATCCAAAATAATAGATGCTCATGAACAGGGTATAGATCACCACCGAAAACGTGGTGTCGATCAGCCCGAGCATGGAGTCGTAAATGAGGAAACGTCCGCTCAGCACAGTCATCATGGCGCACAGAAATGCGAAGGCATTCCCGAATTCCCTGCGGGTAAAGCGGTACACCGCAAAGCCGTACACCATCAGAAAAAACACCGTGACCACACGCGCCGGAAACTCGCCGAAATAGCCGAACAATTTGAACGAAACCAACAGCATCCAGTTGAACAGAGGCGGTTTGTTGATATACGGCGCCCCGTGCATGGTGGTGGCAATGTAGTTGCCCGACATTTTCATTTCCAGGGCAACCAGGCTGCGAATGGCCTCATCGCCGTTGAAGGCGGCAACGCCAAGGTTGATCAAATGGGCTGGAAGAAAAAGGGCAAGGATAAATACGACGAGATAGCCGGTCGGAATGGCACGAATGCCATGAATTAAGTTGGACATGAATCGTTGTTGCTTCCGTATTAATTTGGACAGGATTGACATGATTTGACAGGAAAAAGGTGCTCATCCTGTTCATCTTGTCAATCCTGTCTAAAAAAAATTATTTCCTGTCAGCCATCAGCCGCCGCCACATGCTCAGGCCAAGGCCGAACAGCATCATGATGGAACCCAGCCATACCAGGTTGATCCCCGGAAAAATGATGGCCTCCAGCACGATGTAATCCGAGCGGGGTGCATTTTCTGCAATTTCGAGTGGAATGGATTGTTGTGCGCCGGATGCTTTGGCCGCTGCAATGGTCAATGTTTCCGTCTTGGGGTCGATGTTTTCCAGGCGGAAATGCAGGCCCAACGCCGGCAGTTCGTCTTTCAGGCTGAACGGTTGGCTGTTCCGGATCAGGTAAACCGGGTTGGACGCGTATTGCTGTCCGTCGGGCGCCGTGATCTGCAACTCGGCCGCTACGGCAATGTCTTCCGGCAACGGCGCATAGGACGGGTGCTTGATCTCCCGGTTGGCTTTCAAAAAATGAATTTTATAACCCTGGAAATCAACGGTTTCTCCGGACTTCATCGGAAACGGTTGGAATTCGAGCGATTCTTCCATAGCGAGCCAGCGCCCCATCGACGCTTCGGTGAGCCGCACCCGCATTTGCAGTTGTCCGACATTGGCAGGCAGGGTAAAGCCCCCTTCGCCGGGCCGGATGTACAGCATGGGGTTGGCGGGGTAGCCGAGGGTGTCGTCGAGGCTGTAAGCGCGGAGTTTCAGGCCAAACGCCAGGTCGCCTTGCTGCGCCTTGTACTCGGGATGCTCGGGGGCTTTGGTATAGCCTTCCACCACGAGGTAGTGTTTTTTTGCAAAAATCGTATCCCCGACAAGCGCTTCATACGGCTCGAAGCGCAGGCTGTCTTCCTGCTGCCGGGCAAACTCCTGGTCGAGTTCGGCCTTGGGCAGGGAAGAAACGTGCGTAAAAATATCGTGGGTCAGGTAGTGTTTGGTGGAGGGGTTGGAAGCTACCACTTTGGTGAACTGCCGGTCGTACATGACGTTGGGGTGGAGTACAAATTCCTCGCCCGTAAAATTCCCCTGGTCATCGCGTTTTTTGAAACGCACCGAAAAGGTCCGGGTTTGGCGCTCGACGGTATCCCGGAGGTAGGTCGCTTCAAAGTTGTCGCGCATGGGCATCGGTGCATCCTTCAGCAAAAGAATATTTTTATTCATTTCCTCATTGCCCATGCCTTCGATCAGGCCGTCCATGGCAAAGGCATTGGAGGAAATCCACTCCTTGTTCAGGCCCGTGCCCAATATTCCCAACAGCAAAACACCCAGGCCGATGTGCGACAAGGCGGAGCCTGCCTGCTTGAGGTTTCCTTTTACAAAGAAAATAATGTAATCAAGGTTGGAAACCACCGTGAACATGGCGGCGAACAACATTGCGAAATACTGCCAGGCATGAATGTTCAGCCACAAGGCATTCAGGGCCGTGAGCACAGCTGCGCCGGCAACAGCGATCGCAAAATGCCGCACAAACGTTTTTGCCCACACTTTTTCGTTGCGTTCGTTGTAGCGCAACCACTGTGCGGCGCCGGTCAGCAGCCCCAGAAATACGGCAATCCAGAGCTGGTAGCGGTTGTGATGCTCAACGGGGTCTTTCAGCGCAGCGCCTACGTAGTCGGGATTGAACAACTGCACAATTTTGTTCCATACCGGCAACGACGTTGCACCGGTGATCAAAACGGCCGAGAAAAACAAAACGAGCGCCCCGATGAACATCCAAAACTCCCGCGAAGCGCCGGCTTCTTCTTTTTCAATGGTGGGCACCTGGCGGAACCGTGAAGCCCACAACCAGCCGGCCAGCACCGAAAACAGGCCGATAAACAGGATTAGTTGAAACCCGAGCCCCATCTCGGTGAACGCATGCGCCGAAGTGTCGCCCAGAATGCCGCTGCGCGTCAGGTAGGTGGAATACAGGATCAGGATAAAGCTGATCAGGTAAAAACCGTAAGTGCTGCGGATCGAGTACCCGGTATTCCGTGCGACCAGGTTGGTATGGATGCCGGCCACCAGGGTAATCCAGGGAACCAGGGAGGTGTTTTCCACCGGGTCCCAGGCCCAGTAGCCGCCAAACGACAGCGCTTCATAAGCCCATGCGCCGCCCATCAGAATACCGGTGCCCAATATTGCGCCCGAAAACAGCGCCCAGGGCAGTGCCGGTTTCAGCCATTCCTTGTGCTCACGCAGCCACAGGCCGGACATGGCATACGAAAACGGAACGATGGTAGAGGCGAAGCCCAAAAACAGGGTAGGGGGGTGTATGGTCATCCAGTAGTTCTGGAGCAGCGGGTTGAGGCCGTTGCCTTTAATTTGGGACAGGTAGTCGGCCTGTGCAAAAATCGGGGCGTCCATGGTTTGGCGCAGCAAATCAAACGGGCTGGCGCCCAAACGAAAATCGCCAAAATACAGGCCCAGGATCATCGAGGCGATAATGGCTTCCGCCAGCGCAACCACTGCAAGTACCGGTGTTTCCCATTTGCCGGCGCGCAGCATCAGCACCAGGCCGAGCACGATATGCCAAAAACTCCACAGCAGAAAACTGCCCTGTTGTTCTTTCCAAAAAGCGGAAAAGGTATACTGAAAGGGGAGGTCGTCCGACACATTGGCCCAGGCGTACTGGTATTCGTAGTATTTCTGTGTAAGAATAAAAAACAGGGTGCCGATAATGCCCAGCGTTGCAACGCCGTGCACCAAAAAGGAAAAGCGGCCCAGGTTTCGCCAACCCTCGAAGGCTGCCGTGTTGCGGCGCTGGGTTGCCAGAAAATAGGTTACGCAGGCCAAAAGCGCCGCAACGAATGACAAGACTACCAGAAAATGCCCCAGTTGGCCGGGAAAAAGATGCTCACCAATATACTCCATGTGTATGCTTTGCTTAGACCTGCAAAATTAACCCGATTGCAGGGAAGAAGTTTGGAATGCGCCGGATTGGATTGAATATAAATTTCAGGATTTCAAGGTTGTCGCCAGTGTTGGATTGGAATCTACCAGGTTCTTGAACGCAGCGCGTTGATCGGTGGAAAACGCCCGCTTGGGGAGCATCACGGCGTTGGTTTTGGTCGTGTAGACCAGGATCAGGCTTTTTGTTTCGGCAACGTACAAAACACCGGCCCACTTGAATTCGGACAGGAAGGTTTGCCCGGTCACGGCAATTTTATCAGCATCGATAACACAGGTTCGCTGCTCGGCCATTTCCGGCGTCATTTGAAAAGCCCGCCGGCCGGAAAAGCGCAAAATAGCCCACCAAAGTACCAGAATCAGGCTTACCGGCAGCAGCGTGGATAGCCAGAAACCCATGGAGGAAACATCGCCTTGCTGGGTAATCACCAGCGCGACCAGGGCCAGCAAGCCCAGCGCGAGGTAAAGCCGGCTGCGGTTTTTCCAGAAATAATGACGCAAAAATTCCTGGTAATCCGCCTCGGTATACCGAAAGGAAAGTTGAATTGGACTCATTTCGATGCCTGTTCCGTCTTTTCAGAGCGTACGTAAATTTCCTGGTCCTTGTACTTGGACGGGCATTTCAGCAGCATATCGGCCGCTTCAAAAGTTTCGCCGTTCATGGTACCGGTCAGTACGATCTGCTCCGAACGTTCAAAATCCTGTGGTTTACCGGCACGCAGCACCACCTGGCGCACTGCACCGGCATCGTCGCGCAGGTAGAAGGACAGGAAGTTGGGGTCTTTTTCCGGATTGTATTCGATCGGGCGATTTTTCTCCAATTGGCCGACCAGTTTGACGCGGTCGCCGTTTTGGGCCGCCTGGGCAAAATTGGCGTAAGTGGTTACATCCTGGCTGGCAGAGATCAGGATTCCGATAGCAATGGCTACAATCCCGATGGCGATGATATGCGAACGTTTCATAAATTCTGATTTGCGGCAAAATTAGAGCTACTTACAGGTTTCTGGGTACGATTATTGATAAACGTTAAAAGCGGACATTGAGTTTTCCAAAGTTGTAACCCCAGGTTCGAAAACCTACTTTTGTTGCGCATACCACAAACCGGTCCAACATGTTTCGTCCAGCCTGTTATTGCCTGCTGCTTGCCATGGCGCCTGTCTGTCTGGCGGCCCAACAACACGAAGACTCGTTGCGGTACAGCATGGCCTTACTCACCGAACTGGTGCAGGCGGGAAATTACGAAGAGGCGCAACTGGAAGCCGATTTGTTTCGCAATTACCTGCATCGCAACCAAGTGCTTTGCCCGGCTGCCGCTGTCCCAACCTTGTCCCACATATATTTTCACAACAAAGACAAAAAAAGCGCTTTTGCCTTTTTTGAAGCCGCTTCGGATGATGCCCGGCATGATCCGAACCCCGAGACGCAGGCGTTGCTCCTGCAAGCGCTGGTTGAGGCATTTGACGATTGGGGCGATTACAAAGCTGCACTGGCCTGCCAGGCGTTGCTGATCCATGCCAG
Organism: uncultured Saprospiraceae bacterium; assembly: GCA_964484205.1. Taxonomy (GTDB): domain Bacteria; phylum Bacteroidota; class Bacteroidia; order Chitinophagales; family Saprospiraceae; genus M3007. The sequence goes on along the minus strand of CAZAEZ010000059.1, from coordinate 22,544 downwards.
GGATACGCTGGCTGCCGAACGGCATCAGGCCACGCTTGATGTGTTGAACCACCGCATAGATTCCCTGACCCGGGCCCGCGTGGATACGGAACAGGAGCATGCGCAATATTTACAAGTAAACCGCAACCTGCTGGCGTATTTGTCCATTGGGCTGGGTACGCTGGTGCTGGGTTTGATCTTGATGAATTGGCGGAATGCCGTGCGCTGGCGCAAACGACTCGACCGGAAAATCCTGGAAAACGACTTCCTGCGCTCAGAGCGTTTCACCGCCACCATTCCGGCAGAACCGGCGCTCGTTCCGCAGCCCGAACCAGCGGTCCAGGGGTACGAGCCGCCCGTATCGCAAGTGCCCGAAGGCCGCCGTCCGGAAAAAACGGCGTTGCTCATCGAACCCAACCGCCAGGTTGTGCTCTACCTGAAGTCGCTGCTGACCGACCGCTTTGAGGTGGAAACAGCGGCTACGCCTGCCGAAGGCCTGCAACTGGCCTCCAACCACCTGCCGGACCTCATCGTGTGCGATGCGGTGCTCAATGGCCTGACGGGTATCGATGTGATACGGCAGATCAAACTGTCCGAGCGGACAAACCATATCCCGGTGATTTTACTGACCGACAAGCCGGGCAACGACGGCAAACTGGACGCGCTGCGTGCCGGCGCCGATGCCTGGTTTAGCCGCCCGGTGCTCCACCAGGTGTTCGACAACCAGATCACCCGCCTGCTCGAAGCGCAAAAATTGCAACAGGAGACTTTTGCCCGCTTTATGCATTTGTATTTTTCTGAAAACCGGATGGCACTCAACGATTCCTTCCTGGCCAAAGCCGTTCAGATCATTGACCAGCACCTGTCCGACCCGGATTTTCTGGCCGACGACCTGGCCCGAAAAATGCAGTTGCACAAACAACATTTTGTAAAAAAACTAACCGTACTCACCGGAAAAGACCCGGCGCAACTCATTCGCGAAATGCGGTTGGAGAAAGCCAAAGCCCTGCTCGAAAAACGGGCCGGTACCCCACAGGCCATTGCCGAATTGGTGGGCTTTGCCAGCACGGGGTCTTTCGCCCTCGCCTTCAAGGAGTATTTTGGGGAAAACACTGCCTTGCTGCGCATGCCGGAAAAGTAGCGGCCTTAGTACCGTTTGACCGACTCGATAATGTACAGGGGCCGGTTTTTGATCTCGCTGTAAATATTCGACAGGTAAATCGACATGATGTAGAGATTCAGGCAGGTGATCGCAAAAAATACCGACATCACTACCACGAGGTATGCCCATCCGGAAACGGTTTGGTGGTAGGTGCCGAAAATGTCGACATTGGTTAACTTCACCTTCACCGCATTGAAAATTGCCGTGCCCGCTACCAGGCAAGACAACAGGAATATCCACAAGAGCAAACTCCGCAGAAAAGTGGTGAACGACGTAATGGCCACCAGCGACGTGCGAAACTGGTGCCCGAAAGACGCCCCGGGCTCCGGCAGCAAGGCCTGCTCCACATCAATGGCGGTGGTGTTGTACCCAACCAGGGCATAAATGGCCTTCAGGTACCGGCTGTTTTCCCGCAACCGCAGCATGGAATTGAGCGCCCGGCGGCTGATGATCCGCGTGTGGTGGGCCTGCGGGTCGATGTGCAGGTTGGAGTACCGCCGGAGAATACCGTAAAAAACGGCGTACAGTTGCCGGTAGATCCAGGGCAGTTTCCGTTCGCGGGCCCGCAGGTAAACGATGTCGAATCCGGCCTGGCTTTTTTCCCAAAGTGCACGGACCAGTTGCGGTGATTCTGCAAAGTCGAATTCAAAAATCACCGCATAATCACCGTTAGCGCGGTCCAGGCCGGCCAGCAGGGCATTGTCGCGGCTGACCGGCGCGCTGAGCTGGAGCAGAAAAATATGCTTGCGCAAATTTTCGGGCAGCGGCCGGATTGCCGCATCAATTTGCTCCAGATCGCAGTAGTTATTGACCAGAATAAACTCAAAATCACTGAAATGCGCTTCCAGTTCAACATACAGCCCGCTTAGCCAGCCGCTCAGGTCGCGCAGTTGGCTGTTCGATTGGATGACGCCTACGATGGACAAAAAGGAGTGGTGCAAAATGAAGTGTTGAATTAATACGTGCCGGAAAAGTACTTGCCGGTGCAAAAATGAAGAATCCCGCGGAAGCTGGTGCAGCTCAAATCAAATTCATTCGTCCAGCCATTGAAAATCGGCTGTTTTTGGCGCAGCCTCAAACATGGCGCGCACGATTTCCGGCGGTGCGGTCAACTTGCGTTTTTGAGTGTCGATCCAGGCGCCGTCGACATTGATCACCGCGCAAAGTGTGCCGTCTTCCCGCTTTATTTCGTGCCGGAAGGAAAACCGCGACCCATCGCGCCGGCACTTCGGCACCATGAGGTTGATGGTGAGCGCATCCCCATACCGGATCTCTTTCCGGAAAATGGCTTCCTCCCGAAACAGCACCGGTCCGAAGTGCATTTCCTCCATCAGGGGGAACGTGATGCCGTGCATTGCCAAAAATTCGATACGGATGGATGCTCCCAGGTCGTAATACACCGAGTGCCGCATGTGCGCATTGGAGTCCAGATCGGCCCAGCGGAGTTGTACGGCCTGGCGAAATTCGTTTTGCATGCTTCGTCAACAATTTTACAAATTTTTACCACGGAGACACGGAGGACACGGAGAATGGTTCTCCGTGTCCTCCGTGTCTCCGTGGTGATTGAAATATTTTACGGCGAGCATTTCACTTTTGCTCAATCTGTCCCCTTAGCAGAATCAGGGCTGTTCTTTTGCCAGGTCAATCATCGCACTCAGTTCCTCCACCAGCGCCTCGTTGCTTCCGGCGTAGCCGATGCTTTTGAAGCGAACCTTGCCGTTTTTGTCGAGCACAAATTTGGTTGGGATGCCGGTTACGCCAAAGGATCCGATCACCTGATCGTCGGTGTCCATCAGCACGTTGAAGGTGTACCCTTTGCTTTTGATGAAATCGGTTGCATTTTTCAACTTGTCTTCCACCCGTTCCCAGGAATCAATAAATACGAAAGCCACATTGGGGTCTTTTTCGTAGTTGTTCAGCGCCTGTTGCATGCCCGGGAAGGAGGCTTTGCAGGGGCCGCACCAGGTTGCCCAGAAGTCGACCACCACCACTTTCCCCTTCAGGCCGGCAAGGCTTACTTCATTCCCCTCCAGGTTTTTTAACTTGAAATCCGGCGCCGGCTGATCCAGCATTTTGGCGGCGATCTCTTTTTTCTTGTTGGCTCTGGCAATCTGCTCCAAACCGGCCAGGTATGCTTCGGTGCCGGCAGTCGATTTGTCTTCGGCGGCATACAGTTTTTTGAATTGCTCCTTCATTTTGGCCGTCGCCTGGCCGTGTACGATAAAACCTTCGAGCCGGTAGCGCAGATCCGGTGCTTTGGTTTTTTCCAGGTATTCGGTGTAGCGCTCGTTCATTTCGGCTTCTTCACCTTTGGTAATCTCAACGGCCTGGGCCTGGTACATGGCGGCGTTGGCAGGGTCGTTTTGCTTGTCTAAAATGAAGGCATAGGTATCGGCATATTGGGCAAAGGTGAATTTGCGGTTCTCATCCCAACTTTTCACTGTCAGGTAGCCCGGTTTGGGCGTTTGCGGGTGCAACATTTCCTGTTTGGCCCATTCGGTGGCCTCGGCAGCCATTTGCGCGGCCAATTCGAGGTTTTCATCATTTTCGGCAAAACCCCATGCCGTATTGTTGTACAGGCTGGCGCGGTTGGCAGCATTCATTTTGGCGGCGGCTTTTTTTACCAGGTCCCAGTTTTTGGCTTCTACAGCCTTGCTGCCCAAAAGGAAATAAAGTTCACTGACCTCATCGTTCAGGTCCGGAATTCCGGCAAAGTCCTGCTGGTATTTTTCAATGGCTTTTTCCAGATCGGCCAGTTCACGGATGACGCGCATGTCGCGGCGTTGTTTTTGGCGGGCATAGATCCCGGAAGGGGCCGCTTTGAGCATGGATTCGCGCAACAGGTTGGCTTTCTCGCCGGCGCCGAGCCTGTCCAACAGTCCGGCAATATTGATTTTGTCTTTCTCCGAAAGGTTTGGCGTTTCCGTCACTTTTCCCAGCACGCCAAGGGCTTCCGTCTTGCCTTCATCGCCGCGCTTGTACGACATGATGCAGTTCACGTAGGGGCCGCAGAATTCAGGCAGGATAGCCGGATTTTGCGCAAATGCCTCGCTGTACAAGTTGTACGCAATGTTGGATTTTCGATCGAGGCTGAACAAACTGCCCCAGTCGCGGTACACCACCGCCTGTGCGGCGAGGCTTTGCGGCAGCACTTTTCCGGAGCCGTTGTGCACAGGGATGAAATACCCCTGCCCGTTGTTGTTGTCCCAACGCTCGCCGGCTTTGAACACGACCATGCCGACTTTAGCATCGGCGCTCAACGTGAACTGGCCGGAAATTTTACTGCCGGAGTAGTTTACCATGGCCTCCACCGTTTGGGGTTGGTCCTGGGCGAATTCTACAGCGATTACTTCGATGGCGTCCTGGGTTTTGTTTAACGGACTGTTGGCCACATCGTATTCAAAATGAATGGTTTCGCCTGGTTTTGCCTGTTTCGGGGTAAGGTGCAGGTAGCCTTGCTGGGCCGAAAGTGTGTTGCTCAGAAAGAGCAAAACGACTATTCGTGTAATTCCATTTTTCATAAAAACAATTTTCAATTTTGGTTGAAATTAAATAATGCAAGTTGTGGCTAACATTTATGGCGACAGGTTTTTTTATTTTTAGACAGGATCAACATGATTTTTACAGGATTAAACGGCCTATGGCCGTTTAATCCTGTTTTTTCCTGTTAATCTTGTCCATTTTGTTGCATAGTCACAACTTGGATTATATAGTACTAAAACCGCGGGCATACAACTTTTGAGCGCCGCTCGGCAGGGTGAAAATACGTGAGGGAAAGTTCAAAGGCGCCGCGCGAGTTGTTGGCCCGGGTAAGCGAGGATACGGTGATGTCGTAACTGACGCCGAGCATCCAGCGCTCCAGTTCCAGCATGGCCACCATGGCTATGGCGTCCATTTGCAGTCCGCTGTCGAGTTGGTTCCCCAGGCGCGCCCAGGCGCCCAGGCGCAGGGCCAGTTCGTTGCGATCATTGTTGGAATAGCGCAGGTTGAGCCCGAAGTCGGTTTCGAAAGCCGGGCCTTGTTTCATGACCAGTACGCCCGGGACCAGGCTAAAGTTTTCATTCATTGGAAGTTGGCCCCCGGCATGTGCCGACCAGCGGGAATACAGGCGTTCATTGCTGTCGCCGGTGAGCGAAATGACGGGCTTGTTGATGTGGTGCAGGGCGCCGCCGGCATAAATAAAACCGTTGTTGTCAAAGAGCGTGTACCAAAGCAGCCCGGCATTAAAATCGAGGTAGATGTTGGTGTTTGCATCGGCGTTCGGCTCGCCGTTGCCGGCAGTCGGGTCGGGGATTTCCAGCGTGGGGTCAAACTGGCGGCTGAACCAAAGTTTGCCCCAGTCAATATTATTTTGGCCAAAACCCAGTTGAGCGCCGGCACTCAAAAAGTGATCGGCGCGGCGCGGGCCTCCGCTGAGTTGTTTCAGAAAAGCTGCGCCCAATTGGGCCTTGTTCTGTACGTAGCGGGCCGTGCCGGCTTCATCGTGCATCAGCCCGATGCCGAGCCCCACATAATCGTCGCGGGAAACGCCCAGGCGTACATCGGCGGCGGCGGCGTAGGTCCGGAACGGAACCGGAGCAAGAAAACTGCTCCATTGATCGCGGTAGTTGGCGGTGACGCGCCAGCGCCCGTCGAATGCGCCGGTCATGGCCGGGTTCAGGTTCCAGGGCGATGCGAAGTATTGGGAAAACCGGGGATCCTGTGCGCGGAGCTCGGGAAGCGTACATTTCAAAACAACCAACAGGAGCGGTAAAACGAGCAGTCTGGTTTGATTCATAGTCGTGTATGCGCAGATTTTTTCAAAAGTAGGGCTTTATCGAATAAGGGCAGTATTGCCGCGAAGTACTTGCTCAAAACCGTCCAAATATTCCACTTCAGCGTACCAGACATACACGCCTGCCTGCGCATCCTGTCCGCGGAACACCCCGTCCCAGCCTCGTTGTTCGTCATTGACCGCAAAATCGACATCTTCATAAACCAGTTCACCCCAGCGGTCAAAAACCCGGAAGATTTTCACCCGCTTTATTTGCCGGCTTTTGCCGTAAACGACGAGCAGCTCGTTGTTCCCGTCGCCGTTGGGGCTGAATCCGGTCGGCACGTAAACGCCGCGCGGCTTCAGTACCTCTACCGAAATCGAGGCTTCGCCCGGGCAGCCATTTTCATCGGTTACGGTGAGATGGTAGGTATTGTTGTACACCGGAAAAACCCATACGGAAGCGCAGTCTGCCGGATCGGCGCAGCGGATGCTGTCAACCAGGTTGCTCCGCCAGTCGTAGCGGACCATGCCGACCGTATTGGCGATTGTCCCGGTGAGCAAGACGCTGTCGCCAAGGTCTATTTGCAAATCCGGGCCCAGATCAACCGCAACCGGAGGGGGTTCATTCAAAGAAAATTCAATCGTGGAGGTACATCCCGAGCCATCCTGGACTGCCACCGAATACGTGCCGGCTTTCAAACCCAGAAAAACGCCGGAACCGGAAAACGGTCCTCCGTTCAGGCTGTACCGGTAGGGAGCCGTTCCGCCCGTCACCACGATCCGTACGAGGCCGTCGCTGCGGCCAAAGCAGCTGGGTTCAGTCAATTCGAGGTCGATAGTCGGCGGGTTTGGTTGGCTCAGGAAGGTGCTGTCGGAAGCGGTGCATCCCCGGTCGTCCACCACGGTGAGGGCGTAATTTCCCGGGCCGAGACCGGTCAGGCTCGGATCGATGGCGCCGGTATTCCAAAAATAGCGGTACGGCGAAGTGCCTCCGGAAACGTTGGCCTGGACGGCGCCGTTGTTGTCGTCGTTGCAGAGCAGCGGTTGAATATCCAGTTGGAGCGCCAGTAGAGGCGGTTCGTGTACCAATACGGTCGCTGAACCGGTACAGCCTTTGGTGTCGGTGGCCACTACCGTGTACGTGCCGGCAGGTACGGCAGTGATCTGTTGCCCGGTGGCTGCGTTGCTCCAGACATACTGGGAAATTGGCCGGGGGGCCTGGACATTAGCCACCCGAACCGCGCCGTCCGACAAACCAAAACAACTGACACTATCGGCCTGCAAGGTCAGCAGGATAGCCGGCGGCGCAGCCATGAAGAAACTGAATCCTGCCGAGCAGCCCACATTGTCGGTGACGGTGAGGCCGTACGCCTGACCGCCGGCCAAACCGTTCAGGTATATGGTATCGGCTGCGCCCGGCACGCTCCATTGAAAGGAATAATTTTCGACATCACCGTTTCCGGCGCCGCCGCTCACCAGATTTACGGCCGCTTGTCCGTCACTGAGTCCCTGGCAAGACGGTAACACCAACGCCACATTTACATGAATGCTGTCCCACTCGGCTATGGTCACTGTTTGGGTGCCGGTACAGCCTTTCGCATCGGTGGCCGTCACGGCGTAGCTGCCTTTGGCAAAATTGGATGGGTTTGGAACGGTAGCGCCGTTGCTCCAGATAAATGTGTACGGCGGGCCATTACTTCCGCCGGCAGAAGCCAATGCTTCCCCGTCGTTTGCACCAAAACAAGATTGGCGAATTTGGCTGACATTGACCAAAAGTGGCGTTGCGGGCTCAAGAATGTCGGTGGAAACGATGCTGAACGGACAGCCGTTGGCATCTACCACCGTCAGGGAATAGGTTCCGGCGCTTAGGCTGGTAATGATTGGGGTGGTTTGGCCGGTAGACCAGGAATACAGGTATGGCGGTACACCACCGGAGGCTGTTGCAGTGGCTCTGCCGTTATTTCCGCCGAAACAGTCGACATCGGTGGAAACAATGGATGCCGTGAGTGGCGGCGGTTGGGTCACGGTTGCCGAAGCGGTTTGGCTGCAATTGTTGGCATCCGAAACCGTGACGGTATATGTCCCCGGCGGCAGGTTTACGGCGCTGGAGTCAACTTGCTGGTTTGGGTCGCTCCAAATAAAGCTCAGCGCACCGCTGCCGCCGTGCGCAAACACGGTAATCTGTCCATTGGCTTCGCTGAAACAACGGACCGGGATGGTGCGCAAACTGTCGATCACCAGCGGCGGCGCGCAGGGTAAGGTGTCGGTGGCTACTTGCGTGCAGTTTTTGGCATCTGTAACTGTAACCGTAAAAATCCCGCAACCCAGATTTTGCAGGGAACTTCCGTTTTGATTCGAATTCCATAAATACTGGTAAGGGCCGGTTCCGCCGCTTGCTGTTGCACTGAGTGCGCCGTTTTGGCTTCCGGTACAAGTTGGCACAGTTACCGTAAACTGAATTTCCATAGGAGCAACAGCAGGAACTGTTGCCGTTTGGGTTTGGGAGCAGCCTTTTGAATCTGAAACGGTTACCTGGTAATTGCCCGGGCAAAGGTTTTGAGGCATGGTCGTTCCCGGCGGGATTGTTGGGCTGCTCCAGGTGATGGTTAGTGGGGGCGTGCCGCCCGTGGCGGTCAGGGTCATTTGGCCGTCGCAGGCGCCGGCACAACTTTCCGCCTGAATGTTGGCGATTTGTACCGTCAGCGCAGGCGGCGTATTGAGTTGGGTAGAGCCGACTGCCGTGCAACCCTTCAGATCGGTAAGGGTAACGGTGTAGGTTCCCGGCCCCAAATTGATCAGTTGCACCCCGGTTTGCATCGTATTCCACAAATAGGCATACGGTTTCACGCCACCGCGCGCGAATACCTGCAAGGAACCGTTGTTTGCACCAAAGCAGCTGATCGGGCTGATGCTGATACTATCAATCAGGAGGACGACCGGTTGCAGGATTTGAACCAGCGTGACAGCCTGGCAACCAACGGCATCGGTAATCGTCACCGAGTGAAACCCGGCATTGAGGCTGTCGGCGGTTTGGGTGGTGTCGCCATTGTCCCAAACAAAGGTGTACGGCGGCATGGCTCCGGTAACAAAGACCGTTCCCCGGCCGTCCATCCCGCCAAAACACCGGACGGAGTCCTGCTGCGTAGAAAAATGGAACATTTCCGGTTCGTCGATTGTGTCCTGCGCAACGGCTGTGCAGCCCCGGCTGTCCGTCACCGTGACGGCATAACAACCGGCAAACAGGTCAAATGCCGTTGCACCGGACATGGCTGGACCGCCCTGGCAGTTGCGCCAGACATAGGTGTAGGGCCCCGTGCCGCCACTTGCCGCAGCCTGAATGACCCCGCTGTTGTCGCCAAAACACTCGGCATCGGTCACCGTGATGACAATTTCGATTGGCGGCGGTTCGGAAATGTTGAACATTACTGTGTCGCGACAACCGGCGGTATCCTGGACAATGACCTGGTGTGCGCCGGCTGTAAAAAAGTTGTTGAAAACCCCGCTTGCGAAAGGCGCGGGATTGGCATCGACAAAAAACTGCACGGGCCCCATAGCCCCGGTCGTGGTGATCGTTGCCGATCCGGTGGCTGTGCCGGGGCAGATGGCTCCGGCGGTTGTTCCCAGGGAGGCGTTCAGTGTGCAGGCGACGTACGTTTTGTTTACCGTTATGCTTTCCACCGTGCAACCGGGATTTGCCGGTACGGGCCGTATTTCCAGGACAACCAGGTTGCCGGGCGCCAACCCGCTCACGGTGTGCGAAAGCGTTCCGTTGGCCGGCATCCAGCCGCCGCCGTTCAGGCTGACTTCGTAGCCGCTGCTGCCGGGCACGGCTTCCCAGGTCCAGGTCATATTGCCGCCGGCCATGCCGCTCAGCAGCACATTGGCAGGAGCGGGCACCACACAAGGGGCGGCGCAGGAAATGGCGGCAGACCAGCCGGCAGCGGTACCTGTTGCATTGGAAATAAAACTTACGGTCAGGCATCCGCTCGGGTTGCCGGCGCTTGCCTGGATTTCGAATGCCTGGCCGGCCGGGAAATCCGATGCGCAGGCCAAAACCGGCGCCAGCACATCCGGGCCGTTGTGGAAGCAAAGCAAATCGCCCGCAGCCAGCACGGTACTGTCGAACTGCAGCAGAATATGGCTGCCGCCGGCGCCGTCGGGGCAAATCGTGGAGTTCAGGTTTTGATTGTTGCTGTAAGTACCGGCGCTGCCGCCGCTGTCGAAAAAAGTGCCACTGCAGGCGGCTATCGGTGCACCGTTCATTATGAACGTTTGGCCAATTGCCGGCGTGGAAAAGAAAAGTATTGCCCAAAGAAGCGGTTTGTTCATCATGTGCGGGGGACTGTAAAATCGGTTGTCGGTCTGAAGCAGGCCGGCCGGCCTGGCCATGGCAAGTTGTTTACACGTTTCAATTCGCTGTTGCCGCTTGCAAAAATGGCTATAATGCCGGATTCCAGGTAGTTGCTTTTCGCTGCTTTTGGGAATTTAACGAATTCACCTGGTTTGAAACGCTGCATTTAGAAGTGCTGTTCCTCATTTTCCTGCGTGTTTTTTGGGCTGGGGTCCACCGTTTTTTTTATTGCGGGGCGGAATACCGGCTTCGGAAGCGTATCGGGTATGCCATCGTACCGGTTGTTCAGCGCTGCTTGTTCGGGCGCCGGCAACGCTGCGAACGTGGCCGACATCCGGGCAAATTTTGCTGAATATTCGTTGAACTGCAACGCGAGCGCATCCCGGGTACGTTTGAGGCCGGCCATGGTATTTTCGGAACTGTTCATGCCTTTTACAAGCGCCCTTTTTTTAGTTTGCCCATCAATGTAATTGCCCACCAGGCCGTCCAGTTTCGTGTACAGGGAATCGTGTTTTTCCTGTAATTTCCGGTACTCCGATTTTAAGGTTTCGAGTTTTGACGTCAGCTCCCGAAAGCCAAATTCCGGATTTTCACGCAGGCCGGCAGGCGCTTTTTGTATTTGTTCGAGCAGGTGCGTCGTGTTTTGCAGGCCTTCTTCCAACTCCGGGCGGGATTCCTGTATCCTCGTCAGCCTGGTTTGTACCGCGTCAATTAACTCGGGGTCAAGCCGGTTGCATGCTCCGAAAAGGAAGAAGCCGGATGCGAAGAGCACCCAACGCAGGGTTTTGATGGTGATTGGCTGGTGCATGCTGAAGTGCGTATACATTTTTTGCAACGGGAGTCAAAGTTAGAATTTTGCCGGTTTTTCAGGCGCCTAATCTGTCGCGGCTGTTTTTTGAAGGAAAAAGAACTGTAAAAGCCGCAAGCAGATTACATACCTTTGCGCGCCTGTCCGGCCAATTTTTTATCCGAAAATTTCCACGTTATGGAGCCTGTTACTTCCAAAAAGTATATCAACGTCTACCTCGGCCTGGGGAGTAATCTGGGTGACCGGATGGCAAACCTCCGGACGGCCTACAGCACCATCCACAAGACCGTCGGCAAGGTGGCCAAGCACAGCCATGTGTACGAAACGGAGCCCTGGGGCAACAAGGAGCAGGAGCCTTTCCTGAACCAGGTGATCATGATCAATACCTACCTGGGTCCCCGGGAGTTGCTGGATGCCCTGAGCAAAATCGAGCGCGAAATGGGCCGCAAGCGCACCGAGAAATGGGGGCCGCGCTTGATCGATATCGATATTCTGTTTTACGGCAAGCGCATCATCCGCGACAAGGGCCTGGAAATTCCGCACCCCGAACTGCACCTGCGCGCCTTTGTGCTGGCGCCCCTGCTCGAACTCGCGCCCGACCTGGAACATCCGGTACTCAAAAAACAGATCGACGAGTTGTACATGGAGTGCACCGATCCTTCCGACGTGGTTATGTTGTAACACGCACCTCCGGTGCGTCAAAAAAACACCTCCACACCTCAATCAACCCCAAACACTAAAAAATAAACCCAGCCGGAACATCAAGCAACAAAACAAGCAATAATCATCGTGCTCCCGACCTACCGTTTCATCGCTGTGGAAGGCAATATTGGCGCCGGAAAAACCACCCTGTGCGCGCGCATGGCGGAGCGATTTGGTTGCGCACTGATTCTGGAGCAATTTACCGACAACCCGTTCCTGCCTTTTTTTTACGAACACCCGGAGCGCTACGCCTTTCCGGTCGAGTTGTTTTTTATGACTGAGCGGCACAAGCAGTTGCTCGAACATTTTGCCGAGCCGGACCTGTTTCGCTCCCTTACCGTGGCCGATTATTTTTTTGTCAAAACCCTGCTTTTCGCAAAAAACAACCTGAGCGGCGAGGAGTTTCGCCTGTTCCGCCGCCTGTTCAAAGTGCTGAACGCTTCCTTTCCCAAGCCGGATTTGTTGCTGTACCTGCACCGGCCGGTTTCGGTGCTGCAACAACAGATCAAACACCGCGCGCGCGACATGGAGCAACGCATCCCCGACGACTACCTCGAAGGCCTGCAACGCGTGTATCTCGATCATTTTAAAAAAGAAACCGAAATACCGGTAGTGGTACTGGAACTGGAAGACGCGGATTTTGTGCGGGAGCCGGCAGTGTTTGAGGCGATTCTGGCGTTGCTGGAGCGGCCGTTTGCGCCCGGGGTGCAGTATTTGGGTTTGGGGGAGGTTTTGGGCGTGAAGCGCAAACTTTGAGGTGCATTTTGGCGGAGCGAACACGTTGAGCCAGCGGGGGAATTGTCTGAACGCTACAGAAGTTTTTTATACAAACGTATTTAGCACATGGAATTCGAGACACTACAAACCGACCGGTTGTTTTTGAAAAAACTTACGCCGGAAGTGCTTTCGCATTTATTTCAAAATTATAAGGACGAAGAAATTATGACTGTGCTCGGCCTGAGCAATTACGATGAATTTATCAAAGAAAGAGATAAGAGCCGGGGCGGCTACACCACTTATGACAGAACAATTTTAGCCTTTTTGCTGGTATTGAAATCTACCAATGAAACGATTGGGAGGTGCGGTTTTCATAATTGGTACGCACGGCATCATAGAGCAGAAATAGGTTATGCATTGACAAAAGCGGAATTCAAAAGAAATGGGTATATGCGTGAAGCCGTTGGTGCAGTGCTTAAATATGGATTTGAAATTATGCATTTAAACAGGGTTGAAGCATGTATCGGCCCGAATAATATTGCCTCGTTGCGTATTGTCGCTAAATACGGATTTACACAGGAGGGAGTCTTAAGACAACACTATGCCGTCGATGGAGAAATTCAGGACTCTGTTATCTTTTCTTTACTTAAAAGTGAGTTTGGGGATGGGTGCACTACGGAAACGAGGGACTGAGTTGGGATTCACTGGGTTTGGCCGAACACCACATCTACGGCTCCGCCCGCGTAGGCATAGCCCTGCCGGATGTTAAACTCTATCCCGAGGTACCCGAAAACCCCTATATTGCAGAAAGCGTTTTATACACCCTGCCGGAAGGCTGGAAACGTTATGAACTGACCAACCATCTGGGCAACGTACTGGCCGTAATCACCGACCGAAAACGCGGCCAGGCCGCCTCCGGCATGGACATCCAGTGGTACGAAGCCGACGTAATGGCCACGCAGCAGTACTACCCTTTCGGTATGCTGATGCCGACAAGTACCGATAGTTCTTTGAGACGGCAATACAGCCTGAATGCTTACGACTACCGCTATGGCTTCAATGGCAAAGAAGGGGATGACGAGATAAAAGGCGACGACAACCAGCAGGACTACGGCATGCGGATTTATGACCCGCGGGTGGGTAGGTTTTTGAGTGTGGATCCGATTGCTAGGGAGTATCCGTGGTTTTCTCCATTCCATTTTGCAGGCAATATGCCTATTGCGGCAATAGATTTAGACGGATTAGAGCCATTTTGGATTGTTGGTACAACCCAAAAACCTAATGTTACTCCTGAAACCCAAAAAACAGCAGAGTACATATTAAACAACATTGCGACAACTGCTCATGATCCAAATATTGCAAATATTGATTTCGGATTTGATTGGTCAGAAAATACCGGTTTAGGTAACGACTTATTGAACAATGCTTCTGACAGATCGAAAGCAGCAGAGGCGCTAGCAAACTACGTTAAAACATGGCACATAAAAGGCCAACCTATAACACTGATAGGCTACAGTCACGGCGGGAATGTAGTTGCGCAAGCGGCACCGCTGATTTTCGAAAAATTAGGAGTCGAGGTCAATATCATAACATTGAATACACCTGCAAGTAATTGGTCCGAAACTAAAACTAATCCAACTGGAAATCCTACAGGTGGACAATCCTATGTTGAACACCCGAGATGGAAAGAGAACCCTGATAATCCGGCTATACAAAAAGCAGTTCTAAATTGGTATCATTTTTACGTCGAGAATGATGCCGTTGCTTCAGGAGCTTCGGGAATATATGAAGGCTCAGATGCAACATATGATAGCTCTAAGGGAAGCGGGTTCGTAAAAAACATTAAAATTGATACTAAAAATATACCATTCGGAAGAGGACATTTTTGGCCAGACGAAAATTCTGGTGCAATTAAGACTACATGGGAAAATGATGGCTTGGAAAGGCAACAAGATCCTTCTTACAGCAAGAGTAATGGAAATTAAGTCCAGTAATAACTTTTAGTAGATTTTTTATTTTCCGTAGTTTTGAAATAAACGGCAATGCTACTCTAATAAATAATAATGAATAATTTAAAATTTGGTTGTGCTTCAATTGTTGCAGTGGCAACAACTACATTTAATATGGGGTTTTACTTCGTTGTTTGGAGAGACACCTACTTATCTTTATCAACAACATTAAGTGGCGTTGAGGGATTGTTATGGGTATACACAGTTTATCAATTAATAAATATTATATTTATAGTTATTGTATTGGGTTTGAAAAAAAGAACCATTAATTGTATTATTGCTATAATCAACATAGTCATTATATTATATAACTTCTCAATTATGTTTTAATGAAATTCCGCTGGCCCAACGTGTTCAAAAACAATAAATAAACCACAATCCGCTCGCGACCCCGCTGGCCCAAAGTGTTCAAAAACAATAAATAAACCACAATCTGCTCGCGAGCATTTGCAATGCGACGCGCGGCGTAAACAAGTCTCCGACTTTCGAAAAAAATAACAAAAAACAAATTCCAGTAATAACCAACACAGAATAAATTCTATTTCCCAAGCCTTTTTTCCATCTATGCTATGATCAAATCCCTTCCCTTCCTGCTCTTTTTCCTTCCGGTGGTTTGTTCCGCTCAACCGGAATACACAATCAGCCCAACTGTTGAAACAGAAAGCAAGGGCATTATAAATGTGCTTGGCTTGCTTCGCACTGGTGAAAACGATAACGTGCTTGCAGTTTACCGTTCGTCGGAGCGCGGTGAATGGATGAAAATGCGCTATCTAAAATGGGCTGCCGATGTGTTCGATTCGGATATGGAAAAGGTGAAAGGCAATGTGTTGCAGGAAATTAAATTGCCTAATAAGAAAGATCCCAATGCGGATGTAGCTATCAACTTTGGGGGCAAACCCTGGCTCATCCTTCTGCAATTTCAAAAAAGGCCCAAAAGGATAGTACTGTATCGGTGCCCGATCTATCCGGATGGCGCTATCGGTACGCCGGAGGAGTTTGGTAGTTGTCCAATTGAAAAAGAGGGGTATCGTATGCAGGAATATGGATTGCTTGTCGCTCCGGATGCTTCTAAATTGCTTTTCGTGTACTATCCTAGCCCTGATAGCTTCAAAGATCCGATCTCCTTCGCGCTTTTTGACAATAATTGGAATCAACAGCAATCAGGCTTCTTCAACCTGCCCAAGTTGGGCTCCGACCTGCGGGTTGACCATGCCTTTTTTGCCCCGAATGGTACGATATATATGCCGGCTTGGACAGCCTTGGGACAAAATCGCGGTATTTTGCAAGAACTATGGGTATGGCAGGACCCCACTTCAGAGCCAAAGCGTATCGATGTAAAACTCGATCCGGATAAATTGATCACCAATATGAAAATCAGCCATGGGCCAGACGGCAACCTGTATGTTGGCGGAGTATGGTCGCAGGCATCGAAATATAATCTCCGGATGGTGCCTGTTGAAGCAATGCAGGATGTTCAGGGTCATTTCTTTCTGAAAATTGACCCAACTACCTATACAATTCTATCGAAAAATACCGCCACATTTTCGGATGCAATATTCAGTTTTTGGAAGATCAGCCCGTCAGAGGTGACAGATAAAGGGCGAGGGGTTAAACGTTTGTATATAGAAGAAACCAGAGCCTTGCCAGACGGGAGTTTCTGGTTCACTTTGGAGCAATTTTCATCTCAACCTCTGGGGTTAAGTGATAAACCCGACCACTTGGATTTCCCAAACCCCGTCAGCGGACCAGTCATAATCATAAAATACGGACCAGATGGGGCGCTCCAAGTGGAAACACTGGTGAAAAGGCAGATAATGTCTGTCAAGGGGAGTGGAAACGGCCATCTGCTGTTTCCGTATGCCGACAATGCCCTGCTGTTATACAACGTCCATAAGGACGATATTTCGGATGAACCAGAAAATTATGGGCTACTCCATTATTGCCGGGTGGCCGATATAGAAGGAATTCCAAAGTGGCAACAAGAGGCAAACTCTGCTGTATTTAATTTAACCAGTCGAAATAGCGGTACGGCAAAAACCCTGTTCAATTTTGAGGAAAAGGAATACTGGTTTGACCCGTCGGCCTG
The DNA here is from genome assembly GCA_964484205.1 of uncultured Saprospiraceae bacterium. Taxonomy (GTDB): domain Bacteria; phylum Bacteroidota; class Bacteroidia; order Chitinophagales; family Saprospiraceae; genus M3007. Next base: position 5,974 of record CAZAEZ010000059.1, on the reverse strand, counting down.
GCTTCAGGTTTCGCCGACCCGCCTGTTCGTCGGTTGCGATGGCCGGAACGGCAACTACGGCCTCATCCGGGTGGATTGGCCGGAATGAAGACTAGCATTTCTGAAAAACACCCTTTTGATTATGAAACACATTGCTATTTTTTTGATCTGCGTTTTTTTCTTGCTTAGTGGCAGTGCATTGGCCCAAAAGTGGGAGCAGTACACCAACTCGGATTACTTCACCTTGAGGACCTATAAATTTGGTGTTGCAAAAGGCACTCCCTTTGCCGTACTATACGACGGCCTGTACCGTGGAAGTGATGGCGGCACGAAATGGGAAAAAATCCGGGATTTCGATGTTTTCGGGACTGGTCTTTTATATTTCGAAGTCAATCATTCAAACGGGCATATTTACTTCATAAGTTCCCTTGACTCAATGGGGCAGTATCCCATCTATGAAAGTCAGGATTTAGGAAAAACATGGACCAAACTGAACCTGTTTCCGACCTTGAGTAATGGGTTCGGTGATTTGACTTTTATCGGCGACACATTGTATACTATCCAAAGTTATAGCATTTACAAAATATTCGGCGCCGGTCAGGTTCCCGTGATTATGCCCAGCTGGCCATCAGATACTGCCGGGCTGATTTATGACATTGCCGCGTATGATAATGACTTATGGGTAGTTACAAAAAAAGGGCTCTATCATTCACCGGATGCGGGCTATACCTGGCAGCACGCATTAAAAAGAAATGTGGCCCTTGGCCATCCTTATCCGCCTTATGTTTTTCCGCTAAAGGACGAGGTGTTTTTTTACGACAAAAACACCAATCCGGTGTTTTACTCTGCGGACAAAGGGGCTAACTGGACAGAGATTCCCTGGACGAAGTACAGGATATTTCACTCCGGTGAGCACCTGTACACCAGTAACGCCGTTCAAATCGGTTATGTGCTGCGAATTGACGGGGATCCTTTTGCAGGGGATACTATTTGGGTGGACGCAAACTACAGCCTGGACCTGGCCGGCGTAGGTGAATTTGACGGGAAACTCTGGTTGGGTTCCGGCAGGTATGGTATGCTGAGCAAGGAAACCGGTGAAGAATCCTGGCAGATCAACAATGACGGTTTCGGGCCTTATATGGAGGCAATTGAATATTATGATGGCTACCTGTTTTCAAAAAGCACTATCGCATCAGTTTCAAGCGATGATGGCGATACCTGGAATCAAACATTTAACAGGCCTTGGGCGCAAACCCCTCGCCGGATTGGCAATGCCTATTTTGGAGTGCTGCCAAGAGCCCTGGTCTCTTGTCCGGCAAACGGCCGATTTGAATGGGATACTGTGTACACGTTTCCGGCAAATCAATTTTCCTTTACCCAGCTTGGCACGGGAGATACGGCGGTGGTAGTCTGCAATTCTGCTGCCGACAAGGTGTACCGGACGGTTGACCGCGGTCAATCCTGGGAGGATATCAGTGCTAATATGAAAGGACCGATGCGTTTTTGGAAAGGCAAGCTGTACGGCTTTAACGCGCAGGATTCCACCTGCGTAGTGTCTGAAGACCTCGGTGATACCTGGACTGCTTTGCATAAGTTCTCTGTATCGCTGCATCCCTCCAAGTTTAAATTCAATTTTCTTGGCGATACGTTTTTAGTAGCTTATACCTATCCTCAAATAGTGTACTATTCCGTCGATGGCGGACAGCATTTTGATGCGTTTACAATCCCCACTTTCCCAAACAGTCTGCTTGCACTCTGGGTTTTTGAGAACAGATTGTGTCTTGTCGTTGACGATCAGGATCTATACACCTCTACGGATGCCGGCAAGACTTGGTCTACGTTGCCATATTTAGATCAGGGGCCGCCTTTCAGCCAGTACCTGGCAACGAATGGAAACGGTCTGCTCGCAGGTGGAAATGATATTTTGTTTTATTACGGTTATCGCCTGCGTCTCGACCAATTCCGTCAAATCAGTGGAACCGTTTTCCTGGATTTAAACAGCAACGGACAATGGGACGGCACCGAAACCGGCCAGGATGGTAGTCTCGCCGAGTCGGCCAAAACCGGCACCCTGGGCGCGACCTACAACAATGGCCATTTTTCCATGCTGTTGAGCAAGGCAACCGCCGACACTATCCGGATTACCAACGTCCCGAAATACTACAGCGCATCGCCGGCATTCAAATTGGTACCGGCCGGGCAAACTGCTCAGCCGGTTCAGTTTGCCCTCCGGCCACAGGGGCAGATCAACGACGCGGCGATCTCGGTCGTTCCAACATCGGTTTTCCGGGGCGGTTATACCAATTCCCTGCAAGTGCAGGTGGAAAACCTGGGTACCATTCCACTTTCCGGCCAGCTAAAACTGGTGCTGGATACACAGCTTGAGCAACTTTCCTTTGAGCCAATGGCAGATGCCCAAATTGGCGATACCCTTGTTTGGGAATATTCGAACCTGAAGCCCTTGCAAACGCGCAAGTTCCGGGCAGATGTCCGCACTGCCGTGGTTCCGCCGGGCACGCCCGTTCAGATTTTTGCCCAAACCCAAAACGGTCCGGATGTAGACGAAACCAACAATGCATTTTTGATTGATGCCAAGGTGCAGTCGTCTTACGACCCCAACGACAAAGCCGTATCGCATGAAACCGTACCGGTAGCGCAACTTTCCGAAAGTGAATTGCTGTACACTATTCGCTTTCAGAATCTGGGTAATATTTCCACTGACTTTATCACCATCCGCGACACTTTGTCCGCCGCCATTGATCCGTCGAGTATCCGGGTGCTTCGAAGCAGTCACAAGTACAGTTGGAGTATGGAGGACGGGCATATTCTGGTGTTTAGTTTCAATCCCATTGCGCTTGCTCCAGCTGGTGTGGATAGTCTGCGCAGCCAGGGATTTGTACAGTTTGCCGCCCGCTTACGCGATGATCTCCAGGCAGGCGCCGACATAGCCAATACGGCACATATCTACTTCGATTTCAACCCGGCCGTGGTGACCAATACGGTGCATACGGTGATCCAAACGGTGGCTACCCTGGAGCCGGCAAGGGAGGCTTTGCGGCTGGAGGTATTTCCCAATCCGGCCAGAGAACAGGTGACCCTCCGATTGCCGGAAGGATTCGATAAGGCTGCCGGGCGAATAGAAATTTTCGATACGAATGGGAAACTGCTACTGTTCCGGCAGACACAAAGCGACATGGAAACCATCAATGCAGGCGATCTGTCTGCGGGTAGCTACTGGTGCCGCTGGCAACAAGGCCGGCGGAGTTTTTGGGGCAAGTTGATCGTTGTTCGTTAATGCATTTAAGTTCTTACTTTTCAACTATTTAGATCTGCTAGCCGATCGATCCGGGGGGCATGATTTTCAATTTACGCTGCCACTACCCTCATCTCCTCCGCCCCCCGCAACATGCACCACAAACTCCCCAGCAAAACCACATGCCCCACATCAAAATAGGTAAACCAAACATGCGGCGACCACTTGACCAAATGCGGGATCACGGCCAGTACCGCCAGTGGTAGCGACCATAGCAAAAGGCGGCTGCCCGGGTCATTTCGCTTTTTAAAAACGCGATACTCCAGCGGCGCTAAAAAACCGAGCAGGGCCAGCGCGCTGTGCGCCTCCACCCAGTGGAAATTCTTTTGAATACCTGAAATGACCAGAGCCACTGCTACCGCCAGCCAGTTGGCGAGGGTCAGGCTGCGAAAAACACCCTGGGAAAACAAGGCCCGACTGTGTTCGATCGCCGCCTGCGCCAGTGCGCCCAGACTCAAAATACTGAAGATCCAGCAGGCGTATTTTCCCGGAAAACCCGCCCAATAGTAAAACAGGTGGCCAAAAACCGGCCCCAACACCGACGAAATGGCCATCAGGCCGAAAAAGCGCCGCATCCAGATTTGCGGCGGGTTGGGTGCTGCCAGCCGCTTCAGCCGCCACCAGGCAAAACCGCACAGCGCGGCAATAAACAGTCCGGTGAGCGCAATGCCCGGCTCGGCCAGGCGCAGGTTTCCAATGTAGATGTCCGGTTGCATGGCGGCAAATAAACAGAAATTACGGGCATTGTTTTGTTTTCAAAACAAAAAATTTGAAATTTGACCCGTTTAAAACCACCTGATTTGAGTAAGGAATTTGCCAACGAGCCCGCCACCGGCGAAGAAAAGCTGATCGAAAAAGCGCTGCGCCCAAAACTGCTGGATGAATTCAGCGGGCAAAAAAAAATTGTAGAAAACCTGCGGGTGTTCATCGAAGCGGCCAAACAACGCGGCGAAGCGCTCGATCATGTGCTCCTCCACGGCCCGCCCGGCCTAGGCAAAACCACGCTTTCGCATATCATCGCCAACGAACTGGGCGCCTCCATGAAAATGAGCTCGGGTCCGGTGCTCGAAAAACCGGGCGACCTGGCCGGCATCCTGACCAACCTCGAACCCGGCGACGTGCTGTTCATCGACGAGATACACCGGCTCAATACCGTGATCGAGGAATACCTCTACTCGGCCATGGAGGACTATCGCATCGACATCATGATCGACTCCGGCCCCAATGCACGCAGTATCCAGATCAACCTCAACCCATTCACCCTGGTGGGCGCTACTACCCGCATGGGCCTGCTCACATCACCGCTTCGGGCGCGTTTTGGCATAAATTGCCTGCTCGATTATTACGATGTGGCGGTTATTGAAAAAATTATTTACCGTTCGGCGGCTATTTTGAATATCCCGGTCACCCCCGAAGGCGCCCTGGAAATTGCCCGCCGCAGCCGCGGTACACCCCGTATTGCCAATGCGCTCCTGCGGCGCGTGCGCGATTTTGCTCAAATCAAGGGAAATGGCACGGTGGACCGGGAAATTGCCGAATACGGACTGTCGGCACTCGATGTGGATACGCATGGCCTCGACGAAATGGACAACCGGATTCTTTCGGCCATCATCCACAAATTCAAGGGCGGTCCGGTCGGCCTGACTACGGTGGCCACGGCAGTGGGGGAGGAGCCCGGCACCATCGAGGAAGTACACGAGCCGTTTCTGATCATGGAAGGCTATCTCCAGCGGACGCCACGCGGCCGGCTGGCCACAGAAAAAGCCTACCGCCACATCGGCGTGGTGCCGCCTTCACAGGCCGGTACGCTGTTCGAGTAGGCGGTATTTCAACGAAAACCATTCGTTGGACAAGGCCAAAAAAATGTGCACCAGCACGGCCACCCAGATCGTTTCCGTTTGCAAGGTTATCCAGCACAACAAAACACCCAGGGGGATAGCGCCGATACCTTCCTTGGCGCCTTTCGGCACATGCACCAGCGCGTAAATCGCGGTGTTGATCACGATGGCCGACAGGTCTCCAAACGCACGCACGCAGGAAAAAAGCAGGAAACCACGGAACAACAGCTCATAGGCAACCAGGTAGCCAACCCAGCTCAACGCACTCCAAAGCAGCGTACTCCGGCTCCAGGGCAGCCTGCGGATTTCCGGGTATTGGGCCAGGTTGTCAGGCTGCCGGGCCGAGCGGGAGGTCAGGAAAATAACCACTGCGCCCAGGCCGAGGGTCCAGTAAAAAAATGCCGGTGGAAATTTGGCAGCCACGCCGTAATCGGCCAAACTGATCTCCTGCGTGCCGAACAAAATCAGCGCAGGAATGACTCCGAAGCACAACATCCCCACCATTCTTTTGAAATGAATATGCCTGGCCTGGCCGGTTTCGGGCCCGTGCCGCTCAACTTGTCGCTGCAACAGCCGCTCCGATTTTCCGGTAAACCAGAAAAGGATAAAACCGAGGGTGGTGAGGATAATGGCGTAGTCGGCTTCGGAAATTGGTTGAATGGTTGGCATTGCTGCAAATTTTGATGGTTAAAATTAAGCAGTCCTACGGCTTCGAGCCTGTTTGTTACATACAAATCCGGTTTTTTCGGCCGGTTGTATGTCAACCCCACCCCCATCCCCTCCCCCGCGGGGCTCCCGATTACCCACAAGTTGAACGATTTTTTGGTGATGTATTAAACTTGAA
>CAZAEZ010000058.1:13401-30324 GCA_964484205.1 uncultured Saprospiraceae bacterium | reverse complement strand
GCACTTAATTTTCAACTATTTTCTCATGCTGAAAACTTGGCGGCGTGAGGTATAACATGGCTTTGTACAACGAAATGTTTCAATCCTTCTTAAACTGGAAATGCGGTGAGAACATGCCGACATTTCGCCAACGCGGCCCGATGTAATCGCGTTTCAATCCTTCTTAAACTGGAAATGCGGTGAGAACGGAATTCAGGCGGCAAGGAGCCGGGGCGCAAAGATTGTTTCAATCCTTCTTAAACTGGAAATGCGGTGAGAACCGGCGCTAACCTTCGCGACGCTGTCCTTCCGAGGATGTTTCAATCCTTCTTAAACTGGAAATGCGGTGAGAACACGTATCAGGGCGCTACACTGTTCACCTGGAAAGAATGTTTCAATCCTTCTTAAACTGGAAATGCGGTGAGAACGGCGGAAACGCTGGCGTAACATTCACAATCGCATGAGTTTCAATCCTTCTTAAACTGGAAATGCGGTGAGAACACCCGCAAGGGCAGATCATGGAGGATTTGATCGGCAGTTTCAATCCTTCTTAAACTGGAAATGCGGTGAGAACTTTAGATTTTAGAGAACCGTTTGAAGTGCAGGCGTGTTTCAATCCTTCTTAAACTGGAAATGCGGTGAGAACGAAAGGCAGTGCGGAGTTAGTCGAATTTCAATGTTTGTTTCAATCCTTCTTAAACTGGAAATGCGGTGAGAACCGGGTAGTCAAGCCGGAGCGCAGGTATCAATTCACACTGTTTCAATCCTTCTTAAACTGGAAATGCGGTGAGAACCCGGCAGTTTGGACAGGCCCGTTAGGCAGGATTCGTGTTTCAATCCTTCTTAAACTGGAAATGCGGTGAGAACTGTGGAAACCACTGAAGCCCTGTCCGCAGAACGACGCGTTTCAATCCTTCTTAAACTGGAAATGCGGTGAGAACCCTCTAGTGGGATGTTGGTCATTGTTAAGTCGTTTTGTTTCAATCCTTCTTAAACTGGAAATGCGGTGAGAACTACGGGAGGCCCCGGCCAAATGTGGTCGGGGCAACTGTTTCAATCCTTCTTAAACTGGAAATGCGGTGAGAACTGATACTCAATCGGCGCGGTCGGGTAGTGCGTTTTGGGTTTCAATCCTTCTTAAACTGGAAATGCGGTGAGAACAAAGCACTATTTGGCTGATCTGCAATCGGATTACTCGTTTCAATCCTTCTTAAACTGGAAATGCGGTGAGAACATCTTTGCTTGGAGCGTAAGAAGGCGCTTCTTTTGAGTTTCAATCCTTCTTAAACTGGAAATGCGGTGAGAACCCTGATCAGAAAGGGCATGCCGGTTGAATCAGCAATGTTTCAATCCTTCTTAAACTGGAAATGCGGTGAGAACGCGTCCCCCGCCACAAAAATCTGACAACCAATCCGTTCAAAGCAATCTTCAACGCCACTTTTTAGTAATACAACCTTGTCAAAGAACTTGGTTAAGCCCGAAAAAACACCTGTTTGCGCATTCATAAGTTATTGACCGTGAATTTCATAATGCTGCTTTTTCAGGGGAAACAAATAAATTGTCAGCCGGAACGGACATTAAAAGGTACAGATATTCCGGTAAGTACAATGTTCGCATCTTTTCCGGACTTTCGTTCCATTCGGATAGTGGTTTTTCTGTACAATTTCTAAAATTCCACGCGCTGCCTCCTGCACCGCTCGAATGTCCTCCGGAACAATCGGTATTTCCACCAGGTGGTTTTTGCTACGCACATACACCAGGTACCCGCGCGAAACCCGGAGGCCGAAATTTTCTTCGATCAACCAGGCATAACAGATCAACTGCGTACGGTAAGTATCGTAAACGCGGTCTTCCCATTTGGCAAATTTGTAGTCCAAGGGCGCCGCGGTATCATCATGCAGAAACAATACTTCGTCCACCTCCCCGCGCAACAACCGGTTTGTCAGATAAACATTCAAGCGTTTATCCCGCACCCCGATACGCTTGCGCAGATACTCTTTGTTTTGCTCCGTTTTCAATTCGTGCATAGAACGGCCCTGCATTACCTTGAAGTTTTTCTCCTCGAATTGCGGAATGCGCAACACATACTCAAAGTAGGTGAAGCGCGGACAATAGAGGTATTGGATAATATGCGAGGGTGTGATGCTGAGCATAGAATTCTAATCCTTAAAAAAACAGGGCGCGCACGGCATCCGTGACCAGTTTTTTGTCAAAAGCCTGACCGAGTAAAAGCGTAGCCTTCAGCTCGGATCGACTCATCGGGAAAATATAAACCTTGTCGATGTCGGCATTGATCTCCGGCTCGATTTGCAAGCCCAGTGTGTCCAGTTCATGTGCATCGAGCGTACCGAGAAAACAACTGAATTGCACGCGATACAAACCCGCTTGCTTGCACATTTTAGCCACCCGGTTGCGGGCGCGGTCGTTTTGAATGTCGTATAAAACCCAGGTTATCATTTCGTGGCGGTTTATCAAATGGTTTCAATGTTCAGATCAGTTTCGTCTGCATTTTTTCCTAAAAGTTCTTGTGCAAAGCGGTGGGCATCGAGCAGCAAAATGGTTGCCCGGGTGCGGTTGCGACCCCGGTAGCGCAGGGGAGCATTTTCCAGGTATTCGTTGTATGCTTCCATCAGGAGTTTTTTGCCTTCGGCATTCAGGGTAAAGCCACCGGTTATGGCATCGGCAAGGCTCTGATTCACTTTTTTGCCGGAAAAAAGCGTGAACACCACCTTGTCGGCCCAGGCGCGATAGGGTTCGATGAAGTCGTACACCAGGCTTTTGTGGTTGTAGTCGTCGCGGTGCAGGAATCCGACGTAAGGATCGAGTCCGGCCAACATGAGCGCTTTTTCCACCCGGGCATACAACACGCCGTAGGCATAATTGAGAAATGCGTTAAAGGGGTCTTGCGCCGGGCGACTGCTGCGTCCGGCAAACTGCCAGGCAGCGGGCAATACGTAACTCATGGTTTCAAAATACAAACGCCCCGCAGTGCCTTCCAGGCCGTGCAGGGTGCCGGCTACGGTCTCATCGAGCACGGGATTGTCCAGGGCCAGGATGGCTGCGCGCAAGGCATCGATCTTTTCAATTTTCTCCAACAAATAGTCGCCGTGCTGCACCCGGTGTTTTTTCAAATCGCGGATGAATCCGGCCTGGTTTTCCAGTTTTTGGGCAAGCCAGGTGCAGGTCCAGCGAAGCGCCCGCTGATCGAGCGCAGCTTCGAGCTGGCATTTCCGGATGCGGGTCGTGCTGCCGAGTTTGGAGTGCCAAACCCGGCCGAGTGGCTGTCCGTTGTTTTCCAGGAAAACGATGTCGATGTTATGGCGCAGCGCCAGCGTCACCGCATCCGACGACAATGCGGTGCCGGGCCCCATCCAGATGCTTTTCACCTTATGCGCCGCCACACCGGCTGCCGATGCCCAGGCGCCGTCTGCCTGCTTCCGCCGGATATCGAACATGGCGTCTTTTACGTGCAGGTACGCACCGTATGTATTCAGGTGTAGTTGCATTTTTTTTAGTGATGCGTGATGCATTCATCGCTCAATAGTGCCGTAGCCGCGCGCCACGCTCTTGCCCAGTCCGATAAAATCGGGCAGCAGCACATTGGCGGTAAAGCTGCCGGTGATGCCGGTCATCAGTTGGTTTTTGAAGCCGGTGAGGCGCTCTTCCTTGGGCCGCATGCTAACCAATACGCGGTTTTCTTTGGGTAAATACAAGCCGATACCCTTAAAAAAACTGAGGATGTTGGCCGTCAGAATATTGCTCAACATGGCGCGCCGCGCTTCGGCATCTTTGTCCTGGTATTCGGGGTAGTTTTTTTGATTGAGCGGCATCCACAAGGTGCTGAACCGGTAATCGGCCAGCGCCTCCGACCAACCTACCGGCACATTTTTGAACGCGATGTCGCGCTCCAGCACGGAGTAATCGCGCCCATTGATATGCAGGTTTTGTATTTGAAAAAACAATTCGGCCAGCAATTGCGCCCCCTCCTGTACTCCCACCAGCACTGGCGTACCCCGCAATACCTTGTACTGCACCAGCGGATAGCGGTAGCGAAAGCGCCCATCGTCATAATGGTTGTGCAACAAGGGGCTGTGCTCCCGGAAATAATCGCCGAAAAAACCGCGGAGCTGGGCGGCTGCGCGCTGCGGGAGGCGGATTTCGGGGAAGGCGATTTTGGCGAGTGGGAGGGTGTGGGTCATAAGCTTAACGTGAATATTATGTCCTCCGTGGCAGTGGTCTTATCCCGGATGAACCCAGTTTCAAAATTGTAGTGCTCTGGTAGAGCAAGTTTAATGTCCTTCGATAAATCGTTCAGGTGCTCGATATACCACTTGGGTACCGCTATTATGCGTTGATGAAAATCTCGTTTGTAGTCTTTTTCAAAGGCTTCTTTCGTCATTTCCAAATCTTTCTTGTCTTGCCAGCGGTCAAAAGCGACTTTTACTTCATGTGCCCGCTCGTCGCAAAGCACGAAAACGGAGTAAGTGTGCGGACTGTCTTTAATGACTTGAAAATGATCTTCCAAGTCGCCGTATCGAAGTTCTTTCATCGCTTTGAACGTATTAATCGAGTCCGCAAAACTTCCTCCTGAATCAGTCATTTCTTGAAAATAAGCAATGACCATATTCAAATAATCGGCCTCCAAAAACTCGGACCGCCCGGAAAGAGCGTGCCGTGCCTGCCATTCAGTAGTCTTGCCATAAACCCGTTCGCAATCCTTGAAATCCATAACAAAAAGCGGCTTGTGTGGCTCGTCCGGGGCGAGCGGGTTGGATTGCCGGTTGATCCGTCCGGCCACTTGCACAATCGAGTCAATTGGCCCCAAATCGCGGAAGCCCATGTCAAAATCAAGGTCAACGCCAGCTTCAACAACTTGCGTAGCAACCAAAATTGGTTTGCGGCCGGCGATTAGGTCGGCTTTAATTTTTTCGATTCGCTCCAATCTGTGTGCCGGGACGATATTAGTCGAAAGGCAATAAACCGGGTTCGACAAGCCTGATTTTGACAAGTAAGTCTGAAGTGCCTTGAACAAATCAATACTTCGGTTCACCTTGTTTACCACAATAAGGCAAGATTTTTCCGGCGCCCATTTCCCTGAAAAAATACTGGTCAAGAAAGTTTGCTCAGCGTTGTCATTACCCAAATCTGTGTTGAGTAAGGGAACAATTTTCGTCCGTTTGTACGAAGCAAAAACGCCACTGAAATCTTCCAAAAGTTCGACCGCCTCACAGTCATCTCGCGTGTACCCTTCCCCTGAAAGTATTTTTTCATGCGCTAATCGCATGATTTCCGGCTTTGTAGCGGTCATAAGCACAACACGGGTATTCAAGAAACGAGTCAGGTAAAACAGTGCTGCCCCGACGACAGGCAACAAATCGAGCCGGAGTGTTTGTACTTCGTCCAGTATCAAAATGCTGTCAGCAAAGTGATTGAATTTTTTAAGCAACTTGTTCCGGCAGCCGATGAGTGTGTGAAGCAGTTGCACGAAGGATGTGATGACGATGTCGCTTTGCCAGGTATCCAGGGCCATTGCTTTTTGATGATAGTTGGGTTCGGCGCCTTCCATAGCCCGCTCGTTTTCCTCCTTTGATCTTTTTTCGCCAAAAACATCAGCGTATTGGTAATGGGCCAAAATTTCCGCGCCTGAATCCTTAAAAACGCTTTTATAAACATCAAGCCCCTGCTCAATGATATTGATGAACGGCAAGGCATAAATGATTTGTCCGCGCTTCAAGGCTGGTACATTCTCCCGAAGATGAAGCGCAAAATCTAACGCTGTCAGTGTTTTGCCTACGCCTGTTGGAGCAGTCAGGGTGAAAAGTCTCGATTTTTCGAGGTCACGTTTTTCCAACTGTCCTAACACATCGTGTCGAACACGGTTACGAAGCGGATTTTCTTTAAAATTTGAAATGAAACGCCCGACTGTTGAAACATCTAAATCCTTTTTCCGTGAATAAATGGGCGTTTCCGAGGCATCCAGCTTGTCGGCTTCTATGAGTAATGAAAACAGGTAACTGATTTCAAAATAATGCTGGATACCGCGTTCCTTGTTGTAAAAATGCATCCGGGTTTTGGTAAAAGCCCGGTCGTCTGGAAACGAAATCCATTTTGCAAGATCAACTTCATCCAATTCTGCGGCAATTTGTGGCACATCTGCTTCAAGGCTTTTGAATTGTTTCTGAAAAACTTCAATTTCGTCGCCGTCCTCGTCGCACAATGCTTTGATATCCATAAAATTGGAAAGGTCAGCATGGTGATGTCGAATGATGTAAAATGCCAGCATTGCCTCAGCTGCCGAACCGCCGTTTTTCAGGAATTTTTGAAGCAGGACAAAAGCTCCAAACATGGCGTGCCGCTTCAATCGTGGGTCAAACTTTCCAGTTTTAAGTAAATAATTCTGAAAGTGGGGTGTGTATTTGCCAAGGTCATGGTATAGTCCAATCTGCGAGAAAATCTCACTCAAATCTCGCCCAAACGCTTCAGGGGAAAGTTGGTCGAGCGCTTTCCGGGTCACGCCGAGCGTATGGTCGCGCAACAATTTGGGCTTGATTTCGCGCCCCTTGAAGTTGCCGGCATGAGAATAGAAATTTTTCATTCGAGAAAAAGGATGTTTTGCAAGTTGCCCTCGCCATCCGGGACAGCGAAATACGGCGCGTTGAGTTCGGCTAAAAAAGGCTTGCCATCCGTGCTGAACAGGACACGGAAAAGATTTGAGAGTTCGCGATTGCCATTGCCGACGAAATCAGCGGGCATCAATTCTTCTTCCAAATAGTTGGAACCATCATCGTCGGAATCGCCTTTTTCAAAGTCGAGCCTGGCGATCTTTTCAGATGGCACTGCGGAGTGGATATGCAATAAATCTACTGACTGCTGCTCCTCGACTCCACTGTGCAGGCGCGCGTTCTCAACCCATGCATTGAAATTGGCCGTGCCAAGCGCGAGATTGAACCGTTGTTGCCGCTGCAAAAGCGCGTCTTTGATCTGCAAAAACTCGCCGTTATCTTCTGATCCTGGTGCGATGAATATGCGGTAGGCCACCCAATCGCGTCCCGGATGTAGGCCGCTGACTACCTCGAAAGGCGTTTGAATATGACCACCTGCCCCGGTGAAATCGCCGGTGCCTTCGAGCGCGTTGCCCAGGGATTTAATGCTCAAAAAATTCAGTCTGTGGAAAGTCTTTTTGACGGGCCGCAACACCCGGCTGCCCACGCGTAAGTGCCGGGAAGCGAGCTGCTCGTAATACTGGTCGCGCTCGTAACCCATGATGGCCGCCAGCATCCCCATAATTGTTGTGCGAGGCGGCATTGAGTAGGTGAAAGCTGTGTTGTTGGCGTAGTATTTTCGGAAATGCGCCAATTTTCCACAGACATCGAAGGAGATAATTTCCATGATGTACTGGTTTTTGTACCCCGAAACACTGTTTCGGGTGTGCGTTAAAGGGAAAATTGAACGCCGTTGCCGCAGGTGATTTTTACCTCTTTTACGGGTTTGTCCGCTCCAACCTGGCCAGAAAGTGCAGCTTTCAACTTGGAAAGGTCGAGCACAATGTCGTCGAATTTGCGGATTTGCTTTTCATCCAATTCCCCGGCAGGCGAAGCGGAAACATACTGCCGCAGGTCGCCGAAATGCCCGTTGTTGAAGCCGTCGTTGTAAACGACCTCGACGTAGAGTTTCGGGTACTGGTTGAGTTTAGAGCGGGTCGGCAAGGCAGGGATGGCTTCCCAAATGGCTTTTCTGAATTGGCCAAGGTCATCCTCCGTCAAACCTGTGCTTACCGCGGCATACTTGTTGACTGTGCCGGAAAATGCTAATAAACTGTAATGCACGCGGTAATCTTTACCAATGGTGCTGCTGCCGTCGTTCATTATGGTTACAATGGAATTACTTTCCATCAGTTCGACCTTGTTGAGAGAGTAGCCCCAGTTGAGTTGGATTGGGCCAATGTAGGATTTGGTAAAGCCCCCGATAGCGAAAGCCGAGCCGAAAAAGCGAATATCCACGAATTTTTGCTTGACCAAGTAAGCCAACAAGTGGCGATTTACTTCACCAGAATCTTTATTCGCTTGCATGGCTTTGATGAGGTCTTTGGATGTTTTAGCGTTTGCTTTTTTCTCAACCTCGTTGAACTTATCGGCCAAGTCCGGGCGGTCAGCAAAAACAGTTTTCATTTCATTTTGGTTGGCGAGCAGGCGTTCCAAGACGGCAGTTAGCTTACTGTCCGGGCTGACCTTATTCTCACCCTCCAAATCCACGAAAATATCGGTGCCCGTAGTTTTGAGATAATCGCGGACATAGCGTTTTACACGCACATCGGAGACGAGGTTGATTTTGTTGTCGTAGTCCATCCGGGGTTTGTTTTCCTGGTCAATGTCACCGTTGGGGTTGCATTGGATGGCCTCATAGAGGAATAAAAAATCAGAGTTGTTTTTAATGGTTTGCATAATTCAAATTGTTGGTTTTGAGTGAATCGATTAGTTTTCGGAGTCGGTTGTTGAGGTTTCGGAGTCTTCGACTGCTTCTTTCGGTGTTCTGAATGAATAGCCGGAGAGCAGGTAGAAAAGTGACTCTTCGGGTTTCATTCTTTTATCCCAACCTTTCTCTTTAAACAAATCGGTAAATTTTGAAAAATTCATTTCATTGAAACCCAAGACATTTTTCTTGGGAGTTGTGTATTGTCGGCACTTTTCAAACAAGTCTTTTCGTAGACGCTGAATGTCGTGTGAGTCCATGCCGTTATAGTTCAGTTTGCCTAAAACGGGTTTTGATTTATGCTCTTTTTCGGCTTGTGCTAAACCAACACTGGCAAGGACTCTGCCGAGGTAAAACATGGCACGTTGATCGTCGGAGTAATCCATTCGCTCAAAAAAAGCGGCAATAGCTACATTTTTTTCTTCGAGCGTAGCTGCTGAAGGAGTCGTTTGTTCTTCCATGTCAAGGAGTTTAATTTTTTTGAGAAAGTGAAAAAATGCGAGGTACTGAAAAACCGCATTTCGGATTGCGATGTCAAAAAAGTCCTTTGACATTGGCAAAATATTGTAACCGCCTCGCCCGAAACGGTGCAATTGGATCAGTGCTGAAAAGTGTTGAAAGATACTCTCAGGCGAAATTTGGCGGCGTTCAAGAATGGCTTTGAATAGCGCGAGTGCGGCGTTGCGTTTATCTTTTTCCTTACGAATCGGAATAAAATTGTAAACCGTCAGGAAATTAAAACCCGTCCTGATTTTCTCTTTATCCTTCGTGAAAGTCATGGCCCTATCCCAATGCTCTCCAAGCACTCCTACCATTTCATTATCCGCATCTCGCAAGACCAAAATCACGTTTTCAAAATGTGTTTTACTGATGTCCTTGATTTGGTTTATGGTTTTGAAAAAATTGCCGTCTGATTCGTAACCAAGAAAATTAAGCCAATAGATTTCGCCGTCGGAAATATTCCTTACATCATAAGCCATACCGACAAACTGCTCTTTTTTGTGCATTGTAAACAGCAGATCGGACTTGCTTTTCAATTGAGGTACCTGGCCTTCAAGGTCAATTTTCTGCCCTCCCAGGAACTGTGGTAATATGCAATGGTCAACTCCGGCAATTTTTAGGGTCAAGTTAGCTAAAACGTATTCTGAACCACGCTCTAAAAAAGTTTGCGCTTCACTACTTGCTTGGTAGTTTTTCGAAAAATACTTTTGATCGAAGCCGGAAGCGTAGTTTTTCGTGGTGGTCACGAACATTTTGTTGAGGTTATATCGGCTGCCAAATGAAGGTTCACTGACATCCATGTTAGCGGCTCCGGTGACGTAGCAGATTCTCGAAACGGCGGTCTTTTCATTACCAGAATTTTTCTCCAAAAACTTCCGCCGAATAAACGTGTCGAAACCTTCCAGTTTTGCAACCGGGACAGGTTCCGGGCAGCCCAGATCTTTCGAAACAACAGAAGCAAAAAGCATAATAACACGAGACTTGTCGCCCCAATTCAAGGCTTCCGTAACTTTTTTCCACTCCGGGAAGGCTTCCTCGAAAGCCTCACGCATTTTAAAAATTTCTGTAGCGGCCCGGCAAACGGGTGTGTCAGCAAGGTCAGGAAAGTCTTTATCGATGGCTTCAGCGAGTTCGGACTTTTTCGGCGGGTTGCCGGTTTTATCCTCTTTTCCAAAGAATGTCTTTTTCCACGGATCGAAGGATTTACGTGGGTCGGCGGTAGGGTAAATGCTTTTGTTGTTGCCGCCCTGAATCTTGATACAGCGCAAATTGTACGGCGACCACCGGGCTATTTTATCCGAATTGTCAAATACGCGGGGTTTATCACTCAGTCGGAATGTCCCAGCATCTAAATCAAATAGGATTTCGGCAACGAGGAACTCCAGGCCTTTCGTCTTTTCCTTTTCATCAATAGGGGGTACCGCAATTATGTCGTCAAATTCGAGGCGGGAACTGTCGTTTGACAGATATTGGCCGAAGCGATAAAGGGTGTCCAGCATGGCTTGAAGTGGTTTAGGTGATTTTACTTGTTTCAAAGATATTCTACTAGGTATGCAATTTTTGTGCCCACCAGTTTTCTTTTCAGTGAAATTAGTCTTCCCAGTACCACTTCCGGCTTCCGCAAATTTCACAGTAGGGTTTGAAATCGTGATCTGGGGTGCCGCATCCAGGACATTCCGGTGGGAAAAAGTATTCCCCAAACTTGCTAGTGTCGCTTTTTGGGAAAAGGTCATCCATATTAAAATGTTTACCTTTGTTGGGCATTATCAAAAACGCATTGTGTCCTTTCAGTCAACTGAAAGCACGAGTGAACAATAATGCAACTTAAAACCGACCTTCTGCCGCCAAGCTAATAGGTCGGTTTTCTTTTTTGATTTGTACCTCTCCTGAATGTAGTCCTTGTTTTAGTTGGAAAGGGGCGTACAAATCGTACAAAAATCCTCCTAGTTTCGATCCGTTTTGATAATGGAAAAGAAATATTCTTTATAGGAAGATTTTTGTAAATGATCGAAACAAAGGTATACGTCTTGTTTGGAAATTTCCAAGCTCTGACCATCACTTTTTTGAAAAGGTATTCTTTATGCCAAAAGAGGGTCACCCGCTCGCTCGCCTCCAACGAATCAACAACATCTTCCAAACCCGCACCTCCGCCCAGGCCGTAATCAAAGCCAAAGCCTTAGCCGAAGAACTCGACATCAGCCTCCGCCAGTTGCGCACCGATATGGAAGCCCTGCGCGCAAAAGGAGCCCCGCTGGAGTACGATGCCGTTTTGCGTGGCTGGCGCTATACGCCGGGGGAATACTTCACCATCGTCGATAACATCCCCCTGACCGGGGAAGACCTGGCCTGCCTGCGCATCGCCGTGGAAACGCTGGCCAAGGTGAATCAGCTCAAAGGTTTCGAGCAATTACCGGAAATCTTCGGGAAGATCCACCGCGCGGCTAAAAAATGGCTGAGCAGCAGCAGCCAGGTGGTCGGCAAGTCGGTCTATTTCGATCCGTTGCCACGCTACGACGGCGGCAAACACCTCCCCTTTTTCCTGGATGCCATTGACCAGAGCCGCCGCATCGAATTCGAGTACCAGGCTTTCCATACCGATAGGCCCAAAACCGTCGTCTTCGATCCCTGGTTTTTGCGGCACTACGACCGCCGCTGGTATGCAGGCGGCTTTTCACACGACCCTGACGAGCGATTTGTGCGGGTATTCCCACTGGAGCGTATTGTCGGCTCGCCACAGAATATCGGTTATTGCCACAACAAACCGGAATACGATGCAGCCTCCTATTGGCGAGATATTTATGGCATCACGGTACCGCCAGGCGGAAAAGTGGAACTGGTGGAAGTAGCCTTCAGCCCGATTCAGGGTAAGTATTTCCGAAGCAGCCCTTTTTTCGAACCCTATGAAATATTGGAAGATACCCCGGAGCGTTTGCTGGTAAGGTTTCACCTGATCGTGAATATTGATCTGGTGCGCAAACTGGCATCCTTCGGCGCCGATGCTCGGGTGATGAAGCCGGCCAGCCTGGCCGACCGGATGCGGCAGTTCTTTCAGGATGCGGTAGCTCAAATGGAGCCCGATATTTAAGGCCATAAACACTGGAGCACAGTTCACCAAGTGTTTAAACCATGTTTAAACCGCACGAAAAAAGGCGTTGTGCAAAACTGCACAACGCCTTGATTTTCAATTGTGGAGGATACCGGATTCGAACCGGTGACCTCTTGCATGCCATGCAAGCGCTCTAGCCAGCTGAGCTAAACCCCCTTTGCATTAAGCGGCTGCAAATATATGGGCTCTTCCAATAAAAAAGATGTGTTGGAAAATGATTTTTTAAAAAAACCGGTGACCGTTCAATGCAATTGCATGCAAGAGGTCACCGGTTCGAATCCGGTATCCTCCACAGGTGAAAGGTGTTGCACTACTTTGTTTTGAAACCCTGCCGGGATTGAAAAATTGCCCCAACAAAAATTTGAATTTCGCCCCGACAAGTCGCACCTTTCGTCCCTCGCCGACCTTTTCACCCGGCAAGGGACGGACAAGCGTTCGCGCAGCAACTGACAAAACCATCACCTACCTATGCTAAACTTTTCAACCACCGATCTCATCGTTTTCGCCGGCTGGATCATCTTCATGATGGGCTTCGGGCTGTGGATTTCCCGTGGCAAACAGGATACCACGCAGGACTATTTTCTGGCTTCCAAATCGCTGCCCTGGTGGGCGGTGGGCGGTTCCCTGATCGCCTCCAACATTTCGGCAGAGCAGTTTATCGGCATGTCCGGCTCGGGATATGTCGTCGGCCTGGCCATTGCTTCCTACGAACTCATGGCGGCCGCCACACTCATCATTGTGGCAAAGTATTTCCTGCCCATTTTTTTGAAAAAAGGCATCTACACCATGCCGCAATTCCTGGAAGAGCGCTTCGACAACCGCGTGCGCACCGGCCTGGCCATTTTCTGGGTGCTGTTGTTCGTGTTCGTCAACATCACCTCGGTGCTGTACCTCGGCGGCCTGGCCCTGCAAACCATCATGGGAATCCCCCTGCTGGCCGGCGTGATCGGCCTGGCCATTTTCGCTTCCACTTTTTCCATCTTCGGTGGCCTGAAGGCGGTGGTTTGGACCGACGTGGTACAGGTGGCCGTGCTCATCATCGGCGGCCTGATGGCCAGCGTGCTCGTGCTCAACGCCATGGGCGGCAGCGTATTTGGCGGCCTGGCCATGCTGGTGGAACGGGCGCCCGAAAAATTCGACATGATCCTCGATAAGGCCAATCCCGAATACATCAACCTGCCCGGGATCAGCGTACTCATCGGCGGCATGTGGATCGCCAACCTGTACTACTGGGGCAACAACCAGTACATCATCCAACGGGCGCTGGCCGCCAAATCGCTCAACGAAGCCCAAAACGGTACGGTGTTCGCCGCTTTCCTGAAAGTACTCCTGCCGTTGATCGTGGTCATTCCCGGTATTGCCGCCTTTGTGCTGCAGGCCGACATCAGCAAACCCGATGAAGCCTACCCCTGGGTGCTGAGCAATTACGTCACCACAGGCTTCAAAGGCCTGGCATTCGCCGCATTGATCGCTGCCGTGGGCTCTTCGCTCAGCTCGATGGTGAACAGCGCCTCCACAATTTTTACGCTGGACATCTACCGGCCGTTTTTTATGAAAAAAAGCGACATGCCGGAACACGAACTCGACGCCCGGGAGCACGACAGCTCGATCCTGTCGGGAAGCCAGGAAAAACACCTGGTGCTGGTCGGCCGGATATCGGCAGCCGCATCGCTCCTGCTGGGTATCATCGTGGCGCCCTTGCTGGGCAACCTCGATCAGGCATTCCAATATATCCAGGAGTACACCGGCTTTATCAGCCCGGGCGTCGTAGCCGTCTTTTTGCTGGGCCTGTTCTGGAAACGCACCTCCGCCAACGCTGCCCTGGCTGCCGTGGTGCTGGCGATTCCGCTTTCGGCCGGGTTTAAGTTTTTGGCGCCTCAAATCCCCTTTCTGGACCGTATGGGTATTGGTTTCCTGCTGATCGCCGCCGTCATGGTGGTCATTTCGCTTATGGAAAATAAAACCGACGACCGCAAGGCGATCGACGTGGAACCCGGCCTGTTCAAAACCAGCCAGACATTCAACCTCGCTGCTATTGCTATTTGTGGAATATTGGCGGTGATTTATGCAGTGTTTTGGTAATATAGATTTACGAATTACGATTTACGATTTACGAATGGTTCACCATTCCTGTTAAGTAACGTCTTGCGCTTTTGACAAAATTAGATCGAAGCGGGAAACAGGTTTTCCCACTCAAGTTGAACCATTCGTAAATCGTAAATCGTAATTCGTAAATCGTAATTCGTAATTCGTAATTCGTAAATCATGCCCAACTCAAACGGCATACTTCAATCCATAACCGTCCAATCCCCTGGCCGGATCAACATTATCGGCGAGCACACCGACTACAACGATGGCTACGTGCTGCCCGCCGCGATTGATAAAAAAACCGTGGCCAGCCTGCACCACAACGGCCAGCCGGCGCAGTGCCGCATTACGGCCGGCAACCTGAACGAAACGCTGGATTTTGATTTAAACCAGGTAGAACCCCTGGCCGGGGGCTGGCAAAATTATGTGCTGGGCGTTGTGCACGAATTGCAAAAACTGGGTGCGCAAATGCAGGGCTTCGAAGGCACGTTTCAGGGGGACGTGCCTATCGGCGGCGGCATGAGTTCTTCCGCTTCGCTGGAATGCGCACTGGCTTTTGGGCTCAACGAATTGTTTGAACTGGGCTTGTCCAAAGCCCAACTGATCAAAGCCGCCCAGATGGCCGAACACAATTTTGTCGGGATCAAATGCGGGATCATGGACCAGTTTGCGAGTATGATGGGGCACAAAGACCAGGTTATTCTGCTGGACTGCCGCTCACTGGAATTCCAGTATTTTCCTCTCGAGTTGGGCGAATACCAACTCCTGCTCCTGAACACCAACGTTTCCCACAGCCTGGCTTCTTCGGAATACAACCGCCGGCGGGCTGAATGCGAGGAGGGCGTCGCCCATATTCGAAAAAAAATCCCGGACGTGCAGCAACTGCGCGATGTATCCCTGCCTATGCTGAGCGATTTTCAGGGCAACATGCCGGAGACTATTTTCGCCCGGTGCCGCCACGTGGTGTCCGAAAACCAACGGGTGCTGGAAGCCACACAGGCGCTGAATGCCGGCGATATCCAAACACTGGGCAAGCTGCTCTACCAGTCGCACCACAGCTTGCAGTACGATTATGCCGTCAGCTGCCCCGAACTGGACTTTCTGGTCGACCAAACTACCGGCCTCGAATTCGTCGCCGGCAGCCGGATGATGGGCGGCGGTTTTGGCGGCTGTACGATCAATATTATTGAAAAAAAATACTGCGCCGAATTTGTCGAACAGGTTTCGAAAAACTACCGCGTGCGCTTTGGTATTGACCTCACACCCTACACCGTTTCAATCGAAGACGGAACGGGTATGCTCGCGTAGGGGCGACCCTCGCGGTCGCCCGGGTACATGCGGGCGACCGCAAGGGTTGGGCGACCGCAAGGGTTGGGCGACCGCAAGGGTTGGGCGACCGCAAGGGTCGCCCCTACAGCATCGCGGAAATTGAGCAAAAGGCCGATAGAAGGGCCGCTTAGCAATATATTGAACCCCATTCAGAAACCCCCGCATAAATTTTACCAAACAACATGAACCAACACCGGAAACACTGCTACAATTACCGGAATGCGGTAGGGGCGACCCTCGCGGTCGCCCAACCCTCGCGGTCGCCCAACCCTCGCGGTCGCCCAGGTACATGCGGTCGCCCAGGTACATACCGTCGCCCGGGTAAATACCGTCGCCCCAACATAGTGTACATTAAAAACAAGCACAGCAACATGCCCACCCTCAATCTCACAAACGACCCCCATCGCCGGTACAACATCCTGACCGGTGAATGGGTGCTCGTTTCGCCGCACCGCACCAAACGACCCTGGCAGGGAAAAACCGAAGCCATCGCCCCGGCAGACCGCCCGGCTTACGACCGGGGGTGCTACCTGTGTCCGGGCAATACACGTTCGGGAGGGCACCAAAACCCGCCTTATACCGACACGTTTGTGTTTACCAATGATTTTGCTGCGCTGATGCCCGACTCCGGCGACGGCGCTTACCAAAATGGCTTGCTGCGAGCCAACGGGGAACGGGGTATCTGCCGGGTGATCTGCTTCTCGCCCAATCACGCGCTCACGCTGCCGGACATGCCGGTGGAAGCCATCCGGAATGTGGTGGATTTGTGGGAAAACGAATACCGGGAACTGGGAAGTCTCGATTTCATCAACCACGTCCAGATCTTTGAAAACAAAGGCGAAATCATGGGTTGCAGCAACCCGCACCCGCACGGGCAAATCTGGGCGCAAACCGCCATCCCGCAGGAAGCCGCGAAAAAGGGCATGCAGCAACGGAAACACTGGGCGCCGACCGGCCGCAGCCTGCTGGGCGATTACCTGGCCCAGGAACTGGCCGAACAGGAGCGCCTGATCTGCTCCAACGGCCATTTCGTCGCCCTGGTGCCCTTTTGGGCGGTTTGGCCCTACGAAGCGTTGATCGTGCCGCGCCGGCATTTCCAGCATATCGGCCAAATGACCGACGTCGAAAAAGATGCCTTTGCCGCCATTTTAAAAAACCTGACCCAACGCTTCGACCGGGTGTTCAACACTTCCTTTCCCTACTCCGCAGGGTTACACCAGGCGCCTACCGACGGACAGGATCATCCGGCCTGGCATTTTCATATGGCGTTTTACCCGCCCTTGTTGCGGTCGGCGACGGTGAAAAAATTCATGGTCGGCTACGAAATGTTTGGCGAAGCCCAACGGGATATTACGCCGGAAATGGCGGCGGAAACGCTGCGGAATCTTTGACCCTTGGGCGACCGCAAGGGTTACGGGCGACCGCAAGGGTCGGGCGACCGCAAGGGATAC
>CAZAEZ010000058.1:0-13301 GCA_964484205.1 uncultured Saprospiraceae bacterium | reverse complement strand
GGGCGACCGCAAGGGTTACGGGCGACCGCAAGGGTTACGGGCGACCGCAAGGGTTACGGGCGACCGCAAGGGTTGGGCGACCGCAAGGGTTGGGCGACCGCAAGGGTTGGGCGACCGCAAGGGTCGCCCCTACAACATCACGGAAAATTGAACATGGGTGCCGGTGAGGGGTAATTTTTCACAATATGGGATCGCCGCACCACTGAAATCCGGCGCCTAAATACTAATCGGTGAAATAGGCCCTAAACGGGAAAAATTGGGCACCATTCCCGAAATGTTGTAGGGGCGACCCTTGCGGTCGCCCTTGGTGGGCGGTCGCCCTTGGTGGGCGGTCGCCCTTGATGTACGGTCGCCGGGATTACAGTTCCCGAATAACCAGGCGACTGCGGATTACGAGCGACTGCAAGGGGTTACGGGCGACCGCAAGGATTACGAGCGACCGCAAGGGTTACGGGCGACCGCAAGGATTACGGGCGACCGCAAGGATTACGGGCGACCGCAAGGGTCGCCCCTACAACATCCCGGAAAATTGAACGCCATTTCTGGTGTGTGGAATTAAACACCAAGGTTTCTCAAAAAACAATGGATCGGGATTTGGGGAACATTTTTCCCAAAAAAATCCGACCTATGCACCCATGAACATCCACGGAAAAAACAGGATCGCCGGCGCCTTTTCAGCCACCGGCACGCAACAAATTCAGGCGCTGAATCCGGCCACCGGAGCCACCCTTGAAGGTGCCTTCACCCTGGCAACCGAACAGGAAATCAACCGGGCACTCGAAGCGGCACAAGAAGCATTTGCCGGCTATCGCCGAAAAACGGCACAGCAGCGCGCCGGTTTTTTGCGCGCCATTGGCGAGCAGATCACAGCGCTCGGTCCCACCCTGATCGAACGCGCAATGGCCGAAACCGGCCTGCCGCAAGTCCGCTTGGAAGGCGAGCGCGGCCGCACGGTGGGCCAGCTCAACAAATTTGCCGATACCCTCCTCGAAGGCTCCTGGGTGGAGGCCCGCATCGACCGGGCCCAACCGGAACGGACGCCCCTGCCCCGCCCCGATGTGCGCAGCATGTGCATTCCCCTGGGGCCGGTTGCCGTGTTTGGCGCCAGCAACTTCCCGCTGGCCTTTTCCGTAGCCGGCGGCGACACGGCCTCGGCCCTGGCCGCCGGCTGCCCGGTGATCGTCAAGGCCCACCCGTCGCATCCGGGCACGTCGGAGTTGGTCGCCGGCGCTATTGCAGCCGCTGCGCAAAAAACAGGCATGCCGGCCGGTGTATTTTCCATGCTGCACGGCGGCGTACACGAAAGCCGGATGCTGGTGCAACATCCCTTGCTGAAAGCGGTGGGATTCACCGGCTCCCTGAAAGCCGGACGCGCTTTGTTCGATCTGGCCGCTGCCCGGCCGGAGCCGATTCCCGTGTATGCCGAAATGGGATCGGTTAACCCGGTTTTTATCCTGCCCGATTACCTGAAAACCAAAGGCGCCGAGATTGCGCCGGGACTTTGTGGTTCGGTTACCCTGGGTGTGGGACAGTTTTGCACCAACCCCGGACTGGTGATCACGACCAATTCGGAAGGGCTACCCGGATTTTTGGAGACATTGGGCCAGCATATTCAAAATAGTCCGGCGGGCACCATGCTTAACGCCGGCATTAACGCCGCCTACGAAAGCGGCCTGGCTGCGCTGGCACGGCGCCCGGGCGTAACAGTTTTGGCCGAAGGCCAGGGCGCTACCGGACAAAATCAGGGTACAGCCGCTTTGCTCCGGGTATCCGCCGCGCATTTTTTAGAAGACACCCAATTGCAGGAGGAGGTTTTCGGTCCGTCGACACTGGTGGTTGCCGGAGAAAACGCCGGGCAGTTGGGGCAGGTGATTGCTGCCTTGCACGGCCAGCTCACCGCCACGATCTATGGCACGGAACAGGACTTTCGCGATTTCCCCGACCTGATTGACCAACTGGCTCAAAAAGCCGGACGCTTGCTTTTCGGTGGTTTCCCCACCGGTGTGGAAGTTTGCGACGCCATGGTGCACGGCGGCCCCTACCCCGCAACAACCGATAGCCGCAGCACCTCGGTGGGTACGGCGGCTATTTTCCGCTTCGTGCGGCCGGTGGCCTTTCAGAATTTTCCGGATGCGCTGTTGCCGGAGGCGTTGCGGGCAGAGAATCCGGCGGAGATTTTTCGGTTGGTGGATGGGGTGTGGACCGCACCTCCCCGACAAGGGTGAGCACGTTTGAACTAAGCACGACTCGTCCTACGACTTTGAGTCGTAGGACGAGTACCCTACCGGCTGAACAAATTAAAAATCGGCACATCAATCGTAGCGATAAGCCCATAGCGCCAGGCGCCCGAGCTTTGCTCCAGATCGTTGATCGTGATTTTCCGGGCCTGCGGCCCAAACTGCGCACCGACCCCCACCGTGAACGGCGATTTTGGAAAATTGACCAGGAAATAGGCGCCCGGCGCGATAAGGTTGCTAAAACTGAGCTCGGGCAAATCCGATTGGGTATTCCCCTGGTTGAGGCGGTAGGCGGTAATGGCGCCCACATCGATGATCGGCAGGAACAGGCTGTACGACCAGTTTTCACTTTTGCCCAGTCCGCCGATGCTTGCAGTAAGGCCGATGGGTACCGATAAGCCGAAAGTACTGCTGCGCTGCGCATCATCGGGGACGGCGTCGGACGTAAGTATCTCGTTGTGAAAACCCGCCCCGAAGTAGCCGTTCAGCGCCACATTAAAATTTGACTTGCGTTTGACGGACGAACTGCCCGGCGGTACGGCCACCGCCTGGATGGCCGCTTTGACCTGGTTGGGGGTTTGTGCGCCCACCATGTTGGCCATGAAGGAACCGTAGATCAGGATGGCCGATTTCACCTGCTGATTCTGGCGTTCCAGCTGTTTTTCGGCCTTGTGCTGCTTTGCGTTTGCCAGGCCCTTGGCCGTCGAATTTTCAGCGTCCAAGGTTCCTTTCCGGATGCGTTGTTCGGTGGTATTTTCATCCAGACCCCAGGTGATGGACAGCAGCTGCACCACATTCCGGATCGCGTTGGGGTAGTTTTCCGCGAAAACATTTTCAAAAAGCGACAGCACTTCATTGGAAACAGCCGGTACCCGGGCCAGCGTCGGGAAACGGTCTTTGAGCGGTTCGCCGGCGCCCGGCGGTGTTTCCAGGACGATGTTGAGCAGGTCGATCGTG
Organism: uncultured Saprospiraceae bacterium; assembly: GCA_964484205.1. Classification (GTDB taxonomy): domain Bacteria; phylum Bacteroidota; class Bacteroidia; order Chitinophagales; family Saprospiraceae; genus M3007. The sequence goes on along the minus strand of CAZAEZ010000058.1, from coordinate 10,107 downwards.
GTGCGGATGAAAGGGTAATAATCTTCGAAGCCGAGTTGCCGGTTGATCCGTTTTTTGTAGCGCAGGTTTTCCCGCTGATCGTCGACCTCGTAGATCGTGTTCATAAATTTGGTGGCCAGCAGGGCCATATTCTCGGGCGCATATTTGGGTCCGCCCTCGATCGAGCTCAGGCGCTGGTACAACAAACCGAGGTAGGCTTTTCGCAGCAGCGTATCCTCCATAACCTCGTTGAATTGCTGCGGGGTGATCCACTGGCGCACACCGGGCCCCGAAGCAATTTGACGGGGCTGAACCTGGATGGAATCGTAGGCAATTTCCCGGGCCGGGTGGCCGTCTTGCCCGGCGTCGAAGACCGTTACCCGCTGTACAACAGAATCCAGCGCCACAATGGAGTCCATTTCCATAGAGCCGCTTTTGAAGGCATACAGCCACTGGAGGGTGATTTCGGTGAGGGTGGCAAACGCTTCGGTTTGCTGGAGGGAGGCCAGCAGATCGGCGGCGTTCGATTGTTTGAGCGCATCCAGGTATTGTTGGTATTGCGCGCCCGTTTGCCGGAGCGCGCCAAAAGACTCCCGGGTTTGCTGCAATTGGCGCAACAAATCCTGCTCCCAAATCTGCGCTTCATAGGCCTCGGACTGTACCTGGTCAAAACGCGGTGTTTTGCCAAAAGACTCCAAAAACCGGTTTTTGCCCTGGCCACTAAACTGCGATTCAAAATACTGTACCAGCGAAAAATAGTCGTTCACGGCAGCAGCCGTCGCCGCACTATCGCGGCCGGCAGTGTAAATTTCGAAGGCCGGCAGCCGGGCCGGATCTGCATCGGCGGCCCGTATCACTGCGGTCATTTTATCGAGCAGTTTTTCGTAGGGAAATGCCAGTGCCCCACTGGTCATTTCATCGGTCAGGAGCAAATATTCGAAGTAGCGATGCGTCAGGTTTTGGGTTTGTTCGAGTTGTTGCGGTTCCTGCAAGCCGGACAATTTTTGCAATTGCGCTTCGATCGTGCCGGCTATTTTCCGGAGGAAAGCATTTGCATTTTCAATTTCCGGACGGACCGCTGCCACCCTGTTTTGCAGCGTCACCAAAATGCGTTGTTCTTCGAGGAGGTTCAGGGGAGCATGCAGGCCAAAAATGGCCTGGTAATCGGCCAGTTGCCGAATCCGGCAGGTATCCATTCCGCTGCGCAATAATTCCTGATTGAAGGCCTCGAGCGGTTGCCAGTCGTACAGCTGGTATTTTTCGGGTGTCCGCAGTGTTTTTTGCAAATAGATCAGCGATTGGCGGTCGTGCTCCGGGAGCGTTTTCAGCCCCGTGTCAAGGAAGTTTAGTTCGGTTTCCAGGGCAAGATCGAGGCAAATGCGGCGAATCTGCATTTCTTTGAATGCTTCCAGGGTCGGGATCATATCGCTCAGATCAATCGTATTTTGGGCTTTGCGGGCATCCAGTTCCATCTTGATGGTTTTCATGGAATTCAGGGCTTCTTCTATGTTATCCAGCGCCTTCGTGTGCCGCTCCAACTGCGCTGGATCGACCAGGGCGCCGGCCAGGGCAACGCCGGCACTGACCGTTTCGGCCGGATCGGGCGGTTTGGAAAAAAACTCCTGGTAACGACTGAACGGCAGGTGTTCCAAAACATAGGGATAATCGGGATCGCCTTGCAGGTTGTGCCGGGCAAGCTGATACTCCCGCTCCCTGGGATCGACTTCATAGCGCAGGCTGAGTTTTGTGGCGCGGTCAAAATTTTCAGGAACTGTTTCCGCCAAATCCGGATTGTCCGTCAGGAGCCGGAGTTGATAATTGTAGGCATCGTTTAGAAACATCATGTTTTCCGCACTATTGGACAGCTGCATGCTGTACCGGTCAATAATTTCCTTCAGTGAATCCCGCACGAACGTGTCCTGACGGATCGTGGCAGCCAGCCGCAGGTTGATGCTTTTGCCCAGGTCGGCCCGGCGCTCCTGCAAGCGGCTGTGCACGTGCAGCAGCACCGTATCCACCGGCATGCCTTCGTACACCTTGTTGGCGATGTCGTACAGCAAAAAAATGTTGTACACTTTGGGGTCGTTTTTGATCGTGCGGTATTTATACAGGCTGAAGAGTTTGGGAAAATTGAGCCCGAGGTTGCGCAAGTCCAGCACAAAGGCATTTTTGGCAAAATCCAGCAGGGTGCGGTACTGCACGATCTTGAATTCGCTGAACATAGTTCCGGTTTGCGGAAACAGGATTTGAAACTCGGCGGTATCGTTCAAAATGCCGTCGCGCAGGCGGTCGAGAAAGGTGATGTTGAGTTCTTCCTGGGCGCGCTGCACCACAAAATCGGAGAGCCCGGCGGCAATGGCAGCCGTATTGAGCCCCCGTTTCAGTTTTTTGCTTTCGCTGCCGAATTGCTCGGAGGCCAGTTGCAGGTTGTCGGAAGCGGTGGTAACCGGCGTCCGGTAGGTGCGCACCACCTCTTCGTACGATACTTGTGCGTCGGTTTTCAGTTCGGCATGGTCGTACACCACCTGCTGCCAGGCATAATGCCGGGCTTTTTCCTGCTCGATCTGCCGGGTGAGGGCCGCATTGGAGACCCCGGGAAGTTCTTCAAAGGCATTGGCCGCCAAATCCGGCCGGAGGGCCTTCCCCAGCAAGGGATTGTTCAAATAATCGGCAGAAATTTCGCCCCAGAGGTTGGTCGACTGCAGATCGCCTTTCTTGAGCCGGGCATGCGTGCCGAGCAAGGTGGGCAATTTGTCTTTTTTCTGAAGAAAAATGGTCCGGGTTTCCTCTTTCAGGGCAGGGGCGTAAAAAAAAGTGACCTTGCCGTTGTCAATCAAAAACTCTAGGGGATTAAAATAAGCGCCCGGGCCGGCAAAGGGATTCCAATGGATCGGAAGCGCCTGGTTGCTTCGTTTTTTCCCATCCCAGTACCTGGGTTGAAAAGACTTGAAATCCTGTACCAGATCAGGGTCTGTGGGGCATACCTCCTCATCCAGATAGGCGTGGTACAAGCCGTTTTTGGAAAAAAGGTCCCCTTGGGTTCTGTCGGGCGAGAAGGGTTCAAACTGATCTGTAACGGGGTTATAAATGGAATACCGGAAACAATTCCCGTAGGACCGCGCGCCCGATTGCAGGGTGTTGAGGTTTAATCCAACCAGCCAAAACGAATCCAGCGAAATGCTAAAAATCGAAACCGGCGGAAAAACATCTTTCGGCGTATAGGGCAGTTGCTGTGTCGTTTTCAGATCGAGCTTGTCGTTGTTGCCCTGGTAGGCAAAGGACAACTGGGCGGTAAACTCCATGGTATCGATCAGTTCGGCATCGCGATAAAACGCAATTTGCGTCCGCGGTTCGTCAAACAGGAAGGTGTAACGCGCGCTTTCGAGAGGCATCCGGCGCGATACCAGCGGTTCCTTTTCCCCGGTTTCCGTATCCATGCCGTCGCTGCGGGATATGGCATATTCGGCCCAACCGGCATCCATCCCGGTTGCCGGTTCAAGGACCAATTCCGGCGTCGTCAGCACCGATTTTTTCAGCACGGGAATCTCTTCATAAAAAGAAATACGCGCGAAACGCGGCGACAAAAACACCTGATCCGACGTGTTCCGTATATCAAAAGCCCCCCCCGGGAGCGTATCGATACCCCGCGCCGAATGCAGCACGTACACATAACCGCGGCGGTCAGCTTTATTTTCAACAGCATACATTTTTAACGCCACCTTCCCTTCCGACACCAGGCACAGGGTATCCTCCCGGTCCAGTGTTTCAAATAAATACCGGCCGGGTTTTTCCATGGCAAAGCGGTTGTGCGAAAAAGCGCCGGTTTGGGCGGTATGCACTTCCCCAAGGCCCAGAAATACCGGCGGCAGTTTTTGAAAAGGCATGGTGTCGCCGCTGTTGGCGCCGCCGCTATTGGCGATTTTGATGCCAACCTGTTCATGCTGGAAATCGCCGTTGTACTCCAGCACCAATGCGCGCTCGGGCGAAAAAACTTCAATTTTTCCGGAGGAACCGGCATCCAGCCTTTTTATACGAATAAGATAAAACGGAAACCGCGCCGGCAAAACGGCAACCACACTATCCGTTGCAACGCGGTATATAATCAGGCTGTCCGAATCGGGTACCAGCTGGCGGATTAAAAAATCGCCCGGGGCACGTACCAGCATCGAGTTGTAGCTGGTTTCTCCCGTCGGTACGCCGGTTGGCGCGAGATAAATATGGTGCATGGATTTTATGGCCCTGAATTCAAAAGACAACTTCCCGGCATCCGTGGCAGGTTCGTTTTGGCGGCGCAGCATGGTTGCCAGCGCCTTTGCATCCTGGTAGAGCGACTGGGAAAATACAGGGCCGGCGAGCAGGGTGAAGAGGCCGGTTAAAAAAAGGGTGGCGCGCATAGTCCGTTGATTTTTTTTAAACTGGAGCCGGGAAGCAGTGGGCACAATCCCCCGGAGGGTTTTCCATGCAATAGTAGGGAATAACGCAGGGATCAGTTTGCCAACTCAATTGATTTAATAAAGGCCGGCAGGTAAAACCATGACCGCAGTAACAGGCCAAATCAGGGATTTCCCCCATATTCACAATAAATTTACATTTCGGACACCCTGGATCGATATGTTAACGTTACTTGCACAACACTTAACGCAAGACCAGTTTTTTTCATGCAACAAAACGCAGACGTAGAAGCGCTGAACAGGCAAATTGAAGCCGAAAGCGCATTTATTGATAAATTAATGGAGGCTACCGCGCAGGTCATCGTCGGCCAGCATGCCATGATGGAACGCCTGCTCGTGGGTTTACTCACCCGGGGACATATTTTATTGGAAGGCATGCCCGGCCTGGCCAAAACGCTGGCCATCAAAACCCTCGCGCAGGCGGTAGACGCCGGTTTCAGCCGCATCCAGTTTACCCCCGACCTGCTGCCCGCCGACGTGGTGGGCACCCAGATTTACAACCCGGCCAAGGCGGAGTTCACCGTTCGCAAAGGCCCGATCTTTTCCAACTTCGTGTTGGCCGACGAGATCAACCGCGCACCGGCCAAGGTGCAAAGCGCCTTGCTGGAAGCCATGCAGGAGCGCCAGGTGACCATCGGCACCCAAACCTTCAAACTGGAAGAGCCCTTCCTCGTGCTGGCCACTCAAAACCCGATCGAACAGGAAGGCACCTACCCGCTCCCCGAGGCGCAGGTCGACCGGTTTTTGCTGAAAGTAAAAATCGGGTACCCCTCGCAGGAAGACGAGCGCCAAATCATCCGCCGCAACCTGAACAGCGAAAACCTGCAAGTAAAAAAAGTGATCCCGGTGGAAACCCTGCTTGAAGCCCGCAAAGCCGTGAAAAAGGTGCACCTCAGCGAAAAAATCGAGCAGTACATCCTCGATATCGTTTTCGCAACCCGCGAACCCGCGCGGTTCGGCCTGGGAAATATCGCGCCGCTGATCAGCTACGGCGCTTCCCCCCGGGCCAGTATTGCCCTGGCGCAGGCTGCCCGGGCGCTGGCCTTCATCAACCGCCGCGGCTACGTAACACCCGATGATGTACGCGACATTTGCCCCGACGCTATGCGCCATCGCATTGGCCTGACCTACGAAGCCGAAGCGGAAAACATCAGCCAGGAGGATATTATTGAGCGGATTTTGCAAACTGTGGTGATTCCGTAGAGGAATATTCAATGCATTCATTATGAAACATTCCGCAGTTCAACCCCACCCCCATCCCCTCCCCCAACGGGGAGGGGGGCTTGCTCCCAAACAAAAAGTAGACAGGAGCCGAGGGCAGACACCCCTCCCCGCTGGGGGAGGGGATGGGGGTGGGGTCGAACGCAGCAATCAACTACCATGCAGCCTACCGAGCTACTAAAAAAAGTCCGCAAGATCGAGATCAAGACGCGGGGCCTGAGCAGTCACCTGTTCACGGGGGGCTATCACAGCGCCTTCAAGGGGCGGGGCATGTCCTTCAGCGATGTGCGGCTGTACCACCCCGGCGACGATGTGCGGGCCATCGACTGGAACGTGACCGCCCGCGCCGGCGAGCCTTACATCAAGGTTTTTGAAGAAGAACGGGAGAACACGGTCATGCTGCTGGTCGATGTGAGTGGTTCGGCGGTGTTTGGCAGCCACACCCAGTTCAAGGAGGAATACCTGACCGAGCTTTGCGCCGTACTTGCCTTTTCGGCCATTGCCAACAACGACAAGGTGGGCGTGTTGCTGTTTTCCGACCGAATCGAGTTGTTCATCCCGCCTAAAAAAGGCAAAACCCACATCCTGCGCATCATCCGCGAAATTCTGACCGCCAAGCCCAGCGGCCGCGGCACCGATATGAAAGGCGCCCTGCAATTCATTCATAATGTGCTGAAAAAACGCAGCGTGTGCTTCATTCTCTCCGATTTTCTGGCTGCCGGCTACGAAGACACCCTGCGCATCCTGGCCCGCCGCCACGACTGTATCGGCATCCATTGCTGGGACCCGCTCGAGCGCGACTTGCCCGACGTGGGCGTGTTACGCGTAGCCGATGCCGAAACCGGCGAGCAAACCTGGGTGGACACCACCAGCACCCGCCTGCGCCGCCAGTACCGGTCTACCTTTGAACAACACAAGGCCAATACGCAGAATATGTTTCGGCGTGCCGGCGCCGACTTTCTGAGTTTGTGCACCAACCAACCCTATGTAAACGCCCTGTTGCAGTTTTTTGCGCAGCGGTCAAAAATTGTGGCGCATGGGTAGTTTGTGGAAAACCGGACTACCGGCCCTGGTGCTGTTTTGCGGAATTTTGCTGCCGCAAACCCTGCCCGCCCAGGCGCAGGCCAATGCCGTGCTCAACCCCGCGCGCATCGAACCGGGCGACACGTTTGCCCTGCGCGTTTTGGTGGCCGGCACTGCGGTGGCGCCCAAACGGGTAAGTTTTGCCGCCTGGCAAAAACAATTCCCGGCCGACAATGTGCTTTCCCGCTCCAAATGGGCGCGCTCCGGCACACACTGGGTGCAGCAGTTCACCCTGATCAGTTTTGACACAACTTCGCTGCAACTACCCCCGCTCACGGTTTTCCTGCATTTGGGCGACACCATCCAAACCAACCCGGTTGACCTTGCGATTACCACCATGTTTAAAAATGCGGACCTGAAGGACATGGCAGCCATCCGCGATATCCGGCGTGAGCCGGTCATGTGGTACGATTACTGGCCCTGGGCTTTGGGCGCGCTGGTCGTGGTGTTGGTATTGGCGTGGTTGTTCAGGCGGAAAAAACCGCGTAAAAAAGCCGTGCCCATACCCGTACCTCTTGCAGCGCCACCGCCGCCGGCGGATAAAATTGCCCTGGAAAAACTGGCGGCCCTCGAACAGCAAAAACCCTGGATGGAAGGCCATTTGCTGGCGTATTATGCCGAATTGAGCCTCATCGTGCGGGAATACCTGGAAAACCGGTACAGCGTGCCGGCACTGGAGTCGACCACCCGCGAGATTGCCGCATTGTTGAAAAAAACAGATTTTCCCGATACCCAGAAACCGCCGCTCAACTTCCTGCTGCAACAAACCGACCTCGTAAAATTCGCCGAAATGGAACCCCCAAAATCCTACCATGAACAAGCCCTGGAAAAAGCAAAATCGCTGGTTTTGGCTACCGCTTAAACCGCAAACTGCAATTCGTAAATCGTAAATCGTAAATCGTAAATCACCTTGACCTTCGCCGAACCATACTGGCTGTTACTCCTGCTCCTGCTCCCCTGGCTGATCTTTCGCTACCGGCGGGCAGCCACGCAACGGCATGTGACCCTGCAGGTGTCGCGGCAAACAGCCATGAAAGGCGTGAAAACCTGGGTGGTGTATGCCCGGAGTTGGTTGCAGGCGCTGCGTTGGTTTGTGCTGGCGCTGCTGATCACGGCTATGGCCCGCCCGCAACTGCTTTGGTACGAAAATGAAACGGAAGCCGAAGCCATGGACATCCTGCTGGTGCTCGATATTTCGCCCAGCATGCTGACCAAAGATTTTGCCCCCGACCGCCTGACCGTAGCCAAAGAAGTAGCCATCGACTTCATCGGCCGCCGACCCTTCGACCGGATTGGCCTGGTGGCCTTCTCCGGGGGCGCTTTCACCCAATGCCCCCTGACCAACGACCGGCGTCTGCTCAAGGGCTTTGTCAACAACCTGCAAGTCGGCAAGTTGCAAGACGGCACGGCCATCGGCATGGGCATTGCCACCGCAGTGCACCATTTGAAAGACAGCCCTTCGCCGGGCCGGGTAGTTATCCTGATCACCGACGGCGAAAACAACACCGGCGAAATCGGCCCTGTCGAAGCGGCGGAGATGGCGCAAGCCCTGGGCGTCCGGGTGTACACGGTGGGAATTGGAAAAGACGGGGTGGTGCAATCGCCCAGCCGCCGGAATTTTGACGGCAGTTACATTTTCGCATCGCGCCGCATGGAATTCGACTCGACCCTCCTGTCCGACGTGGCCCGCCTGAGCAAGGGCCGTTTCTACCGGGCCTATTCCCCTAAAGACCTGCAAACGATCTATGCCCAAATTGACCAACTGGAAAAAGCCAAAATCACGATCAAAAAGGTCGAGCAAAAAACGGAATTGTTCTTTTGGTTGCTCGATGCCGCATTCTGTCTGCTGGTGCTGGAATTGTTCCTGCGCTGGGGACCGTTGCGGGTTATAACCGTTTAAGGGTTGCTGGTTTCTGGTTGGAAGGTTTCTGGTTGTTCAACTTCCCGGGAAGCTGTATTAACCAGAAACCTTACAACCAGAAACCAGAAACTTTTTAAATTATGCCAACATTCGAAAATCCGCTCCTGCTGTTTCTACTCTGGGTGGTGCTGCTACAGGCCTTCCTGCTGTGGGTATACTGGACCTGGCGGCGGCGCACCTTGCAACGCCTGGGATCACCGGCACTGGCCCAGCGCCTGTTGCAGGGCTTTTCGGCCCGGCGGTTTTGGATAAAAAATGTGTTGTTCGGGTTGGCGATGGTCCTGCTCGTACTCGCGATTGCCAACCCTCGAAAGTTGGTAAAATTGCCGGCAAAAGAAGGACAGGGCGCCGATATCGTGCTGGCCCTGGATATTTCCCAAAGCATGCTCGTTGAAGATGTGGACCCCAGTCGCCTGGAACTGGCCAAACGGACGGCGCTAAAACTGGTGAAGGCGTTGGAAGGCAACCGGATCGGTTTGATCTTTTTTGCCGGTGACGCCTACCCGCAAATGCCCCTTTCGACCGATTACGACGCTGTGAACAGTTTTTTACAAAACGCCAGTCCGGAATACATTGCCAACCAGGGCACCGCCGCCGCTTCGGCACTGGAACTGGCCGATCGCATGTTTGAATCCAACTCGACTGCCGGCCGCGGCCTCATCCTGATTACCGACGGCGAAAATCACGGCGAGAACGCCTTGGCCCGGGCGCAGGATGCCCGGGTGGAAGGCTTGTCGGTGTACACCCTCGGCGTAGGCACTGCGGAGGGCGGCACGATCCCGGTTGCTCCCCGGGGCGTTAAGCGCGATGTAAGCGGGCAGGTGGTCCACAGCCGCCTGGATGCTGCGTTTTTGCGCCGGTTGGCCGGCGCCGGCGGGGGAAAGATGTACCTGGCAGCCGATGGGACAGCCGCGGTCAACATGCTTGCCCGCGACCTGGACCGTCTGCAAAAAGCCACCGTTTCAGCCCGGGCCAAAACGGAGTATGTTTTTTATTTTCAATGGTTGTTGCTGCCTTGCTTGTTGTTTTTATTGGCCGAGCAGGTGCTGTGGTGGCGGAAACAGAAAAATTGAGGATTACGTAAAATTTCCAGGTATGACACCTCGCACTCTCCCTTTTGTAGGCCCCACCCCCATCCCCCATAGCCATCAACTTAAGGCGAATAGGCTTGAAATTCAACTGATTACATGATTGAAGATTACATGATTACATGATTGAAGAAGTGGTTCACCATTCTGAAAAGGTTGAAATATTGGATGCTTTATTAAAAATGTTGTGCACACTACGGATACTTCTTCAATCATGTATTCATGTAATCAATTAATCGTCAATCTATTACTACTCAAAATTCCTTAAGTTGATGGCTATGCCCCCAACACCTCCCACGCCAATGGCGTGGCTCCCGATTACCCACAAGTTGAACGATTTTTTGGTGATGTATTAAACTTGAAT
>CAZAEZ010000057.1:0-30540 GCA_964484205.1 uncultured Saprospiraceae bacterium | reverse complement strand
TGTAATCAGTTGAATTTCAAGCCTATTCGCCTTAAGTTGATGGCTATGCCCCCGGTGCCTCCCCAAGGGGGAGGGGAGCCGTAGAGTTGACCACTTTTTTGCACCATAGTACAGGTAATATAGTGTAATCTACGGTGTATGTCGCGTCTCCCCTCCCCCTTGGGGAGGGGCCGGGGGTGGGGTAGGACCGCGGAAGTGCGACAATTTGAAATGCACCCGTTGTGACCTACTTAGCGAAAAATGACAGGATTTACAGGATAAAGCATGTGAATCCGATTAATTCTGTCTTCAAAAATCGCTAAAGGCGGAATTCAGTGTCCTCCATGCCTCCGTGGTGAAAACCGACAACCCTGCACGTATTGCCCATTTTGTACAAGGCCGCCGTTCAGGATAAAGTAAAATTGGGTTTATTTTTATCTTGGCAATAATTTCGCGCCCTCGATTTCCAAGCAAATTTTTTATCAAATCTGAATTCGGGAAAAGATTCCGGCGCACCGGAAATCTATCTCGGAACGATCGTCATGTGCACCATGCAAAACGGGTATCGTGTTTTAACGGGCATCATTTTTTACATAGGCACTGCGCTGACCGCCTGGTGTGCCGAGCCGTATTATCCGCAGTTGATCAATCCGCTCACGCAATCGTGGCGTTGGAAACATTTTCCGGAACTTGAAGGCAAGGGCGCCCGCGACATCATGGAGGGGCCCGACAAGCGCGTTTGGGTAGCCAGTAACGAAGGCGTTTTTGAGTACAACGGCTACGAGTGGAAACGGCACAACGCCGAAAACGGCCTGGATGCCGCACCGGTCGACCAGGTGTATGCGGCCACCAGCGACCAAATTTATGCTACCACGCCCAAAGGGGTTTATCGCTATTCGGGCAAACACTGGTCGGTGCTATTCCCCGTCCCGGAGGGTGTACAAATTACATTTAACCAAATTCGCAAACTTGCCGACGGGAGCATCATGGTATGCTCCAGCCAGGGTGTTTTGCATTTTTCAAAAAAAGACCGCCCGGATTTTTATACTTCGGCAGCACGAACGGAGACCCTGAAATCACGAATCCAGGACGTCAACTGGGTGCGCCTGCCGGACCAACTCCGGGTAGGTAATACCGATTTTACCGAAATTTCCGATGTGCTCGAAGACCGCAACGGGGTAATCTGGCTGGCGATCACGATGCCCGGTGAAACAGGCCGGTTGCTGAAATTCCGCCTGCCGGCCGTAACGACCCCCGTTATCGCCGATTACGAACTGATCGGCTCCGATGAAAACACCAAACTCGGCGAAACTCAGCGGCTGCTGGAAACACAGGACGGCAAAATCTGGGTGATCAACACCACCTACAAAACGGGCATCATGGTTTTCCAGGGCGCAAACCGCCAGTACATCAAACTCAGCGACCACTGCGGCGGCGACGAGTACGCCACCGACATCGTGCAAACGGCCGACGGTACCATCTGGATCAGCACGCTCGGAAAATTGTACACCTTCAAAAATAATACGTGGAAATTTTATGCCGCCCCGGAATTTGCCATACCCGCAAACCGGCTTTTGCTGCAAAAAAGTACCGGCAACAAAATCTGGGTGGCCGGATTCAAATCGAAAGTATTTCTGCTCGACTTTTCAACAGATCACTGGGCGTCGTATGCCGAACTGAACTTTCAGGGCGAAACGGCAACCGGCGAGCAGTGGTTTATCGATGTGCACGGCAAAATTATCCGCCGCAAAGGCAATACCTGGACGGCTTTCGACACCCGCGACGGCCTGATGGATGCCCCTATCCGGCTGATTATCACGTCGAAAGGGCAAATTTGGGCGGCAGGCTCGCATGGTGGCGAGGCCGCTACGGCAGTGCTGCACACCGACCGCTGGGAACGCCGGGTACACTCCAAACTGTCCTGGGGCATCGACTACCGGGCAGTGTTTGAAGCCGCCGACGGCACGCTTTGGTTCGGAGGCGCCGTCGACCGGCAAGCCGACAGAGGCCAGCTCGGCGGGGTCCTGCAACTGACCAACCCGACCTCCGCCAATCCGACGTGGAAACACCATGTTTATCACGAAAACGGCCTCCTGCAGTCGAACGTGTACGGCATCGGCCAGTCGAAAGACGGGCGCATCTGGATCGGCGGCGGCAGCCTCTATTTTTACGACGGCACATCCTGGCAGCAACCCGAAGACGAAAGCCTGCGGCAATACGTAAATGTGGTGTACAGCACCTCCAAATGGCTTATTGCCGGCTCGCGGTATTACGGCGTGTTTATTTTCGACGGGGAAAAATGGACCAATTACAATACCGATCACGGTCTGCCGAGCAATACCATTATCAGCGTGGACGTCGTCAATGACAAATACATCCTGGTTGCCACGGAAAACGGGATTTGCTGTTTCGACGGCACCAGTTGGGTCAGTAATATTTTCCCGCCCGAGCTCAACATGGATTTTGAAGGCGGCATGCTCCTTCACGACAGCCGCGGCGCCGTTTGGATCAACAAATCAAGCCGCAGCTGGAAACGGCGCGCGTTTACACACAGCAAAACGCAGAACGGGTTGTTCCGCAATTTTGCCACCTACCGCTACATCCCCGACCAGAAACCGCCGGAAACTGCCATCAGTTTTTTCAATGCGGAAGTGCCGCCGGATGGCAATGCCGTTATAAAATGGGCCGGGCGCGATTACTACGCCCAATCGGATGCCCAGTGGCTCCAGTATTCCTGGCGGCTGGACGGGGGGCCCTGGTCGGTGTTCAGCCACGAAAATCACAACACCTTCATGAGCCTGTCGAGCGGGCGCCACGTGTTGGAAGTCCGGGCGCGGGATATGGACTTCAACGTGGACCCCACACCGGCCGTGATTGAATTTGCAGTGCTGCCGCCGGTGTGGAAACAAGGCTGGTTTATTTTATTGATTCTGAGTTTTCTGACCATTCTGGGCATTTTTGAATACCGCGTAATTTCCAAAAAACAAAAACTGGAAAAACTGAACCAGGCGCTGCAAAGCACCAATAAAAAAATCAAGGACAAGGGCAAAAAGATCGAACAGCAAAACCAGGAAATTCTGGCCCAGCAGGAAAAAATCCTTTCGCAGGCCAAGGCGCTGGAATCGAGCAACAAAGACCTCGAAGAGCGCAACCACGAGATTGCCTGGCAACGCGACCAACTGGAGGAAATGGTCGTTCAGGTGGAAGAATTGTCCAGGGCCAAAGTGGGTTTTTTTACCAATATTTCGCACGAGCTCCGAACGCCCCTCACGCTCATCCTTGGCCCGGTCGATCAATTGCAGCAAGCCGGCGACAAACTTGACACCAACGAACGCAGGCGGCTGTACGGCATCATTGAGCGCAATGCTTCGCGGCTGCTGAAACTGATCAACCAGTTGCTCGAAATTCGCCGGATCGAGCAAAGCGCACTCGAGTTGAATTTGTATGAAATCCAATTGCCGGAGTTTATCGCCGGCATCACCCAACTGTTTGAAAACCTGGCTATTGAGCGGGATATCTACCTGGGCTTCAGCCACCATGGTAAAATTAAACCTGCCGCGCTTGATCCGGACAAGCTGGAAAAAATTGTGGTCAACCTGCTCTCCAACTCGTTCAAACACACCCCGGATGGCGGCAGTATTTCGGTGGATTTGCACGTCGTCAACGCCGGCGAATATGAACTTCCGGCCGTTTACGACCGCTATTTTCAATTGACGGTCGAAGACACCGGCTCGGGCATTAGCCCGGAAGCGCTCCCGCATATTTTCGAGCGGTATTTTGCCTCCGAGAAGGACAAAAATGACCCCCTGAGTTCCGGCATCGGCCTGGCGTACATCAAAGACCTGCTCGAAGTCATGCAGGGCACAATCCGGGTAGAAAGCAGTCCGGGCAAAGGCGCCACGTTTTACGTCTTTTTCCCGGCCGTGCATTTGCCGGCGCAAAAACTAAAAAAAGCCGATGCCGAGCCACTTGCCCTGGCGCTGGCAAAGGAAGAAGCCCATCTCCTGCTGAATTCGTACACCAGTCAGTTTGAACCGGCGAATGGAAACGGGAACGGTATTGCAAAGAAACAGAACCCGCGCATCCTGATCGTCGAAGACAACCCCGACATGGTGCTTTTCCTCGAAAGCATTTTGCACGGCCAGTACCGCATCCTCAAGGCCGAAAACGGTCGGGCCGGCCTGGCCATGGCGCACTCCCATTCTATCGACCTGATCATCAGCGACGTGATGATGCCCGAAATGGATGGCCTGGAGTTTTGTGAAAAAATAAAATCCGACCTGCTCACGAGCCACATCCCCGTCATCCTGCTCACGGCCAAAAACCTGGATGAAAACCGGTTGTCGGGTTATCAAAAGGGCGCCAACGACTACATAACCAAGCCCTTCAACCCCGAGTTGTTGAAAATCCGGGTGGAAAACCAATTGAACCACCGGCAGCAGCTGCGCGAGTATTTTAACCGGGAATTCCTGCTCACGCCCAAGGAAATCCAGTTCTCTTCGCACGACGACGAACTCCTGAACAAGGTCATCCGGATCATGGAAGACAATCTTGAAGAGCCGGAATTCAATGTGAACAAAATGTGCGAGCTGGTGCATTTGAGCCACATGCACTTCATCCGGAAAATCAAACAACTCACCGGAAAAAAACCGATCGATCTGCTCAAATCTTTCCGCCTGAAACGCGCCAAGGACCTGCTCCAGCAAAACAAACTGACGGTGTCGGAAATCGCCTACAAAGTCGGCTACGACCTGCCGAATTCGTTCAGCCGGGCATTCAAAAAGGAATTTGGAATTAGTCCGACGGAGTTTGTAACGGACGGGGATACGCCCGCCATGTCGGATAATTAACCCGGGTTATGACCAGGAAGCCAAGTAAGGGGGTGACTGCAGTCACCCCCTTACTGTCGCAGGAACAGCTCGGCATACCTAAGTTCAAAACCGCACCCGCCCCGCCGCCTGCCGCCCGATATGCTCCCCCAACATGCGATAGGCCTCAAATTGCACCTCATCGAAATACTGGTCGGCGGTCGACTGGTGCGGGAACGCCGGGTTGTTTTTGAAATAATTCAGCACAAAAACCGGCGCGTGTTCGGTCAGCGGCGGCGGCGGATCTTCGGGCGCCAGGTCGGTAATTTCTTTCAACAGGCTCACCGACGATTTCAGGTAAACAATGTGACCCTCCATTTCCGGCATGTCGTGCATGGCCGGGTAACGGATTTTCCCAACCGCCACACTGGCCGGACTCAGCAGCAGGCCTTCCTCCCCTTGCCGGGGCAACAGCGGCGCCAGGTCAATCTCGATGTCGGCATTGTAAATCGCCTTGCTCAGCCGCACCGCCTGGTTGAACGAACCGAAGGAAAAACGGCCGTCTTCCTCAAAATCGGCGATCACGATGGTTCGGCAGCGGCGCTGCACCAGGGGCAGCAGGCCGAGGTTGTCGCCTGTATGGCCGCCGTCGGAAATGTACACCAGCCTGGAGTTGGCGCTCAGGCTGCCGGTGTATTCCCGGATGAGGTTGAGCAGCCAGAACGGGTAGCGTTTGGTCACTTTGATCAGCCATTCGTGGAAGGTTCGCCGTACGCGTACGCCTTTTTCTTCCAGCCGCGCCTCCTCCGATTCCTTGTTCAGGTACCAGGGATTTTCGATCCAGTAGCCTGTGCGCAGGTTGAACAGGGTCATGTAAAAATTGGAGGCGGCAAAACTGCGCAGTCCCATGCCGCTGGCCACGGCCGCCGCCGAAATGGCCATGGCAGTGCTCAGTTTGGTGCCACCGCCGCGGTATTTGTTGGTGCGGTAATAGCCGGTGGTGCGCGAGCCGATAAAAAATTTGGAAAAAATGAAGTGGTCGCTTTTGAGGGTTTTCTTCGCCAGGTCGTGCGAGCCCTGCAGGTTCAGGGCGCCCACGATGATGTGGTAGGGGCCGCGCAGGTTGTCGTCTCCCAGGTTGGCCAGGCGCAGGTTTTCGTGGTTGCGCAAGGTGACATCGAACAGGTCTTTTGGTTGTACGCGGACCTTGTCGCCGGGTTGCGGCTCCGGTTTTTCGGGCCGTTGCACGCGTCCGTCGGTGCGCAGGTAGGCCTCCGACAACCGGTCGCGGTAGAAATAATGCAGGGAAATATCGTTGGAATTGGCGGCAAAACCGAAGAACAGGATCAGTGCAAGGCAAACGGCAAACATACCCGCCGCCACCGGAAGCCGGTCGGCTGCGTTGGGCGCCCAGGCGCATTCCATTTCGAACAATAAATTGGATACCCAGGCAAGTGTCAGTCCTACAAATAAAAAGATGGACAGGTTGAGCAGCGGCATTTGCACACTGCGCAAAATTTTGTTGATCCAACTGCGCTGCCCGTCGCCACCGAGACTTCGCATGGTGAAATAATAAACGACCACCACCGGGATGAAGGAAAACAGCAAGCGCACCACCAGACCGTGGTTGCCAAACAGCAAAATAATTACCAGCGGAAACAGCACGGAGACGAGCAGCCCCATAAAAGTGGCGCCCTGCATGCCGTTGTAAAACGAGCGGTACAGGCGGCCGCTTACCCGCTCTTTCGCGTTGTTGATAAAAAACAGGGAGATCGAAAAGTGCACGCCCAGCAGCATGCCCACCGAGTAACAAAACGGCAGCGCAAGGAACACAAAATAATCCTGCCCGTGCAGGTAGCCGGTTTTGTACAAAACAATAGTAAGCACATAGGCCAGCGCCGGCCCGAGCAAATAGGCGGCCTCCGTAAAATGCCGGATGAACGGCCAGGCCACATGCCGGAGCAGATCATCGCCGCCCGGGCGGTCATGCACCTTGTCGGTTTTCGGGTTTTGGTAACGGCCTTCGTCTTCCTCCATTTGGGCTACCTGCACCGGAATACGCCGGGAGAGCCGGATAAACAACCAGCCCAAAAAGGCGCCAAACAGGGTAAACGCCAGGGAAAATACCCATTGCGTGCCGGCTGCTTGCGTTATCAAAAAAAACTGCGGCGCCAGATGGCAACGATACCAGAGCTGCAGTTTCCCCAGCAAATCGGCATTTTGCCAGATTTCAACGGAACGAAAATAATCGATGGGCACCTGGGCATCGGGGTGGTGCTGATTGTAAAAATCCTGCGGCGCGCGCAGGGTATCCAGAAAATTCCCGTCGGACAGCAAGGCAAACAACACGTGGTGGATCAGCATCACGCCCGCAAGCAAAAGCAAAAACAACAGGCCGTGGATGAGTATCCCGCCCACGAGGGCGCCCACCGCCCGGCTCACATCCCAGCCGAGCATCGACTTACGCGGCGTCAGGTACTCCCCGTAGCGGCGCAGGTGCAGGAGCTGGTGCTTGGCGGTGAGCGTGGTTTTTTCCAGCGGCTTGTATTCGTAGCGAAACTTCAGGCTCAGGGGATTGTTGGTTTCGTCGAGGCCGACGTTTTCGGCTTTGAAGCGCAGGTTGGGGTTGGGTTTCGGACTAAATTTCAGGGTATTGTACGGCTCGCGGCTCATCAGGGAGCTCAGGCAGGCGCCGATAAACCCGCCGCCGGAAACGGTGCTCAGGTAGTCGAATTTTTTCAGGATGCCCTTTTGCATGAACGCCTGCAGCATCCCCAGCCCCAGCGTTGCCGAACGCACGCCGCCGCCCGAGATGCACAGGCCGGCGAGGTTGTCTCGCGCCGGCGGATCCAAATCGTTGTTTTTCCGCCGTTCTTTCAGGTATTGCTCCATTTCGACCGCCAGCATGTGGTGGGAGCGTTCGACAAAATCAGGCGGGTTTTGCGGGTCAAATTCCGGCACGGACGGGGCGGCGGAAGGCGTTTGTTTTTTTGCCATTTGGGTATTGATTCTTGATTAAATCTGCCGAAAAATACGCGTAGTTGGACAGGATTTCAGGATTTAACAAACACCAGCGCCTGTTAAAAAGCAGGTTGCCATTTTTATGACATGAAGTATAGCTTGCAGCATTATGATTTCCACCCGAAGGTAGAATCCGAAAGAAATAGAGAAACGGGAATTGGCAACCTTTCCATTCCGCTTCTCTATTTTAACATAATGCGTGATTATGAGGTCGACTTGGCCGGAGAAGATACGCCGCCAATATTAGATGTCTACCTGGTTGGCCGCTACTCTTTTATCGAGCCAGGTTTCGCCGAGAATTTTCTACGATGTTTTTCATCATATTATATTTCTCCATTTCTTTTGCTGCCATTATCTTATTTCCAGAATCTTCATAGAGGTAACTGTGAATTTGATGGTGATTGGCAAAATAACTAAGCAATTCAACTTCTGGAGGAGATTTCAATATTTGATTGGGCCTTATACGTGTAATAAAATCCGGTTGGTATTTGAGGAAGTCGTTATGTACGGAAATAGCTTCGTTCATTTGCCTCGCTTCGGCACTACTTTTTACGCGGTCAAAATATACCAGTTCGTATAGGACATTGTAATCTGCCAGATCAAGCATATTGACCCGTTGGCGGTAGAATTGGTATGAAAATAAGAAAATACACAAAGCGGCGACCGCTATTTTGGTCAGTGCTACCTTCCGCGTGACTTGTGCAAAGCGGAGGCACTCAATAAGACAGTAAGCAGCAAACGGCAACATCAAAACGGCCAAGGGCGCACGCAATCGTCCTAAAACATAGAACCCTATCATGATTGCCAGATGGAGCAGGATTCCCAAATAAAGTGTGGAACATTTTTTTCTGTAATATAGCGCGAATAAAATTCCCGCAATGCCTAATCCTGCGATCCAGTAGAAATCAATAAATGTCCACCTTAGGATCGGAACAGTCGCTTTATAAAAATAATAATTCTCGTTATTGGGCCATTCCTGGCCGTTCAGGGTGCTTTTAAATTTTGACCAGACCAGATGCAGATAAGAACCCACATCATGTGTTTGGATGGTTTGAAATGCCGCAGGCATAAATTTGCCATTGGTTTTCCCCATAATTTCGGCGTATTTGGCAGCCTCTGGCTGCCATCTGGAAATTGCGTTTGTATGTTGCGTGTTTGTAGCCACAAAGGTAATAGCTCCGATACTGGAGGTGCTGAAAAGTGGAGCGCCTACTGTTGTGTTTCGTAGGATAACGGGCATGAAAATCAAAGCAAATCCGCCCACGACGAGTCCGGTATTCCGAACAGAAATCTTTGATATTTTTCGCTCCTGTGTGAGGTAGATGGTTAAGGCACCAAGTAGAAATAAAATAAAAAAAGACTGTAGGAGAAAGGCAAGGCCAATGGTGATACCGCTGACAAAAAACGCGGATTTTGTTCGTTGATCCAATGCGCGTTGAAAGACCCAAATGCTTAGAAGCGTAAAAAACACACTCCAGGATGTGCGTAAAATCAAGGCTTCCTGAAATAAAACGGTACCGCAGAATGCGTACAACAAACCGGTGGACATGGCGACGGTATCTCCAAAAAATCGTCGCGAAATCAGCCACAGCAGTACGCCGCTGATGATACCTATTAACGCTTGCAATACCATCATCCAGTAAATGCCATTGCCAGTGAGTGTGTACAGGAAGGCAAGCGTATAGGCGTAAAAAGGTTCCTGGTGGTAGGTGTTTCCACCATACCACTCGTTCCACAGCACTTTGCCAGGAACGAACGTAGAGTCCCTACCGGGGTTGGCCGCCAAAATTTGGTTCAATTTATCGGGATGTTGTTTAAAATAATATTCAGCAAATTCCTGATGCCAGCCATGGTAAGGGTGCAGCGGCTTACGATTAAGCCAATCACCGGCCGCGAGCGAGCGAGCTTGCTCGTCAAAGAAGAAACTGTCGGATTCTTGCCACTTATACAGATGGTAGAGTGAACTATTAGCCACTGTGTTAAATAAAGATACTCGAATGACTATCCAAAACACGACTAAGGTGCCAATAACCCAAAATTTATTCTTTCCAGACCAATGGTTTATCCGCTCAAGCAATGGGGTACGATCTGACTGAAACGGCGGTTTAGGTTTAAGTATCTGTGGGTTTTTGGGTGAAGGCTTGGAGGTAGTCTTTTTTTTCTTTTTCATACGATACTTTTCTATTGTCTAGTTGTGTTTGCAAACCTACAAATATACTGTACAAAAAAGAGGAACGATTACATAACATGGCTATGTAATCGTCCCGCCAATCTTTTTTAATAAAAACCTAAAGGCGCTCTGTATTTGTGGCTCATTCGCACTCATCGACTTGACAGCCTGGAGTACTCCATACGTCAGGGTCTGAATTTAGGGGTACACATCCTTCAAATGCACCTGCACAGTCGGAATAAGTCCACGGATTTGCCCATCCATTGTGCATGTTGTTATCTTTACCAAAGAAGTTGTGTATCCAGAATGATGTGCATCCGACGCCATGCTCAATACACCCGTCGAATGCGAGAAAATATGCGTATGTATCTGAAACAGGGTCTAGGTTGCATGTGAAATTTACCGCAGATGTGTTAATAAAAGTACAGTAATCAGAAACTGGCGTAATACTCCAGGTGTTGAAATTGACAAGAATTATCCGAAAAGAGCCGCTGCAAGAAACCGGAGTACCACCCGAACCGGCATCTTCCTCTGTAAAACGTATTGCGCCATAGAGGAGGCAGTCGCCAGTACCTAGTTCACATTCGCTACGATCTTGAGCACCGTTTTGGGGGCCGAATACTACGTTTAGGACTCCATTTTCATCTATTTCATGGCTGATGACCTTTATGGGAGGGGGTGTTTCTTTACTGCAAGAAAAAAAGATCATCAACAGCAGTGTAATGACGGATAAACAAATCGGCTTTTTCATTCTTTCTAGATTTTAATTTAACGCCTACATTAACGCATTTCGGCATTACGCCTTGGTTGAAAGGTGCGGGCACCTGTTGATTAAATTACAATTACAAAGGTGTATTTAATGATCGAAGCCTTTTGTCCTAATTTGTTCCAAATAGTCTCAATTCGCGCCAAAATGATCCAAGACTATGACCGGTCTGAATCTTTGCTTGGTGAGTATTCAAATGCTTTGTAAATACGCTGTGCCTCTTTAGCAGATACCAAACGCCCGGTGGTTTTTATATCATGGGCTTTAAGCCAGCGATAAAAAGTTGATTTGGAGATTCCTAATTTGCGAATAATCTCTTCTTTGGTGAGGAATGGTTGATCGGTCATGAGCAACTTTTTTTAATATTAAAGTAAGAGAAAGGCTTCCATCCAAGAAAGCCAAATTATCACCGAAATAACCCCGGTTTTTTCATGATGTTACTTTAATACCCCCCACCTGACTTGCGCAGATGTGTAACGGTGAGATGGCATTTGGGATTAACAGAGGGGTAACAAATATATTTGGTAGCCCAAACTAAAGCAAACCTGCGCCGCAGCTTTAACACAGGCCCAAATTAGCTTTTACCCTCAATGCGCAATAGTGTGTAAATCCAGCACACAAACCCAGATCGTCGCAGTATTCTCGCAACGCGAACCGACAATTTGAAAACGAGGTGTGGTCCAATTTTACGCAGAACTCCCGGGAAACAGGTAGTTCCCAAAACCTTACCCTTTTTTGCAAGAAAAAAGGAGAAAAGGAAGGCTTGGGAATACCCTGATTTCACTTTAACAGGATTTTCAAGTCCACCATATCGTACCATGTTCTCACCGCCCAACATTCCCTCCCGGATTTTGGCTACTTTTGCCCCACCAAAACCACGCCCCTATGCGCATACTGTTTTTTTTATTTTTCCTGTTTCCAAATCCGGCTATGCCCCAATCGCAGCTCTGGTCGGACAAACTGGAAGTCACGGCCTCGGCCCTGAAATTACGCGAAGCGCCCCGGCTCGATGCCGCCGTGTTGGCGGTGCTGCCGCAAGGCGCCGAAGTGGAAAACCACAGCCGGCAGGACCAGCCTCCGGTTTGGGATGTGATTGACGGGAAAAGCGCGTATTGGGTGCGGGTATCGTACCAGGGCCAAACCGGCTATGCGTTTGGCGCCTACCTCAAGGCCGATTTTTATCTTTTTTATGAAAATACGATCGTCGAGGATTTGCCCAATGTAAAAAACTGGTACGCCCTGTACAAAACGCCGAAGGGTGATGAATTGCGCAAAACGACGGTTTTCACCAAACTGGATTCCGTGGAAATAACCGGCGACCTCGAACCGATCCTGCACGCCACCGCAAGCGGCAGCGAATTGATCCTCGGCACCGACCGGGACCTGAAAACCGGCATTGTCGGCGATTATTATCTGCGCCACAACCAATGGGGCGAGGAAAATGGTTTTCATTACGAATTGAGCCCTGGAGCAAACGTGTTGCTAACAAGTTTTCACGCCCCCCTCCGGCATTCCGACCACTTCGTCGCGGTCGTAGGCACCGGCAGTTATGAACTGTCAACCGGCTTGCTCGAAAAACGCGATTTCAAAATTTGGGCCGCCCTGAAATCCGAATCCGGCAACAATTTTATCACAAAACAAGACCTGAGCGCCTTTTTCAATCCCAGAGACGACTCCGCAATCCTCAAATGGTGGGGCGACCTCGACGGCGACGGCAAACCCGATGTGCTCATCGGGCGTTGTGCATTCGGCGAGGGCGGCTGCACCGATTACCTCTTCCTCAGTTCAAACGCACACACCGGCGAGTTGCTCCGCCTGGCCGCCGCGTATTACTGGGGAATGGGCTGTTAACCTTTATTCACTCAACCACTCAATCAATCACTGACCATGAGCGCAATCCGCGACATTATCGCCCGCGAAATCATAGACTCCCGCGGCAACCCAACCATCGAAGTAGAAATCTGGACCGAAATGGGCTTTATGGGCCGCGCAGCGGTGCCTTCCGGCGCCAGTACCGGCGTGCACGAAGCCGTTGAACTCCGCGACAACGAAGAAGGCCGCTACCTTGGCAAGGGCGTCCGCCAGGCCATAAAAAATGTGGAAACGATTCTTCGCGAAGAAATCACCGGCCTCGAAGTTGCCGAGCAGATCAAGATCGACCGCCTGATGATCGGCCGCGACGGCACCCGCAACAAAAGCAAGATCGGCGCCAACGCCATCCTGGCCGTTTCGCTGGCCGTAGCCAAAGCCGCCGCCGAAGAGTTTGGCCAGCCGCTCTACCGCTACCTGGGCGGCGTGAACGCCCACGTGCTGCCGGTACCCATGATGAACATCCTCAACGGCGGCGCGCACGCCGACAACGGCATCGATTTTCAGGAATTTATGGTCATGCCCGTGGGCGCCGAGTCCTTCAGCGAAGGCCTGCGCATGGGTGTGGAAATTTTTCACCACCTGAAAAAAGTGCTCAAAAACAAGGGCTACGCCACGAACGTCGGCGATGAAGGCGGGTTTGCCCCAGGCATCAAAGACAACGAAGAAGCCATTCAAATGGTCATGACGGCCATCAAAGCCGCCGGCTACCGCCCGCTCGACGATATCGTCATCGCGCTCGATGCCGCCTCCTCCGAGTTTTACGACGCCAAAACCGGCGAATACGTGTTCAAAAAATCGACCGGCGACCGCCTCAGCCGCAACGACATGGTGGCCTACTGGAAAGACTGGTGCAACCGCTACCCCATTTACTCGATTGAAGACGGCTGCGCCGAAGACGATTGGGATGGCTGGAAAACCATGACCGAAACGCTGGGTCACCGCATCCAACTGGTGGGCGACGATCTGTTCGTCACCAACACCGAACGCCTGCAGCGCGGTATCGACGAAAAAATTGCCAACTCGATCCTGATCAAGGTCAACCAGATCGGCACCCTGACGGAGACCATCGAGTCGGTCAATCTTGCCACCCGCCATGCCTACACTTCGGTGATCAGCCACCGCTCCGGCGAAACGGAAGACACCACCATCGCCGACCTTTCCGTGGCGCTCAACACCGGCCAGATCAAAACGGGCTCGGCTTCGCGCTCCGACCGGGTGGCCAAGTACAACCAGCTGCTCCGGATCGAGGAAGAACTGGGCGATGCGGCCACCTACCTGGGCCGCGCGATTTTTGGTTTGTAACCCCGTCTGTCAGACGGGGAAAAGCCAAAACCTGTCAGGTGAAATTTAAAAAAGCGCGGTGCTTGTTGCACGGCGCTTTTTTAAATTTCACCTGACAGGTTAGCGTTTCACCCAAACATAAACCGGAATACCCGCCAACAACAGCAAAAAACCCCAATACACGGGTTCCATGCCAGAGCCGGCAATTGCCCAAACCGAAAACGCAAAAGCCAGGGCCGCAACAACCAGCCGCAGCACTACCCGCCCGCGCAGCGATTTGTTTTTTCGAAAAACCAACACCGCGTACGCTGCTGCCGAAAAAACATAGGGCACCAGCACAGTCATCGTCGATAGCAGAATAATAAACTGAAACGCGGCGACAAAGCCCCGGACATAATACATCGGCATCACGATCGAAACCAGCACGCTGGAAATCAGCAGCCCGGCCACCGGGGCCCCGGACTTCCCCTGCCGGGCAAAAATTGCGGGAAACAGCCGGTCGGCGGCAACGGCCATGGGCACCTGGCCCTGCATTAAAATCCAGCCGTTGAGTGCGCCAAAGGAGGCCACCACCGCCGCACCGGCCACCAGTTGGTGCGCCAAAGGTCCCCAAACCCGGGCGGCAGCCTCGGCGAATGGCGCCGTAGAATTGGCCAGCACCTCCGGCGGCACCAGCCCCATTACGGCAACCGTTCCGGCAATATTCACCACAATTGTGATCAGGGTTCCGATCAGGGTAGCCCGGGGGATGGTTCGCTTCGGGTTGCGCACATTGCCGGCAGGTACGGTTGCAGATTCCATGCCCAGAAAAGCCCAGAGGGTCAAGGTTGCCGTTGCCGTGACAGCCGAAAACGCCGGTTGTTCACTTCGGTTGAACGGCACAAAATGGCTCCAGTCCATGTAAAAAATACCCACCACAGCCAGCAGCATAATTGGCGCAACCTTCAAAATTGTCGTCACGACCTGCACTACGGCCGCTTCCTTCACCCCCCGCGCATTCACCCAAGTGAGGCCCCAGATCAGGGCCAGCCCTACCGCTACTGCGAGTAGTCGTTGGGTTTCCAGGATTGGGAAAAACACGCTCAGGTAACTGACCAGCGCCGTGGTGATGGCTGCATTCCCGGAACAAATGGAAATCCAGTAGCCCCAACCGACCAGAAAACCGGCAAAATCACCCAGGCCTTGCCGGGAATACGCATACGGCCCGCCGGTTTGCGGAAGTTCCTCGCTGAGATAGCCAAACAGCCGTGCCAGGCACAGGGCGCCCGCCGCCGAAAACAGCCAACCCAAAATGCTGATACCACCAAAGGCGGCCAGGGCCGCGGGCAACAAAAAAATGCCGGAGCCG
Source organism: uncultured Saprospiraceae bacterium (assembly GCA_964484205.1). Lineage (GTDB taxonomy): Bacteria > Bacteroidota > Bacteroidia > Chitinophagales > Saprospiraceae > M3007. The sequence continues at coordinate 15,295 of CAZAEZ010000057.1, read as the reverse complement.
ATCATGTTGCCGACGACGAGGGCGGTGCTTTCCCAGAGGCCGATGGTGCGGGTTTGCATAGGGTAAAACTCCGTTTAGAATGGAAAATCGATCCCTCAAGGTAAGCGGACTCTACTTATCTTGGGGGGTAAATCAAAAACCTGTCAGGTCGAAATTTCAAAAACGAATACGCCGTGGCGTATTCGTTTTTGAAATTTCGACCTGACAGGTTCGCAAACCATGGCACAAAAATTCAACATCGACCCAAACATCGAAAAAGCCGAAACCCTGCCGGCCGCCTTTTACCGCGACCCGGCAGTTTTTGAAGCCCTTCGGGAAAAAGTGTTCCTCCGCTGCTGGCACTGGCTGGGCGATGTGGCGCAAATTCCGTTGCCGGGTTCCGTGCAGCCTCTGGTGCTGCTCGACCAATTCTTGAACGAGCCCTTGATGCTCGTACGCGATGCCAACGACCAGATTTCCTGCCTGTCCAACGTTTGCACCCACCGGGGAAATTTGCTGGTGCATCACCCGGGGAAATACCGGCAACTGATCTGCCAGTATCATGGCCGCCGCTTTGATCTGGACGGCGCCTTCGTGTCGATGCCGGAGTTCCGCGAGGCCGAGAACTTCCCCCGCCCCTGCGACAACCTGCACCGGTTTCCGCTGGAGCAGTGGGGACCGTTTTTATTTGCCGGACTGGAGCCGGCTTTTCCTTTCGAGCAAATTTCCCGCGAATTGAACACACGCGTCGGCTTTTTGCCTTTGGAGCAATTCCGGCACCGCCCCGACCTTTCCAAAGATTACCTGGTACATGCGCACTGGGCCTTGTATTGCGACAATTACCTGGAAGGTTTCCACATTCCGTTTGTGCATCCCGACCTCAATGCTGCACTCGACTACGGCGCTTACCGTACCGAACTGTTCGAACACCTGAACCTCCAGGTTGGCCTGGCCAAAGGCGCCGAAGACTGTTTTGACTTACCGGAAAACCACCCGGATGCCGGGCAACAGGTGGCCGCCTATTATTTCTGGATTTTCCCCAACCTGATGCTCAATTTTTACCCCTGGGGTTTGTCGGTCAATGTGGTGCAGCCCCTCAGTCCGGAGCGCACCAAAGTCCGTTTCATTACTTACGTGTACGACGAAAGCAAACTACACACCGGCGCCGGCGCGCTGCTGGACAAAGTAGAACGGGAAGATGAATTTGTAGTGGAAGGTGTGCAAAAAGGCCTGCAATCGCGGTATTACCAGGCCGGGCGTTTTTCGCCCCGGATGGAAAAGGGGGTGCATCATTTTCATCGTTTGCTGGCGGCGTTTTTAACCTGACAGGTGGGATTTTCAAAAAAACACCCCCGCCGCGGCGGGGGTGTTTTTTTGAAAATCCCACCTGTCAGGTTTGCATACCACAATGGAAACAAATCGCGAAAAGTTTTCTTATTTTAAAAACCTGTCAGGTCGAATTTTTGAAAAAAAGCGGCTCTGACGCCGCTTTTTTTCAAAAATTCGACCTGACAGGTTAAGTTTCCAAAATCAAATCGCCCAAACGCCCCTCGTCCATTCCATCCTCATGAAAAAACCGGAATGCTTCCAAGCCCCCAAACCAGTCCAGCACTGCCGCACGCTGTAAACGCGTAGGTTTCGAAGACAAAAGCGCCGGATAGGACGAATACTTCCAACCGCGAAAATCACTTGTCAGGCCATGCCGTTGCGGGTTAAAATGAATATACCAGACCAACTGGATCAACTGCTCCTCACGCGTCACCTCAACCCGTTGGAATGGCCGCTTGAACAGGTTGCCGTCGCGGTTGTAGCGGTTGTTCATCGTGCGGGTAAAGCTGTTGAACCAATTGGAAAACTGATCGGAAAGGAAATCCGGAATTGTCCGAATATGCTGTTTGAACGGCTTGTCTTTTCGCTCTAAAACCGGAAGCAATGATTCTTCTTCGCGGATACGAACGAGCAAATGAAAATGATTCGGCAACAAACAATAGGCGAACATTTCCGCAACAGGTTCGAAAAATCGGGGGCAGCGTTCGAGGAAAAGCAGGTAGTCCCGATGCTCAAAAAAGACGTTTTGGTGGTTGTTGCCACGGTTGTAGATGTGGTAAAACGTGTCGGGGTAAAGCGGGTCTGTGGTGGTCATTGTTTCAGGTCATTTTGGCGAATTTACGTTTTGCTAACCTGTCAGGTCAAATTTTAGACAAAAAAAGCAGCGCTCGGCGCTGCTTTTTTTGTCTAAAATTTGACCTGACAGGTTTTTGAATTCCATCTGCACGACTTTTTTGAAATTTTGCGGTTCTGGGGGTCATCGTTAAAACCTGACAGGTGGAAATTGAAAAAAGTGCGGCGCTTGTTGCGCCGCACTTTTTTCAATTTCCACCTGTCAGGTTATCAATCCCGGCGCATACCCGGCGGCGGCCCCCAATCGCCACGGCGCTCCTCCTCCACTTTATTCGCCTTTTTCCCGGTATTGAAATTTCGCAGGTTATACGTAAACGACAGCATGACAAACTGTTGCAGCGCGTTCGATTGCAAGTCTTCGATATACGTTTCCGTGATATTCCGGGTAATGTTCCGGTTCTGCTTGAGCAGGTCGTTGATGGCCAATGTGATCTCGCCGCGTTCGTTTTTGAAGATTTTTTTACCGATGCCCAGGTTCCAGAGCCAGTAGTTTTGGTTGAAGCCGTCGGACAAGCCGGAGTAAAGCGAGTGGGTCAGGTCGGTGCGCAACACAAAACCTTCGAAGATGATCCAGTTGAATTTCAGGCGCGAATTCTGGCTCAGGTATTCCGTATTGCTGCCGGTTTGGGCGGTATTGTTCACCTTGTTCCAACTGGGCCGCGCCGAAATGGTAAAATCAACTCGTTCACTGATGTTGCTGGCAAAGGTGACCCCGACGGCAAACGTGTTGTTGTTGGCGTAGTTGGTCACACTGTTGATCAGGCCCGGTGCACGGGAGTAGTTGTACGACAGGTCGACATTGATATTTGTTTTCAGGCCCTTGATCGGTTTCCCGTAGGAAATAAAGGAACGCAGGTTCCAGTAGCCGTCGAGGTTGACCGGGCGGGTCAGCTGGGCGCCGGGCTGGATGTCGTACTGTTGAAAAATCGGATCGTCGCTGCTGGCCAGATAGGTGGCATTGGCAATGTAATCGTTTGTAAATCCACCGCCGGCCATACCAAAAAAGGTAGAGGATTTTTCCGGATTGGACGCCTGGAAGCGGAAAAACAACCGTTGTTCGAAGGATTGTTTCAAATTGGGATTACCCACGCGCAGTTGAAGCGGGTTGGTGTTGTCGATGACATCCTGCAATTGATCCACCGAAGGCAGATCGGTGCTGGTGCGGTAAAACAAGCGGACATTGCGCGTGCGATCGAGGTTGTAGCGCAGCATGGCCGAGGGCAGCACATTGAAAAAGGTCTGGCCAAACTCCCCGGGATTCGGGAAGGTCTTCGTGTTGTTCAGCTCGGCCCACTGCAGGTTGGTGCGCAGGTTGAAATTAAGATCGCGCCCCTTGCTGTAGTTGTATCCGGCGCCGGTTTGGTGGGTGGTGTAATCGTTCGAAAAAATGTTTGTCAGCGGCTCATTGAGCAAGGTGTATCCGCCATCCGGTGCAAAAAAATCGTAGGTCTGCTTGTCCGATTCTTCCTGCTGATAACTGAGCCGGTAGTTGAACAGGATTTGCGCGTTTTCGCTGACCGGTTCGGTGTATTCGAGGTTGCCGGCTACGTTCCAGCTGTTGACATCGAGCGTCGATATCTGGTCGAGGGTATCCAGTCGGGCGATCGGTCCCGAATAATACGCATCCGTAGATTGAAGGGTGCTGTTGCCGTTTTTGGGCGCATAGCCGGAGCTGACGTTGAAGGAAACGGTTCGCCCTTTTTTTGCGAAACGGTGTCTCCAGAGCAAGTTGTTGTTAAAATTCACCCCGTCGAGGTTGGAAAAATAGCTGTTGTCGGTGCGGCTGAGCAGCGCATTTTCAAAAGCCGTTTCACCCAAAATAGCCGACTCGCCCTTGTTTTTTTGCAGGGTAAGGCGGGGCGTAATCAGCAAGGAGTTGAAGCTATCCAGTTCAATGTTTATCCGGCCGTTGAACCGGTGGTTGATGTTGTCGCTGTTCGTACGATTGCTTTCGCTGTATACTTCGGCGAATTCGCCGTTATTCAGGAATTGCCGGTAGGTATCCGATTCCGAGTCTGTATTTCCATCGTTAAAAAAGTAGCTGGCGCTGACCTCGGTTTTTTTGCCCCACTGGTCCGAGTAATTTAGGCCAAATGCTGTGGTTTTGGCGATACCGCCTTGCGAATTGACCAGAAAATCGCCGGCAGAGCCGCCGCGACCACCACGGCCACCGCCACCCGAACGGAATCGACCGCCGCGTCCGCCGGACCCCATGACGCTCAGGATATCGTCGTAGGAAAAATTCCGGACGTTGATGTTGTTCGTCATGCCGATAAAGGAAATACGCCGGTCGCCGTCGAACAGGTTGATGTTACCGCCGGCCTGGTATTTATCCTCGTAGCCGTAGCCGGCGTATACCTTTCCAAACTGGCCGTTGCGCATACCGGTTTTGGTTACGATGTTGATTGTTTTGGTGGTATTGCCGTCCTGAAACCCGGTAAATTGCGACTGCTCGCTTTGGGCATCAAAAATTTGAACTTTTTCGATGATTTCCGCCGGCAGGTTTTTCAGCGCAGCGGTCGGGTCGTTGCCAAAAAACTCCTTGCCGTCGACCAGCACGCGCCCGACGTTTTCGCCCTGCGCTTTCATCGTGCCGTTTTCCATGGTCACCGTAGGTAGTTTTTCCACGAGGTCTTCGGCATTGGCGTCGCTCATGACCTTTACGGCATTGGCATTAAATTCCGTGGTATCCCCTTTTTGCTGGGCAATAGGCACGGTGCCTTTCACCTCCACACCCTGCAGCAGTACAGCGTCGGCTTCCAGACTGATCGTTCCCAGCTGAACATTGGCATCCGAAAGCGTAATTTCTTTTTCCCAGGGGGTAAATCCGATGGCTGATATCCGGAGTTTGTAACCGCCTTTGCCGATGCCTTTCAGTTCAAAGACTCCGTTGGCCCGGCTGGCCGTGTTTTGTACAGGGTCGCCCCAGGGTTGTTGGAGGCTCACCGTAGCTCCCGGGAGCTCGGTATTGGTGTCGTCGACAATTTTTCCGGCAATGGAAAATGTCTGGGCTCCCAGGGCCTGACTAAGAAGCAGGAGGGCGGCAAAGGCGTATTGTTTCATGTTTATTTTATGGATATGCCTGAATAAAATGCAGATTGTTCAATTATACCACCAGGACGCAAAGCCGCGAAAATTATGGTTTGCGTCTTTGCGTCCTGGTGATGAAAAGCGGGTTTTACTCCCCGCAACCGCTTGTGTTTAGTTGTTCGAATCAGAGTCCGAATCAGCCTTCTTGTTCTTTTTGTTTTTCTTCACCTTCTTGCCGGTTCCATCCTCGGGGGGAGCGGCTTTACCGGCATCGGGTTTGTTGTCGGGGCCCATCCGGCCGCCGCGGTTGTTGCGCTGTTCGGTGCGAATGCGATCCCATTGAGTGAATTGTTCACCGGTCAGTACCGTTTTCAGTTCGTTGTCGTGTTCGTTCCGGATAGCCGTCATTGTTTCGCGCATGGACGCCCAGTCGCCGTCGGCAGCATCGCGGGCATCTTTCATTTTGTTGGCATACTTCAGGTTGATTTCTTTCACTTTGCCGGCTTGTGCTTCGGAAAGCGACAGTTTTTCCGTCATTTGAGCGGTTTGCTGTTCGGCGCGCTGTTCGGGATTCATAGCGCGACCACCGCCACCGGGTTGGGCCTGGAGGGTAAAACCGGCAAGCAGAAGCATCGCCATTGCGAGCATTTTGATGGTGTTTGTCATATCAGTTGTGTGATTACGTGAATGAGAAAATTTAAGACTGTGTTTAATCCGGTGCAAAAGTGGGTTGACCATGCGATGCCCGGAAAATTATTCAATGAACGGGGTGGATTTACCCATGAAACGCCCGGGAACGCCCTTCTGTGTCGTAAATCGCGTTTGATTGATCGGCGTCGGGGTTTCAAAGAGGAAAACGCGGCGTTGGTTGAGAATAATTTGGCAGGCGACGTGGATTCAGCACTTTTGCGGCCATGTTTTTACCACGCCGTGATACCTGGCTGCAAATTTTGTTCTGGGGCAGCCTTTGGGTTTTTATTCCAAGCATTCTGCTGGGCAACTGGGAGTTCTCCGAACGCCTGATCGGGCGCAGCGCAGTTGTGCTTGCCGCCATTGCACTGGTAGTTTGGGCCAATATGGAAATCCTGCTCCCTAAACTGTATTTTTCAAAAAAACAAGGCGCCTATGTGGTGGTTGGCCTGGCGCTGATCGCCCTGGTTGTGTTGCTGCTCGACTGGGACGCGATGCCCTGGGCCGAATATTTTAACCGCCCGCCCGGGAGTGGACATGGCGACCGGGGAAAACCCGCGAGCACCTACCGCGTTAGCATGCGCTACGTTGGAATGGCCATGCCCTACTTTACGGCGCTGATCGGCAGTGCCTTGTTTGAGGTAGGCCGGTTTGCCAAGCAGAAGGAGCAGGAAGCGTCGGAATTCCGAAGTGAAAAACTGGAGGCCGAACTCAAGTTTTTGAAATCACAGATCAATCCGCATTTTTTGTTCAATGCGCTGAACAACATTTACACCCTGACGGTAATCAAATCCGACCAGGCGCCTGAAAATCTGTTAAAACTCTCCGGCATGTTGCGGTACATGCTGTACGATTGCAAAGCCGAACGGGTTCCGCTTGGCAAAGAGATCGAATATCTCCGCCATTTTATCGACCTCAACCTGCTGAAAGACAGCCGCGGCCTGAACGTAAATGTTCAGCTCGACGAAAGCCGCCCGGCACTTTCCGTGGCCCCGATGCTGCTGATTCCATTTGTGGAAAATGCGTTCAAGCACAGCAAAATCGAAGACCGTGAAAAAGGCTGGATTACCATCGAACTGAAAACTACGGATGCGCAAATCCTGTTCGAAGTGAAAAACAGTATCCCCGAACAGGCGTTTACAAAAGATGAAATTGGCGGTATCGGCCTGGCCAATGTGCGCCGCCAGTTGGAGCTGGTGTACCCCAATCACCACGAATTGCTCCTGGAAGCCGGTCCTGAAGCCTTTAGCGTACGCTTAACCATCGATGTGTCGTGAAACCGATCAAATGCCTGATAGTTGATGATGAGGAGCTCGCCCGCACGCTCCTGCAAACGTTCATCGGGCGGCTGCCCAGCCTGGAGCTGGTGGCCAGCTGTGCCAATCCGCTGGAGGCGATGAACACCTTGCAGCAACAACCGGTAGACCTGGTTTTTCTCGACATCCAAATGCCCGAACTCACCGGCATCGAATTTTTGCGCACCCTGACCGTCAAACCGCTGGTCATTTTCACGACCGCCTACGCCGAATTTGCCCTGGAAGGCTATGCACTCGATGTGACGGATTACCTGCTCAAACCGTTTTCTTTCGAGCGTTTCGTACAGGCTGTCAACAAGGCCATTGCCTACCATCAGGCCCGCGCCAATGCCAATGGAACCGCCGCCGATACGGCTAACCCCGAAAAAGATCATATTCTGGTAAAAGCCGACCACAAGGTGCATCGGGTCAAACTGGACGATATCCAGTACATCCAAAGCATGCGCGAATACGTTGCGTTTCACATGCCTTCCGGGCGACTGCTTTCGCTCAACTCGCTGAAAAACCTGGAAGACATGCTGCCCCCGAGCCGCTTCATCCGCATCCACAAATCCTACATTGTGGCCATTGATAAAATTGATACCCTGGAAGGCAACATGATCCATATTGGAAAAGAAAAACTGCCAATCGGGGCGAATTACAGGGACGAGGTGGTGCGACGGGTGTTTTGAGCCGCTAACCTGACAGGTCAAATTTCGGATAAAAAAAAGCCGGTGCCGGGCACCGGCTTTTTTTTATCCGAAATTTGACCTGTCAGGTTTTTGTAAGTTTGTTCATCCCGCTCATCAACTCAGCATCCATGCAACGAACAGCTCTAGTTTTCGCACTCCTCCTCTCCGGCCTCACCCTGCACGCCCAAGACCGCATCACTGGCCGCCCCTGGGCCACCCGCAGCGAAGTCATCGCCCAAAACGGCATGGCCTGCACCAGCCATCCGCTGGCCAGCCAGGCAGCTATCGACATCCTGAAAAAAGGCGGCACGGCCATCGACGCGGCTATTGCCGCCAATGCCTGCCTGGGCCTGATGGAGCCTACCGGTAGCGGAATCGGCGGCGATTTGTTCGCCATCGTCTGGGATGCCAAAACAAAAAAACTCTACGGCCTGAATGCCAGCGGGCGTAGCCCCAAAAACCTCAGCCTGGCCTATTTCCAGGAAAAAGGCCTGACCAGCATTCCTGCCTACGGCCCCTTGCCGGTTACAGTGCCCGGCGCCGTCGACGGCTGGTTCGAACTGCACCAACGCTTCGGAAAATTGCCTATGACCGAAGTGCTCCAGCCGGCGATCAATTACGCCGAAACCGGATTTCCGGTCACGGAACTGATTGCCTACTACCTGCAACTGAGTGCCCGCCGGTTCAACGATTACCCTAACTTTAAAAGCACCTACATGCCCGGTGGCAAAGCCCCGGAAAAAGGCGATGTTTTCCAGAATCCCGACCTGGCCAAAACCTACCGCCTGTTGGCTGAAAAAGGCCGTGACGCCTATTATAAAGGGCCTGTCGGCCAAACGATTGCGCAGTTTATCCAGGAACAAGGCGGCTTTCTGAGTACCGAAGATTTCGCTGCACACCAAAGTGAATGGGTGGAGCCCGTGAGTGTCAACTACCGCGGCTACGACGTCTGGGAACTCCCCCCCAACGGCCAGGGTATTGCCGCCCTGCAAATGCTCAATATCCTCGAAGGGTTCGAGTTCAAGCCCGATGAACACGGCACGGCGCGCTACATCCATTTGTTCTCCGAAACCAAGCGGCTGGTTTATGAAGACCGTGCCCGCTACTACGCCGATCCGGCATTCAGCAATGTGCCAACTGATCAACTACTTCGAAAGGATTACGCAGACAAGCGCCGCCAACTGATCAACCCCGACCGGGCCGGCACCAATGTGTCTGCCGGTATTCCCCTGCCCGACAACACCATTTACCTGACCGTGGCCGACAAGGCCGGGAACATGATCAGCCTGATCCAAAGCAATTACCGCGGGATGGGCAGCGGCATGGTGCCACCCGGGCTCGGCTTTATGCTGCAAGACCGCGGCGAGCTGTTCAGTCTTGATCCTGCGCACGCCAATGTTTTTGCCCCCGGGAAACGCCCGTTTCATACGATCATCCCGGCTTTTGTTACGAAAGACGGCGTGCCTTTTCTTTGTTTCGGCGTGATGGGCGGCGACTTTCAACCCCTCGGGCATGTGCAAATCATCCAGAATATCATCGACTTCGGCATGAATGTGCAGGAAGCCGGCGATGCTCCGCGCATCGACTATGCCGGCGGAAACAGCGACCCGACCGGTGCAGCAACCGGCGCAAGCAATGAACGCGGCCGCATCCTGCTCGAAAGCGGAATCGACTACGAAGTTGTCCGCCAGCTCATGCAAATGGGCCACCAGGTAGGGTTCGGAATGGGCGGGTACGGCGGCTACCAGGCGATCCGCTGGGACCCGGTGCGGCGCGTGTATTTTGGCGCCAGCGAAAGCCGAAAAGATGGCTGTGCTATTGGGTATTAACCGCAAACACCCCGGCTACCACCTCCACGCCATTTACCAAAATACGCAGCCGGTGCTCCCCGGGGTAATGTTTCCGGGTGGTAAAATCGGTGAAACGTTGCTGCCGGCGAACCGTTTCCGCCCCACCCGCTTCAAGGCTTAGTTCCTTAATTTTAAACACTTTCCGGGAAGTTTTCCCTGTCCCGGTCAGGTAGTCGATCCCGTATTCCAGGCGGATTTGCCGGGCCAGCCCGCCGGTATTTTTCACCAAAAAAGAAAATTCGAACGTACTGCCGATCCGTACTTCGGGCGGCCATTGCAGGTTTTCAACAACAATACCAGCCAGGCCTTGCTCAAAGCCAAACAACGCCAGGGCATCGGGGTGCCCTTTTTTCAGCAATCCCCGCAGGGCATGTCGCACCACCCAATCGGTGTCCGCATGGCGGCCCTGCCAGCGGCGGGCAAGTTCCAGTGCAAGACCGGGGTGGTCTTTGGAAATATCGTTCAGGTTGTTGGCCACCGAGCGGCGCACCGTTTCGGCAGGGTCGGCTTTCAGATTTTCCAACACCGGCAAAACGGGCGCCGGGTCGCGCTTCAACGCAGGCACACCCATACCCCAGGGCAGGCGCGGCCGGAAACCCTCGCTGGCCAGACGCCGCACCAGCGGGCTTGCATGCCCCGACCAGGTCAGCATTTGCGGGTACATGCGCCCGGGGTAGCGCAGCAAAAACGGGCGCACCGCAAACTCGGCACTGCTCCAGCGGGTCAGCGTTTCCAGCGCTGGAATGGATAGTTCCGGTTGTTCCAGGCCAAAAACTTCCACGAAGTCGGGCAGAAAACAATACTCGAACGCCATTTTTTCGCCACGTGCAGCAATCAGGTGTTCCACCGTTTTGACCAGTATTTGCACAGCTTCCGGGTATTGCGGCGGCAGAGTGGCGCCCAGGCATTCGGAAATATGCCGCATGCGTTGCTTGAGTTCGCGCTGATCCCAATTTTCATCAAAAACCCGGGTTAAAAAAACAGCCCGGTCAAAGGCCGGCAGCACCCTGCACACATTTTGGGCGAAGCCCGAAAGCAAGGACTCGGAAAATAGATTTTTTAATGGTTCGGGCATTTCATTGAGTGATTGAGTGATTGCTTGCCCGCCGAAGATTTTTACGTAGGCGGGAGTGATTCAGTGATTGCTTGCCCGCCGAAGATTTTTACGTAGGCGGGAGTGATTTGCTGTCGCTTGCGCAGGTAACAGGCAAGACCGTTAACTTTACCTGGAGCTGCAATTTTTTTTAAAAAAACTTTTTCTGCAGGCAACGTTTTGAAAGCCCGTGTCCCTTAACAAATGTGCAGTATGGAAAACGGCGTGCGGCGTGGCAACTAATCAAAATGGCAAAAACTATCCCGACCGGCATCATGCATGATCATTCAGACATTGAACTCGTACGAGGCGTATTGCGCGGCAATCCGGCTAGCGAGGAGGCGCTCTACCGCCGGTTCAGTGCGCCGATGTTCCGGGTGTGCATGCGCTACGCCGCCAACCGCGCCGAAGCCGAAGATATGCTCCAGGAGGGATTCATGCGGGTTTTTACCGATCTGAAGGACTACCGGGAAACCGGCAGCCTGGAAGGATGGATCCGGCGGGTGGTGGTACGGGCAGCCCTGCGTTGGCTGCGCAACCGCCGGGCCTTTGAAGTGGCCGACCTGCCCGACGATTTGTTCCTCGCAGAACCCAACAGCAACGGCCACCACAACCACCCGGACTTGTCCAACGAATCCGTCCTGGTCGTGCAGCTGCTCCAGCAACTCCCCACCGGCTATCGCACCGTGCTAAACCTGTACGCCATCGAGGGCTACAACCACGAGGAAATTGCCGGGCTGCTCCACATTAGCGTCGGCACCTCCCGAAGCCAACTCAGCAAAGCCCGGACCCTGCTCCGAAAAATGCTGGAGCAGAAAAAAGTGATGAGTGAGGAGAGATGAGAGATGAGTGTAATGACTCCAATGACCATAATGACCAACAATGACCAACAATGACCTGAATGACCATAACTACGATCATGGAAAATAAATTCAACGACAACGAACTCGACCGGTGGCTCCGCAGCAACGCCGAAGCCCAGGCGCCCGATGGCTGGGACTCGCCTTCGGAAGCGGTCTGGACCGGGCTTAGAAGCGGGCTGGATGCGCGCAAAAAGCGGCGCCGGTTTTTCCTGCTCCTGTGGTTTGGGCTGCTGGCAGGCTTGCTTGGCGGCATCGGTTTTTGGCAATTTCAACCGGAAAACGCAGGCTCCGCCACGGAAACAATTTCCAAACAGCCGGTTGCCGAACAAAAAACAAACGTAGCACCCACCCCGATTTTAACTGAAAAATCAGTCGCCACACCTACCGGCGCCGACAATGGCGACACACCGCAAGCATCCGGTTTTTTCGAAAAAAACACAACAGCAACCAAGCAAACGCAATCGGCCCAAACCACCGCGCAGGTAAACACAAAAACGCTTCCGGCTGCCGCCCAAGCAACCGGAAGCAGCCCAAAAACCAACCCACAATCAACTGATCCGGCATCCGGGCCAATGGCAGTACCAGCCCAAAAAATACCCCAGGAATTGCCGGAACAACAACCCGGCACAAGTCCGGAGGCATCCGAAAACCGGTACGGCATGGCACTGGAAACCCCGGCACTGCTGTCCACGCTGCCGCAGGCGCCCTTGTCCCCGCTACCGGCACATCAACGGGCATACCACCCCGAACCCGTTTTGATAACGCCGGTTGAAAAAACCGAAAAGCCGCGCAAAGCCGGTTGGTATGCCGGCGCCGTTTCCGGCATGTTTTTCACCTCCCGAAACCTCCAGACACAAACAGGCCAAGCGCTGAACGGTACGGAAACCGGTTCCTGGACCTGGCAGCACGGCATCCAACTCGGCCGCAACCTCAACGCCCACTGGGCCCTCGAAACCGGCCTGCAACGCAGCAGCATCCGATTGCAAGCCGAGCGCCTGATCCTTTTTCAGTACCGGACCGATCGCGAAAAATTCAATCCCAACCGGTACCTCTACCAAAACTCCACCGACCAGGTGATCCAAACGTCCTTCGGTGCAGTGGACATGCGCATGGATATGGGCCGCGAGCCCAGCCGCCCCATCCTCGACCAGGCCAACGTGGAAATTATGTTGCGCACCAACGAACAAGTCAATTTCCTGCGCATCCCGCTGCTGCTGCACTACCAAACCGGAAAGGGACCCTGGCAATGGAGCCTGGGCGCCGGACTGGGCATCAACCTGAAAACCGGCTACGAACTCAGCCTGACCGCCGCCAGAGCCAACCGGCCCGGCGTACGCAATATCAGCGCCCGGGTTCAAAACCGCCCCGACGGCCTGGCGCCGGTCATGCTCGACGCCCAGTTTGGCGCCGGCCTGCAATACCGGCTTGCGCCCCGGTGGGCCCTGCAACTTTCGCCACAACTGCGCTACGGAATCAGCTCCATAAACCGCAGCAGTGCGCTAAAGTCCTTCGCGGTTTCCGGCGGGCTCCAACTCGGATTGAACTATAACTTCAACTAAACCAACAGGTTTCACAATCGTAAATCGTAAATCGTAAATCAATTAAACACAAACACATGAAAAAACACATCTCGTATCTGCTCGGCGGCGTACTGGCCATTTTCCTGGCCGGTTGCGCAAAAGACGCCATCACGGATTTTCAGCAACTCGACGATGAGGCCCTCGCCACGGCTATCGCGGACGACCGCAACAAACAGGAGATCGACCCTTCGACCCTGCCTGCTGAAATCCTCAAATACCTCGAAGAATCCTATTTTGAAACCTACATCGAAACCGCGTATTTCGCCGACGGCAAAGGTTATGAAGTTGACCTTGCCAGCGACGACCGCACCTTTTTCAACCTCAACCGCCGGGTGTTGGCCCACCGGCTGAATGACCGCCTGGGCCCCTGCGGCCGCTTGCTGGGCGGTACGCCGATCCCCGTGGGTGATTTGCGCCCGGAAATTGTGAACTACATTTCCACCAATTACCCCGATGCACAAATCCTGCGCGCCAAACAAAAAGGCGGTCGTGTCATCGTGCTCATCAGCGGCCACATTATCCTGGTTTTCACACCCGATGGCGTGCATGAAATTTCGACCCAGCACTGGTTCGACTGCCGCCCCTGTGTACCGGCCGACGTGGTAGACCTGCCCGCCGATGTACAGGCATTGATCGATTTACGGCTCCCGGACGCCGAGGTGAAGCGCATTTGCCGCCGCGGCGACCGGATCGTGATCGGCCTGATCGACGGCGACGGCCGCCACATCCTGGTGTTCGACAAAGACTGGAATTTCCTTTTCGCGATCCCTTGATCGATATTGCGGCATGAATTGCCGCAGCACTATGAACACTGATTGTTTGCCGCCCGGGCGTCGGGGCACAGCCTTGTTTTTTTTCAAAAAAAATGCTGCGCCCCGGCGTCTGGGCGGTTTTCTTTTTTGCCTCCTGCTCCTTTCCTGTACTCAGAAACCGCAGCCGATTCAACCGGCAGTGTACCACTGGGAAACCCAGCTTGCCCTCACCCAAACCGAAACCACGCACCTCGACAGCCTGCATTGCCGGTTTTTGTATGTGAAGTTTCTCGACATTGCCCGCGAAGACGGTGCCATCCGGCCCTACGCGCTGTTGGAGGTTTTGGACAGCGCCGGCCTGGCCGGGCGCACCATCATCCCCTGCGTTTTTATTACGAACAACGTTTTTCAGGATATTCCGGAAAATCAGCTCGACTGGCTGGCGCAAAAAACCGCGCAAGCGCTGACCAGTGTTGGCGGGCAGTTTAACCCGAGCCGGTTTTCCGAAATCCAGTTCGATTGTGACTGGACCCCCGCCACCCGCGTCGCGTTTTTTTCATTTCTAAAAAAAATGCGCAGCAGGCTGCCGGAACACACGCGGCTCAGCGCCACCATTCGCCTGCACCAGTACAAATTCCCCGATCAAACCGGGGTGCCGCCCGTCGACCGGGGCATGCTCATGCTGTACAACACCGGCGATATTGATGACCCCGAGGCGGAAAACTCCATCTTTCAGCCGGCAGATGCCCAAAAATACATCCACGGAGCAGCCGCAACCTTTCCGTTGCCGCTCGACCTGGCGCTGCCCCTGTTTTCCTGGGCGCTGGTGTACCGCGACGGCTCCCTTTGGAAAATCATTCCCGAACCGGCGGCGGATGCTTTTCGCGACACGGCACGAAATGCGCCGTTTCCGGCCGGGCAGGACAGCCGTTTTTTAGCGCGGCAAGCCGGTTACCTCGGCGGGCAGTACCTGCGCGCGGGCGACTTTTTGCGGGTGGAGCGGATGGATGCGGCATTGTTGCGGCAAGCGGCGGTATTGGCCCGGAAAATTGATCTGGCCGGCGACGCGCGGCTTGCGTTTTTTCATTTGGACAGTGCCATTGTGCAGCGGTACCCCGCGCGGTTTTTGGCGGAGTTGTGCGAAACAATCCGGCCGAAATAGATGCTGGAGCGTTGGTACGTGTATTTTTACGAAATATTCTGTTGGGATGCTCAACTTTGTCTGAGCGTGACAACCCCACCCCCATCCCCCATAGCCATCAACTTAAGGCGAATAGGCTTGAAAATCAA
>CAZAEZ010000056.1:0-34757 GCA_964484205.1 uncultured Saprospiraceae bacterium | reverse complement strand
GAGCGGGGGCCAAGTGAGGGGGTGACTGCCAGTCACCCCCTCACTACCAGCCCGATGGGAACATGAGCCTTCTTTTTTATTTTTTAGAAATCGCGTCTTTCAATTTCCCGAAATCCTTGTCTTTCAGGTTGTATGAAATGCCGGTGTACGTCGTGTACACCAGCTCGCCGGTTTGGGAATTATACACCGAAACATATTTATCAGTACTGCTTTTTATATAGACGAGATAATAGAACGGTTCCGTTTCCTCTATGATTTTTCTATTCAACTCGGCATTGCTGATCAATTTGTACGGTAGTTTGTAATCGCTCAACAGGTCTTTTTCTTCGTGCCGCTTCGACTCGTCGCCATTGAACTTATTGAATTTGATCAGTATATAATCCGGCACGTACAGGGTTTCCTTTTTCAGTTTTTTAAGCTGCTTTTCATCCGTTTCAGTTTTATATAGCCAGCGCTTCTCCTTTTTTGCCAGCAGCGCCATCAGGAGTTGAATATTATTTTTTAAATATCCCGGGCCCCAGTTATAAATATGCCCGCCGCCGTCGTAGTCGGATTGGTAAATATTTTCGGGTTTGGCCAGTGTTTCGAAATCGGTGTACAATTCAATACGGCCGATGATCTTTTTCACGCTATCCGGCAGTTCGTCTTTTTTCTTTTTCCGGTTTTTCCATTTTTCCAGCACTTTGGGGTCGGTCACCCACAATTCGTAATACAGGTGCGTGTTTTCGTAACTCAAGCCCGGGCGCTGGCCGCCCCGGGCACTCATGCGCATGAAAGTGCTCGTCGTGGTATAACCGCCGATGGTAAAAAAGGAGGCATCGTCAGATACGTACTTCAGAATATCGTCGTAGAGAATAAACTCAATCTTGGAAATGGTCCAGTATTTTTTGAAAATATCCTTGTACGGTTGCGCCACAGCTGAGGCAGTGTCTTTCATGGCGACATAGGTGACGCCGTTTTTCAGGCGCGCAATGTCTTTCACATTGTCGATGGAAATTTGTCCGGCAGTTTCAAAGGCAAGTAGAAAACAGAGGATCGCGGGAAGGAAAAATCGGAATTTGGACATGGTCGTGTGGTTTAATTTTTGTAAAAAATCAGTTTTAGTACTGCAAAACAGCGACAAAATCATCTTGCAACCGCCGTTTTTCAGTGCAATTTACCGCTTTATAAATTTTGCCGTTGCCCGCACGTGGCCACTTTCGCATACTTGCAGGAAGTACAAGCCGGCCGGTAAAATGCCGGCCTGTATTTTTAGCCACTGAACGCCGGATTCAGGCCTTTCCTCCAACACCGGCCGCCCGGCAACATCCACAATCCGGAAGGTCGTTTCCGGCGAGGTCGGCTGGTGCATTTCCACTTGAATAGTACCCGATGTCGGGTTGGGGTAAACCATTACTTCCCAGGCGTTCAGATCGACCGCTGTTGCACCCACCAGCGGGTCGCCGACAAAAGTGGTCAACGTCGTATTCGTTTCAACGGGCGGATTCGCATCGAAATAAATAAACGCCCTGTTGCGCACCGCCGTCATTTCCGGCAGACCGCTTTTCGGTTGCACCCGGAACGAGACGAAACCCTGGCTGCCCGCAAGATCAGCCGTGCTGTCGGGCAGGTAAATCTCCCGGAAAACAAATTCCAACGCATTCCCATCCCGAACGATTGCCGTCGCCGGATGGCTGGATGCCACAAAAGCAAACGATGCCGCGTCCAGGTCGGTTGCAAGTGTATCGCGGATGACGACTGTGCGCGCCGGGAAATTACCGGTGTTTTGAAAACGCACGGTATAGTTGAGTTCGGTGCCGAAAGGTGTCAGTCCGGCCGGACCGGTACCGGGCGGCGCCACCAGTTTGTCGTTGGGGTCGTAGGCGCACAGCAGAAGGTCGCGGTACACAAACTGCGCGGTGTCTTTTTGCCCCGCAGGCGCGCCATTTTTTGGAAAAATACTTTGCAAAACAAATGTCAAAGAATCGCCGATAGCCGCCACGCCCGGCATTTTGAATCGCAGCGTATTGAGCCACTGCCCGCCCGGCTGCAAGGCCGGAATGTCCCAGTAAACCGTATCTGCCGCTTGAGTTGCCGGCGGTATGTCTGCCGCTAAAAATCCGCCGGGATGCTGAAGCCGGAGCGTCACCGGCGCAGCCGCCGGGCCGCTATTTTTTACAAAAAGAAATACGCGGGCCGTGTCGTCGCAAACCAGGTGCGCGCCCACCAGGTAGGCTGCCACCCCGGTGCTCAGATCAATTGGTTTCAGCCCGATAAAAAAAGTATCGGTCGGCGGAAACAGCGTGTTTACGCTGCTGCTTGTCGAACCTGAGGTAAGCGCCCAACCCGCCGGAATTTGGAAATCAAGTTGATGTGCGCCGGGCGCGGTAAGCACAGAAACCACCCCCGTGGCATTAAAATACAGGGAAACGGCCTGATCGAGCAGCAGGCTGCCGAGCGCGAGCGGCTGATCGGCGCCCGCTTCGTACTGGCCGTTTTCGTTTACATCCCAAAATACCCGGGCGTTGACAGCATTGGAAAAATCGTTGTCGAAAAAGTGGATAAAGCCGGTTGCGTTCCCCCAGCCGTCCTGATTGATGTGACCGCCCACCAGGGTGCTGACCGATTGGCGGTCGGCCAGTGCCGCGAGCGCTTCGTCGGTGTAATAATCCGTATGGTTTGCAAAAAACTCAAGCAGTTGCTGGCCGGTGCCGCCGTCGAAGCTTTTGGTGAAAATCTGCCAGTCCAGACCCGTATTCGGATCGCCCCAGGCGCCGCAAACGCTGAGCAGTTTGCTCACCGGGTTGAACACAAAATCGGTCAGCCGAAAAGCATCGGCCTGGGGCCCTTCGAAAACGGGAACCGACCACAGTACGGTCCAGCTTTTCAGGTCAAATTTGAACACCCGCACCGCGTAGGGGCCTTCCCCAAGCAGGTAAACAACTGAATCGCCTTCGCCCTGCACGAGGCCGGAAAACTGTTGCAAATCCGGGAAGTCGGTAACCGTTTTTATATTGTAGAGTTGCGGGCCCCGGTAAAGCGCGAGAAAAGGTTTGGCGCTTTGTGACATGCCGCAGCCGAGCGCCGTCGAATCGAGCGCTTCCAGGTGATTGTAGCCGAAAATGCCGCCCTGGGGGTGCGCAGTCGTTGCGGGCCAGGCATTCAGGTCCATCCAGTAGATGCCGTTGGTGAAAAGGTAGAGGAAATTCGTGTTTTTGGGTTTGTACAGGCTTTGGTTGCCGTTGAGTTGGGCTTGGCCGTTGCCGAGGGCTTGCGTTTCGCCATGCCAGCCCGTAAAATTGAAACGGCCCACCCGGGTACCGCCGGCATCCCGGATGGTCAGGAAATACTGCTCCGCCTGCGGGTCGCGGATGATGCTCCCGACATTCCGGTAATTTTCCGGCCAGGCCCGGCTCAGCGTTTTCAGCAAAACGCCTTTCGAGTCGAACAGGTAGAGCCACAGGGTTTTCGATGCCTGGCTGTTGCTGTAAAAACCCGGTTCGTCCACATAGCTGAAGCCCGCAACGATGAAGCTGTCGCCCCGAACCTGGGCCAGCTGAATTGCTTTGAGCCCGAATTCCTGTTTGAGTTCGCGGAACCAGCCGACGTTGCCGTTGCCGTCCAGCTGTTCGACGACGCAGCTCCGGCCCTGCTGCTTCAGGGCGATGATCGATCCGCCTGCCAGTTGGATCAAATGCGTGGTAGCCGAGGGATGGCGGTAATTGCCCGGGAAAAGCGTGCGCCGGGTGATGGCGCCCGTCGCACGGTCCATTTCCACCCAGGTACCGAAACTTTCGCGGTTTTCTTTTTCCGTATTTCCGAGCACGGCGAGGCGGTTGCCGAAGGCAAAAACAGCCCGCCCGCTGCTGCGCGTTTCCTGCGGGACGGATAACTCCACCGGGGGCACCTGTTTGCGGTAAACGACCGAGCCATCGGCTGCCTTGACCGCCAGAACGCCCCATTTGCCGGGGCCGTAATTGTCGCCTTCGTAATAGCCGGTCAGGTATAAATGCCCATCGGCATAGGTCATACCCAGGTTAGACTGTTCCTCAAAGTTGCCGGGTACTTGTTCGTGCAACACTTCCCAAAGTTTTTCGCCCGTGTGCCGGTTGAGTTTGGTCAGGATCAGCTGGTACACCCCGCCGCCCACGTATTTGTGCTGCCAGGAGACGTACACAAAATCGCCGTCAAACAATACCCGGCCCGGATCGTAGCCGCTGGCCAGGGTGGAGCGGTAGCTCCATACCACGGCGCCGGTTTGAGCATTCAGGCGGGCGGCGCAAAGATTTTCCTGGAGTTTGGTGGTGCCGAAAGCGAAGAGCGCCTGCTCCGGTTCATTCAACACCAGGTGGGTGAAATAGTCGGCCTGCACGCTGCCGGGCGTCAGTTTTACGGCCCAAAGTTTTTGGGAAAAATCCTGGTAATCGCGCCGGAAAACGGTGTCGCGGTTGGAATAAAAAATGCCCGAGCCGGCACCGGCAGTAAAGCCGCCGGGGCGCTGTTGCCAGTCGGTTTTGAACAAGGGCATGGCGTCGAGCAACTGGCCGGAATTCCGGTCAATGCGGCCGATCTTCTGATTGTAAATACTGCTGCCGTCGTAGTCGTCGGTAAAATAAGCCAGCAGCCGGGTGTTGTCGTAAGGGAGCAAATGCCCGTCCCAGATTTTTGCGCCGAGCGGCTGATTGTAAAGCGTCTGCCCCGTCTCCGGGATAATTCTGGAAAGTTGCGCACTGCCCAGCGTGTTCGGGTTGCCGGGCGTGCCCCAACTGGTCACGTAGATATCGCCGTCGATGGCAGCCAGCCCGGTGGGCGTATAGTCGTCGGCCGACAGGCCGAAATAATAGGACGCCCATTGCAAATTGCCAAGCGTGTCGAATTTCAGGATGCTGGGTTGCTCGCCGAAACTGTCGCGCGCAGTGCCGGCGGTGTAAATGAATGCGCCGTCCTGTACGGCTGTCCGAATATTGCTGCGCGCCGGAATGGTATCGAAAAAATAGACGGATTTGAATTGGGCGAAGAGGGTTTGGCTATAAAAAATGCCGGTCAGGACTATGCCGGTCAACAGCGCTTTTTTTTGCATCGGTTTGTTGTGTTTTTGGAAAAAAAAGCCCCGCAACGCCTGCAACTTGCGGCGCTGCGGGGGGGCGTTTTCATTTCGCCTTTTATGTCATTGATTTAACGTGAGTTTTGGATAGATTTTGTTTAAACCAATTCAGATGTCTCCCCCGCAGGGCGGGGTCGACATGACAAATCACTGAAAATAAAATGGTTAAACAGGTTTCTCGCTACGCTCGAAACTTCACCAAGGCTTGGGGAAATTTCGAGCGTAGCGAGGAATCTGTTGAAAAATTTGCCATGTAGTAAGATGTCATGTCGACCCCGCCCTGCGGGGGAGACATCTGAAAAAGCATTGCGTACAGTATGATAAATTGAATAAATCAACCAAAACCTATCCAAAACTCACGTTAATTTAGTGTTTCACAAATCGCTCCACAGCCAACAGCTTCCCTTCGGAAACAAGCTGCAAAAAATACAAGCCATCCGGCAAACTACCCGCATTGATAGACTGTTGCACCGCGTCCGTTTCGGCTTTTGTTTCCAATAAAATCCGCCCGGTTAAGTCGGCGATGCGGAAGCGCAGGCCCTGTGCAGCAGGTGCCGGAAGTCGGACGGTGAAGACACCGGTGGCAGGGTTTGGAAAAAGCAAAATTGAAAAGGGGCCCGCCTGCTCCGGCCGTACGCCGACCGGCCCGCTGAGCACACTGGCCACCGTATTGGTAATGACCGGCGCGTTGTAGTCAAAATAAATGGCCGCCCGGTTGCGAATGACGGTCCCCTGGGGCAGGCCGGGTTTTCGTTTGATGGAAAAGGTGACGAAGCCCTGGCTCATCCCAACATCCTGGCTGCTGTCGGGCAGATTGATATTTTCGAAACGCATGACCAACACGTTTTCCCCTTCAAACCGCCACTGCAGCCAACTGTAATGGCTCGTGCTGCCGGGCTGGATCGTCGTCACATCAAGCGAAGCATCCAGCGTATCTCGAATTTCCACGGTGCGCGCAGGGTGATTGCCCGTATTCTGAAAACGGATGGTGTAGCGCAGCACACTGTCTTTTTCAAAAATGGCGCCGCCGAATTCTGTGTCGCCCGGGCTCACCTGCTTGTCGTTCGGGTCGTAGGAGCCCACCACCGTTTGTGCCCATTCCACGTGATTGTCGGCCGGGAAAATATCGCCGGCTACAGGCTGGAGGTCTATCGAAAAATGCAGCACTTCCCCGAGCGGGATAGTCGGCGGAACGGGAAAGTGAATATCATAGGTCAGGCAGGTCGGATAGACGGGCATGTAGATTTGGTTCGAAACGGCAGTATGCGTCACCGGGTCGAACGACTGGAAAAAACCCGTTGGAGCGGGTCCGGGCAACAGCGAATCGTAGCGCAGCGCCATGGTTGCATCGAAAATATTCTGGTTGCTGAAATTGCAAAGTTCCAGTTTGACGGTCAGTGTTTCGCCCCGAATGGCAGTGCCGGGCGTGACCGTGATGCCAATGTTCGGCGCCGGTTTTTTCTGAATAAAAAAATCATTGCCCTCCGAAACGGCGCCAAAATTGGGCAGGCTGACGCTGTGGCCGTTCGGACCCGGGCAATGCACCTGGAAATGCAAGTTGTTCACAAATTCCACGGTATAATCGCCGGGCGGGCGGATGAATTCGTAGTCGCCAAATTTGTCGGCAAAGGTGTAAATATCGTCCGGAAGCAGATGCAACTGAATGGTGCTCGCATTAAAGCTCGCATTGTCGGCTATACAATCGGCGTTATTCGGATCGTACTGGATTTTGCCCCGGATTTTGACTTTACAGGCCGGGTCTTCTTCTATTTCAAAATTCCGGTGCTCCGTGCAAAAACCTTCCGATACGGTTACCGAATACCAGCCGGGCGCCAGGCCTGCGATGGTCGCTCCGTTTGCGCCGGTACTCCATTCAACGGTGGTCAGGGCAGGGTCGCTGCTGAAAAGCACCGAGGCCGTGCCGTCGTTTTGGCCGCAGGTGGCGAGGGTAGTTTGAAAATCGGCGATGGGGTTTTCAACTTCGTGTTGGATGTATGCCGTGTCGAAGGTGATACAGTCCAATTGGCTGTCGTAAACCTGTAGTACGTAAAAACCCGGCCGAACGACCGGCGGGTTCGGGTTGGAGGGCTGGCCGGAGGCATCAAACTGGTTTGCGTAGCTGTAGTAAAACTGATCGGCTGTGTATCCGTAAATGCTGTGCCGGATGCCAGGGCCTTTCGTACAACCCGAAAGATCGAGCGTTTGAAATTCCTCGTCGCAGGACATGACCGGCGAAAACCCGACATCGGCAACGGGCAGGTCTATCACCGTTTCAGCCGAAACGGAACAGCCGCTGCCCGGGTCGCTGATGACCAGTTTGTACGTGCTGCCGTTTTTCATAGGAAACTGGGGAAAATAATTGCCGCCCTGCTGGATTTGTACCGCGTCTTCAAACCAGGTGGCAACCATGCCTTGCGACATTTCGATGTAGATATCTGGAAAATAACAAATAACCGGCGGCAGGTCGATAAAAACGGCGTCGCAGGGCGAGGGTTCCAGGTCGGCCAGCTTGGCTACCCAGGCCGCGCCCCGGGAGGGGTCGAACAGGTACAAGTGGCTATCGTCGGCCGTCATGCTGCTGTTGGCCATGCTGTAGTCAAAATTAAAATCCGGGTAGGGCGGCTTCACGGTTTTCCAACTCTGCCCGAGGTTGTCGGAGCGGTAAAGGTTGCCGTCGCCGTTGTTGAAGTACAACTGGTTTCCGAAAACGCGCAGGCGAAAACCCGTGAGGTTGGGGTTTTGCGGAATTGGCAGACTGGAAAAACTGAGCCCGTTGTCGGCCGATACGAACAGCTGTTGGCTTTGCCCATACGCCATAAACAGCAAGCCGGCGTGGGTCACGAGTTTCGCCGAGCCGTCCGGAATATCGAAGACCAGGGGAAAGGTGTGGCGCACCGTCCAGCTCTGCCCTTCGTTTTCCGAGATCATCAGGTTGGCGCCCTGGAGCTGGAAAAAGTTTCCGCCGGAGGCGGCAAAAGAATTGCGGAAATAGGTGTTGGGCGTTGTGCCGGTCGGGGTCCAGCCGAGGCCTTCGTCGTCGGTGCGGAAGATGGCGCCGGTTTGGCGGTCGGCCAGGTAGGCTTTTCCGTTGGTTTCAAACAGGTAGCCGGTTTTCGCATTGCGCCACTCCCAGTCGAAGCCGGGGCCGCCCAGTTGGGCGCGGTAGGTACCGTAGCGGCCGCAGCCGATCAGGTGGTTGCCGGTTTGCACGCTGCGTTCGGGGAAGTAGGGTTTGGGGTCCGGGGTCCAGCCGGCGCTGCCTTCGGGGCGTTCGAACAGGCCGTAGCCGTAGTCGTCGCCGCCGAAAAGCAGGATATCGTTTGCCTTGCGCAAAAAGATCAACGAATAGGTCATTTCACCGGGAATGCCGGCGCCGAGCGGGGGGGTAGTCCACTGCCCGCCGGACTCCACCTGCACGCCGAAAGGCTGGCCGGCAATTTTCACCCCGTTCGATACCAGCAGCGCCCTGGGCAGAAATTCCGTGTTCAGGTGTTGCCAGTCCGTCAGGCCGTTCCAGGAAAACCAGGCGGTATTGCCGTCGGAACTTTTGCCGAGGAATGGCCGCCCGCCCGAAATGGTCAGCAGGTTGGGGTGCCCGGCGGTGCTTTCCCAGCTTTGGCCCTGGTTGGTCGTGCGCGCCAGCAGCTGGGCCTGTTGCTGTTCATCGAAATAGTCGACGAGCAGGGTATCGCCGGCAGCGGCCAGGCTCAGGCGGTTTTGGGTGTCGGTAAAAACCGTATCCCAGTTGGCGCCGTAGTCGGGCGAGTGGAGCAGCAAACCGCCGTTGGCGATCCAGAAGTTTGGGCCGTACACGCGGCATTGGACGAGGTAAAAATCGGCGGGCATGGGCACGGGTTCTGCGATTTGCGAGCCGTTCAAGCGCGCCAGTTGGTAGCCGTTGAAAAAATAAGCCGTGTCGTTGGAAAAGGCGAAACCGGAGAGAAAGTACGCCTTTGCATCGGGCAGGTAACTTGTGGAAAAGCCATTGTTCCAATGGGTTGGCGCACAGGAGAGGTACATCGAACCGTCGGATTGGGTGAAATAGCTGTAAAACGCGCCGTTGGCGGGGTTGATAACAAAATTGGGGTGATCGAAGGCGAAGTGCCAGTTGGCGCCGTTGTCGGCGCTTTCAAACACGGCGCCGCCGGTTGCGGTAGCGTAAATTTTTCCCTGCCAGGCTTGCAGGCCGGCGATGTCGGGCCGGCAGGGGAGTTGGAGGGAGTCCCATTGGGCCTGCATTTCAACGACAAAAAAGAACAGGAAAACTGCTTGAACACAGGCTGTACGTGCCGTTTGGAATTTTTTGTGCATCATTCGAGTATGGTTATTGTTTCACAAATTTTGCCGCCGCCACCAACTGCCCATCCAGAAGGATTTGCAGAAAATACAGGCCTGCCGGTAAGTATTCCGTTGCAATTTTTGAGCGCAAAGCGCCGGCTTCGGTTTGTGTTTCAAGCAGGTTAAGCCCGGTAGCACTGATAACCCGGATGGTCGCCCCCTTCGCCGCAGGTTCTGCTAATTCGAGGGTGATATCACCGCTGGCTGGATTGGGGAACACAAGAACTTCAGGTGCGCCGGGCGCATCAGGTGTGAAATCGGCGCGCTCGCCTACGGCATTGGCCAGGGCCAATTTTGGACCGGGCGAACAGTTGTCTGAAACCGGGCTGGTCGCGCAAACCCAGTTGGAGAGGCTGGCGCCAAGCGTAAAATTATGGAGGCTCAAATGGGCGCCTGTCGGGCTGAAGTCGTAAGCCGTCACGGCGCCGGCATTGGCCCCCGATGGCGCCCCCTGGTCCAGCGGGTAGTACAGCACCAGGTTATTCGACCGGGGGTTTATCGCACAGTTTTTTACGGCTAAAATCTCCGACTGGCTTCGCGCCACATTCCACACCCGGATTTCATCCAGCCGTCCCTGCCAGGTTTCGGTGCCATTGTTGGCTGTGCCTGTTGCCCGCCCGATTTTCAACGGCCCGGCCAGGTTCATGAAACCCACGTTTTGGGTAGCGCCGGGCACGCCATCGACATATACCCGCATCGTCGGGCCCGATTTGCTGACGGCGATGTGGTGCCAGCCATTCCGGATATTGATGCCGGGCACCGAAACCAGGGGGCTGCCGCCGTCGTAATTAACGGTCACCAGCCCCGAACATTCGCCGATCTCAAAAATTTTCGCCCCCGGGCCTTCCCAGCCGAGCCAGCGGCGAAAATTAGTGACGCAGCTACTGCCGGAGGTGAAGGAAAATACCCAGGCTTCGACGGTGAAATTGCCGTTGCCGATCAGGGGTGCATTGTTTGTTTGCAGGTAATCGTCGGCGCCGTCGAGGTTCAGGCCGCGGTTCGGGCAGCAGCCACCGGCGTCTTTGAACAGCGCGGCAAAAGCGCCTTCCTTGTTCGGGTGCGCCAGGCTGGGGCCGCCGAGTTTGAACACGGAGGCATCGTAACGGCCGGCAACGACGGGGTTTCCACCGGCATTCACGTCGACGGCCTGGCTAAAGCCGCAGGTATTCGAAAATCTATTCCAAACCGGGGCGCAGCTCGTCCGGTCGAATTTGGACAAAAAGGCTTTGGTCGTACAGATTTGCGCCTGCGTATACCCCGTGGCATAAATACCCAGGGTCGTGCAAACGGGCACTGCCAGGTCGCGAATTTCATGGCCCGGAATACTGCTCAGCTGGCTGAGCAACAAAGCGTTGCCCTGAGCGCGCTGCTGCAGAAACGAGCCTTGCAGGGTACCGTTCAGGCCGCCCACCACAAAAACGTCGGCTTCGAGCGGCGTCCGGAACAAGGCAATCGGATACCGGGCATCGAAGGGAATACCCGCCGGCGCAATCTCGATCGACTGGGTCCAGAGCACATCCGTCAGATTGGAATTGAGTTTGGCCACAAAAATTTCGGCTTTACCGCTGGTGGGTGTGAACGTCGCGTTGGAAGCCACCTGGAAAAAGGCCGTATGCCAGGTGGAGGCGGTGATGTAGGCGTTATTCGACACGTCCACCTTGATGTCGTAACCTTTCAGATTGGTAAAACTAGCCGGGCCGGAAATGTGCATAGCGGCCAGCACAGTGCCGTTTAGGTTGTATTTGGCTATAAAAATGTCGCCTTCGGTTGGCGAGGGCGAGCCGTTGAACGTATAGCCGGAGCCCAGCGAAAGGGTCCCGTAAAAATTGCCGATCACCCAAATGACGCCGTTCCGGAGATCGATTTTTTCAATACGGCCATTTCCCGAAAACGGTACCTGCGTGATCACAAAGCCGAAGGTGGCGTCAAAAATGCCGAGATAGGGATGCGTGAACGTGTAGCCGCCCACCACGACTTTGTTGTCGGCCAGGGAGACGGCGATGTCCAGGCCTTCCTCCACAACATCGTTGGAGGTATTGACATCAAAATCCTTTTTGTACAAAGGCGCGCCGCCGGGGGTGTATTTGTTCAGGGAAATTCGGGGATAGGTGCGGTAATTCGGCGTAGTTGTAAACGGTGTGTATATCCCAGTGGTATAAACACAGCCCGCGGCGTCAACTGCGACAGCATTGTGCGTATCGGTATAATTCCCGGCCCCGGTGACGCCCGGGCCCAGCCATTTCCAGTTTTGGGCCGACAGGGACGTGGTGAAAACAGGTAAACTGAGCCAAAAGGCAGCAAGTACATTTGCTAAAACACAGGTTTTCATCGTCAACAAATTTTAAGTTATGTCTGAAATTTTGGCTCATATTTCCAGCGTGCTGGTAGTGTCGGCGTGACTGCCAGTCACGCCGACACTTGCGCCCGGCTTCCATGCAATAAGGAATTTGAGCCTGAAATTGTTAAAAAAAATTCCCTTCATTCCACCACCAACTTAGCCGCCCGGTACACCCTGCTCCCCTCCTGCACCTGCACGAAAAACATCCCCGAAGGCAGGTCATCCACCGAAATAGTCACCCTGGCCGCAACAGACGGCACATCGATCGCGCGGACCAGCCGGCCCGCCAGATCAACGATGTTCAGCCGGGCGTTTAAGGGCGCCTCGCCCAGCCATTCCACCGTGATGACGTCAGCGGCCGGGTTGGGGTAAAAACGCAGCGGGGGCTGTCCCTCGGGGAATAATTCTTCAATACCGACGAAGGTGCGTCGGCAGGGATTGGAGTAACACTCGCCCAGTTTGAAGGTGTCGCGTTTGATGCAGCCGTAACAATCGGATTCCAGGATGTAACAGCCGCCGTAGGTTGTAGTCCAGTTAGCCCCGGTGCCGAGCGGGGTTTCCGTTTGCGTGTTGGGGTCGTAATAAAACCAGGCGAACGTGCAAACATCCAGGCAGGGATCGTCGGGCGGTTGCACCATCATGCCCATCAGCGTAACGGGCACGCTGTCGCAAACGAAGCAGGGCCCCATCACCAGCGGCTCGCAGGATTGCTTGAATGAAAGGGGATAGGTCGTGACCGATTCGCCCGGACAGCAGTCGGCCTTCAGCACCGCGAAGTAAGTGCCGTACAGGGGCGGCGTGGTGTAGTGGAAGGTCGCCTGGGTGGGCGGCGTCACGTTGGGCGTTGTGCCGATGTAAAAACCGTTCTGATACCAATCAACCGTGTAGGTGCAAGTACAGGGCGTGCCGCAGCCCTCGATTTTGCAAGGTTCAATGTCCAGTGTCAAGTCGACGTATTTTTCTACACAGGGGTCGGGACTTGCATCAAAATTGAGGTAGTTAACCGGCGCTTTATACTCCACCAGCAGTTGTTCCTGTTTGGGCGGGCAACAGTCGTTGGCGGCTATTACGGAGAAATAATACGACTGGTTGAGTTGGCCGGTATTGAGGCTGCCATTGGTCGTGCCGGCATCGTTCAGGAGCACGGGTAGTCCGCCGATGCAGTCTTGCTGGTACCAATCCCAGGTCTGCGGATTACCGATGCAGGTTGGAATAAATTTCAGGGTTGCATCCTGGTTCGCGGCGCAAAGGAAAGGCGGCTCCGGCGGGTCCATAGACAGGACGCCGATCGGCGCCAGGCCGCTGTACAACCGGATGCGGGCTTGACAGGTATGCACCCCGCAGGCGTCGGTGATTTTGACGGTGTAAAAAGTGTCCTCGTAGCACAGCTGGTCGTTTTGCATGCTGAAACCCTGAAGAGGGTTAAAGGTCAAACCGCCTGTTTGAACCAGGCTGCCCTGCGGGTCGAACCATTCGATGTTCGTTACCGGACAACCGAACGCCGGTGTATTGATGGTCAGCATGAGTTGGGTGGGTACGACGGGCGTGCCGGTGTAGCAAAACTTTTGGTCGTTGAGCGTACAGCTGCTTGCCTGGCAGATCGTAATCGTGGCGATATTGGACGTGAGCAGTTGGCAAGGCCCGTCGTCGAGATAGACCACAGCGTACACACAATATTCACCCGGCGCAAGCGAGCTCGGGTAGATGTGCAACGGTTCAAGGCTGGTCGTGACGTTGTCCTGGTACGGAATATCGACCCAGGGGTTTGGCGGGCAGCCGCCTGCCGGTTTGGGCAATACGTACCAAGTCACCTGGCTGATCATTAGCAGCGGCGACCAATTGCCAACCACAATCGGCACGTTGAAAACAGCCAGGTCGTGGCAAATTTCCTGGTCGTCAACCAGAATGACTTTACAACAGGGTAACGGAATCGAAACCTGCTGCGTGCAGTTCATCGGCAGGCCTGTCGTTGCGCAGAGGCAGGTACTTTGCACGGTAAAAATCAGGTGGGTGGTTTTGGAGGTAACCACCTGCGCAAAACCGGTGATCAGCCAGGAGTTGGCCAGTTGGGTATAGATCAGGCCGGAAAGCGTTGCCACGGCGGGGTTGATCGTCACCACCGGTTGCTGGCAGGTAGAGGCGCCGGGTGCGTCTCCCACTTCGATGACGAACTTGTAGGTATTATTGGTTGGTGTGCAACTGGCTGCCTGGTTCAAAATAGGCCCGCAGCAAATGTCCGGCACCGTCACCACATGGCTGACCGAACTGCACAGCATGCCGTTCAGGTACACGTTCAGGCAAACATTGTATTGGCCGCCGCCGCAGGGAAAAGTGTAGGAAAAAGTCGGTGTGGTGGTAGTCGCATCCGGGCCGTCGCAGTTGATATCCCACTCGTACGTGTAGTTGCCGGGTGGAGCACAAGTAGCGGTGAATGTTACCTGAAAACAATTCCCGGTGGTGTAGGTAAAATCGCAAACACAGCTTACCCCCTGGCAAAATGTCTGTTGATCGGCATAACTAACCGTATCCACGCCATTGTTGGTAAACAAGTCGAGCGCACCGAAGGTAAACTGGGGTATGCCAAACGTAGTGATCATGGGCGGCCTGGGTGTAACCACAACCGTCGTATCCCTGAAACAGGAAGCTGTGGTTTCGCCATTGGCATCGGTCAGAATTGCCAGGATGTTGTTGGCCGACTGCGAGGGCGAGAGCAGCTCCAAGGCCTGTCCCGACACAAAATAGCCGCCGCCCCCGGGCACAGGTTCCACACGATTGCCCTGCGAGGAAAAGCCGTTGTTGGTGTACAGATGCGCCCAGTCTACCGTGTTGCCGCTACCGTCCACCTGCAAAAGCAGGCAGTTGCCGTCTTTGGTTCCCTGGAAAACGACGTGTTCCTCGGCCTTGCCCGTCACAGTCAGTTTCCCGTTCGGGTTCAGGGTAAAATGCGTGGCAAACTCGTCGCCGTTGGAAACATCGTAATTGTTGGCCCAAATGGGCGCGCCGTTGATATCGGTTTTCAATAGCATAACGGTTTGCTCCGGCACAGCCGCATCGTACGAATAGCCGGCAATCCAGATTTCAGGTTGGGCCGTGGTCAGGCAGTTCGACTGGATGCAGGCGCCCACGTCTTCGGCGCCGGGATGCACATCGTAGTTCACCAAAAAGTTAGGAGAGCCGTTGGTCGCATCCACCGCAAGCAGAAATACCCGGGGGTCGCCGCCGGCCAGCGGCGTCATTGTTCCGGTGATGTAGTACAGGTTGGTGTTGGGTTGCGGGCAAATGCCGATGAATGTTGAAAAGGTAGTGACGGAAGCCGGATCAACCGACCAGCCACTGACGCTGAAAACGCGGTCCCACAACAAATTACCCTGGCAATCCACTTTCACCACTACGGCATTTTCGTAGCCGTTAACGACGTCGAACTGGGTACCTGCCAGCACAAAGTTTCCACCCCCATCCATTTTTACACAAGCGGCAGTTTCCAGGTGTGTCGTGGTTCCGTACTGTTGCGTCCAAACCGGGTCGCCGCTTAAATCCGTGAGGGTAAGCGTCATCTCGCCGCCGTCGTTGCCGGCTACGATGAAGTAATTCTGGCCGAAGCAGGTGGCCGGTTCCATCCAGGCGACATTTTCCGAAGCAGGCCTGCCGTACCATTTGGACGGCCCGGCAAGGTTGCCGCTCGCATCCAGGAATACCATTTCCCAGTCGTCGTTGCCGGGGCCGAACAGCCCGGCAGGGTGGTCAAAATTTCCGGCCGGAACCACATAGCCGCCACCGGGATGCACAATGCCGCCCGGGCTTCGTTCGCTGACCGGATAGGGAAAACCGATCGTGGTTTGAAATTGTGCAAACGCAACTTGTCCGAGGCCGCAAAGCAGCAGCACCAGGCTTAGTTTATGTTGAAAGGAGCGCACTCCGGATCGCTTAGTCATGGCGTAATGTTTCATTATGGAGAAAGGAATTAGGTTGGAAAGGCACAATCACTCGCAAGGCACAATAATCAGCGCCTTGGAAGTTTCCATACAGCCGTTGTTGTCGGTCACGCAAAGGGTAATACTGGAGCCGCCCGCCGGCACGGTGTACGTGAGCATTGAACCAAAAAACTGCTGGACCGGGCCGTTGGGCAAATCCTGCACTTTCCATTCGTACAACACGATAGGCCCGCAGTTGGAGTACGACATAGTACCGTCGAAGGTGCTGGGCATGCCCAGGCAGGCGCAGGGATTGTCTTCCGGACATTTTATGATGGCTACCGGGTCGCAGACAATCAGGCATTCCCGGTTGGAAAATTTGGTGTAGCAGCCGTCCGTCACGCTAAGCTGGTAGCAGGCCTGCTGCATAGCCGTTAACGTTGACCCGGGTGGCTGTGGCGGACCTACAGAAAGACCATTGCAAAACCATTGCTCCTGGGTCACGTTGGGGTCAGAAACGGTATTGCTGATCAGCGCGGTTCCGCCCTCGCAGATCGGATTCGGGTTGGCAGCGATTACCGGCGTTAGCAGCGGGTTGGGTTTGAGGCAAATGCTCAGCACATTACTGTAACAGGAAGGGCAATCGGAATTGGGATAACTTTTCGGACGGCATTCGATGCGGTAGTAAATGCAATTGGCAGCGGCGGGCCAAACCTGAGGCGCGCTTGGCGGATTCGGCGGGTTGAGCAGCGGCAGCGTGTTGGTAAGTTGCCAGGGATTGGAAGCGCCGAGATCTTTCCAGGGGTCATTGGCCGGTACATCAAACTTAAACTGCCATACCGGCGTGCAATTTTGCGTAGAGCCGGTGTAGGCCAGGGTTTCCTGCCCACCCGGACAAATGAGGTAATCGTAAGGCCCGCCGAGGGGGTCGGGCATTACATTGCTGAAAATCTGGTCGATGACGAGGTTGTTACAAACCGGCCGGGGGTCGACGGGCAGACAAGCCTTGATGACTACCGGCGGGCAGGCGCAATTCTGAATTTTTGCCTCAAAACATATTTCCGGCGCATTGGCCGGCCCGGTGTAGGTAAAGCTCGTCATGTTGTCGAAACCCTGCACATGCACGCCGTCGATGCACCATTCAATGTGCAGGTTCGGAAGAAAAGGCGGACCGGTGAGCGCAACTTGCACCGTCACCGTGCCTTCGCAAAGCGTGTTCACCGGCGGGTTGAAAGGCGGCACGGGCGTCAGGGTA
Organism: uncultured Saprospiraceae bacterium; assembly: GCA_964484205.1. Lineage (GTDB taxonomy): Bacteria > Bacteroidota > Bacteroidia > Chitinophagales > Saprospiraceae > M3007. The sequence goes on along the minus strand of CAZAEZ010000056.1, from coordinate 17,832 downwards.
ACAGTTCCGGTTGGCGGGCAGCAAATCCGCAGGTCTTGCTCCGACGTAGTGTAGGTGCAGGTATAATTCGGGTTGGTGCTGGTTTTGATGATCTTGGCCCGGTATTTCCGATCGACATAGCCCGTCGTGCTGGTGGCACAACTGGCGCTGATGTCGATAACGCCCTTGGGAATGCCGAAACAATAACCGTTGAAATGCGGGTCGGTTATCGGGCCCCAGGTTTGCCCGTTGTCGTCGCTGGATTGCCAGACTACCGAAGCGCCGGGAATGGGGTTGAGTTTGGTGAAATTTTCCGTGATACAAAAATGCACCGGGTCGCCGCTGCAAATGCTGGCAAAGAGGGAGGGGAAGGTAGAGGGGATGTCGCTGATGTTAAGTTCGTATTTCGCAAGGCAGGGGTTGCAGACCCAGTTGCTGGCGGTACCATTGAGCGCGAAGTTGAGCAGTGTACCGTCGTTATTATTCCCGCTGAAATCGGTGGCGGTAGTCAGGGTTGGATTGGCGTTTCCGGGGTCTGCGCCCTGGTCGAGCGTCCAGTACGCGATCAGGCCGTTTACAGGCGAAAGCACGCAATCTTTGGCATCTGCAATTTCCGTAGCCGTACGGGCGATGTTCCACAGGCGGATTTCATCGATCGTACCCTGCCACTCCTGGCCCGGCGTCCCTCCCGGCCATTTGCCGGCCCGAAAGTAGCTGGCCGCCGGCGTGCAGGGGAACGTATTGGAATAAATGGAAATGCCGTCGAGGAAGACTTCGACCCCCATCCCTTTCCGGACCCAGGCAATGTGGTGGCACATGCCGTCCCGGATCGTGTTGGCGTAAATCTGAACGGGGATTCCCATGGGGCAGGACGACTGCGACCAAAAGAGGCTCAGCAAGCCGCCGCATTCGCCCAGTTCAAGGCGGGCGCCGGTAGGCACATCGCCAAAAGAAAGCAGGCGCAGAAAATTATTGGGGCAAGTAGTTTGAGTACTCGTGGCCGTTGAAGTAAACCAGGCTTCGGCAGTAAAATCCGAGGTGGCGGGCAAATTATTGATCGGGTTGAGTTCGATATAATCGCCGGCGCCGTCGAAGGCCAGTGCCTGGTTTTCGCAAAACTGCGCCCGAAGGGAAAAAGCCAGGCTGAAAAACAGCATAAACGCCAGGCTTGCAGCTTTACCCAATTTGGAAATAGCTAGCATAGTTATTTGATTTTTTTATGGAATTGGTATGTATCCGATGCAGGGAAGGCAGCAGGTTGATTTCAAAAGGCTAATTCTGCGGCGGTTCCGCTTTCAAGTTTATTGTTAGCTAAATGCCGGTCAGGTAACCACAGTTCCTGATTTTTTTGAGGGCGATTTTTTACTATTTCCGGTTCAGAGCGGTTTGACGGTAGTGGCGGCCCTTGCGGCCGCCCGCCGGCGTGGCCTATTGTTTCAGCACCTTGACTACTTCGTACAAACGGTCTGCCGACAAGATTTGAATAAAATACATGCCCGGCTGCAGGTCGTCAAGTTGCACAGGCACGAAGCGCGCTGTATCCGGAATCCCGGCGTTTCGGATGAAGCGGCCGGCGGCGTCGGTCAGGATCAGGCGGGCATTTTTCGGTGAACCGGCCGTCCATTCAAGTGTCGCGTTTCCGGTAGTGGGATTGGGGAACAGTCGCAAGGCTTCGTGTTCCGTTGCACCGTCAGCGCTGCGTTGACCGGCTTTGTTTCCACCCGGCGTTATCCCAACCGGACAGTTGAACGTATTCAAATGCGCTTCATAAAACTGCTGGGTTTCGAGTCGCGACGTGATGTGGATGTAATCAGGAGCCGCCTGGGCGGGCAGCGTGTATTCGAAAATGTCCGCTTGGCCGCCTGCAATACCCGCCGCTACTGATTTAAACCGGATGGAATAAAACGGCGCGTAATTCGGGTTGCGCACTTCGTATTGCCGGCCGCTTTCGGCCTGGAAAACCGACAATTGCGCAGGCTCCAGGGCCTTAAGGCCGTCGGGCAGCTGAATGGCCGTATAGACCAGCGGGTTCAGGCAGTTGTTTGTTACGCGAATACGGTATGTGCGGTTTAGGGCCGGGTCAGCCGTGATGGTCAACAACTCGTATTTCATACAGCCGATCTCCTTGGTATCGCAGGCCTGCTCTTCGCGAATGATCACTTCAAAACAGCAGGAACTTGAGTTCCCACAGCTGTCTTGAGCAGTGTAGCAGACCAATGTTTTCCCCGGAGGAAATGCACTGCCGGAGGGCAAGCCGGAAGTCAGGGTCAGCGACAGTCCCGGGCAGGGGCAGTCGGACGCGGCGTCCGGGAGCTGATAATCCGCCACAGTCGGCCCGGCGCCCGGCAGGATCGCGATGTTCACCGCATCGGGGCAGTGCATGGCAACGGAAGACGGCGCAGGGGTCAGGTATGTCAGGGTGTAAGTTACCACCGTGTCGCAACCAGCAGCTGCGGGAATGGTATTGACCACAGTGCCCGGCTGGGAGTACGTGTTGCCGCCGATGACTACGGTTTCTCCCGGGCAGAATTCGATCGTTTCCGCGCGAGTCGGCAACGGCAACATGGTCAAAATGTACGTCGCCACCGTGTCGCAGTCCGGGCCCGTCGCGGGGATCGTATCGACCACCATGCCCGGCTGGTTGTAACTCAGGCCGCCGATCACCACGCTTTCGCCCGCGCAAAATTCGATGCTTTCCGAGCGCGTCGGCAAGGGTAAAAATTTCAGAGAAGTAGTTATCACGCTGTCGCAGCCGTGGATATTGGATAATGTCTGGATAAATACCTGGTCGGTATTGACCAGTTCGCCGTTGATTTCAATAGGTTCGTTGGCGCAGCGCGTGTACGTGAAGAACGTCGAGTCGGACGGATTGACGGTCACGGTAACGCTGTCGGTGTAGGCGCACGAGTCCACATTTGTGGCAATCAGGTAGTACGTGGTGGTGGCGGCAGGTGTAGCCACGGGGTTCGGGCTGTCGGGATTGTCGAGCGTTGCCGCCGGGCTCCACTGGTACGTATCGAACCCGGGTGTGGCTTGCAAGTTCAGGGAGCTGCCCGCACAAATGACCGTGTCGGGTCCTGCTGAGATCGGTACGTCCGGACAACCCAGGGGAAGGCAACTGTCTGTTATCCAATTCGAAACACTGCCATTGAGTGCAAAGCCGAACAATTGGCCATGGAGGTTATTAGCCGTTTTGTCTGTTAACACGGTCACACCTGCATTGTTACCCCCCGGAATGCCCTGGTTAAAATCGTAGCAAGCCAGCAGTCCTGTTTCCGTTCCAGCCAGTTCAATCGTCATGGTGGACTGAATCTGGGCAGCCGTTCTGGCGACCGTCCAAACTCGCAGATCATCCAGTTCGCCATTATAAAAATCGGAGGGGTTGGCATAATCCCACTCCTGCCCAATGCTGAATCTGTCCGATTCAAATACCGAGACATCAGCCGTGTGTGTCCCTTCCAGGACGCCATCAACAAATAAGCTGCCTGTTGAGCCGGATTTGACATAAGCAATGTGATGGCAGGCGCCATCGCCCACAACGGTAGCGCTTTCCAGTTCAACCCCGGCGCTGCCGCCGACATCCTCCAGGATCAGCAGGTTTCCGGTTTGCGAAAAACTCCCGCCCATGATGATCAAAAGTTTGTTCTCCGGAACGCCTTGCACCCAGGGGTTTATGGCAAAAAGGGCTACGCGCGGGCTGTGCGTGTTGTCTTGCAGGTTTGCTTTCATCCAGAATTCAACGGTGAAATCCGTCGATTGGGAAATGGGCTGGGCAAGGGCATCCAGCACCACATAGGCATTGCTGCCTGAAAAGGAAAGGGCATTGGACGATTGCGCGAACAGGAGTTTGCCGAGTATGATTTGAAATACGACTAAAATGATCTTTTTCATTTTTCCAGGTTTGGTGTTTGTTGATAGGCATTAGATGTATGGAACATTACCAAAATCTACCCTTGACTACAGGGCGACCGCAGGGGTCGCCCCTACCGTTTCACTACCTTGACTACTCCGTACAAGCGCTCTGCCGACAGTATCTGAATAAAATACAAACCCGGTTGCAGATCGTCGAGACGCACAGGCATGGAGCGCGCGCCGTCCGGAATAGCGGCGTTTCGAATGAAGCGACCTGTGGCGTCGGCCAGGATCAGGCGGGCATTTTTCGGTGAACCGGCTGTCCATTCCAGCGTCGCGTTTCCGGTGGTTGGGTTGGGGTAGAGCCGTAAGGGAAGCCCTTGAGTGGCGTCGTTTGCCGAAACCGTCATGCCCCGGAAGCAGATCTGGTCGATCAGGATGCCCTCGTTTACCAGGCCTGCCGACTGCTGCTCCTCGCTTAGCAGGTTGCTGACGTAGAAAGCCATCCGGGCCGGAATACCGCCGGCCTGGTCGCCGCAGGAGTCGAGCGCCGCCCAGTCAGCCAGGTTGTACGGAATTTGCAGTTCATACCAGGCATCCTCTTCGAAAGGCAGGAGGCCTTCCAGGACGGCCAAGGGATAACAATTGGCATCCTGGCAATCGGGAGTCGGCGTTACGTTGCTAGTGTAAAACATAATGGTATTGTTTCCACCAGGGGGCTTGCGACCAACATTGACTGCCGCTCCGGGAATCGGCTCGCCCGGAGTACGCATGGTAATGACAAGCATGCCGCTATCGGATTTCGACACGCAAAGCGGCGCCTCCATATCAAGGATAGTTCCTCCAATATAATCGCCGGTGATGGCCACAACCCAGCCGTCCTGGCTGTTGCCGGTTTCAACGACTCTTCCATTCAGGTTTTCATGCGGGTCGCCCCAGTGCCTACCCTTCCAGCCGGGTATGGAATCTAAAATGCCTGCCCCGGAATTTTGGCTGAATTTCGGATTGGGCAGTATCGAATCGGGGCAGTCCGGGATTCCGGAACAACTGAGCGATACCGTTCTTGTATAGCTATCATCGACGCATAAACTGCCGTCAGGTTGGGTACGGGTTGCTTGCATGACGACCGTGTAGTTTCCCGGGCCTGCGAACGTGTGGCAAAACGTTTGTTTCCCATATGTGATACCGAGGTACGGGCCTCCCGGCGAATTGAGGTACCATTCAACGGTTTCGCAATCGCTCAGCGCGAGTGGCGAAAAACAGGCTGTACAAGAATTTAGCGATATGGCTGTGGCAAACCCTTTGCCGACGTTTTTATGGAATGCCTGGACACTCTGGTTGTCGCATGGACAAAGGTTGGGGCAGTTTATCTGGAATTTTATTTCGCAGGAGCAGGTTTGCACACCACAATCGCCGCTCATCTTGAGCGTATAGGTTCCCGGCTGGCCGAACCAGTTTGGTAAAAGGTGCATTCCAAAAAATGGATCATTGTCGGTAAAGGTTCCGCTTTGTGACCCGCCAGGCCCGGAGAGGTTCCAGGTTATGGTATGATCGGGGGCGCACTCGTCGCCGTCGCAATGAAATACGCCGGTGAGGTGATAACCCAGTCCGGGTTCGCAAGGCAGGTTGACCGTAGCACCGCTACAACTGACGGGCTGGTTCAAACTGCCTTTTGTATTGCGTACGAAAAGTTTGGAAAAGCCGCCGCACTGGCAGAGCGACCGGCATTTCCCCTTGTCGTCGGCAGCCCATATCTGATTCAACTGCTGCGCAGTCAGTGCCGTGTTGAATATTTCCAGTTCGTCTATCATAATATCGTGATGCGCACCTGGATTCAGCGGATTATAGCCTACGTGCAAGGGACTGCTGCTGGTAGCAATGGAGGGCGCTCCGGAAAGTGTATGTGTTGAAGATGCAAAGGAAGTCGCTCCGCCTACGTAAAAGGTAACGGCTGGCGGGTTCACTGCGACCGCTACAAAGTTCCACTGCCCAATGGCGATGGGCGGGCCTTGAAACACTTCCACACCGGCATTTGTACGCAGGCTCAAGGTGGGTTGCCTAGTAGTTGGTGTACCGGTGATGGAAAAAGCATAACCGCCTTGATTATCCATTTTTACTACAACAGGCCCTGTTTGGGTACCTGAATTATCCTTTACCCAGGCATCGATAGTAAACGGCCCGCCGGCAAAGTTGAGGGTAGGATCATTGCTCACAGAAGTGGCGCCGGTGTTTGAAAACTGTAATGCGCCATAGCCAAAAGTGGGTGGCGTTGCATCCACTTTGCCGGGAACCGGGGTCGGGCCGCCGGCGCCGATCACGCCGAATGAAGAAATGGCAAAAAGTCCACCAGCAATACTTTTGATCCCTGATTCACCGCCAACCTCATCCATAGGCATCCACAACACCGCGCCGGAAGGAAGCGGCGCACACTTGGAGCATTCCTTAAAACTCACTTTGTCGATGGCAAAATCGTTGCCCTGCGCCTGCGTGTTCAGGTTCCGAATGCATACCGTTATTGCTGTGTTGTTTCCTGAATTCCAGACGAAGCAATATTTTTTCCAGGCACACGCGTTCACGGACAATACTGCGATGCCACCGGTTTGAGTTCCGCCGAAATAAACCCCGAGTATTGCCGGGCTGGCGCCGCTCACCGAAGCGTGGTAAAAGCTGAAAATGTAGTTGGTGTTTGGCGTAAGGCTGTTGAATGAATAACACAACACATCGGTATTCAGCGTAAGTGCGCCATTGGCAACGAAAATATTTCCAGCGCCGGTAAGGTCCGCACAAGCCGAGAAACCGGGGTTGACCTTTGAAGCGTCAGTTGTAATGCAGTATTGCCCCTCTATTTGACCAGAGCAATTGTTGGAATAACCCGAGATGAACCCGCCGGAGTTGTCAAAATCCCCGTTTAGCACTAATTCAGGTCCAGGCTTGGTGCCCGATGGGCAACAGCCCCCCAGTATCTCCACAGGCGGGTTGGGGTAGGTAAATGACTGCTCACACGCCACCTGCGACATGCCATTGTCATACGTCGTGCTCACCGTTATCACATGGTTTCCGGTACCGGCCAGCCGGAAATGACAGGGCGGATAATGTTTTGCGCTTAGGAATGTCGGCGCCGTCAACACCAGCGTATTGCCGATGCGCTCGATGATCCAGCCCGGCAGATCGGCTGCAAAATCAATGATTTGGCCGGTATCAATTGTTATTGTAAATTGTTGAAAGCAAAGTTCATCCAGAGCAAACAGCGTCAAATAATACGTGGAAGTATCGGTACCGCTGCCTTCCTGGCTGATGAACATATCAATCGAATCGCAGGAACAAGGCGGGCAATACCCAAAATCGCGCGTATAATTTCCGGCAGCAGCCACCTGCACCGTCCATTGCCCGGCGGGCGGCAAACTGGCTTTCCAGCCGGCCAGTGCTGCGGTTTTTACCGCGTACTGCCCCGGCGCCAGGTCACAAATCGAATACGCGCCGCTGTTGTCCGATACCGTGCTGCCGACTACGTTGTTCTGCGCATCGACCAGGTTCACAGTCCAGCCTTCCAGCGGGATTTGGTTGGTGTACGGCAAGGATTGGCACTCCCGGTACACCGTGCCCGACACGCAACCGCCCGGGCAGCCTTCCAAGGGCAAATCGACGCCAAAGCTCTGCATGAGGCATAAATTGGGATACAGCACGCTGAGCATGGGGTCGGTACCGCCCGGCTCAAAAAAGAAAAAATCGACCGCCTGAGTAGCGCCGACCGGGAACAAACCATTGGAATGGGTAAGCAGCAGCTCCGTCGAGCTGAGTTGTTCCACTACCCAGCCGTCGGCGCTGTTCGCCATGAAGCCGGTATAGTATCCGGCCTGAAGCAGCAATGTAGCCGCATTGAAACAGTCGGGGCTGGTGTTACTGACAAAAAGCCGGTACCGGCAAGGTTCCAGTTTAATCACAGAAAAGTTGATCGTGGAATCGCCGGCCTGTGCATTCAATAGGGAGGAATTTCCCAAAATGCAGCAGAACAGGGCGAAAAGGGAAAGGCTGCGAATCATGGTGTCCGGTTTAGTTTGTTTTAAATTTTCGTTGATTCAAAATTCCAGCATTCAAAATCCTCCCGTCCGTCTTTTCTAAATCCGGCGCTTTATTCCTCCGATTCGGCAGCGACTTTTCTAAATTCGGTTTGTTCAAAAATGACTCATTTGTGCCAACACCGCCTTTTTAAACCGCGGCCCTTCATCCAGGACAAACAAATCAACTTGTCCGTTTTTACTTTGAATACGCAGTCCGTTTTTTGCCAGGTTAAACACGAGAAATTCCTCCGCCCGCTCAATTTCCGTTATCGGAATATAGAGTTGGAGGTGGCTGTTTTTAAATCCGCTCAGGCGAAAACAAACCGCTTCAGGCCAAAGCTCCAGCATGCCGGAAAGTTGGTGGGAGCCGTCCCAAATGGCGGCAGGGACGGAAAGGATGGGAGCCCCGGCATTTTTTTTCATCAGCGCGTGTTGTTGCCTCAAATTTCAAACCCCCAAACGCGCCCAATCCGCCGTTCTTAAATCCGGTCTTACATTCCTTTTATTCGGTCGGAATTGCTCCAAATTCGGCAAAACCCCGGGCACGGGTTCCATACTCGAAAACATTCCCTACTTTTCGGAACACATTCCAATACCGTGAAAACAGGTACTGTTGAAATCGCTTTTTTTACAAAACAAGGAACCCGCACGGGCGCGCTTCTCCGAAGCCTGCCGGCGCTTTTGCTGCGCCTGTTTTGCTGCTTCCCGGTTGCGCTGCCCGCTCAAAACAACCCGCATCCCGCTTTCCGCCAGTACAGCACCGGCGACGGCCTTTCCAGTTCTGAAATCTATGACATCCTTCAGGACCGGGACGGCTACATCTGGATTTCATCGGACAACGGCGTGAGCCGGTTCGACGGCTACAGCTTCCGCAATTACAGTGTGAAGGACGGGCTGCTGGAAAACGTCATTTTCCGGATGCAGCTCGATACCGCCGGCCGGCTGTGGATGCAGGCGATGGGCGGCAATCTGTACTACCTGAACGGCGACACTATTTTGCCGTATTGGAACAACCAGGTGTTGAAGGAATTTGAAGGCGGCTCGGACGTTTACCCGGGTTTTATCGTCGAAGGCGCCGGCGAAACGGTGCATGTGGCGGCCTGGGGCTACGGCATTCTGAGCGTTTCAAGGGATGGCGCCGTAAAAACTTACAGCCGGGAGGAGTCGGAGTATTTTCAGGTTTTTGAAAAAAACGGGTACGCGATTAGTAGCAGCAATCTCAAGAAAAGCGAACTGAAATCATTTAGCATTAACCTGGGAAAATCGCCCGATCAAAGTTTTTCCATTCCGGTCTATTTCTATGTGCCCGGTGCGATCTGGCCTTTTCCGAAAACGTTTTACTCGAAAGTCGGGCGGCAATTCGAAGCCTTTTTGCTTGCTCCGGGGCAGTATTTGCTCAAAATAGCCGACGAAGTCTGGTACCTCAACAACGGAATCGTACAGTGGCAGCATCATTTTCCGCAGGTGCTTGACCATGCCTGTTTGATGACGAACGGACAGCTGTGGCTGGGGCTTTACGGACAACAGGGACTGAAGATTTATCCCTCGATCGACGCCTTTAGGACAGCTGAAGCGAACACCTGGCTGCCCGGCGAAAGCGTGAGTTATTTCATGGAAGACCGCGAAGGCGGCATCTGGATTGCCACCAACAAAAACGGTGTTTTTTACACCCCGGCCGATGCCCTGCAGGTGTACGATACGGAGACCGGTTTGTCCAATGAAAATGTGACGGCCTTGAGCATCGCAACTGACCGGGAACTCTATGTCGGATTGGGCAACGGGGATGTCTGGCAGCTCGACCACCAGCTGGAAAAACTGGAGCAACTTCCAGGTCTCCCTACGCTGGATTTTATCCAGGACCTGCATTACGACCGGCAAAACAACCGCTTGTGGGCCGGTAATTCCATCTTGTATTTTTTACAAAATACGCATTGGCTGCGCAAGGAAGTAGATTACCAGAACAGGCTGCGCAGCTTCGGCAACCGGATTGCGGAAAGCCCGGACGGTAAACGCCTTTGGGTTAGCGGCCATGTTGGTTTTTTGGGCCTGGAAGGCGCTAATTCGACGCCCGCAAATATTCAAATAGGCTATGACAAACGAACCTACGCCGTGCAGGAAGACTACGCCGGCAACGTTTGGGTGGGCCGTCCCAAAGGTTTGTTCGAGTGGAAAAACGGCGCCCTGCACGAACGCCAAAACCTGCATCCCGCCTTTTCCCTGCGGGTGGAAGATATTGCCCTGATGCCCGACAGCACACTGGTCGTAGCGACCAAAGGCGGCGGAGTGGTTTTCTGGAAAGGCACACAATTTGAACAACTCACCACCAACCAGGGCCTCAGCGCCGATATGCTCGAATGCCTGCATGTGGATGCGCAGGGCGTAGTTTGGGCGGGCACGCTCAACGGGCTGAACCGCATTTCCGGCGCTTGGGGCAAGCGGCAGGTCGAGCAACTGACCGTTTCCCACGGCCTGCCTTCCAATGAGATCAACGGCATCCGGACTTCGGGAGAAACCGTTTGGGTGGCAACCAGCAAGGGCCTCGCGCGGTTTTCAAGTAAAAAAAACAATCCGTTTTCGCCCAGGCCGATACTCGAATCGGTGCTGGCCAACAACCAGGCAGTCGATTTGGCCCCAATCGTGCAACTGCGCCCAAACCAAAATAACCTCAGCATCAACTTCCTGGCCTTGAACTACAAAATGAACGGCAAAATCCGCTACCGCTACCGGATGGACGGCGGCCTGTGGACGCAAACCCCGAACCGCGCAGTGAATTTTGCGGAGCTCCCGCCGGGCGAACGCCTGTTTGAAGTGCAGGCACAAAATGAAGACGGGGTTTGGAGCGAATCGGCTGTGCTCCGTTTCGTCATTCAGCCCCCCTGGTGGGCTACCTGGTGGGCCAGAACAGCGGCTTTTCTCGCGGCGTTTTTATTGGTTCTGAGCGTTTACAAGTACCGGACCGGACAACTGAAAAAAGAAAACAAAACGCAGCGGCAAATGGCCGAACTGGAGCGCGCAGCCTTGCAAGCCCAGATGAACCCGCACTTCATTTTCAACTGCCTGAACTCGATCCAGAACTTCATTCTTCAAAATGAAAAAGAAGCGGCCATCCTGTACCTGGGGCGCTTTGCCGGCCTGGTCCGAAGTATGCTCAACGCCTCCGTGGCCGGGCAAATAATGCTGGAAGAAGAAGTGCAGCTGCTGAATAATTACCTGGAATTGGAAAAGTTGCGTTTCAAAAACCGCTTTACCTTTGAGGTGGAAACTGAACCTGGCCTGGACCGTTTTGAGACAATGATCCCGCCGCTCCTGGTGCAACCCTATGTTGAAAACGCGGTGCAACACGGCATTTCGGGCAGAACCGAAGGCGGAAAAATCGCGATCTTTTTTTCGAAAAAAACAAACTGGCTGGAGGTCACGATCCGGGACAACGGCGCAGGCATGGAGCCTGCAAACAGAAAAAATGCCCCCCTCAAAACGTATAAATCCTTCGGCATGAGCATTACCCGAAACCGCCTGGAACTGCTTTCCGACAGCAAGGGAAAAAGCCAGGTGAACACGCAAACGCTGTACGATGAAAACGGCCGGGTCTGCGGAACGGAAGTGTTCATCCAAATTGAACTCGGGGAAAAAATGCAGCTGCACAAAAACGCGAACTTATGAAACGCATCGCCATTATCGACGACGAACCGGATGCCCGGCAAGCGCTGCGAACTATGCTAACCATGCTTTGCCCCGATGTTGAAATTTGCGGCGAAGCGCATAGCGTTGAACATGCTTACGCGCTCATCCGGCAAACCCAACCGCAGGGTATTTTGCTTGATATTTCCATGGAAGACGGCACGGGTTTCGACCTGTTGGATAAATTTTCAAAACCCGGGTTCCAGGTTGTTTTTACCACCGCCCACGATGAATTTGCGTTGAAAGCATTTCGCTATCATGCGCTCGACTACCTGCTCAAACCGATTGACCCGGCGGCCCTGGCACAGGCAATGGATCGTATCGAAATGACAGCGCCGGACGATTTTCCGACCCGGATCAGCAGCCTCCTCGAAAGTGTACGCAGCCGGCAATTGACCAAAATCACCCTGAGCAGCCAGGAAGGCATGATTTTTTTACAGCTGGACCAAATCGTGCATCTCGAATCGGAGGGCAGCTACACCACCTTTTACCTGATGAACCGGGAGCGGCATCTCATTGTCCGGCCCATGAAGGATTTTGAAACGCTGCTTCCGGCCGATACGTTTTTCAGGCTGCACCAATCGCATATCGTCAACCTCAACTTCGTGTCTAAAATTTTACGGGAAGACGGCGGGTACGCACTGCTGGCCGATGGTTTTAAAGTGCCGATTGCCCGCCGGCGAAAGGATGAATTTCTGGACGCCCTGCAGCGGCTGAATATTTTCTAATTTGATTATCCGCCTGTTGTTTTACCATCAACAAATAATGGCGGGGCTTGCAAAATCTAAAATGCCCGCCGTAGAATATTTTATTCACCACCCGGCCATTGTTGCGGCGCCAGCGCCCGGGGCAGAATTTTCCCGTGCCATTTTATTGCGCTATTTTGCCCCAACGGTTATCTTTCCACGCCACTATTTTTTTTAAATTATTCTCTTTGCAAAGCGGTTACCACACAGCCACTTTCCTAACTATCCATGCAGAGACCTTCTCTAACTCCGGGCGAGATCATCGCCGCGCTTAAGGGGCAGGACGCCGAACGCCGGAAAGCAGCGTTGCAATGTCTGTTCGAAAATCAGGCGCTGCGCAAACTGGCCATCGCGCACGTGCGCCGCTACGGCGGTAACCGGCAAGACGGAGAAGATGTCTTTCAGGAAGCCATTATCGTGTTCGACCGAAAACTTCGGCTCGGGGCCTGGCAGGCGGAAGGAAGCTTGGAAGCATATTTCATGGGCATCGTACGGTGGCATTGGTATAATATGCAACAACGCGATGCCCGCATGCCCGTCAGCCTCCACGAAACGCCGCCGGAGCCACCACCCGGCGGCAACCCGGAACTGGAATACCTGCTCGCCGAGCGCCGTGAACAACTCGATACACTCCTGGAACAGCTGGCTAATAAATGCCGCAACCTTTTGAAAATGTACGCGCTGGACTACTCGATGGACGAGATAGCCCGCCAAATGGGTTTTGCCAACGACAAGGTGGCTAAAAAAGAAGCCTATCTCTGTCGCAAGCGGTTTCAGGTGATACTGAAACAGCATCCGGAACTTTGGCAGGATTTCATTTTAATCAAAAAGCAACCATGAGCACGCACCCATCCGATAAACTGATCCAGGATTACCTGCGCGGGCGTTTGCCTGCCGCCGAGCGGGACCAATTTGAGCAACAGCTTGAATCTGATCCCGGACTGGCGGAGGAAGTAGCCCTTCAGCGCGCCGAACTGGCTGCCGCCGAGCAACTCCTCGCTTCCGAAACCCGCGCCTGGATGCGCGAATGGCAGAAGCCCGCACAGCCCGTTTTTCGGGCCGGCCGCTTTTGGTGGTTGGCCGCCGTTGCTGCCGGCGCGCTGCTGCTGACCGCTGCCATTTATTTGCTAAACCTGCCGGAAACCAGTCCGAAGGATCAGCCCGAAGTGGTACTCCCGCCGGTGGACAAACCAGTTGCCATCGAAACAGATCCCGTGCCGGCGCCACAACCCGCGCCTGCCCAAAAAACCGCAGCGCCGCCAGACTACCTCGCCGAAGCCCGGCTCCATTTCCAGGAACCCGTTTTATCCGATATACGCCGGGCAAACACCGACAGTGTCGCCGGCCTGTTCCGCCAGGCGCAAGCCGCCTATGCCGCCGCCGATTACCGGCGCACGCTCGATTTGCTGGCGCAAACCGACAGCACCCGCATGCAATCGGCTACTTTTCTTGAAGCCCACGCGCTGTTTCACCTCAACCGTTTTGCCGAGGCGGAAGCCCGTTTTGAAACGCTGGTTGCCCAAAACAGCCGCCAGTTTCGCTACCCGGCGGAGTGGGGGCTGTTGATTTGCCGGCTGGCCAGTTTCCCGGAACGGGAACAGGTTTTCCAACAACAGCTTGACGCCCTGCTCGACAATCCGCAACATCCGTATTTTGAACAGGCCAAAAACCTGAAAAGCGCGCTAAACGAGTAAATTTGTTGCGGAATATCCGTGCTTTGGCACAACAATTATGACTGCTCTACGCCGCATTTTTCCGCCGACTTGTATTTTGTTTCACCTCGGATGCGGGCTAATTTTTTTTGTTGTAAAAAGCGCCGCACAACCCCCCGAACCCAACTGGGCAGACACGCTCGTTGCAAAAGCGCTGATCGAGGAAGTGCGCCAATTGCACCTGGATGCCAACCACCGTGCCGCCCTGGAGAAATCAGAACAGGCGCTGGAAATTTATACCCGCCTGTATGGCCCCGACTACCTTGAAACAGCCCGCATACGCCTGTTCGTCGCCCGTGCTTGCCGGTATCTCGACCGGGAACGGGAAGCGCTGATTTTGCTTGAACAGAGCCTTCCGGTACTCGAAGCAAGCGGGAATGTATTCCTGATTGCCCGCTGCCACCAAAATATGGCATTTTGCCTGCGCAGCATGAGCCGGTATGCCGAGGCGCACCGGCATTTGCAAAGAGCCGTTGATCTTCTTGCCGCCGACAAAAACCAGGTAATCACCCTGGCCGACATGCGTGTCAGTTTGGGATCGGTGCTCAATTCCGAAAAAAAATACCAGGCGGCTATACCGGTTTTGGAGCAGGCGAAAGCCGTTTATCAGCAAAAACAGGCTGCCCAGGAGCTGGGTTTTACCGCCTATCACCTGGGCGGCGCCTGGTTTGGTTTGCACGACTATGTTCGGGCAAAAGAACAGTACCTCACTGCCCTGGCCAATCTGAAAAACGAGTTGAAACCCTCCCATTCCTATTTCGCCGATTTGTATGTAAAACTTGGCCTCTGTCACCAAAAAACCGGTGCGTCGGAAATTGGCTTGCGCTATTTGCTGGAAGCAAAGGCGGCTTACCTGGCAGACGGCGGCGAGGGGCTCAACTACATGCAATTTTTGCAGGACCTAGGCCAGTTTTACCTCAACGACGGCCAATACGCCGAAGCCGTTGAACAATTGCAATGGTGTTTGGCACTCCGGGAAAAGGCATACGGCAGCGCTGATTTTCACCTGTTGGGCACGCTGCGGGTTTTGAGCGAAGCCTGTACCGGCGCCCGGCAATTTGATCTTGCCGAACTGTGTTGCCGGCGTGGGCTGCAAATTATCGATTCGACTTTACCCGCCGGCTACCGGTTCAGGTATTTGTTTTACAGCCAACTCGCCGGGATTCGACTGGCCCGGGGCGATTTCTCCGGCTGTTTGCAGTTGTGCGACACCACGTTTGTTGTTGCCGGTTTCGATACGGCGCTGGCTGAAAAAATGGTTCCACGCGACCATTTCCGCGAACTGTGTCAGTTGAATGCGCAGGCACTCCTCGGGCAGTGGCGAGCGGAAGCCGATACGGCGGTGTTGATCCGCGCGGAGCGGTATTTTGCCCTGGCTGCGCAAACGCTTTTCCGGGAGGTGGAAGAGATCACAGCGCACAGTTCGCGGGAACTTTTTTACGACCATGACCACCTGGTTTTGGAACAATGGCTCGACTCCCGCATGGCTCTTTTTGAAGCCAGCGGCGCCGCTGCGCACGCCGAAGCGGCCTTTCAAATTGCCGGTCAAAGCAAGGCGTTTTTACTCGCCGAAGCCATGCGGCGCAGCGGTGCGTTGCGCTTTGCCGGCGTGCCCGACAGTATTTTGCAGATTGAATTGAGCTTGCGGGAACGTATTGCGGATGCGGAAAAGGCTTTGCACAATGTTGCCCCGCAACCCTCCAGCCGGGTAGACAGTTCCGTTTTGGTGCTCAACCAACAGCTGGCACAATACCGCAATGCCTACGACGAACTGCTCGGGCATATCGAAACCAACTACCCGGAGTATTTTCGCCTGCGCCTCCTGCAACCTGAAATTTCTACCGGCATACTCCGAAACAAATGGCTGGCTCCCGGCCAGGCCCTGTTGCATTACAGTTTTACCGGCGCCCGGCTCTACGCATTCGTGTTGTCGCGCGATACCTTTTGTATCGTCTCCCTCCCCCGCAGGCCGGACCTGGACAGCCTGCTCGCCAGCTTCCGGCAAAGCCTGACGGCGTATTTTACCATGGCCGACCCGGGCGACGCGCTGTACGACCAAAGTCTGGAAAACTACATCGCCCTGGGGCAGGCGTTGTACCGGGAGTTGGTGTTGCCGGTGGCTGCGCTGTTGCCCGAACGGGTCGTGATTATTCCGGACGGAAAATTGTGGTACCTGCCCTTTGAAGCCCTGCTTACCGGCCCGCCAACGGATGCGGGCAATTTTCGAACCTACCCTTTCTGGATACAAAAAAAAGCGTTGAGCTACTGTCTGGCGCCCGGCTTTCTGGCAGATGAACAGCAACCGCCCGGACCCCAACCGGGCCAAACCTGGCTTGGGCTGGCGCCGTTTGCAAACATTTCAGGTCCCGGTAGCCGCGACTCGCTAAACCGTTCGAACCTGCAATTTGCAGCACTGCCCGCCTCGGGCACTGAGATCAAAACCATCGGCGCCTTACTCAAAGGAGACTGCTGGTTGAATGCCGATGCCGGGCCGGGTCGCTTCCAGTGTGAAGCCGCTTCCTACCGTATTCTCCACCTGGCCACGCACAGCCGGGCCGACGACCGCCTGGGCGATTTTGCCTGGCTGGCTGTTTCCCGAATGGGGGAGCCGATGCCGGCAAAAGACCTGTACCAGTTGGCCTTGCGGGCTAAAATGGTGGTGCTATCGGCCTGTGAAGCGGGGAGCGGGCAATTGCTCCGGGGGGAGGGTATCATCGGCCTGGTGCGGGCGTTCACTTTTGCCGGCGCCGAAAGTACGGTGGCTTCGCTGTGGCTCGCCAACGATCAGGCTACGGCCGGATTGATGTTGGGTTTTTATAAAAATCTATTGTCGGGAATGCCCAAGGATATCGCGTTGCAAACCAGTGCGCGCCTGTTGGCCGATCGTACACCGGCGCAGGCGCACCCGTTTTTTTGGGCGGGCTTTCGGGTGTATGGCGGGGTGGGCGCTTTGTGGTGAGCATTTCCGGAGTTTATTTGAAAATTTCGCCCAGGGGCACTTCGATCTCCAGGGTTTTGTCTTTCAGCAAATCCTGCCGGGTGTACACGTCGTACTCCTCGGGGGAATAAAACACATAAATAGACAGCAGATCGGGTAAAACCAGCCAGTAGGACTGCACCCCGGCCTGGAAGTATTCGCCGCGTTTGACCATGAGGTCGGTCATGCTTTGCTGCGGCGATAATATTTCGATGACGCTAAGCGGCACTTCGGTCATCCGCACCTCGTCGGCGCCGGGGGTAAATTCGACTGAAGTGTAGATTGCCAGGTCGGGTACGCGGTCGTGTTCGGGTAGGTCGAGGTTGATTTCGGGGAGCATCCTGAATTTTGATGCATATTTTGGCTGGATCGCCAATAGCAAATTGGCTTGGATAATAGCATGGTTTTTACTTGGCATAGGTTTTCCGCGTTCTATTTCGTAGGAAGATGGTGCGATGGTCGAATCCATGTTGTGTTATATTTTTTTCAAAAATAAGGGATTTTGGGAAAATAGCGGCTTGAGCCGGGAATATAAAACTGCTCACCGCCGCCCAAACCGCACCCGCGGATCGGCCCGCAACCGCGTGAGAAATTTGTGCCCGCCGGGTTTGTTAATTCACAATACCAGACTTGCATTACTTTGGAATCAGGTCTAGATTTGTTGTACCTCTTTATTGCCCCATAGCTTTATTTCCTGCAGGACTCAATTCTTTTCCCAAGCGCAAAATGATTGACCGGACATTGGTTTGTCCGGAACTTAGCGTGTTTAACCGATTTAGTAACGCTTAAAAAATAACTTCCCGATTGGAACGAATTCAGGTTCCTCCCTC
>CAZAEZ010000055.1:0-34759 GCA_964484205.1 uncultured Saprospiraceae bacterium | reverse complement strand
AGTCTGGAGGACCTGGGCGACATTGTTCGAGAAGTTGAAAGAAAAAGGCGATCCAATAACAAGTATCCCAAAAGACCGAGAACATCACTTCTAGTCAATAACCTTCAAACTAAAATAAAAAACAACCAAACCATGTCTTTCTTCACACGACTCTCCAACGGCTGGGAACTTGCCAAACAAAGTTTCCAAACCATCAATGAAAACCGCACCCTGTTACTGTTTCCGGTATTATCCGGCGTATCGCTGGTACTGGTGCTCCTTACCTTTTTCGGAGGCACCTTCTTTTTTGTCGGCGACGACATCGAGGCGCTGATGAACGACGAACAGTACGGTCAGATTCTGGGGTACGGGCTCATTTTTGTGTACTACCTGATCAACTTCAGCATCATCGTCTTTTTTAATGCCGCGCTGATCCACTGTGCCATGAAGGCCCTGAACGGGGAAGAAGTGAGCCTGGGCGATGGCATCAACTTTGCCCTGTCGCGCATCGACAAGATCCTGGGCTGGGCCGTACTGTCGGCTACGGTGGGCACGCTGCTGCAGGCGCTGCAGGAAACCGGCAAGATCGGACAGATCGTTGCCTCCATCATCGGGGTGGCCTGGTCGATCCTGACCTTTTTTGTCGTGCCCGTATTGGTGTATGAAAACCGGGGAGTGTTCGAATCGGTGAAGGAATCCGGGCGACTGATGAAAGAAAAATGGGGCGAGTCGCTGGCCGCCAACGTCAGTTTCGGCGTGCTCAATTTTATCGGCATTCTGCTGGCCGCATTTATCGGCTTCGCCCTGGGATCGATCCACTGGGCATTGGGCGTGGCCGTTGCCGTGACGCTGATCCTGTTGATCACTATCATCATTTCCGCAGCCCGCACGGTATTTGTAGCGGCAGTGTACCACCACGTGACCGGCCAACCTACGGGCAATTTTGACGGCGCGGCGCTGGACAGTGTTTTTGTTTCAAAGTAATTTTTTAGTCACCACGGAGACACGGAGAGCACGGAGTATGATTTTCTCAAAAAAGCAAAAACTCCGTGCTCTCCGTGTCTCCGTGGTGAATCACCGCACTTAAAGGCGCACTGCGGCAGCTTTTGCTTTCCCGCCCACACAATTTGCCGGCTTACACTTCGACAAGTCACATTTCGACAAATCGCATTTGCTCGGATCACATTTGCTCGGATCGCAGTCTTCCGGATTACAAATACCGTTTTTCGTATTCGAAGGTGCTCCCGGGTCGAACAAACCGGCCGGGATAACCTGAACGCTGGCTGCATCAGCGCTGGCCATGGAACCTGCGCAGGATTTTTTATAAGTTACTTTTTGCGCAACCGCCGCCGGAGCAACATCGGTTTTAGCTGCACCGGCATCCGCTTTGGCGCTGCTGCAGATGGCTTTGCACGCCGGGCTGGGCTGGCAGTTTTGGGCAACAAGCGAGGTGCTCAGGCACCAGCCAAGAAAAACCAGGGATGAGAGGACAAAGACATTTTTCATGTGTAAAAAATTATGGGTTGGCCCGGATCCGCCGGGCTGGCGGGGCGATTTTCAGCGTTTTTTAAAATCACCGTTGCAAAGGTGCAGTTGCGGGGCTGTGGCAACTGTTTTGCAGGCGTTAGGCAGCTGTTAAGCAGCTGTTAATGGGGTAGTACCACTTAGCCTGTCTTAGTATCTCCTACTGTTCCATTTCCGCCATATTATGCCGTATTTTGCCCACCGCTGCGCGTAGCAGCTCCTACATATCCACAATAGTCTGTACCAATTTCAGTACCAATGAAGCCACCAGTAGTATCGATCGTACAACGCGGGCACCAGGACCGGTACGGATTCCAACGTTTGTTCCTGCGGTACTCCTGGTCGTACAAAACCAACTACATCGCCCTTTCCTGGAAATTGCTTCCCAAAGACTGGGACCAAGCAACACAAACTGTTCGACCGCGCGCCACTTTAGGCGGCGAGACGGTAGCCGTAGTCAATGGGGATTTGGCCAAAACGCTGAACAAAGCTTATGCTGTAATTGCCGAGTTGATCGCGAGCGAGCAGCCTCCCACGTTCGACGCTTTCAAACCTAGAATGGGAGCAGAGAAAAAAGGCACTATTCGCTTTTTCGACGCAGCCGTGCAACTACTGGACGAAGAATACGCCGCCAAGCAAATCAGCGCGGCCACGCTGAGAGCCTACAAAGCCTCGATCAACAAACTCAAAAAACTCAACGGCGATCTGAGGATGCAGGAACTGACGCGGGAACAGGTTATGGCCTTTAAACGGAATCTCGTTCAGAGCGGCAAAGAGAATATGGCGAACCAATACGTCAGATACCTGAAAATCATCTACGGCCGGGTACTGAAACACTACAAGCTGCCGGATGCGCACAAACCCTTCGAGGACGTGAGCATTAAGATTGTCAAAATTTCGGAGAAGAAGCGTATTACGATGGAAGAGTACCTGACCTTCCGGCGGGCGCTTACCGGGTACGAGCCTGGCAGCACCGAATACGAAACCCTCCGCCGTTTTTTGATCATGTGCCGGGGACTGCGGTTTTCCGACACCAACCAAATCCAGAAAACGCAGCACTATTTCGCTTTTGAGGACGGCAACACCAAGTTTCAATACCTGGCCGTCGATGCGCAAAAAACCGGCACCAAGGGCATCGTTCCCATCTCCACTTCGGATGAAGTGCTGCTGCAATGGCAGCCCGATGGTTTGCTGTTTGAAAAATTGCAGTATCCTACCTATGTGCGCCGGCTCAAGAAACTGAGTTTTGAGCTGATCGGTCGGGAAATCACCACCCACTTCGGGCGCCACTTCACGGGCGACTTCATCCTGAACAGCACGGGTATGGGCCTCGACGACGTGAAAGCCATTATCGGGGTGAAGAGCGACCGGATCGCGGAGATTTATGCGCAGAAGGATATTAAGGAGGTTTTGAGGAAGTTTTATGCTGCTGTGGAGGAGTTGGAAATGAACGAGGAGTAAGAATTCAAAAAAATAATTTAAAATTATATGCCCTGGAAGGAAGCCGCCAGGGCTTTTTTCTTGAATATATTGATGTTAGGCTGCTCTTGCCCATCTGTATATTTAATATTCCTGGTTCACTTAATTTTTGATCACATGAAACTACCAATTAAATTTCCAGGCATACACCTACTGGCGGTGTTGGCCGTATTTGCTTGTACTAAATGCAACAAAATGGACATGATTGACGGTGCAACGGCCCGTGTAGTAGTGGAAAGTGACAATTTTACCAACGCACTCGCAATACCCACTATTTTGGACGGCGCCAATGCCATTCTAACAGCTCAAGCAGGCACAGCTGTATTAGGTAGCGGAATCATGGTCAATGCACTTGGCTATGGCAGTGCTACAATTCTCGGACCGACTATCCATATCCGGCAAGGCGAGCAGTTCAACTTGGCTTTTTCTAATAACCTGTCCGAGGCGACCAATATTCACTGGCACGGTTTGGAAGTACCCGCTGCTCAGGACGGCTATCCGACTGACGTGACCGCGCCTGGCGGTTCTTTTCAATACAGTTTTTCAGTCAAAAATCGCCCGGGCACCTATTGGTACCATCCGCATCCAGATATGGCGACGGCAAGCCAGGCTTATCGGGGCTTAGCCGGTTTTTTTCTAGTTTCTTCTCCAGAAGAAGAAGCCTTAGGATTGCCCACTGGAGGATACGATGTGCCACTCGTAGTGCAGGACAAGCGACTCAACGGTGGATTGACGTACCTGCCTGACATGGACGATCTAAGTATCGGAATGTTCGGGGAATCGGTATTAGTCAATGGGACGACAGGGCCGGTACTGGAAGTGGCTAGCAGGACTTATCGTTTTAGACTACTCAATGGCTCCAATGCCCGTATTTACAATTTCGCACTTTCAACAGGAGCCAAATTCCAATTGATAGGTGCGGACGGAGGATTGCTCGAAGTTCCACAGGAAGTTTCGACTATCCTACTGGCGCCGGGCGAACGCGCCGATGTATTGGTCAACTTTGGTGGTCTGGCAACAGGCACAGAACTTTACTTACAAAGTAATGCCTTCCAAGGCACATCAACGCAAGGCAAGCAATCTTTTAAAATTCTGAAATTCATCGTTGACCGTCAGGAAACAGACAATTTCACCTTGCCCGCTTCTCTAATGCCTGTTGAAGTGCTTTCCGCCTCGCAGTCTGTAGCTTCCCGGAAATTCAATATCGGACATATGATAGAACATGGCGGTATGTCAGGAATGGTTATGCATCCGCTCGACGGCAAAACGTTCGACCCCAACAGGCGCGACGAGGTCGTAAAATCCGGGACAATTGAGATTTGGGAGTTCGACAATACTAATGGAACCGAAACACACCCAATGCACCTGCATGCCGGGCAATTCCAAGTGCTTGACCGAAGCGGTGGACGCGGTACGGTGCAAGCTTGGGAAAAAGGCTGGAAAGATACCGCACTGGCCTTTCCTGGCGAGAAAGTGCGCATTATCATCCGTTTCCCCGACAACAAAGGCAAGTTTGTTTTTCACTGTCACAACCTCGAACACGAGGACGGTGGGATGATGCTTAATTACGAAATCCAATAACCATTCGATTCATTCATCTTAAACATAAATTTCTTACAACAATGAAGTATCACATGCCTGCCTTCGCTGCCCTGCTCCTGTTGGGTATTGCTTTTACCGCCTGTAAAAAGGACGATCCGACTTTTAGTGAAAAACTGACTGCTGAATGGAACGCCACTTCAGTCAAAATTGATGGTGTTGTGGCGCCTGTCTCTACAACGATGTTTTTGCATTTGCAAACTGGAAACAAGTTCGAAATCACCACTAATATCGCGCCATTCACACATCCCACTTCAGGTACTTGGAGTGTTGATGAAGCCAATTTAAAACTCACGCTGGCTGGGAATATCTGGACAATTCATCATCTTGAAGGGAATACCCTTCGCATCGCCAACATCGTGGATGGTAAAGAAATAGAGATTGATTTAGAGAAGTAAATAATCTTAGTTGACAGATTGTCTGCCCGAAGTACTTCTTGTGCTTCGGGCTAGGCAATATTCAAACACTAAATCATCAGGGTCTTTTTGTTAGAAAATTTCTGACTCTGGTTCAAAAAGTACCCTTGCACATGAGTACCCAATCTTACATTCCCGCGCTTCGATTTCATTGGCTGACAAAGGCCTACGATGCCCTTATTGGATGGGTTATGCCCGAACACCGATTTAAACAGGCTCTGATTGACCGTGCCAGGCTTTGTGGTGAAGAGGAGGTTTTGGATTTTGGCGTCGGGACCGCTACGCTGTCGTTAATGCTGAAAAAAGCATTGCCTAATTTGAATGTGACTGGGATTGATGTAGACGAAAACATATTGAGAATAGCCAGAACCAAAATAGCGGGTAGAAATATCCAATTGGCGCTTTATGAGGGGAATGAGCTACCCTTCGAAGATCAAAGTTTTGATTGTGTAGTATCTAGTTTGGTCATCCACCACTTAACAGACGATCAAAAACAGGCGGCTTTCCGCGAGATACTTCGGGTGCTACGGCCTGGTGGCTCACTAGTCATCGCCGATTGGAGTACTCCAACCAACCGGCTGCAACGACTATTATTTTATCTGGTGCAATGGCTCGACGGATTCGAAACTACTACAGCCAATGTGAAGGGTTTAGTCCCCGGCATGATAACAGTGGCCGGATTCAAAAAAGTGCAGGGACACGAACGATTTCTAACCATTTTTGGAACTTTAGAAATACTCTCGGCACAAAAAGCCACATAATGCACATTTCATCAACTATTCAAATCATGTGGAGCACTATTCTGCGCATACTCAAATGGTTCATCCCTAAAAAGAAATGCTGCCAGTAATGATAGCAAGGCAAGCCGGTTTTATTAGATCGTCTTGTCACAATTGAAGCCTTGTCATGACAAAGCAAGAAAAATACCGGCAATTAGTTAATCTTAGACTGCAGGAGATATTTCCGCCCGGTTTGCAAAACCCCTCGCAAATAGAAGCAGGCAAATTCGACTGCGCACAACTCGGACCCTGGTCGCTCTGGCAAAGCGATCTTAATGCAGAGATGTTGATTATTGGACAAGACTGGGGCGATGAAAACTATTTTCTGATGAACAAAGGCCGGGATACAGACGACAATCCTACCAATCAAAATTTGCGCAAATTACTGGCATCTATTGGCCTTGACCCTGGGCTACCATCATGCCCAGCGTCACAACCACTTTTTTTTACTAATGCTGTATTAGGCATCAAGTCAGGAGGAATGTCAACAGTTTTGAAACATGACTGGCTCCGGCACAGTTCGTTGAACTTTACAGGCCCTCTAATTGAAATCATCCAGCCCAGACTTATTGTCACGCTGGGCGCCAGCGCATACAAAGCCCTGCGATTCCTATTCCCATATTTACCATACGAGCCGATGAATAACTTGTTGAAATATCCTCCTTCTCATCTTCCGGATATAGGTGTGTTGTTTACAATGGCACATTGTGGTGGCTTGGGTACGGTACACCGAAGTTTGGAAGAACAATTGAAGGATTGGAAAAAGATTGTCCCTTACCTCCCGTCACCGAAATTAAAAACCTGATTCAAAAAATGATGAAATCCATACACGTTTTTCGGTTTATTCCACTGCTCACAGTCACGTTCATCTTTTGTTTTTCCGCAGAAAACACCATTGCCCAGCAAGCACCCTGCCTCTTCGATTCGATTTACCCGGCACATCGTCTTAAAATTGCAGAAGCACATATTAGTGCTAGTTTACGCAAACAAATGCTCGCTGAGGAATCAGGCAATGACATCCGCATCGTCCCAGTGGTAGTACATGTGATCCACAATGGGGGCACGGAAAACATATCTACTGCCCAAATTGAAAGTCAAATCCGCATTCTCAACGAAGATTATGGTAAACTGCCTGGCTCCCCCGGCAACGGCAGTGGCGTAGATACCCGCGTGCGTTTTTGTCTGGCAAAAATAGACCCCAAAGGCCGTTGCACGAATGGCATTGTGCGATTGAAAACACCACTGACCAATCACCAACCCGTGGATAGGGCTACACTGAAAACGCTGTCGTTTTGGGACAACAGCCGTTACCTGAACATGTATGTCGTAAGGACGATCAGTGGCAATGTGGGCGGCTATTCCTCTTTTCCGTACTCACCACCCGACGAAGATGGCATCGTGGTGCGCCACAACTTGTTTGGTGACATCGGTACGGCGGCCGCTTCAGGCGGGCGCACTACCACCCATGAACTCGGGCATTGGTTTGGCCTTTATCACACCTTTAACGGCGGCTGCGGGCAAGACACTTGTGCCGACGGCGATTATGTGTGTGATACACCTCCAGCGGCCGACCCCAATTACTCGTGCAACCTCAATGCCAACTCTTGCGACAACGACAGCCCTGACTTACCCGACCAGGTGCGCAATTACATGGACTACACGCCTGATGATTGCAAAAATATATTCACGCAGGGGCAAAAAAACCGCATTTCGGCCACACTTGATACGGCACGCACACTAATCTGGTCCACAGGCAATTTAGTTGACAGTGGTTGCGATAGCGGCTACCTTGCACCGGCTGTTTGCCCAGTGTCCGCTGACTTTGTGACGCTAACCCCTCAGGTTTGCCTGGGTGGCAGGGTATATTTTGTTGATCGCTCCTTGAATGAGGCGATCACATGGCAGTGGTTTTTTCCAGGCGGTGTGCCTGCTTCATCCACGGCACAAAATCCGACCATCATTTACGATTCGGTCGGCACATTTTCGGTCACGCTGGTTGTTACCAATACTAACGGTAATGATACCCTTTATTTGGAAAATTACATCAAGGTCTCCGAGCCGGGCATCGGAGTTTCCTTGCCATTTACCGCAAACTTCGACGATGGAGTTTTTCCGCCAGCCGGCATGGACCTTTATAACCCGGATTTAGGTATCACCTGGGCACTCGACTCGCTTGGCGCACACTCCGCGCCTTATTCTGCCCGTATTGACAACTTAATAAATATCAACTACGGCACCCGCGATGAAATCGTATTGCCTTTCCTCAATCTGACTACTGCCAACCCAGACTCTGTGCTGCTTCTAAGCTTCTGGTGGGCTTATGCCCGCTCCGACGCCAATTTTTCTGATGAACTCATCGTGCAGATATCCAAAGATTGCGGGGTCAACTATACCAACCTACTGACCAAATCGGGGAATGCACTGGCTACTGGCCCCACTCAAACTACACCGTTTATCCCTACTGCCGACCAATGGAAAAAAGCAACGGTCAACTTGTTTCAGTACAAAACTGAGCAATATGTGAAAATACGTTTTGTGAATGTGACAGACGGGGGAAATCGTCTTTACCTGGATGATATTCAGATCGACGGCGGCCTGGTTTCGGCTACTGCGGAGCCGGAACATGCCGTTTTGCCCATCCGAATTTTTCCAAACCCCGCCCAAGATCACGTTCAAGTGTCGACGGAGATTGAGTGGACGGCACCACTACATATTCGAGCTTTTGATACCTTGGGCCGCTTACTTTGCGATTACGGCCGCGAATCCAATCATAGCCTCAACCTTACAGGGTTTCCTGCAGGGCTTGTTTTTTTTAAAATTGAATCAGCCGGACAGGTAATGACGATTCGATTGATCAAAGAAAATTAATTGAGATGGAATATCTTCCGAACGATCATCCGATGGTTGTTCGCTTTCCGATTGTGCCTATTGCTTCGAAAATTCCAGGGAAACCTCTTTTGGGTGACAACAAAATATGTTCAAAACAACCAAAATAACATGAATAAAATCATCTACTTATCTATCGCAACGTGTGCCGCCTTACTCGGGCTGGCAAACTTTACATTACCGCATTCAAGCCCTTGCGATTCACCCGTAGTAGGCGGCCACACCGGCGCTCCGGGCGAAACCAGCTGCACCGGCTGTCACGGCGGCACAGCCAACACCGGCCCCGGCAGCATGACCCTCCTGCTCAGCGACACTACGTTGCGGTACGTCCCCGGCGAGACCTTCGACGCAATGGTTACACTTCGACAAGCGGGACGTGACAAGTTTGGGTTCGTGGGGCTGGCTTTGAAAGATGCCGGCAATACCACCGTAGGTACGTTCAGTATCGACGATCCGGTACGCACCCGTACCTTCAACGACGGTCCACGCAAGTATGTGTCGCATACGCCTTGCGGCGCCGACGCCGTTCCTCCGGACAGCCTTTCCTGGACGTTTCACTGGAAAGCTCCGGCAACTAACGTAGGGAATATTACGCTTTACCTTGCAGGCTTGGTCGCCAACCACAACCACGGGCTTAGCGGCGACGACACCTATACTTTGACAGTGCATCTCCTTCCTGATTCTACTCTTTTGAGTGTGAAGGACGCTGCACCAATAGGTAGTTTGCGTCTTTGGCCCAATCCTGCTTCCGATGTCGTTCATTTTACCATGAATGTAGACTATGGCAACAGACCGGTGCATCGGGCGGAAATTTGGTCGGCAGACGGTCGCTTGGTGTATAATAGTTTACTGACTCAAAACAATGTCCCAATCGCAGATTTTATGGTTGGTATTTATCGCTTGCGTGTAATTGACGATAAAGGAGGAATACTTGGCTATGGTTCCTTTGTAAAATATTAGGCACAGGGAAATTATATAGAGATATTTCACTGAACGCTGTGATTAATATCAGCCTAAGGCCATAATCGTGAATGTGAAAGGGTATAATTCAACTAAACCGCTGAAGTTTCAGGGGGTAATGAAATATATTGTTTCCCGTTGGAGCAGGAGTTACATGCGCCAATAGTGACTTTGATCAACGCCGTATAAGAAGTTATTTGTCAACAGCCTATTTGCTACTTTCACGATAAAGACGCAGAAATATCATGACTATAAAATATTCAAAATACTTAACGGTCCTTGCTGTTCTTATTTATGCTTGTCAAAACACAACAGATAACTGGGCTTCTGTAAAACCTGTTTTTAATGAAATTCCAAGCCCTTGCAATGAAGGTGGCGAATCTAATTTATTCGTCTCCAAGACTGGAGATGTTTACCTGTCATGGATAGAATTCCTGAATGACACCACCGATGCATTGATGTTTTCAAAAATGGAAAACGGACAATGGGGTAAAGCGACGGAAATTGCACAAGGTGCAGATTGGTTCGTCAATTGGGCCGACTTCCCTTCTTTGTCAGCCGATGGAAATTGGCTGGCAGCCCATTGGCTGCAAAAAAGCACCGGAGAAACATACGACTACGATATTCGTATTTCCCAATCCAAAGATGGCGGGCAGCGCTGGCAACCCGCTTTCATTCCTCATCGGGACAGCATCGCTGCCGAGCATGGCTTTGTAACGATATTTCCAATTTCCGAAAAAAGGAAATTTGTCGTTTGGCTGGATGGCGGGAATACGAAGGCCAGTCCACTGTCAGGACATAGGCATGGGCACAGCCAAGGTGGGGCAATGGCGCTGCGGACGGCAGAATTTGACCCAGCGGGCAAACTATATGCAGAAGCCGAACTGGACAACCGCATCTGCGAATGCTGTCAAACGGATGCTGCTTTGACCGCTCAAGGCCCAGTAGTCGTTTACCGGGACAGGTCGGAGCATGAAATCCGGGATATCAGTATCGTCAGGAAAGTCAAGGGAGAATGGACAAAACCCCACCTTATTCATGCTGACAATTGGGAAATCACTGCCTGCCCGGTGAATGGCCCTGCCATTGCTGCCGAAGGAGACTTTCTCGTTGTTGCTTGGTTCTCCGCTGCTGATGGCAAGGCTTCGGTAAAAGTGGCGTTTTCGAGCGATGCCGGAGCGACCTTCTCTGAACCTGTTCAGGTGGATAATGGCAAGCCATTGGGCAGGGTGGACGTGGAAATTTTAGATACTAAACATTGCTTAGTGACTTGGCTGGAAAATACGGATGATACTGCCGAAATCAGGGCCGCCATCGCTTCTGAAAATGGAAAGAAAGGTGAAAGCATGTTGCTCGTACACACCAGTCCGGCAAGGAACAGCGGTTTCCCTATTTTAGCAAAAAACAATGACCATTTCCTGCTGGCATGGACAGCCGTTGATAGCATTTCAACCACTGTAAAAACCGCAAAGTGGTACTTGAAATAATAGATTAAGGAAAGTTTTATCCAATCTGCTTGGCGCTTCGGCTATTTACCTTCATCTCTGGCTTATTACTTTTCTTTACCAGTCTAAAAAGAAAAATAATATGATCCGCTTGCTTCTTTTTGTTTTGCTTCTGCCTGCTGCTCTGTTTACTCAGACCCTAACGGGTTCCCTCACCGACCCAAGTGGGGCAGCGCTCGCCAACGCGAGGGTAACGTACTTCTCTTTCGATACCACCATTTTTCGGGAGACCCGTTCGGATGTTGACGGGAAGTTTTGGATGACCAACCTGCCGCCTATTGCCTACCCGATCATCGGGGTAGCAGCGCCCGGATGGGAATATTATGAAACGATCCAAAGCCTCTTTTTGGACACCTTTGTTTTGGATATTGCCTTGCAACCTGAGTCGCAAATCGGCGAATGGAATACCCTGATGGACTCCCCCGAGCCGCTGGGTGGCACCGATTTAGGCATTGTCTTGCCCAATGGAAATACTTACTATTGCCATAATACCAAAGATCCATTTGCTTTTAACCCTGTGCTCAACGATACGCAGACTATACCGGGCGACGTGAATGTACAGGGCTGTGTAGCCCCAAAACTGCTCTGGAACGGCAACATCATCATGGCCGGGGGCACCGACCAGGAAATTTACGGTCCCGGCACCCGTAAAATAAAACAGTACAACTTTTTTACGAAGAGCTGGCAGGTATTACCACTCATGCTCGACTACCGCTGGTATCCTTCGATGACCCAATTAGCGGATGGCCGTTTGCTTATCGTTGGCGGTGGTGGGCTGGGTAATCCAATTCGGGTAAATACCACCGAACTGTATGACCCGATATCCGGCATTACCCAATGGGCTGATACAATTGCTATAGCGAACGAACAGTCGCCGATCCTTACCCTTTACAACGGTAAAGCACTGATGACTTTTCGCCCGCCCCAACTCTTCGACCCCGTAACCGAACAATGGGAACTGGCTGCTGACTTTGTGCAAGGCAACCGCATGCCCAATGGCGACCACGTAGATCATGAGATGGTGCATCTGCCCGAAGGTGAGGTGATTGCCATCGGTTACAAACCTTTTCCTGCCGGTAGTGGCGGGAACCTGGTAGAACGCTACGACCCGGTTTCGAACACCTGGACCTTGGGCGCCCACTTTGCTCCGCTTCGTTCCCGTCCCGAAACGGTGTTGTTACCTGACCGGCGTATTCTTACCCTCGCCGGGGAAAAAGAAGACCCTTCCGACCCCGCCCCGGTCAACCAATGGAATTATATGGATCTAACGGATATCTACGATCCGTACTCCGATACCTGGCGGCGACTTGCACCGATGCCTCGAAAGCGGGAATATCATGCCTTGGCTTTACTGGTGTCCGACGGACGGGTGATTGTAGTGGGTGGCGAAGGGAAACCAGGTAACGAACCGCCAAAGAGTATTATTGATGCTTTTGAGCCACCTTATTTGTTCCGGGGCGTACGCCCTCAGATTTTGAATTTGGAAAAAACGGACTACTATCGCGGCGAAATCATTCGGTTTGAAGCCGGGCGTACTAATGCACCCACTGCTGTGGTATTACAAAGTACACAGGCCGTTACCCACATGATGAATTGCGGCGAAAACCGATTCCTCGACCTCAATTTTACCCAACAAGATCAATCTATTGCTGCCGAAATTCCAGATGATTCCTTACGAGCAATGCCGGGTTGGTACCTGCTTTGGGCCATGGTTGATGATATTCCATCGGTAGCACGCATCGTGCGCATTCTACCTGGACAACCTGTGCTAAGCGGGATAGCGGAGCCGACGAAGGCTGCTGCATTTCGGGTATTTCCCAATCCGGCTATTACAGGCAGGTTTCTGATTGTTGAAATAGATTTAAATAAGGCCGGAAATATCAATTTTGAGTTGACGGATGCCGCAGGCAAAACTGTTGAGACGTTTCCCTTTTCTGAAAAGACAAAAGGGAAACAAGTACTTACACTCAACCTTAGGCAGATGCCAGCTGGGGTTTATTTCCTGACAGCGCGTTTTGAAGGGATAATTATAGGGGTGGAAACTATTATATTGAAACAATAAAATCTAACCTCTACACAACTGTATCAATAATCAAACGTTGAAATATCTCAAGGTCTGCCATGATTACAATCAGCTTATAGCCACAACAAAGCAGGCTAAGTTTGCACAATCTATGTATCGCTTTATAGCCCAGGGGCTCCATATTATACTCGCAATTGCCGTGCTGCTCAGTACAACGGGCATCACGATCAATCGGCATTTGTGCCAAAACACCCTGGTTGATACAGCCCTGTTCGTCCGTGCAGATGCCTGTGGGATGCACACTAATCAGGCGAAAAAAGAAAGCGGATTTTGTAAAAAACACCCCACAAAAAACGATGGCAACTGCTGTCAGGATAAATCGGACTACTATAAGCTCGACCAGGAAAAACAGATAACCGTCGAGCAATTCAAGCCGCTCAAGCAAGCCGTTTCCCTGGCGCTTCCCTGGTACTTCCTTTCTGCTCCCGTAGTACGTATCTACACGAAAGTACAGCCTTATCTGCACTACCGACCACCGCTGATACGCAGCAACCTCCAGGTATTATTGCAGGTTTTCCGTTTATAGAATTTCCGTTTGTTTTTACAGCCACTGTGTGCGCATTTGCCACAGGGGCTTGAGTCGTTCACTGCGCACCTGTCCAGGTGCTTTTGAGTTGAACCAAAACTAACGGTAAATTATGCTAAACGGAATTATTCGTTTTTTCCTCGAAAATAAATTCGTCACCCTGCTGCTGCTGGTGATATTTATCGGGTGGGGCATTGCCACTGCCCCTTTCGGCTGGAAGACCTTCCTGCCCTCCGACCCCGTGCCCGTGGATGCCATCCCCGACCTCGGCGAAAACCAGCAAATCGTGTTCACCAACTGGATGGGGCGCTCCCCGCAGGACATCGAAGACCAAATCACCTACCCGCTCACAACCTTCCTGCTTGGCATCCCCGGGGTGAAATCCATCCGGAGTTCCTCCATCTTCGGCTTGTCCAGCATCTACATCATTTTTGATGAAAGCATCGAGTTCTACTGGTCACGCAGCCGGATTTTGGAAAAACTCAACTCGCTGCCCTCCAACCTGCTGCCAACAGGGGTACAGCCATCGTTGGGGCCGGATGCCACTGCCCTGGGGCAGGTGTTCTGGTACACCCTCGAAGGGCGTGATTCCGCCGGGAACGTCACCGGCGGATGGGACTTAAACGAAATCAGGACGGTGCAGGACTTTTATGTAAAATATTCCCTCAATGCCGTCGAGGGCGTCTCCGAAGTCGCCTCCATCGGTGGCCACGTCAAAGAATACCAGGTGGACGTGAACCCCGATGCCCTTAAAGCCTACGACATCCCCTTGACAATGGTGATGGACGCTGTTAAAAAGTCGAACCGGGATGTAGGCGCAAAAACCATCGAAATCAACAAGGCGGAATACTTTGTCCGGGGGCTGGGCTACATCAAAAAAGTGGAAGACCTCGAACTGGCGGTCGTTGCGGTCAACAACAACGTGCCCATCCGTATCAAGGACATTGGCGTCGTGAAATTGGGCCCGGCTACCCGGCGGGGCCTGCTCGACAAGGACGGCGCCGAGGTGGTCGGGGGCGTGGTGGTTGCCCGCTACGGCTCCAACCCGCTCGCCGTCATCAACGGCGTCAAAGAAAAAATCAAGGCGACCGCCTCTGGTCTGCCAAAAAAGACCCTGGCCAATGGGACGGTGAGCCAACTGACTGTCGTGCCTTTTTACGACCGTTCCCAACTTATTCATGAAACCCTCGGTACGCTGGAGCGGGCGCTCTCGCACGAAATCATCATCAGCATCATTGTGGTCATCGTGCTGGTACTCAACCTGCGGGCATCGCTGCTCATCTCCAGCATGTTGCCTGTGGCGGTGCTGATGACCTTCGTCGTCATGCGCTACGCCGGGGTGGACGCCAACATCGTGGCGCTGTCCGGCATCGCCATCGCCATCGGCGTGATGGTGGACGTGGGGATTGTTTTTGTGGAAAACATCATCCGCCACCTCGAACTGTCGGAGAACCACGGGGTGCGGGGGCGGCGCCTGCTCGAAGTTATCTACGAGGCGACCATTGAAGTTTCGTCTGCCATCACCACAGCATTGGCGACGACGGTGGTGAGCTTCTTGCCAGTTTTTGCGATGGAATCAGCGGAGGGCAAGTTGTTCAAGCCGCTGGCATTCACAAAAACCTTTGCGCTGGGCGCTTCTTTCGTACTTGGCATTGTGGTGCTGCCTGCGCTGGCGCACCTGGTGATGTCGCTGAATTTTGACAAAAAAAGGGTGCGAGGTATCTGGAACGTTGCGCTCATTGCCGCAGGCATCCTGTTCGCCATCGTTTATAAAACATGGCTGCCCGTATGGCTGGTAGTTATCGGTTTGAACAACTTGCTTGAAAACAAATGGCCGGAACGCTGGAAATCGGCGCCCAATTTTATCAATGTCGCTGTTGTTGTGCTGGTCGCCACTTTTTTCCTTGCGGAAGAATGGATACCACTTGGGCACAATAATGCGCTGTTTGTCAACTACCTTTTTGTGCTGATGCTACTCGGCATCATTCTCGGTGCGTTACTGTCCATTGTCCATTTTTACGAACCTGTTTTGAAATGGTGCCTCGTGAACAAAGGCAAGTTCATGCTTATCCCGCTGTTCACCATCCTGTTCGGGCTGGTCATCTGGCTGGGCTGGAACAATTCGTTCGGCTTTGTGGCAAAGGGCTTCGACAAGGTCGGCTGGAACGTACGCACCACCGGACTTTGGAGCACCATGACGCACAAATTTCCCGGCATGGGCAAGGAGTTCATGCCCTCGCTCAATGAGGGCAGTTTCCTGCTCATGCCCACTTCCATGCCGCACTCCGGGGTAGAGGAAAACCAACGGGTGGTGGCACAGCTCGACATGCTGCTGGCGAACATCCCCGAAGTGGAACTGGCGGTGGGCAAGGCCGGGCGTGCCGAAACCGCTCTCGACCCGGCCCCGATTTCGATGTACGAGAACGTCATCAATTACAAACCGGAGTTTTTAATCAATGAAGACGGAAAGCGGGAAACTTTCAAGACGGATAAAAAAGAGCGCTTCATCCTTGTTTCGGGCGATTCGCTCACGAACGAAGAAGCCCTGGAACGGGGTGTGAGACCTACCGAACTTATCCCCGACCCGGACGGCCAATACTTTCGCAACTGGCGCCCGAAAATCAAAAAACCTGCCGACATCTGGGACGAAATCGTGCGGGCGACCAAACTGCCTGGCGTCACCTCCGCCCCGAAATTGCAGCCCATCGAAACCCGCCTCGTCATGCTCCAGACCGGCATGAGGGCGCCCATGGGAATCAAAGTTTACGGCCCCGATTTGAAGACCATCGAGGATTTCGGGCTGAAACTCGAAGCCATCCTGAAAGAGGTGCCCTCCGTAAAGGCCGAAGCCGTTTTTGCCGACCGCATCGTGGGCAAACCCTACCTCCACCTGAACATTGACCGTGCCGCTGCCGCCCGCTACGGGCTGAACATCGAGGACGTGCAGATGTTCATCGAAACCGCCATCGGCGGAATCGCCGTGACGAGCACGGTGGAAGGCAGGGAGCGTTTTCCCGTGCGGGTGCGCTACCCCCGTGAGCTTCGGGACAACCCGGAGAGCATCAAAGAAATGCTGGTGCCGACCCCCGTCGGGGCGCAGGTGCCGCTCGGCGAACTGGTCAACATCGAATATGTGCGGGGCCCTCAATTGATAAAGAGCGAGGATACCTTCCTCACCGGTTATGTACTGCTGGACAAAAAAGAGGGCTACGCAGAGGTGAATGTGGTAGAAGAAGCCACCCGTTTTATCCAGCAAAGGATTGACAACGGCGAGCTGACCGTACCTGCCGGGGTGAGCTACAGGTTTTCCGGCAGCTATGAGAACCAGTTGCGGGCGATGAAACGGCTGTCCATCGTCATTCCCATCAGCCTCATTACCATCTTTTTGTTGCTGTTTTTCCAGTTTAAAACGGTCATCGCTTCGTCCATCCACTTTTCGGGGGTGTTCGTGGCGTTCGCAGGCGGCTTCATCATGCTCTGGCTCTATGGGCAGGACTGGTTCCTGAATTTCTCCATCGCCGAGGTGAGTATGCGGGAACTCTTTCAACTGCACCCCATCAACCTCAGCGTGGCGGTCTGGGTGGGCTTCATCGCCTTGTTCGGCATCGCCACCGACGACGGGGTGATTATGGGGACATACATCCACCAGGTTTTTGAAGAAAGGAAGCCGCAGACCGTGCCGGAAGTACGGGAGGCAGTTTTGATTGCTGGCAAAAAGCGGGTACGCCCCGCCATGATGACAGCAGCCGTTGCCATCATCGCCCTGCTGCCTGTGCTGACTTCGACTGGAAAAGGCGCCGACATCATGGTACCGATGGCGATTCCGACATTCGGAGGGATGACAATCCAGTTGATGACGATGTTCGTGGTGCCGGTGTTGCAAGCGTATTGGCGGGAAACGGTAGTGAAAAAGCAGGCATCTTCAACGGTGACGCCAAGCTGACGGCAATAAAGTTTTTAAACAAAAAAGAAAAAATCATGCGCAGTATAATCATCATTATTTCAATCCTGGTTTCGGGAAGCCTTTCCGCCCAAACGCTGGACGACTACCTGAAAATCGCTGCCGAAAATAATCCCGGCATTAAGGCCCGGCAGACCGAGGTACAAGCTGCCCTGCAAAAACTCCCGCAGGCGAAAGCGTTGCCCGACCCAACGGTGAACGCTTCCTGGTTCATCCGCCCGATGATGCTGCCAATGGGCAACCAATTGGGCAGCATCTCGGCGATGCAAATGTTTCCCTGGTTCGGGGCGCTCGACGCCATGGAAAACGAGGCGGCACGGATGGCGGAGGTGAAACTCCAGGCAGTGCAAGTGGCACAAAACGAACTGTTTTTCAAGGTAAAAAACGGCTGGTATCCGCTGTTCGAGCTGGAGGAAAAAATCCGCATCCAGCAAGACCTCTTGCGACTGCTCGAAACGGACAAGGAACTCGCTACCGTCATGTTCCAGCAGGGCATGGCGCCTATGGTGGACCCTATCCGGGCGGACATCATGATAGACGAGGTGAAAACCGAAATCGCCCTGTTGGAACAAAAGCGCAAGCCGCTGGAAGTCGCTTTCAACCGCTTCCTCAACCGGGACGACAGCCTGCCGGTGACCATCTCCGGCGTACTGCCAGAACCGGTGACCGGCGCTGCTGCCCGTGGTGACAGCCTTATCGGCAACAACCCCATGCTGACGGTTTTTGACAAACAAATACAGGCAGCGCAAGCCGAGGAGAAAGTGGCGGACTACATGCGGAAGCCGATGATTGGCGCCGGGCTGCAATACATGCCGTTGGGGAAACGAGCCAACAGCGACATTCCCCCCAACACCGGCAGGGACATGGTGATGCCCATGTTCTCCGTCACCGTGCCCATCTGGAAGAAAAAATACAATGCCGCCGTCGAAGAGCGCCGCCTGATGCAGGTCATGTACGCAGACATGAAACAGGACATGCAAAACGACCTCGCCGCCATGTACGAAATGACCTTTTACGAACTGGAAAAAATGGCACAAATGGTCGAACTGCTCAATCTGCAAATGGTGAAAACCCAGCAGGCCATTGACCTTTTGATGGCAGCTTACAGCAATGCGGGGCAGGACTTTGAAGAAGTTTTGCGCTTGCAGCAGCAGTTGTTCCGTTACCGGACGGAAAAGGTTTCGGCGCAAACGGAGTACCAACTGATGTTGGTGAAACTGGATTATTTGACAGGGAAAATGAATTAACCAAATCATCCGAATGGGCTTTGCAGCCGCCCGACGGGTGCAAAGCAGGGTTCAAAATTTTAAACAATGAAAAAGATAAAAATCAATCGTTCCACACTCATTGCCGCCATCGTCATGCTGGCGGCCGGACTCCTCATCGGCTGGCTCGCCAAACCATCCGCTTCCGAAAACATTGGCCACGAAGAGCATGAAATGGCAGGCACGGAATCTTCAAAGGCCACTACCTGGACTTGCTCCATGCACCCGCAAATACGCCAGCCCGAACCTGGCCAATGCCCCATTTGCGGAATGGATTTGATACCGCTGGACGACAACATATCAGAGGGCGACCCGATGGAAATCAAGATGTCGCCCACGGCAATGCAACTGGCCAACGTGCAGACTGCTATCGTCGGCTACGGGATGCCCACCAAGGAAGTGCGCATGAACGGCAAGGTACAGCCCGACGAGCGGCTGAAATACTCGCAGGTGACCCACCTCGACGGACGGGTGGAGCAGCTTGCCATCAACTTCACGGGCGAACCGGTGCGGCGGGGGCAGCGGATTGCCAGCATTTATTCGCCCGAACTGGTGACGGCGCAGCAGGAGCTGTTTTCAGCCGTGAAAATCAAGGACATGCAACCGGCGCTGTACAATGCCGCCAAGCAAAAACTCAAAAACTGGAAACTCACCGACCCGCAAATCGAGGAAATCATCGCCTCCGGCAAACCGCAGGAGCGCTTCCCCATCCACGCCGACGTAAGCGGGATTGTTTTGGAAAAAAAGGTCAACCTCGGCGATTACGTCATGCGGGGTATGCCGTTGTACGAGGTGGTGGATTTGTCGAGGGTTTGGGTGCTGTTCGACGTGTACGAGAGCGACATGAGTTGGGCGAAGGTGGGCAGTATGGTGGATTTCACCATTCAGTCGCTTCCGGGCGAAAATTTCAAAGGGAAAATCACCTTCATTGACCCCGTCATAGACCCTATGACACGGGTGGCGAAAGCACGGGTGGAAATGCCCAACCCCGGCGGCAAGCTCAAACCGGAAATGTTTGCCAGCGGCATCATCAAGACCCAATTGGCAGGCAAAAAAGACCAGCTCGTCGTCCCGAAATCAGCCGTCATGTGGACGGGTGAGCGTTCGGTAGTGTACCTGAAACATACCACCGACGCCGGCACCAGCTTCCTGATGCGGGAAGTGGAGCTCGGTCCGCTGACCGGCGATGGATACATAGTGAACGGCGGATTGCAGGCAGGTGAGGAAATCGCCGTCAACGGCACCTTTTCCATTGATGCCGCTGCACAACTGGCAGGCAAACCCAGCATGATGAACCCCGAGGGCGGCGCGGTGATGACCGGGCACAACCACGGCGGAAGTTCGCCTTCGGCAGCCGCTCCAGCGAAACCGATGGAAGCGAGCAAACAGGCAAAAGCTGCCGTCAAGCAGTTGTTCGACCTGTATTTTCCGCTGAAAGATGCGCTGGTGAAAGACGACCTGACCACCGTCAAAAAGCAGGCTGCCGATTTGAAAAAATCTTTTGATAAAACCAGTATGAGCCTGTTCACCGGCGAAGCCCACAACCACTGGATGAACCACAGTGCCGCTGCGGTGGAGGCTTTGAACAAAATAGCCGTTGCCAGGGACGTGGAGGAGGCGAGAAAATATTTCAAACCGCTCTCCGGGCAGATGGTGGCGCTGGCGAAAGCCTTCGGCCCCTTCGGCGAAACGGTGTACGTGCAGCACTGCCCGATGGCGGACAACAACACCGGGGCGGACTGGCTGAGCCTGGACAAAGAAATACGCAACCCATACTTCGGTGACAAAATGCTCAATTGTGGCTCAGTTACAGAGACCTTTCCCAAGAAATTGTAAGCTGGGGCCAGTTCGGCTAATTCAAATCAATTTCATAAACATTGAATTCTTTCAGCATGAAAAAGACAGTATTAATCTTATTGCTAACTATCCCGTTTGCTGGCTACTGCCAAAACCCGCTGCTCATCCCTGCAGTATTGTCCGGCCCGTCGATTGATCTGAATTTGCAAAGCGGACAAACGGAGTTATACCCCGGCTTCAATACGAGTACGATTGGCTACAATCAGGCCATTTTGGGCCCAACCCTGTTGCTTGAAAAAGGAAACCAGGTCACTATCAACGTAACCAATAATCTCTCCGAAACAACCACTTTACATTGGCATGGCCTTCATGTCTCATCAGAAAACGACGGCGGGCCGCATACCCCCATTGCGGCCGGGCAAACCTGGTCACCGGCCTTCACGGTGTTGGATTATGCTGCCACGTATTGGTATCACCCGCATTTGCACGAGCATACCGAAGAACAAGTAACGATGGGCGCAGCGGGTTTTATCATTGTCCGGGATGCAGAGGAAGCACAATTAGCATTACCCCGGACATACGGTGTGGACGATTTTCCGGTAGTCATCCAGTCGAGAGCGTTTGATTCAGGCAAACAGTTTTTGACGAATACCGCGGCTGACAATGTAGTGTTGGCAAACGCTACCCCCGACGCTTTTCTGAATGCACCTGCACAGATCATTCGCCTGCGCCTGCTCAATGGTTCAACCGAACGGGTGTACAACCTGGGCTTTCAGGACAACCGCGCATTTCACCAGATCGCTTCGGACGGCGGCCTGCTGGATGCGCCCGTCGCACTTACCCGGTTGCGCCTGGCGCCCGGCGAACGGGCAGAAATTCTGGTGAATTTTTCCGGACAGCAAGGGCAATCCACCCAATTGATGAGCTTTGCTTCGGAGCTGCCAAGCGGTATTTACGGGGCAACTAATCCAACCGCCATGCCGATGGGTAGCATTGCCGGGTATGCAAATAATCCCTTAAACGGTAGCGATTTCAATATTCTTCAACTGAATGTGGTTGCTCCAACTGCCAACCCTGTTGCTACCCTGCCTGCGACTTTGGTCGCCAACACGCCGTATTCCGAAGCCGACGCGCAGGCTACCCGCAACCTAACGTTTCAGCCGGTACAGATGGGCCCTACAGGCATGCTCAACGGCCCTTTTGTCATTAACGGCGCAGGCTTTGAAATGGACGTCATCAATTACAAAATACCGCTTAACAATACCGAGATATGGACGCTCACCAATATGACGGCCATTTCTCATCCCTTCCACATCCACGATGTGCAATTTTATATCCTGGATATCAACGGAGCTACCCCAGCCGACAATATGCAAGGCAGGAAAGATGTCGTGTTAGTTCCGCCGATGGGTGGAACGCTGCGGTTCATAACCAAATTCGAAGACTTTGCCAACGATAATGTGCCCTACATGTACCATTGTCATATGCTCAGTCATGAAGACGACGGAATGATGGGGCAGTTTGTTGTATTTGACAATTCGACTGGCGTTGGCGAAGAGCAAGAACACGGTTTTTCAATTTTCCCAAACCCAACAACCAACAACTTTACTATCGAAGGTTTTGGGGGGGCAACCGTTAATATTTTCAACGTTGCCGGACAGCTTTTAGAGAGCCGGAACACGACTGATGGTGCAACGCATTTTTCAATAGATGGATATGCTGCCGGCGTTTATTATTTAACGGTTATGACCTCTGGAAAAAACCGGACACACAAAGTGCTTAAACTATAATTTGATTTCTAACATCTAAAAATTTTTAAACAATGAAGTATTTGAGTTTAATTATCAGCCTAAGTCTTTTCTTTCTTTTCACTGACCAGCTACAGGCCCAACACGACCATAGTCAACACAAACCCGGCTCTGAAGTCAAAAACACTGCTGAGGCTGCCTCTGGCCTGACAGAGACTTTCGTAGTTTACGGAAACTGTGGCATGTGCAAGCGGACTATTGAAAAAGCCGCAAAAAGTGTCGCCGGTGTTCAATCTGCAATCTGGGATAGCGAAACAGACATGATCACCGTACAGTATGACGCCGCCAAAGCCAAACTGGGCGACATCAAAAAAGCCATCGCGGCCAGTGGTTACGATACCGATGCCTTCCGGGCTCCTGATGAAGCCTATAATGGACTGCCGGGCTGTTGCCAGTACGATCGGCCGGAGAAAGCGCAGGCAGAAACCGCTACGACGGCAACATCTGCAATTACAGAAACTTTTACAGTTTATGGTAATTGTGGCATGTGCAAGCGGACCATTGAAAAAGCCGCAAAAGGCGTGGACGGTGTTCAATCGGCTACCTGGGACGCCGATGCCGCAAAGGTTACCGTGACGTACGATTCCGGTAAGGTGAAGTTGGAAACCATCAAAAAAGCTATCGCGGCCAGTGGATACGATACCGATGCTTTCCGGGCTTCCGATGATGCCTATAAGGCACTGCCGGGTTGTTGTCAGTATGACAGGCCGGAGAATTAACCTGGGTGGCAGTCCCTTTTGAAAAAAAGCAAGGCAAACAGAGAGTATTCAGGTATTCCCTGTTTGCCGCACTTGAATTTGGATGTGTAAAAAAAATGTACGATGGAAAAAAATAATAAAAATATTCAGGCTATAACACGTTACAATTATTTCGAAGAAATTAAAACCGAAACGGGTATCGTACAGCAGAAATCCACAGAAACAAACGGTAGTTATTTCACTATAGAATTAAAAACCTGAAATGGATTTCCATATAAAACAAGCCGATATGAAACACATTATAAGCACATTGTTTTTGATCACCTATGTATGGTGCAACGGCCTCGCCCAAAGCACCTATCAAACGCGAAATGCAGTTCTTACGCTGAACGGTGCCCTCGGCGAAAACGCCTTGCATTTACAAACACGCGAATTAAGCGTCCGGCTCGATTATGAAACAGCTTATCTGATTATTCAATTCCCACTTCGTACTTTACAAATCGTCCAATCGGCGCCGGCGGTAGATTCCCTAATAAAATTGCTGGAACGGAGTGCCACGCAGATTACTTTCGATGGAAAACTTGGCCTGGAATACATCAATACGGAGGATCATCCACCGATGCAGTTCAAAACCGAAGGCCTACTGACGGTAGGCACGGCCAAGGCCGTTATTCAGGGATCAGGCGAATTGCACCACACCAGCAATACCAGCGATCTAGCCTGCATATTGGGCATGACTATGCACCTAAGTTTTAAAGAACTGGGCATAGGCACTCCGTTTCCCGGGTTGGCTGATAGTTTTGAAGTGGTTATTACCCAGGCCTTGTTGAAGAGGGATAAAAACTGACAGATATTTTTTTTCACATTACACCATTCACCATCAATTTTTTCATGCATGAAAAAAATTATCAAAGCTCTGTTTGCGGCACTCGTGCTGCTTTTCATCAGCCAATCCGCTTTTGCCCACGACCCGCAAAAGCACAAAGCGGCTGAACAGCCTGCAACAATGGCCGATACGACTGCCCAGCCGGGAGGATCATCCCTGCCAGCTACATCCACCGGGCATGAACACAAAAACCAAGAGATAAGCTCCACCGTTGTGGAAGCCAGGTGGAGCGATTTTCCATCCCTCCATCCATTGTTGGTCCACTTTCCGATAGTCCTCCTGTTGCTGGCTTTTTTGACGCAATTACTGGCGCTGTTTGTCTGGAAAAAAGAGTTGAGCCTGATCACGGGAATTTTGCTGCTCGGCGGCTTTGCCGGCGCCTATCTCGTCAGCACCTTTTTCCATCCGCATACTTCAGAACTGAGCGAGGCTGCGCAGCAAGTACTCGACCTGCACGACCGGTACGCGAATTATACCATCTGGGCAAGTGGGATTGCGCTATTGCTGAAAGTGGCGAGTCATTTTTTGCTCCAACGAAAATTATGGATAGAAGTACTGGTCGTCGCAGCCATTGCCGGTGCTGGTTGGTCAGTTAGCCATGCCGGGCATTACGGCGCTACATTGGTGCATCTGCATGGCGTAGGCCCGCAGGGCAAGTATTTAGAAACCAACGAAGATGGTCACGAACATGAGCATTAAGCAAGAAACATATATCCCTGCCCTTGGCTACGATCGCCTGAGCAATTTCTATGACCGCACCATCCGTTGGACGATGCCGGAGGAAAAATTCCGCACCCGGCTCGTCCAGCAAGTCAATCTAAAGCCCGGCGAAAAGCTACTTGAATTCGGTTTCGGCACTGCTAGCCAGACCGTTTTACTGAAACAGCAAACGACGGAAGCAGAAATTATCGGGGTGGACGTTGACCCAAAAATCAGGGAGCTGGCTTTGGAGAAAGTCCGGAAAGCCGGGTTAGAGATACAATTGGATTTGTACGAGGGAAAAACCTTGCCCTATCCCGATGCTACTTTTGACAAAGTGGTGAGTTCGTTGGTATTTCATCAATTGGACAGAACGCAGAAGGCTTCGGCCTTTGGTGAAATCTACCGGGTGTTGAAACCGGGCGGGGAACTACACATCGGCGATTGGGGGAAAGCCCGTCATATTGGGATGCGGCTGGCATTTTTACTGGTGCAACTGTTGGATGGGTTTAAAACAACAAACGATAACTTAAAAGGGCTGCTTCCCGGATTCATTGAAAATGCAGGGTTTCTGGAAGTTGCTGAAACCGGGTTTATCAATACGGGCATCGGGACTTTTTCATTTTATAAATCAGAAAAATCGAAATGACAATGACACATACCTATCATATCGCCGGCATGACCTGCAACCACTGCGTTCAAACGGTTAAACATGCACTCGAAAGTATCGACGGTGTTCAAGCAGTCGAAGTAACCTTGGAACCTCCGGTGGCAAGGGTCACCATGCGCGATCATATTTCAGTAGACACAATGAATGAAGTGCTGGCGGCAGCCGGGAATTACCGCCTCAAAATGGCAGGACATGCTGCGCACGAAGAGCATCACCACTCGCCAGGAAAACACAAGGCCGGCAATGCTGAAAAAACACACAGCGATCACGGTGGGCATGGTGGCGACCACAGCGATCACAATCCCGCCCACGGCGAGATGGGGCACGACCACCACCGCATGATGATCGCCGATTTTAAAAAACGGTTCTGGGTGTCCTTGGTGCTGACCATTCCAATTCTACTGCTCTCGCCCATGATCCAGCATTGGCTGGGCGTGGCCTGGCGTTTTTCTGGAGACAAATATGTTTTATTCGCCCTGTCCACTGTCGTTTATTTTTACGGAGGCCGGCCCTTCCTAGGCGGCTTTTTCGGCGAGATACGAAAAGGAGCGCCCGGCATGATGACCCTTATTGCTATGGCCATATCCGTGGCTTATTTTTACTCGGTCGCCACCAGCTTCGGCCTGCCCGGCGAAAGTTTTTACTGGGAGTTGGCTACCCTGATCGTCATCATGTTGCTCGGGCACTGGATCGAAATGAAATCCGTGCTCGGCGCATCCAAAGCGCTGGAATTGCTGGTGAGCATGATGCCTTCCGAAGCCCACAAAATGGAGGGTGAAAAAGTGGTGGACATCCAGCTGGAAGACCTGCTGGGCGGTGACATTATTTTGGTAAAACCCGGTGAGAAAGTACCCGCCGACGGCATCGTCATTGAGGGCGAGAGCTACCTCAACGAATCCATGCTGACGGGGGAATCAAAGCCCGTAAAAAAAGGCCCTGACGAAAAAGTCATCGGCGGCAGTATCAACGGCAACGGCTCTCTGAAAGT
The DNA here is from genome assembly GCA_964484205.1 of uncultured Saprospiraceae bacterium. Lineage (GTDB taxonomy): Bacteria > Bacteroidota > Bacteroidia > Chitinophagales > Saprospiraceae > M3007. The sequence continues at coordinate 8,251 of CAZAEZ010000055.1, read as the reverse complement.
AAAGGTGGAGCATACGGGCAAGGACAGCTACCTGAACAAGGTCATCACCATGGTGCAGGAGGCGCAGAAGACCAAGTCGAAGATGCAGAACCTCTCCGACCGGGCAGCAAAATGGCTGACCTACATCGCGCTTTCAATAGGTTTCGGCACCCTGTTTTTGTGGCTGGCACTCGGGCAGGATTTCGTTTTTGCACTGGAAAGGATGGTGACGGTCATGGTCATTTCCTGTCCGCACGCACTGGGGCTGGCAGTGCCGCTCGTGGTGGCGATTTCCACCGCCATTTCTGCCCAAAACGGCTTGCTCATCCGCAACCGTACCGCTTTTGAGGAGTCCCGTAAAATTACCGCTTTGCTTTTTGATAAAACCGGAACACTGACCTATGGCAAGTTCGGCGTCACCCGCTACGAAACGGTTGCCAGCGGGCTGGATAAAAAGGAAATGCTGCGGCTGGCAGGCGCATTGGAACAAAGTTCCGAGCACCCCATCGCCGTGGGCATCGTACAAAAAATCAAGGAATTGGACATCGAAATCCCCAAGCCTGAAAACTTCCAGGCCATCACCGGAAAAGGGGTGCAGGCAACAGTCGACGGGAAGGAACTGAAAGTGGTCAGTCCCGGTTATTTGAAAGACGAAAAAATAGGCATCCCCGAAGGGGCTTTCGGCAGTGCCGCCGAAACGGTCGTTTTTGTTTTGATTGATAAAAAACTGGCAGGCTTCATCGCCCTTGCCGATGAAATCCGCCCGGAATCCGCCGCTGCCATCAAAACCTTCAAAGACAATAATATCAAAGTTTATATGGCGACTGGAGACAACGATGTGGTCGGGAAAGCCGTCAGCGAGGAACTGGGACTGGACGGTTACTTTGCCGAAGTGTTGCCCCACCAAAAAGTAGAAATCGTGAAAGACCTGCAAGCCAAAGGCGAGTTCGTTGCCATGACGGGCGACGGCGTGAACGACGCCCCAGCCCTGGCACAGGCAGACGTGGGCATCGCCGTCGGCTCCGGCACCGATGTGGCTGCCGAAACCGCCGACATCATATTAGTTAACAGCAATCCGCAAGACATTGCAAATCTCATCCTTTTTGGCAAGGCAACCTATCGGAAAATGATTCAAAATCTGGCCTGGGCAACGGGTTACAATACCGTTGCCATTCCGCTGGCTGTCGGCGTTTTGTACCCCTGGGGCTTTGTACTCAGCCCGGCAATGGGGGCGGTTTTTATGAGCCTGAGCACTATCATCGTAGCGATTAACGCGCAGTTGTTGAAGCGGAAAATCGGGAAATAGTGGGCATCAAAATCAGGTAGCCACGTCAAAAAAAGATGCAAGGATATATCAGTATCCTGTGCCGGATAGGGCGGGTTTTTGTCAGAGCGGCCATCGCATCTGAAAAGGGAAAGATAAATATCCGAATCGTCTTTTTAATTAATATTTAAGCACTTTCTTAATAAATTTCATTCCCTTATATTTGCCCCATGAAAAAGAAAACCCGAAGCAACGTATGTATCCGGACCTGCCGGGACGAGACACAAATATTTCGTTGCCGTCAGCACGTGAAAGATTTGACAACGCCCGTCAAAGACCTGGCCAGCACCCTCAGCTTAGCCTCCAATGAAGTCAGGATGAAAATCCTGTTGCTGTTGGCGGAGGAACACAGCCTCTGCGTCTGCGACCTGAGCGAGATATTAGGCATGACTGTACCTGCCGTTTCGCAACACCTGAAAAAGCTGCGGGAGGGTGGCCTCGTCTTCACCGAACAGGATGGCGTCACGATTTACTATCACATTTCGGCCACAGCAAAACCGCTGCTGGACACACTGTTCCAGTTGTTGAACAGTCGGACAGCTGAGCGCAAAACTGCACGGCAACCGGCAGCGGGATAACACCCCATTTTTTTTAATCAATTATTTAAGAAAAATCTTAAACAATCGTTTATCATGGAACCACAAAATGCATCTGGTAAACTGGTTGGCGCAAGTATGCTGGCGGCCATTGCAGCCTCCCTTTGCTGCATCACCCCCGTGCTGGCCTTGCTGGCTGGCACAAGTGGGCTGGCCTCCACTTTCTCATGGATGGAGCCGGCACGCCCATACCTCATTGGCTTAACCGTCGCCGTGTTGGGCTTCGCCTGGTGGCAAAAACTCAAACCGCAAAAAGCGGCAATTGACTGCGACTGTGAGCCTGCCCGTCCGGTAGGCGGGGAGGACGGCAAAACGCCGTTCATGCAAACGAAGACCTTCCTCGGCATTGTCACCGTCTTTGCAGCACTGATGCTGGCCTTCCCGCACTACTCAAAAATCTTTTACCCCGACAACAACAAGCAGGTCATCATGGTGAGCCAAAGCGACGTGCAGGAGGCCATTTTCGACATCTCCGGCATGACCTGCACGAGCTGTGAGGAACACGTGAAACATGCTGTAAACGAGTTGCCCGGCATTGTGGATGCAAGCGCCAATTATGAAAAAGGAACGGCAGAAGTGAAGTTTGACAAATCCAAAACCTCCACCGAAGCCATTAAAGCGGCCATTGACGAGACGGGCTACAAAGCCAAGGTGCTCAAAGAAAAAAAGTCGGACAAAAAATCCGGTTCCTGATAATGGGGCCGGCACAAGGCCGGTTTCCTTTTTTCAAACTCAAACACACCACCAACGATGTTCAAAAATATTTTCAAAAAAGAACAGGCATCCAAGCCGGTAGAGGAGGTAATCCTCGAAGTCAGCGGCATGACCTGCGACCATTGCGCCACGAGCATTGAAAAATTGGTGTCGCAAAAAAAAGGCGTGAAGAAAGTGGAGGCGAGCTATCCGCAAGCGTCCTGCGTTTGCGAGTTCGACCCTGCCGTCACCAGCAAGGGAGAAATCATTGCCACCATCAACGGCACGAAAAACTACCGGGTGAAGGACGAAACGCCTGCCCAATCTGGCTCGAACGGCATTCCTCGTTACGACCTCATCATCATCGGCGGCGGCTCGGCGGCGTTTTCGGCAGCCATCAAAGCCGAAGATTTGGGGCTGTCGGTGCTGATGGTCAACGGCGGCCTGCCTTTCGGCGGCACCTGCGTCAATGTTGGCTGTGTACCGTCCAAAACCCTCATCAGAGCGGCGGAAACGGCATACCATGCCTCTCATTCCAACTTTCCAGGCATTGTGCCCAAGGGCGCAAACGTTGATTTTGCGAAAGTCATTCAAGGGAAAAAACAACTCGTCGCCTCCCTCCAACAGAAGAAGTACATGGACGTGGTCTGCGATTTCAAGCACCTGAAAATGGTGCAGGGCTGGGCGGAATTCGTGGACGAAAAAACCATCCTCGTCAACGGCAAAGACCGCTATACCGCCCTCAAGTTCCTCATTGCCACCGGCGCAACGACCAACGTGCCCGCCATCGAGGGCTTGGAAGAAACAGGCTACCTGACCAACACGACGCTGTTCGATTTGGAAGAAAAACCCGAAAGCCTCACCATCATGGGCGCAGGCTACATCGGGCTGGAAATCGCCATGGCCTACAACCGCCTCGGCTCGAAGGTGCGCATCATCGAATTCACCGACCGGGTACTGCGCACCCAAACGCCCGACATCAGCGAAGCATTGGAAACGCAAATACGCAGCGAGGGCATTGAAATTTTGCCGAATTTCCGGGCGGTGAAATTTGAAAAACAAGGCACGGACACCATCATCCATTGCAAGTGCCCCGACGGTTCTTTCACCAAAATCACCGAGCCGGGCAAGGTGGTCGTCGCCTCCGGCACCCGCCCCAACACGCAAAAATTGGGATTAGATAAAACCGGGCTGAAACTCGGCCCCAAAGGGCACATCCTCGTGAACGAAAGAATGGAGACCAACCTGCCGCATATTTTCGCCGCCGGCGACGTGACCGACACGCCCGCCTTTGTTTACACCGCCGCTTTTGAAGGAAAAATTGCCGTCGAAAATGCTTTTACTTCGGCTACGGCCGGCCAGGCGGACTATTCCTCCCTGCCCTGGGTCGTCTTCACCGACCCCCAGGTGGCTGGCGCCGGGCTTGACGAAGCGCAGGCAGCAGCGCAGAACATTCCTTTTGAAGTATCCAAACTGGAATTGAAGGACGTGCCACGGGCCATTGCAGCGCACGACACCAGAGGGTTTATCAAACTCATCCGCAACCCCGAAACCGATAAGCTCATCGGCGCAAGGGTGGTCGCTCCCGAAGGTGGCGAGCTCATCCAGCAGTTGAGCATGGCCATAAAGTATGGCATCACGGTAAAAGAACTGGCCGAGGGTTTTTACCCCTACCTCACGTTGGGCGAGGGGATAAAACTGGCGGCGATTACTTTTGGGAAGGATGTGTCGAAGCTGAGTTGCTGTGCGAGTTGAGCACAGTGTCAGGAATAAAATGCAAGCATATGTTGCCAAAAGATTTAACAGCAGATATAAAAAACCGCCTGAAAAGCATCGAGGGCCAGATAGGCGGCATTATCAAAATGCTGGATGATGAGAACCGAGACCCCGAAGAGTTGCTTGTCCAATTCAAAGCGGCACAAAAAGGATTGGACAAAGCACATTATCTCTTGCTGGACGAGGTGTACCGTAAAGCACTTGCCATCAAGATTGTGAATGCGGCCGAGGCTTGCCCTGGCAACTGCGGCAACGAAGAAAGGATTGACTTTATAAAAAACCAATTCCCCCTTTTGGTGTTGGACGAACTTTCCGACAGGTTGAAAGAAATGAAAGAAATCGAAGAACGCCTCGCCCGCCACAATGCCGAAAAACGGCACCAGAAAAAAAAGTAAGTTATTTTATTGGAGACCCCCCTCCCCCGCCACTTAGCTTTGTGCCATCATTAATATTTAAAAAACACAACGCCATGAAACGTACAGTTGAAGTTTTCACCGCAGGGTGCCCGGTTTGCAATCCGGTGGTCCATCTGGTCCGGGAGACCGTTTGCGAGAATTGTGAAATCACCGTTTACGACCTGGTGAAGCAGTGCGAAGATAAAGAATGCATCGCCAAAGTATCCGAATACGGAATTTCCCGCCTGCCGGCGGTCGTGGTCAATGGCAGGTTGCTGGACTGCTGTAAAAGCGATGCAATCTCGAAAGAGGAATTGTTGGCTGCAGGCATTGGCATAGCATAATTCAATAGCATGAAACGGTTGAAAATCGAAGACGGGATAGCATTGGGTACGTCCATTCTGGGTGTGGCGGCTCCAAAGATTTGTTGCTGGGCGACAGCACTGGCTGCAATCAGCGGGGTTGTAAGCTATCTTGCATGGGTTTATCCAATGCGCCCTTATCTTTTTGCCATTGCGCTCATTTCATTGGGCTTCAGCTTTTACAGGGCCTACAGACCCACGCCGGAAAAGGCAAGCGGCTGTCCGGGTTGTAAAACGGGTAGCGCTAATTTTTTCCAGTCAAAACTTTGGGTTTGGACATTGGCAGTTATTGTGCTGGCTTTATTCGCCATTCCCTCTATTTAATTACAACTAATGGAGTTATCATTTTTAAGAACAAAAGACATGAAAAAGCATATCGTCAAACTGCTGATGCTCCTGGCAACGGCGAGCGCCTTCAGCCAGAAAACTATCGAGTTCACCGTTGAAGGCATGAGCTGCGAAACCTGCGCCGAAACGGCAACCCAGGTGCTGCAATTCGACGGCGTCATCAGCGCCAGCGTGGATTTTGCTACCAAAAAAGCGGTCGTCGTGGCGGAGGAGCGCATATCGGCAGCAGACATAAAAAAAAGAATGTACGAACATTCCAACTTCGAGGCGCTTTTTGCCGGGGAGTCTTTGGTGAAACCCCTGACGGAAAAGGAGAAAGCAGGGCTGGACATTCAATCCTTGCCGCCGGGCGAAAAAATTAAGTTTAAAAAGGAAATAGCGCCCGGTAAAATCACCATTTTCGACTTCACGGCGAAGTGGTGCGGCCCTTGCCGGGTCTATACTCCCAAAGTGGAGCGACTGTTGCTGAAATTCCCGAACCTTGCCGTCCGGGAAGCGGACATCCTCGAATGGGATTCGGATTTGGGAGAACAACTGACGAGCGAGTATCAAATGCCATCTCTGCCCTTTACCCTGATTTTTGATGACCGGGGCAAACTGCTCGGTAAGGTGATTGGGAACAAGATCGAAGAAGTGGAAGCCATTATTGCAAAATAACCTTTCAACAATGCATTTTTTTAAAACAATCAAAATCCTGCTGACGACAGGACTGGCATGGTCAACCGCCACTCTTGCCCTCGGGCAGGCCTGCCCGGCTTGCAGCAACCCTGCATTGCAAAGCAGCGAAAAACTGGAAGCCGGGCTGGACACGCTGCAAAGCGGCAGTTTCCGGGCAACGCTCAACTTCACCAACGGGTTCGATTACCAGGGAGGACATCCCAATTTTAAAGGATTGTCGCCGGAAGGCGGGGTCATCGCCGTCCCGCTGCATAACCACCTTGTCGAACTGGACTTTTTGCGTACGGAACTGTCGCTCGAATACACGTTCAAAAGGAACTGGTCGGCATGGCTCCGCATTCCCCTCGACGTGAAAATGCAGACAGCAAGCGTGGAATACCCTGAACTCGTCATGCCGCTCGAACAGGAAGCCATCCTGCGCAACCGGGACATCCACCATCGCAATGAAAATTACACGGGCATCAGCGATTTGCGGCTGTTGTTTGCCCACCGCCTCAATGGGTTTTTATTCAAAAATGGGCGGCTCGACTTCGCCCTCGGCTCCTCGCTGCCCACCGGCAAAACGGAAGAAAACCCCCTGACGGCTGCGGCGGAAGGCGTCAAGCATTTACACATCCAGTTTGGCACGGGAACATTCGACCCGCTGCTGGAACTACATTATTCTGCCAACCTGACCGCCAGGCTTGCCCTGGCTGTTTTCACCATCAATAAAATCCCGTTTTACGAAAACCCAAAAGGCTACAAAGCGCCTTTGGAAACCACCAGCGGGCTGAGCGTCGGCTACCGGCTGAATGACTGGCTGTCGCCAAGGCTTACTTTTGCCAACTTTTCGCAGTCCCGTGCAAAATGGGATGGCGTTCACGACCCAAACTCCGGGCTTATTTCCTACAACCTGACGGCTAGTCTTACTTTTTTCCTGAAAAGCGGTTTAACTATAAGCCCTGGTTACCGGCTCCCCCTGACGCAAAAAACGCTCGATGAACAAGGCGATACCTTTGAATACGGACCTACATTCTTATTAAATATGTCCCGGCCTTTTTCTTTAATAAAATAACCAGCATGGATTCCATCACCCAAGCCATCCTCGGCGCAGCCGTCGGCGAAGCGGTTTTAGGCAAAAAAATCGGCAACAAAGCGGCCGTCCTCGGCGCTATTGGCGGCACCATCCCCGACCTTGACGTCGTGCTGCTCCCGTTTTTCAACGACCTGCAACGCATCAGCATCCACCGGGGGTACAGTCATTCCATTCTTTTCAGCGTGGCGGGGGCTTTCCTGTTGGCCTTGATTTTAAGCAGGGTGAAATGGACGAGAGAAATTGCCTTTGCCCGGTTGTGGCGGTTCTCCTTTCTCGCCCTGTTCACGCATATCCTCCTGGATGCTTTTACCACGTATGGCACGCAGTTGCTCCTGCCATTATCCGATTACAGAGTGAGCTTCGACAGCGTCACCATCATTGACCCGGTCTATACCCTGCCACTGCTGGCGGGATTATTGGTCGGCATATTTTTTTATAAAAATTATCCGAAAAGGGCTTTGGCAAATTACCTCGGCTTGGGCGTCAGTACCCTCTATTTGTTGTTTACCCTTTTGCACAAACAGCACATCGAGCGGCATTTTGAGAGAGAATTGGCCACGCAGGGTATCGTTTTTGAGAAAATGCTGACCGTGCTGGTTTCCGCTGCCAACCTGGTTTGGTTCGGCGTTGCCAAGGATGGAGAAGGGCTTCACATCGGCAGGTATGCCACCGGGCACAAGGAGCCTGTACATTTTGAGTTTTTCCCTATCAACGACTACCTGCTGGAAGGACTCGACCCCTACCTGGTCGACCGGATGAGATGGTTTTCCCAGGGTTTTTACACTGTTGCCGAACACGACGGTAAAATCAGGCTCTACAACATGCAATGCGATATGCAGGGCATCCGGTACTTCGGCGATTACAAAGCGCCGACTGCTTTTTATTTTGAAATAACGCCTTTGGGAAACGGGGCATACCAGTTGAGTTCCGGGATGCACCCAAAAAATACGTTGCATTGATTTACGCTTCGAAACACTTTCTTTAAAACATCCGCTGCACCCGTACCGCATTCAAAATCGCCAACA
>CAZAEZ010000054.1:0-35254 GCA_964484205.1 uncultured Saprospiraceae bacterium | reverse complement strand
GGAGGGGCCGGGGGTGGGGTAGGACCGCGGAAGTGCGACAATTTGAAATGCACCCCCTTCTAACCCTCCAAACCAACCCATTTCCTTACTTTTGCGTCATCATTTACGTGTATGAAAGATAAACCAACTGTTACCCCCTACCAGAGTGCAGCGGAGAGTAAAAAAGCGCAAGTCGAGCGAATGTTTGATAAAATTGCGCCGCGGTATGACCTGCTGAACCGGGTGCTTTCGTTGGGCATTGATGTGTGGTGGCGCCGGCGCGCGCTGGGGTATCTGCGCGCCAAGGGCCCGGCTGAAATCCTGGATGTGGCCACCGGTACGGCCGATGTGGCGATCATGGCGGCAAAAATGCTGAAACCCAGCCGCATCGTTGGCGTTGATATTGCAAATCAGATGCTCGATATCGGGCGTGTGAAAATTGCAAAGGAAGGTTTAGGTCCGGTAATTGAGTTGGAAACGGGCGACAGTGAAAATTTGCGCTTTCCGGATAAATCGTTCGACGCGGTTACAGTTGCTTTCGGCGTGCGTAACTTTGAACACCTTGAAATTGGCCTTGCGGAAATGCTGCGCGTGTTGCGCCCGGCGGGGCAGGTTGTGATTCTGGAGTTTTCCCGGCCACGGCTTTTTCCGTTCAAACAGTTATACAATGCCTACTTCAAATACGTTTTACCCCTGGTTGGACGTTTAACCAGCCGCGACATTCGGGCATACACCTACCTTTTTGAAAGTGTCCAGGCGTTTCCCGAAGGCGAAGATTTTCTCAAAATTTTATCCAAAACCGGTTATCAGAATTCACGATGCGAACGACTTACACTCGGAATATGTTCGATTTATTTTGCCGAAAAGGCGGCCTAACTGCCGGGCATTTTACTGCAAACCTGTCTGCGCTCACGCTTTGCCTGGTTTTCGGGCTGAGCCTGCTTCCGACCGATCGGGTAGCAGCCCAGCGCGCGCAAGGGCATAACTTCAACTACAAAGATTTTCAGGCTAAATCCTATTATTTCGGGATCACGCTTGGCATGAACCAGAGCGACTTCCGAATTTATCACTCCAAGGATTTTATCCGGAATGATTCGTTCAGTCAGGCGCAGTCGGTTACCGGCCCGGGCTTCAACCTCGGAATTGTCTCAAACCTGAAAATCGGCGAATATTTCGATGTGCGTTTTTTGCCGACGCTCTCGTTCGTAGAGCGGAACATCAAGTATGCGCCACCGGGCGAGAGCACGCTTTCCGTTACACGGCGGGTAGAATCTGTTTTTGTGGAAATGCCCTTTCAAGTGCGGTACAAATCGGCGCCTTACCACGATTTTCGTTTGTTTGTAATTGCCGGGGTTAAGTATGTGTTCGACGTGGCCAGCGACTCGCGTACCCGTCAGGCTGCCGGACTGGTGAAAATTGCGCCCACGGATTTTCAGTTTGAATACGGCGCCGGTATTCAGTTCTTTTTCCCGTATTTTATTTTCTCGCCGGAGTTCAAAATATCGCAGGGAATCAACAATGTCCTGATTTACAACGACAACCTGGAACAAAGTAACATCCTGGAAAAAGTGCTTTCCCGCACCTTTACCATTTCCCTGCATTTTGAAGGTTGATTCCTTTTAAGCCTTTTTTATTACCACGGAGGCACGGAGTACACGGAGATTTAATTTTTAAAAAAGAAAAATCTCCGTGTACTCCGTGCCTCGTATGTTTGTCAGGCTATGCGGGCACTCGTCCTACGACTCAAAGTCGTAGGACGAGTAAGGCACTTCCGTGTACTCCGTGCCTCCGCGGTAAATGAATCAACCTCGAGAAAGGTGCCCAACAGGTCAATTAAAACGCCCAAAATCCGTAGTTTTGAATCATGATTCCAGCCCAAACAGTCCGGGAAATTATCGACGCCGCTCGTATTGAGGAAGTTGTCGAGGATTTTGTCAGCCTGCGCAAACGGGGGATCAATCGCATTGGCTTGTGCCCGTTTCACAATGAAAAAACGCCCTCGTTCAATGTAAATCCGACGCGCAATATTTTCAAGTGTTTTGGTTGTGGCAAAGGCGGCGATGCGATCACCTTCCTGATGGAGCACGAAAATTTTACGTATCCGGAGGCCTTGCGCTGGCTGGCGCGGAAATACAACATTGAAATTCAGGAGGTTGAACAGAGCCCTGAACAACGCGCCGAGCAGCAGTTGGCCGATTCGCTGTACATCGTCAACGACTTTGCGCTGGAGCATTTTCAGACCCAACTTTTTGATACCGACGAAGGCAAGTCCGTCGCATTGGCCTATTTCAAACAGCGCGGTATCCGGGAAGACACGATCCGGAGTTTTGGTTTGGGCTATGCCCCGAACCTGCCCGATTTGTTGTTGCAGCGTGCCCGGGTGGTGGGGCACAGCCCGGATCTTCTGCGAAAAGTGGGCCTGAGCAGCCAGGACGGCAACCGCGATTTTTTTCGCGGGCGGGTTATGTTTCCCATTCACAACCTCTCGGGAAAAGTGGCGGCATTTGCGGGCCGGACCATGTCGTCGGACAAAAAAATACCCAAATACATCAACAGCCCGGAAACGGAGATTTATGTAAAAAACAAAACCCTGTACGGCGCCTTTCAATCCAAAAAGGCCATCCGGCAGCAGGATGAGTGCATTTTGGTGGAAGGCTATACGGATGTAATTTCCCTGCATCAGGCGGGCATTGAAAACGTGGTGGCCAGCAGCGGCACCTCGCTGACGGAAGGGCAGTTGCAACTGATCAAGCGCAATACCAACAACCTCAAAATTTTATACGACGGTGATCCGGCCGGTGTGAAGGCGGCACTGCGGGGCCTTGACCTTGCCCTGGAGCAGGATTTGAATGTGAAAATTGTGTTGCTGCCGGAAGGGGAGGACCCCGATAGTTTTGTGCAACAGATTGGTTCGGAGGCCTTTGGCGAGTACATTTCGAAAGAAGCCAAGGATTTTATTTTATTCAAAACCCAGTTGCTGCTGGAAGAAACCCAGGGCGACCCTATCCGGAAGGCGGGTTTGATCAAAGACATTATGGGCAGTATTGCGCTGATCCCGGACCCGATTAAGCGCGGCCTGTATCTGAAAGAATGCTCCTCGTTGATGGATGTGTCGGAGCAGGTGCTGCATGAGGAAACGAACAAACTGATCAACGTTGCCTTGCGTAAAAAAGCCGATCGGGAGGCGCGCCAGCCCGGTGCTGCGACGGATACGCCGGGCCGGGCGGATGACCGACCGGATATCCCGGAGCAGGAGTTGGTAAAGCCGGTTCGGGAAAATGTGGCCAAAAGCAGTAGTGAAATCCGCGAGTGGGATATAATCCGCTTGCTGATCCAGTTTGGCGGTCAGGATTTGAAAGACGAAAACATCACCGTGGCAGAATTGATCTTATCGGATATTGAAGAATCACTCACAGCATTTGACAACCCGTTGTACGGGCAAATAGCGTCCGAATGTCATGCATTGTTGATGGAGGGGAAGGCGTTGACGCCGGCTTATTTTCTGGAACATGCATCCAAAGCAATTCGCACGTTGGCAATCGATATTCTCGCAGAATCGGACCGTTGGCAGTATTCGCCAAACTGGGAGGACATGAAGGATTTGCCCCTCCAAAGTCAGCCCAAACCCGAATTGAATTTTTCTGCCGACTCGCATAAGGCCCTCAATATGTTTAAGCTCCAGAAGCTGAATAAAATTCTGGAAATCAATAAAGAGCGGATAAAAACGGCAGATCAGGCGGGTGACCTGGAGGAACTGGTGCGCCTGCAAAAAGTGCATATTAAACTCCAGGAAGTTGTTCGGGAGGTCAGTCGGCGCACGGGGACGATTGTGCTTCGATAAATGTTGAATTGTTTTCACCGCGGAGGCACGGAAGACATGGAGAAGACCTACTCGTCCTACGACTTCAAGTCGTAGGACGAGTATTCGCATGGTCTGGCAAACATTCAAGGCACGGAAGACACGGAGTTTTCAATTCAGGGCAATTGAACTCCATGCCTTCCGTGCCTCCGTGGTGAAATAAAAACGCCCACATGCAAGTCACCATACTCGGCACCGGCTCCGGTGGCCCTTTTCATGGCCGGAATTACACGGCACAGATTTTACAGGTTGAAAACCACTATTTTCTGATTGATTGTGGAGAAGGCGCGCAGCACCAGTTGTACCGCTGCCGTGTGCCCTCCGACCGGATTCAGCAAATTTTTATCAGCCACCTGCACGGCGATCATGTTTTTGGGTTGATTGGGCTGTTGACATCCTTTTGTCTGAAAAAACGCACCGCAAAACTGGAAATGTTTTCACCGCCAGGTTTGCGGGAGTTGATTGAACATACCGCCCGGTTGACAGGCGTGGTGTTTCCTTACGAACTGGTTTTTCACGAAGTTGATGCTGCTGTTTCGACATTGGTTTTTGAAAACAAACTTGTTGAGGTGCGTACAATTCCGCTGGAACATCGCGGAAATTGTACGGGGTGGTTGTTTCGGGAAAAACCTAAACCACTTAATATCCGGAAGGAAAAAATTGCTGAATACGCCATTTCCGTTCCGGAAATTAAAAAAATCAAGACCGGCGATGATTTGCTCCTGCCCGACGGCCGGGTGATTCCTAACGCGGAACTTACGTTCCCGCCACCCATTCCACGCGCTTATGCCTTTTGCAGTGATACAGCGCCGTCGGATACCGTGGCGGGTCTAGTGAAAGGCGTGGATTTGCTGTACCACGAGGCCACGTTTACGGATGAGCATGTGGAGGAAGCCCGCTTGTCGTACCACTCGACGGCCCGGCAGGCGGCTGAAATTGCCCGGCAGGCTGGTGTGCGAAAACTGCTGCTGGGGCATTTTTCGGGGCGGTACACCGATTTGGCGAGGCATTTGTCCGAGGCTGGCGCCGTTTTCCCGGAAACAACGATAGCGGCGGAAGGGGGCATTTACGACATTTAAGATCGGGCATAAAAACGAAAGGCTTCCCGAGTATTCAGGAAGCCTTCGAAACATCAAACTTGCAGCGATTTATTTGTTTGGGTGCTGGAAATTCAAAAATATTCGTTGGGAATAGGGGCTCTATTCAAGCCAGTTTCTCAATGTCGCGGATTAAAATACTGTTTCGGTTGAAGTAAATGAGGTTGGATTTTCGCAGGTCATTGAGCACCGAGGTTACGGTCTGGCGGCTGGTGCCGGTGAGGTTGGCAATGTCTTGTTGTGTGAGATGGTGTTTTACCAGCGTTTCGTAGCCGACTCTACGGCCTTCCCGGCCGGCTGTTTCGATCAGGAATTCAATTATGCGTTCGCGGGCATCCTTTAAAACCAATTTGGCCAGGCGTTCTTCCACGCGTTGGAGCCGTTGACTTAAATGGCGCAGGCAGGCAAATACCAGTCGTTGGTTCTGCTGCATCAATTTTTGAAATTCAGTTACGGGGATGGCGAGGTATTCGGCTTCATCGTGAAGTGCCTGGGCAAACTCGCTCCGGGTTGTTTCACCGGCAAGAGCCAGGTCACCGAAAGCGCTAGTCGGTTGGAGGATTTCTTTGATTACTTCCCGGCCTTCCAAGGAAAAAGTTCCGGTTTTTAGCCTGCCTTTCACTAAAAAGTACAGGTGATCGGCTGCTTCATCCGGCATGAAAATAAACTGAAATTTTGGTGTGCTCCGGTATTGAGCGATTTCAGCTAACTGCTCAACTTCCACCGGGCTTAAGGCGTCAAAAAGCGGCAGGTTACTGAAAAATTGAATCTTGTTGCTCGTGTTCATAGTTTGCATAGTTGTATTTGCCAGGTATTAAAAAGGTTCCGAGCAAGGGTTCCAATTTTCATCGGGCAGCAAGGGGGGATTGTGAAATGAATATTTATGCCGGTGTTTAGAGCAAGTAAATATTCGGACTTACACATTTATTGCAATACAAAAGTAAGCCATACATACACCGCTAAAAAGAACAATATTCGCAATTTGTCGGGTTTTTTTTATATTTTTAATTTGACTAAAAATCTGGTTTCCAGTGTTTTGCGAAACGCTATTTTTGAAATAAAAAAAGGAGCCAGTTCTTTTAAAAGAACTGGCTCCTGAATGCATATTAATCCTCAGACTAACCTGACAACAACGGACATGCCGCTTTTAAAGCCGGGGGTTAGTATTCATCTTCGTTGAAAAAGAAATCATCATGGCGGGGATAATCCGGCCAGATATCTTCAATGCCTTCATACATCTCGCCATCATCTTCCAATTCGCTAAGGTTGTCGATTACCTCGCCCGGCGAGCCGGAACGGATTGCGTAATCAATCAGCTCATCTTTTGTGGCAGGCCAGGGTGCTTCTTCTAAATGCGAAGCCAATTCAAGGGTCCAGTACATAGGAGATCCGGTTAATTTGTTTGTTGTTTGGTAATGGTAATTTACAAGATCAGCATGGCATCGCCATAGCTGAAAAAGCGATATTTTTCTTTAACTGCTTCGCGATAAGCATCCAGGATCAGCTCCATTCCGCCAAAAGCACTGATCATGATCATCAGGCTGGATTTGGGCAGGTGGAAGTTGGTGACCATGCAGTTGGCGATATGAAAATCATATGGCGGATAAATAAACTTATTTGTCCAGCCTTCAACCGGCTTAAGCAATTCTTCGGCGGAAACGGCGGTTTCAATGGAGCGCATCACAGTTGTACCAATGGCGCACACTTTTTTGTTCGCGGTTTTGCTTGCATTTACTTTGTCAACGGCATCCTGGCCAATCCGGAAATACTCGGCTTCCATTTTGTGTTTGGAGAGGTCTTCCACATCAATGGTGCGAAAGGTTCCGAGGCCGATATGCAACGTAAGTTCTGCAAAACTTATTCCTTTAAGTTCAAGGCGTTTCAGCAATTCACGGCTGAAGTGAAGCCCGGCAGTCGGTGCAGCAACTGCCCCGAGTTCTTTGGCATAAATTGTTTGATACCGTTCCCGGTCAATTGGTTCCGGTTCCCGGTCAATGTATTTTGGGAGGGGAGTATTGCCGAGTTTCGACAACTCATGTTGAAATTCTTCCTCGGCGCCGTCAAATAGAAAACGAATGGTACGGCCTCGCGAAGTCGTATTGTCTACCACTTCTGCGACGAGGGCATCTTCTCCGTTTTCATCTTCAAAATATAGTTTGTTGCCAACCCGGATTTTACGTGCAGGGTCAACCAAAACATCCCAAAGGCGTGCATCATGGTTGAGTTCGCGTAGCAAAAACACTTCAATTTTTGCTCCCGTCTTTTCTTTTTGCCCGTACAAACGCGCCGGAAAAACCTTGGTGTTGTTAAAAATCATAACATCACCCTCGTCGAAATAATCCAGTATATCCTTAAAAACTCTGTGTTCAATTTTACCGGTATCGCGATGCACCACCATCAGGCGGCTTTGGTCGCGTTCGGTGGCAGGATATTGAGCGATGAGTTCGTCGGGGAGGTCAAAATGGAAGCTGCTTAGTTTTGTCCGCATAATTTGATAATGTGTTGGGTTTGCCAAGACTACCAGGTGTCCAGAAAAATTGATCCGTTGCTTTTAGCAGCACTTGGGGGTCCACACAATAAATAATTTAATTTTGTCACTTGGGTGTTTTGCCGGTTTTAGTGCAAAAAAGTGCGCAATTTTTTGAAATTTAAAACCGAAACAGATTCTGTTTCTCAAAATTGTTGCGCATTCGGCGCCGGAAAATGCCTGCAAAAATAGAATTTCTCCTCAAACGCAAAAATTGCGAAATAGTTTTTATTGCATAAAGCGCTAAATCGGAATTTGTTTTATGCAATCGAAGTAGGGAAGGAGGATAACAATTAGGGCAAAATGAGCTACGCCATTACCACTTCTTTTTGCGCTTTTTTCCGGTCGTGATCTCTCAAATATATTTTGCGCAAACGAATACTCTTCGGCGTCACTTCAACATACTCATCTTCCTGGATGTATTCGAGGGCCTCTTCCAATGTAAACTGACGTGGTGGCGCAATCGAAGCCTTGTCATCTGATCCTGAAGCACGCATATTCGTCAACTTTTTGGTTTTGGTCACATTGACGACCAAATCGCCCGTCCGGTTGTTTTCGCCGATGACCTGGCCTTCGTACACATCTTCGCCGGGTTTGATGAAAAATATGCCACGATCCTGCAAATTATCCAGGGAGTAAGGAATCGCCATACCGGTTTCCATAGCGATCAGGGAGCCGTTTTGGCGGCCGGGCATTTCACCTTTCCAGGGCTCATAGGCCATGAAGCGGTGGGTCATGATCGCTTCGCCTTGCGTAGCGGTAAGAATATTGGAACGCAGGCCAATAATGCCGCGTGAGGGAATTTCAAATCGGAGAATAAACCGGTCGTTCCGGGGCTCCATACTTTTCATCACACCTTTCCGACGGGTAACCAGTTCGATACATTTACCGCTGACGGGTTCCGGCACATCAATGGTAAGCTCCTCAACCGGCTCGTGTTTTGCGCCGTTAATTTCACGGATTATCACTTTGGGTTGGCCAATTTGCAACTCATAACCTTCGCGGCGCATCGTTTCAATGAGAATACTCAGGTGCAATACGCCCCGACCGAATACCATGAATGCATCGGCACTGTTGGTAGACTCCATCCGCATAGCGAGGTTTTTTTCCAGTTCCCGAACCAGGCGGTCGCGTACGTGGCGGCTGGTAACAAATTTGCCTTCCTGACCAAAAAAGGGCGAATCGTTGATGGTGAACAACATGCTCATGGTTGGTTCGTCAATTGCAATCCGCTCCAGCGATTCCGGATTTTCCTGGTCGGCGATCGTATCGCCGATCTCAAAACCCTCCATGCCCACTACTGCACAGATGTCGCCTGCTTCCACCCGTTCGGCATCTTTTTTTGCAAGGCCATCAAAAACAAACAATTGCTTGATCTTGTGCCTCTGGACGGCACCGTCTTTTTTTATCAACGCGACTGTTTGGTTGGCGACCAAACTGCCGCGGAGAAGGCGACCAACCGCAATCCGACCAACATAATTGGAATAGTCCAGCGAAGTGATCAGCATTTGGGTTGTTCCTACCGGCACTTCGGGTTCGGGAATATATTTTACGATATCGTCTAACAGAGTCGTGATATCCTCCGAAGGTTTTTTCCAGTCATGCCCCATCCATCCTTGTTTGGCTGAGCCAAAAAGTACCGGAAAATCAAGCTGCTCTTCCGTGGCATCAAGTGCGCACATCAGATCGAAGACCTGCTCGTGGGCCCAATCGGGGTTGCAATTTGGTTTGTCTACCTTATTAATTACAACAATGGCTTTTTTTCCCAATTGCAGCGCTTTTTGAAGTACAAACCGCGTTTGCGGCATTGGGCCCTCAAAGGCGTCGACCAACAACAAAACGCCGTCAGCCATATTTAATACGCGTTCAACCTCGCCTCCGAAGTCGGCGTGACCAGGCGTGTCGATTACATTGATTTTTACATCCTTATAATTGATCGCCACATTTTTGGACAAGATGGTGATTCCGCGCTCCCGCTCCAGGTCGTTGTTGTCCAGAATAAGTTCCCCGGTGACTTCGTGGTCCTTAAAAACTTTGGCTGCGTGGATCATTTTGTCAACCAGGGTTGTTTTTCCGTGGTCTACGTGGGCAATAATGGCGATGTTCCGTATATTTTTCATGTCAGTCAAAATAAACCGCAAAAGTAAGGGAATTCTTCATGGTGAATCAGTAGTTGTAATAATAAATTTGTTAATAATTCCCGAAGCGTAGATTATCATTTTGCAGGGCAATGATCTTTTCCTGGAAAACGAAATATAATTCCATGGCACTGAATTGTGCCATGAACAGATTCAGGCTTAGCAACGGGACTTTCACCCTTTCTAAAAAGCTGATTTACGCATGCTTTTTGAAATTGTGAAAATCGGGTTGATGCATCTGGTTTCGTCGGAAAACCGACAAAATTGCAGAAGTGGATTGACCGGAAGGTTATTGTTGCGTCAGTACTCAAAACTCCGGCAGGATAAAGTAGCCAAGTTGCTAGTCTTCCCAAGGGTATTTCCGCAATTTTTTGCGTGCAGAAACATTGCCTTTGAGGTAGAGAATACTGCGCTTGTTTGGGAAGGAGTTGTCGTAGATGATGATGGCAGGCATCACTGGCCCAAGTTTGCCACTGCTGTCGAATTCGAGTCGCAATACGGCCGTTTCGCCGGGCATAATGAGGTACTTAGGCGCTTGCAGGACGGTACAGTCACAAATGGCTTTGGTGCGGTGGATAAGGTAAGGCGTATCGCCTGTATTGGTTACCCGGATTGAATCGATGAGTGACGAGCCTTCAACAAGATCGTCAAAGAAAAGTGTATCACGATCCCAACTAATATGTGCTGGAGGAATTTGACTTGGATCTTTTTTTAAAATATCGATGTAACGTATGGTTTTTTGTTGGTTGGTTGCTGTGATTTGTTGGTAGGCATTTTGAATTTCGTTTTCCAAATTAACACCCAAGTGGCGAAGATATTCCTGAACCTGAAGTTTCTGGGTTTGCGTGAGGCTTTTCAGCATAGGGCGAATATCGGGGGGCGTTTGTTGTGCTGCCAACCAAAATGGTTGCGTGAGAAACAGTGCAAAGCAGTAAATGATGTGGGTAGGAATGCGTATCATATTTGGGTGTAGTCGTTTGATTTGACAAAGATAGGGCAAGTACAGCAGTCAAATTACCCAATGGGGTGTATGGGGATTTGTCAACAAGTTCTAAATGTTTACAGTTTAATCATTTTTGGCACATTATTGGGCCGTTATTTGGAAGGAATTTTAATACCTTGGCCCTGGCCTTTTCTTCTTTTAATTCTTTTGTCTCCCCTGCCTTTCGGCGATATTTTTGGTGCAAGTTGCAAACTTCCTACGCATTGCAGCTGTGAAGAGGCTGACCCAATCTTCTCATCCCATTTCCTGTCCCGGTTTTTCGTGATCTCGTAAAAGCATCCGGTCTTGAACCAGTTGCATTTATGCGCCCCTTTCAGGCCATACCCCGCCACATTACTTTCGAGAAGAAAACAGGCTGCCACCAGCCTGATTAATCATACTGTTGACCAGATTTTTTTGAAAACATTTCAGGTGTATGACGCGCTTTAAAATTACCAATAAAACAAACCAAAACTCCTAACCAGATCGATTTATGCTAAGCAGAAGTCTATTCCGTACTTATTTTTTCGCTTCCAGCTTTACTAAGCCAACTCGGCTACTTTTACTTGCAGGATTTGCTTTTTTTCTTTCCGGAAACTTTAGCAAAAATTTATACGCACAAACCTGCGAGTTCAACAGTTTTATCCGGGCTTCCGACAATCCGTTCGGCAGTTGCCCGGTCGGAACCAACACCATTATTATCCGGGATTCATTCGCCGTGGACGTTAATTACGAACCCATTATCGGCGGTATCCCCTTTCAAGGGACGCTCATCGTTGACGGGGGTGTGATTTCGTGGACATCCAATGTCTGGCTGAAACTGGGTCCGGCCGCCAAAGTGATTCTCATTAATGGCGGCTTGTTCCGGCCGCTATCCAGTGTGGCTTCGGACTGTAACGGTTTTCGGGCCCTGTATTTTGAGAATGAAAAAGTAGTGGACTGTAACGGCTCGACGGCTCCCCATGCTTTCTCAGATGTGAACAATGCGGGTTGTGTCACCGTGGTAGGTATTTGCTGCAATGCGTTTATTGCGGAGACCGACAGCTCCGGGAATTACAACGATTTTACGTTGTGCCAACCTGGCGATACCGCGCATTTATCCGTGATTGCGAGCGGGAGTTTGAATTACTCCTTTCTGTGGTCACCCAGTATCGGCCTTGGCCCGGGTCCGTACCCGGTCGCGCCGGTGAATACCACCACGTATTCGGTCAACATGTCGGCCATTTTTGACCCATACGGGCCGGCGCCACCTTACCTGCTTTCCTGTGGCGGCTCGGGCACAGTAAAAGTCAATGCGCCGGTACTCGCCAGTGCAACGACTACTTCTGTACCCTGTGCCGGCGTGCCAACAGGTGCGATCAACCTTTCCGTAAGCGGCGGCACCCCGGGGTATACCTATTTGTGGTCAAACAATGCCACTACGCAGGATATTTCTAATGTAGTTGCCGGCACCTACACGGTGACGATCACGGATTCCAAAGGCTGCGCTTCGATTCATTCCTTTGTTGTTGAGGTAGAGGACAACACGCCTCCTACACTCAGCTGCCCCGCAAATGCAGCAGGCGTTGCCGATCCGGGAAGTTGTACGACGCTCATTCCGGGTATCGATGCGGTGTTTAGCGACAATTGCCCTACGGTGGGTGTTTCCTTTGAACTTACCGGTGCAACGAGTGCATCGGGCTCAGGCCAACTTTCCAACAGTGTACCCTTTTCAAGCGGCATAACCACGGCAACGTATATCGTTGATGATGGCGCAAACGAAGTTACCTGCGCTTTTACCGTCACGGTAAATGATACGCAGGCGCCATCGGCATCCAACCCACAACCTGTTAGTGGAATTTCCTGCCCGGCGGAAGTGCCCGCACCCAACCCCGCCGTGGTAACCGACGAGGCCGATAATTGTGGCCCGCCGCAGGTAACTTTCATAAATGATGTAGTGGCCAGCGGCAGCGGCTGCCCGTCCGATCCAATGATCATAAACCGCACCTACCGGGTAGCCGATGTTGCGGGGAACAGCATACAGGTGACTCAAACGATCCAGGTTGCCGACAATGTTCCGCCGGTGTTTTTTTTTATTCCGGCAGATGTGCTCGTGAACTGCCAATCGATACCCGCAGTGGGTGCGCCTTCCGCGACAGACAATTGCGGCGCGGGTGTAAATATCGTTTACAATGGAGAAACCCGTGTTGACGGGGCTTGTCCGGACAGTTATACCCTGCTCCGCCGCTGGACGGCAACCGATAATTGCGGAAATACCCAAACGGCTGAACAGGAAATTACCGTTCAGGATGTCACGCCACCGGTGTTTACAACTGTGCCCGCAAGTACAACGGTTAGTTGCGACGCTATCCCGACTGTAGGCACACCGGTTGCCGGCGATAATTGTGATGCTGGTGTGATGATTACCTACAATGGCGAAACCCGTACCGATGGCGCCTGCCCGGATTCGTATTCGTTGCGTCGTCGCTGGACAGCAACCGACAACTGCGGAAATACGGCAACCGCAGAGCAGGTTATAACTGTTCAGGATTTTACAAAACCGGCATTTACGTTCATACCGGCTAACGTGACAGTTAGTTGTGACGCAATACCAGGCGTCGGCACACCTACAGCTACCGATAACTGCGATGCCGGCGTATCAATCGCTTACGATGGGGAAACGCGGTTGAATGGCGCTTGCCCGGATACGTATACCCTTCAGCGCCGTTGGACGGCATCCGATAATTGTGGAAATACCACAACTGCTATGCAGCTTATTTCCGTGCAGGATGTAACACCACCGGTTTTTGCAACGTTCCCGGCCGACGGGACCTTCGAATGTGATGCCGTTCCGACGCTCGGCAACCCTACTGCTTCCGACAATTGCTCGGTTACTGCGACGGTTAATTTCATAAATGAAATCCGGGTAAACGGTTCTTGCCCAAACACTTACCAGTTGCAACGCCGCTGGATGGCCACTGATGCCTGTGGAAATACCGCCGTGCGTACGCAAATCTTGACCATTGAGGATACCACCGACCCGGTATTCACATTTGTACCTGCCAATGTGACCCTTTCCTGCGATGCTATTCCGCCGGTAGGTACGCCGGCGGCATTTGACAATTGTGCGGAATCAACGGTCATCACCTACGACGGGCAAGTCCGCATCGACGGTCCTTGCGCCGACAATTACAATTTGGTGCGCCGGTGGACGGTAGCCGACAATTGCGGTAACACTGCCTCCGCAGAGCAAATTATTACCATTCAGGATGTATCCGCACCGGTGTTTA
Organism: uncultured Saprospiraceae bacterium; assembly: GCA_964484205.1. GTDB lineage: Bacteria > Bacteroidota > Bacteroidia > Chitinophagales > Saprospiraceae > M3007. Next base: position 21,403 of record CAZAEZ010000054.1, on the reverse strand, counting down.
CTACGGTGCCGGCTAATGTAACCGTTAGTTGTGATGCCATTCCTGCTGTTGGAACACCGGCAGCTACCGACAATTGCGACGCAGCAGTTTCCATCGCATATGATGGTGAAACCCGCATTGATGGCACTTGCACGGATAGCTATACGTTGAAACGCCAGTGGACGGCTACGGATAATTGTGGCAATACCAGCACGGCAGAACAGAGCATTTTTGTTCAGGATTTAACCGCTCCGGTGTTTACGTTCATCCCTCCGGATGCAACGGTGAATTGTGAGGCAATTCCTGCGTTGGGTAGCCCTGCGGCTTCCGATAACTGTGATGGCGATGTTTCCATCATTTTTAACGGCGTTACCCAAACCAGTGGCGATTGCGCCAGCGGCGGCACGGTGACCCGGAGTTGGATTGCCATGGATAATTGCGGAAATACGGCATTGGCAGAACAAATGCTGACCGTTCAGGATACTACTCGCCCGGAATTTACCCTGGTGCCGGCAAATATAACGGTGAGTTGTGCGGCAATTCCAGCACCGGGCACCCCGGAAGCAACGGACAATTGTACCTCAACTGTCGATATTTCATACAATGGTGAAACCCGCACCGATGGCCCCTGCGCAGACAGCTACACGCTTTTGCGCCGCTGGACGGCCACGGATGTGTGCGGCAATACCGACCTGGCAGAGCAACTGATCACCGTGACGGATGATGTTGCCCCGGCATTCACCTTTGTCCCGGCTAATATTACGGTGAACTGCGATGAGGTTCCTGATCCAGGGATTCCGGAGGCTACTGATAATTGTGCCACTGCGGTTGCCATTTCCTATGATGGGGAAGTCCGGACCGATGGCGCCTGCCCGGGTTCCTACAGTTTAGTGCGCCAATGGACGGCCATCGACAACTGCGGCAACTCGACAACAGCAACGCAAAAACTGGTCGTGCAGGATATTACCAAACCGGTGTTCACCTACGTGCCGGCAGATGTAACGGTTGAATGTGAGTCCGTCCCGGCTGTGGAAGCACCGGAAGCTTCGGATAACTGCACCGTAGATGTTATCGTTTCATATAACGGTGAACTGCGCGAAGACGGCCCTTGTGCCGATACGTATGTTTTGTACCGGCGTTGGACTTCAGCGGATAACTGTGGAAATACCGCAATGGTCGTCCAAACCATTACCGTGCAGGATTTGACCAAACCGGTGTTCACCTTTGTTCCGGCCGATGTTAAGGTAAGCTGCGAGGCAATCCCTGCCCTGGAAACACCAACTGCTACGGATAATTGCACGATTGATGTGCTGGTGATTTACGATGGCGAAACCCGAACGGATGGTCCCTGTCTGGACACCTACGTTTTGACGCGCCGTTGGACTATTCAGGATCGCTGTGGAAATACCGATTCGGCCGTTCAAACCATCACGGTACAGGATGTTACCCCGCCTGTGTTCACTTTCGTGCCGCCTGATCAGGTTGTTGATTGTGAAAATGTACCGGCATTGAGCATTCCCACGGCAACCGATAATTGTGCATCCAATGCATTGATCAGTTATGACGGGGAAACCCGTACCGACGGCGCTTGTCCGGATACGTATACGTTGCACCGGAAATGGACTGCCGTGGATAATTGTGGCAATGCGACAACTGCCGAACAAGTGCTTACCGTTCAGGATATTAAACGGCCGGAGTTCACTTTTGTGCCCGCGAATGTGACTGTCGATTGCGCCAATGTGCCCGCTTTGGAAACTCCGGTTGCGACGGATAATTGCACCAATGCCGTTTCCATAAATTATGACGGCGAAACACGGGAAGATGGCGCTTGCCCGGATACCTACCTGTTGATACGCCGGTGGACCGCGACGGATAATTGCGGCAATACGGAACTGGCTGAACAACGGATAACGGTCCAAGACCTGGTTGCGCCGGTGTATTCCTTCGTTCCAGCCGATCTAACCGTCGAATGCGACGCCGTACCTGCGGTTGGCATGCCCACGGCAACCGACAATTGCACCGCAGATGTAACTATTGTTTTTACAGGGGAAGTGCGCACCGACGGCTTATGCCCGGATACGTACACCCTGGTTCGCACCTGGATCGCTACGGACAATTGTGGAAACTCGGCTACGGCTGAACAGCATTTGACTGTTCAGGACATTACCAAACCGGTATTCACCTTTGTACCGGCAGACGTGACTGTTGCCTGCGAAGATGTCCCGGCAGTTGACACCCCCGAGGCAACGGATAATTGCACTACCGACGTAACGATCACGTTTGACGGGGAGCAACGGCAGGATGGCCTATGCCCGGACACTTATGTTTTGGTTCGGCAATGGACAGCCTCCGATGCCTGTGGCAACAGTGAGGAAGTTGAGCAGAAAATCACGGTGCAGGATGTCACGGCGCCGGAATTCACCTTTGTGCCGGCCAATGTGACGGTCGATTGCGATGCTGTCCCGGCGGTTGAAACACCGACGGCTTCGGATAATTGCACGGCAGTGGTGACTATTTCTTTTGACGGGGAAACCCGAACGAATGGTTCCTGTTCCGATAATTACCAATTGAGTCGCCGTTGGACCGCCACGGACAATTGCGGGAATGCCGTTTCTGCCGAACAGATCATAACCGTACAGGATACGACCAAACCGGTGTTTGTTTTTATCCCGGCAGATGCCACCGTCAATTGCGAGGCCATCCCAGGCATGTCTACACCAATTGTTACCGATAATTGCGACCAAAACGTAACTGTAACGGCCACAACCGAACTGCTAACCAGCGGCGACTGCTCCAGCGGCGGTGTATTGATTCGCCGGTGGACGGCTTCGGATAATTGTGGAAATACCGTTTTGGCGGCGCAATACCTGACTGTTCAGGATACCACCAAGCCGTTTTTTACCTTTATTCCTGATGATCTGACGGTGAGTTGTGATGCAGTTCCGGCAGTTGAAAATCCGACTGCCGAGGATAATTGCACTTTAAACGTTACGGTTAGCTACGAAGGGGAAGAGCGCATTGACGGCCCTTGCCCGGATACGTACACCTTGCGGCGCCGTTGGACGGCTACGGATGTTTGCGGCAATGCCGAACCGGCAGAGCAGATAATCACAGTCCAAGACCTTACTGCACCTGAATTCAGTTTTGTGCCGGCCGATGTGGCGGTGTCCTGTGATGCCGTCCCGGCTGTCGGAAACCCGATTGCCACGGATAATTGCGACAGCAATGTTGAAATTGTGTTCAATGGCGAAACCCGAACTGACGGCGCCTGCCCGGATAGTTACATTTTGTACCGCCAGTGGACCGCAATGGATAATTGTGGAAACACGGTTTCCGCCGTTCAGGTAGTTACGGTCAATGACCTTACCCCTCCGGTATTTACGTTTGTTCCGGCTTCTGTGACCAGTAGTTGTGCCGCAGTGCCGGCAGTTGTTTCGCCAACGGCTACAGATAATTGCGACAGCGATGTTTCGATTGTTTTTGACGGTGAAGTGCGCACCGATGGCAACTGCCCGGGCAACTACTCGTTGCGGCGCCAGTGGACCGTGACCGACAATTGTGGCAATGCCGTAACAACCGAGCAAATCATTACGGTTCAGGATATTACGCCGCCCAGTTTCACCTTTGTTCCTGCCAATGCAACAGTAAATTGTGATGCAGTTCCGGCGGTTGCCCTGCCAATTGCCGAGGACAACTGCACGGCCACAGTTACGATAAGTTATGAAGGCGAGGCACGAACCGACGGCGCATGCCCGGATACTTACACCTTGTTGCGTACCTGGATTGCGGTGGATAATTGCGGCAATACTCAATCTGCCACCCAGTTGCTGACTGTTCAGGATGTCACAGCGCCAGTTTTCACCTTTGCTCCTGCGGATACCGTTGTCGGATGCGACGTGGTTCCCTTGCCTGCGACACCAATTGCTACGGATAACTGCGATGGCGCGGTAGAAATAATTTATGAGGGCGAAACCGTGGTGAGCAGCACCAGCCCGAGCACGTATATTCTTGAACGGAAATGGACGGCTCTGGATAATTGCGGAAACAGCGTGCAGACGGTTCAAACGCTTTCAGTGCGCGATACGGTTGCCCCGGAGATTCAATGCCCGCCAAACGTACAGATCGACGGGAACGCCGATCAGTGCTCGGCTGTAGTTACTTATGAGGCGCCGTTTACGGCAGACAATTGTACGCTGGCGCCGGAAGTGACGTATTCCATCCCAACGGGCAGTGTTTTCCCGGTAGGAAAAACAATCGTGGTGCTGGAGGCGAAAGATGAAAGCGGTAATACGGCAACCTGTAGCCTTGAAATTGTGGTGGCGGATACGACAGCGCCCGTTTTGCACAACTGCCCAACAGATTTTACGGTAACCACTTCCGATACGGGCTGTGAAGCCATGGTGAATTGGACTGCTCCAACCGTAACGGATGTTTGCGACGCATACGCTATTCCGGCAGTTGCTGATTATCAGTCGGGCACCATGTTCCAAACCGGATTTACTACGGTTACCTATGCTGCGCAAGACACCTCGGGCAATATGACTACCTGTAGTTTTGTGGTCACGGTAGATGAAACCATTCCGCCTGTTTTGACAAATTGCCCGTCAAATATTAACCTGCAAACCGACACCTGTACGGCCATGGCCAATTGGGTGCCGCCCGTTGCTACGGACAATTGCGAACTGGATACATTGATGTCAAACTTCCAGCCCGGCACTGTTTTTCCGGAAACAAAAACTACGGTAACGTACACTGCGGTGGATATTTGGGGCAACTCGGCCAGTTGCAGTTTTGATGTAACGGTGGTCGACGTTGTGGCCCCGCAGTTTAGCGGTTGTCCGGCGGATATTGTGGTGAATTCGGGGACGGATTGTGAAATTGCGGTGGATTGGATCATGCCGACGGCTACCGACAACTGCGACCCGGACCCCGCTGTGACGGCCACGCCGATGCCCGGCGTAAAATACCCCGTCGGCTACACCAATGTGCTTGTTTTGGTGGAAGACCCCAGCGGCAATACCGACAGCTGTACCTTTAAAATTACAGTGATTGGTCCGCCGCTTGGCTTTGCAAATACCCCTGCCGATCAGTCTTTTATCGGTTGTTCGGCCATTGCAACCTGGGCAGCGCCTGATCCGACTGGTGTGTGCGCACCGGCAACTGTTACGTCCAATTACATGCCGGGCGACACCTTCCCGGTTGGGACTACGGCGGTTGTTTACACCGTAACCGATACGCTGGGCTATTCGGCAACGACCAGCTTTAGCATTACCGTTACTGAAAGCATTGCGCCGCAGTTTGATTGCCCGGCCTCGCCGGTATTAGTCGACATAAGCGGCGCGATATTGGTGGACGGTGGAAAATTTATCCAAAAAACGGACACGGTACTGAGCTGCGACGGAATTGAGTTGGAATTTGGCCTGCCGTCGGCGACCGACAATTGCGGACCGCCGTTGGTGGAGCAAATTACTGGCTTGGCGTCCGGCACTTTCTTTGAAACCGGCGCGCATCTGCTGGAGTTTCAAACGACGGACGATGCCGGAAATTCGGCCTTGTGTTCGGTTCAACTGGAGGTGCTTCCGCTCAATCCGTTGGACCCGCAAATCAGCGATAAAATTGGCTGCGAAGGCGACGATATTACGTTGTCGACGCCGGTTATTCCGGGTGCAACGTACATTTGGAACGGGCCGTTTGCACCGTATCCCGATCAAAACAACCTGCTTATTCAGAATTTGAATCCGGCACTGACCGGCATTTATACCGTTCAGGCCCGTGTAAACGGCTGCCTCACGCCGCTGGACTCGGCCCTGGTGCGGCAGGCCGTACAGCCCGATGCGGTGGATGATCTTCAATTTGAAGTGGAAACAGGCACTACGCTGGATTCCATTGATGTGGTGTTGAATGATTTTTTCGAATACGACGATTTTAAAGTAACGCTCCTGAGCGACCTTGCTGGGCTTACGGAAACCGGGAATGGCATGTTCTCCTATCAGGCCGGATTGGATAATGGGTATGTCAGTTTCATTTATGAACTCTGCTCGGAAGCCTGCCCGGACCTTTGCGATCAGGCAGTCGTGACCATCAACATCCGGGAGACATTCTGTACGTACATACCGAACGTGATTACACCAAACGACGACGGGATAAACGATTACCTGGAGGTTCCATGCCTGGGTAGCGACCTGTATCCGCAAAACGCTATGGTGATTTACAACCAGTGGGGCGACAAGGTGTACGAGGCGTCTCCGTATGATAATAGCCCGGACAAAGCCTGGCGCGGCACCCTGGATGGCAAACCTGGCCAGCCACTTCCCGACGGCACCTATTTTTATTATTTCAAACCCGATCCCAATAAGGCTGCTTTGAGTGGTTTTATTGAAGTATTTCGCTAAACTGTCAACCAATTTGCCATATGTCTAAATTTTATTTCTTTTTATTGATAGTCTTTTTGCCGTTGTCAATTTTTGCACAGCAGCAACACCAGTACACCCAGTTTATGTACAATAAGTTGTCCTACAATCCGGCTTACGCCGGTATTCGCGGGGTGCCAACAATGACGGCTGTTTACCGCAACCAATGGTATAAATTAGATGGTGCACCGCGTTCAGCCATGTTGAGCATGCATGCGCCGGTTTTCACTCAACGCGTTGGGGTAGGGGGAGTTTTATCGCACAACAGCATTGGTTTGCACGATGATGTTCAACTCACGGCAACCTATTCCTACAATGTGATTGCCGCTGAAAACTTTAATTTGCGGGTTGGCGTTTCCGGAACTCTGCGCGTGCTTAGCCTGGATTTTTCTGAGGCTAATCCGCTTACGGCCTACGACCCTTCGCTCGATAACAAGCGCATGAACGATGCGTATGCAAACTTTGGCGCGGGTATTTACGGCACCTTCCAGGAACGGCTCTACATCGGCTTTTCAGTACCCCGTATTGTGCAAAACAACATTGGCTTGAATACCGATCCGGCTGTTCAAACGGCGCGCGAATCCCGGCATTTTTATGGCACAACGGGTGGGATAATTCCCTTGGGTAAGAATCTTAACCTGCTTCCAGCCGTTTTGGTGAAGTATGTTAAAAATGCGCCCATTGATGTAGACGTAACATTCAATCTTGAAATCAAGGAAAAAGTGACAACCGGGTTGGCATACCGGGCTGGTGGCGATGGGAAAGGAGAGTCGCTGGACTTGCTGGCTTACTGGCAGATTAATCCGCGTATTGGTGTCGGCGCATCCTACGACCTGACGTTGACCAACCTTCGGTCTTATGCCGGCGGTACTTTTGAGTTGCTGGTGTATGCCGATCTGGTCAAACGGAAAAAAGGGATGTCGAACCCGCGGTTTTTTATGTAACCGAATTCTGATAGGCTAAGATTTTTGAAAAAGTGTGGATATTCGCAGAATATTGTACATTTACGACCTTATTAACTCATCTTACACATTATTGTTATGAGCAAAATCTTTGAAACCATCAAGCAAACATTAGCTGAAGTAGAATCAGACGTTGAGAAATTTTATGCCGGTAATAACGCTGCTGGCGGTCGTGTTCGCAAGGCCATGCAGGATCTGAAAAACCTGGCACAAGATCTTCGCAAAGATGTTCTGGACATCAAAAATTCGAGAAGCAAAAAGTAAATCCTGCAAATCAATTTTTGTTGGCCTGCAAAGGGCAGCTTCGATGCTGCTTTTTGCAGGTTTTTTTTTGCGAAAAGCGGTACTTGAACTCGGATGCCCGTGAAGAGATTAATTTCACGCTGCCACACTCCAATACCTTTGCTGGATACGACTCATAACAGCTGATATATCAGCAGATTGCGTGTTGTTCTGGATCACAACGAAGATGGCGTTAATTGCGTCTCTGCAGGCAGTCGCATGGCTGGATTTGGGCATCTCCGCTACATCTGATGAGGATAAATCCGTGTGACAAGGACATAAAACCTCACCACGAAGCATTCCCCACCATTACATCAAAATCCGTAAATCCATTGGTCATTTGCACCCAGTAACCATTACTTGTGCGAGCGCCCACAAGTTGGTAGGTGTTGTTGCCAATATAGGTCATAGGCGTACCGATAGGCATGGGCAGATTTGGCGGTTGTTGTTCGTAAAGCCCAATGCGGTCTTTAACGGTCCAATTCATGCCCGAAGGGGCACTGATATTGATTGTCACCGTAGTGTATCCGGTAGGGGTGCAATCGCAGAAATTGGGTCCATCGATGTGACAGTTTATTGGTGTCCCCTGAGTCGTTGCCGTAGCACTTCCGGTGCACTGTGCACTCGAAGCAACTACACGATAGGTGCCGTTCGGGTATGCGCCGAAATAAATTGCACTGCCAGTGCCGGCGACCGGAGCGCCCAGGTTGGAGCCACCGGCATCCTGCAACTGGTATTGGATACCATCAAACGAAGGATCCACTCCAATGACGGGGCCTGGATCGCCGGCGCAATAGGTGCTGTTTGAAATGATATTGATCGGCACGCCGTTGTCTACCGTTATTATGAAGGTACAGCTGCCCACACAGCCGTTGACGTCCAGGGCCGAATATGTGATTACATGATCGCCCAGCCCGGCTGCTCCGGGATTGAACATGTTGTTGCTCACCCCTGGGCCACTATAAAAGCCGCCGGCTGGCATGCCGCCGGTAAGGGTAAAGGCTGGCTGGTCGGAGCAAACCATCAGGTGTGGCGGACATATCGGAGCAATCGGTTCGCGGATAAAGATCGTGACAGTATCCACGCCACTCGGGCAGGGCCCTGCCGGATCATTGGTCATGGCGCCGAAGCGGATGAATGATTGTGCTTGTCCGTTGGCATTCAAGACAAATTTGGCGTTCGGATCGGTATCCGGACCTACAAATGTCCCAAACGCCACGTTCTTTTCCCAAACCATGTTAGTGGCAGCACCGGAAAGCGTGGCATGCAGGAATATGGTATCGTTAGGACAGACTGTCTGGTCAAGGCCGGCATCGATAATAGCGGCCTGGTTGAAGGTGATGATCACGTCATCGGACGCAACATTCATACCGTCGGTGACAGTAAAGCGCAGCGTGTATGCACCCGGTCCCCCACCCGGTGTGAATATCGCTTGTGGGTCGGAGGTACTACTAAACTGGCTGCTGGAGGTAGACGGGCCGCTCACCACGCTCCAACTTGGTGTGCCAACCATATACGTTGCATTCAATTGGGCCGGAGTGGTCTCACACAGCGTCTGGTCGGAGCCGGCATTGGGAGCTGGATTCGATGCCATTTTGTATTGAACACCGGTTACCGTGTTTTGCGCCGTATTAAGTGTGCAAATGGCGATAGCTTCCTTGGATATATCATTCAGAAAATGAAAGGTAGTTATTGTATCCGTCCCCAAGGGAAGGACCTGTTGACCGCCGATGGTTGAAATATCGATCCAACCGAGCGGCGCTACCTTAACATCAACAGCGGTTGACCTGTACTCCGTTTGTTTTTTCCGCAGCACATCAAAGCTGCCACCGGGGATGGCCAGCGTGCCATAGGCATCGATGGTGCCAAGTCGCTGATACGTAATCCGGATACGAAAAGAGTCGGCCGTCGGCACCAGGTTCAGCAAAATTGGCGGCGCCAGCGGTGCGTCGAAAGCTGTTAAAACATTGGAAGAACTTTGATGGATGTCAAAGAAATTGATTGGCGCCCAGCTTACTTCCAGGCTCGGCGTCTTAAGAAACAATAAAGTCAGGCCCAAACCTATGGGGTCCAGGCCATACCAGCCCAGATCATTGACCTGAGTACCGGTGACCTGCCAATAAACCTGGTCAGTGGAATTTAGCGGATTGAACAGGATGGATGCTGCTGGGAAAGAGGCGGAAGCCGAGCCCGTTGCCGGATTTTTCATAATCTGGTTCCAGAACTGGCTTGGCTGCAGGCCGCTCAGGTCCCATGCCTGGGGCCCACCGGGCGGCGTGAAAATCTGGTTAATAGCCCCGGCCTGGTTGCCGAAAACATAATGAAGCGTATCACCAACTACCGGAAAGACTGAATTGGTGATCGTAATCTGGGCGGTCGCCGGATGGAAAAAAAACAGGGTAAGGAGGTAACTGAAGGCCAGTAGCCTTACAGATGTTTGGTGGAGCCGGGTACTGGGGCGATACAAGAAAAACCTGAGTAGCAAAGTTCTCATTGCAGAAATTACTTTTCATGAAAATACCGGTAGCAAGTGCGCCCGGGGATTAAAAAAATCGCGGATATTCCGTATTGGCAAGTAATTGCCGGTTGGCATTCTTAGTCGAAGGTATTGAAATTTTATTCATCTGATTCACTTAAATAAAATGGGTTTATGCTATTACGCATAACCCATTGATTCTGAGACTGTGGGAGGCGAGACTCGAACGCGCAGGCCCATGAAGGCGCAGGCTGATGAACCATGCCTTTCGGCGTGTCTACCCGATCTGGCATTGCATAAAACAAAAAAGCGACCCGGGAGGATCGCTTTTTATCGTGCGGGAAGCGAGACTCGAACTCGCATGCCCGTGAAGGCGCACGCCCCTGAAACGTGTGCGTCTACCAATTCCGCCATTCCCGCATCAGGTACTGTTTTCAGAAGCGGCTGCAAAGATATAGCCTGCCTGAATTTCCCCAAATTTTTTTCGGACTTCCTGTCTTTTTTTTTGAACGGGTTTTCCCAAGTGTTGGCGATCAAGGCCAGATGTTTGAATATGCCTGCTTATCCCTAACTTAGCTGGAACCAAATCATTTTCCAATACTATGAGAACTAGATTTAATAGGGTTTCTTTTGTTGTTTATTGTGTTTTGTGCATTTGCCCTGCTTTTGGGCAGGATAGCGTGCGTGTTCAATCCGTTTTTGATTACCTGACTCGGGATGAGGGGTCTAAGATTTTACTTGAGTTGGACCTGGATAGTTTGATGGATAACCGGAAAAATGCGGAATATATCCCAGCCACACTTACGGATGAGGCAGGTAAATCATTCACACTTGAAGTCCGGACGCGCGGTAAGTTTCGTCGGAAGCGTTGTGAGATTCCCCCGATAAAATTAAAATTCTCCAAGGATAGTTTGCAGGAAGATCAGTTCAATGCCATGAATGAAATTAAATTGGTATTGCCTTGTGCGGACCGTCCAGAGAATGATCAGTTAATCGTTCGGGAGTATGTTGCATACCGGATGTATGAAACTTTGAACCCGGATTTCAGCACGCGTGCCCGTCTGATCCGTTTGCATCTGAAAGATCATAAAAAAAAGCGACCCAAAAAAATGTTCGGACTTTTGGTGGAACATGAGGAACAAGTGTCGGCACGTACGGATTGCTCAATTGTACAGCAATGGGGTGTAGCACCCGAGCAACTTAATGCCGATTATACCGCCTTAATGGTACTGCACCAATATTTTATTGGAAATACAGACTGGGAAATTGCCTCTTGCCGGAATATTATGCTCCTTCAACCTCCCGACAGTGCTAAATTAATACCCGTTCCGTATGATTTTGATTTTTCGGGGTTGGTTAGCGCACCTTATGCATCTCCTAGTGCTGAAAGTGGCGTTTTAACTGTTCATGACCGCTTTTTGATGGCAGATGGTATTGATGAACAAGCTATTCGTAAAGCCCGGGTTAAGTTTCTGGCTGCAAAAAAAAGCTTGTATGCCTGGTGTATGAATCCGAATTTATCCAGTGAGTCTTCAGAACTAATGACGGCATTCCTCGACACATTTTTTAAAGCCGTTGAAGCAGATGAAGCGGTTCCATCCAAACTGAATTTTACTAAAGAGTAATGCCGGGCTTATCACCTGACAGTGGGAAATAGTTGCAATGAAATTTCTGGTCATTCAAACCGCCTTTACTGGTGATGTGGTTTTGGCTACGCCAATCGTGGAAAAACTCCGGGCCTTTTATCCCGATGCGCGTATCGATTTTTTACTTCGAAAAGGCAATGAGAACCTTCTAAAGGATCATCCACATATCCACCAGTGCTGGATTTGGGATAAAAAGCAGGCTAAATACCGGGGGCTTTTAAAAATTGCCAGACAATTACGGCGGGAACAATATGACTGGGTCATTAATTGTCAACGCTTTGCTGCCGCTGGACTACTTACTATTTTTTCAAACGCCCGGAAAACGGTTGGCTTTTCAAAAAACCCGTTTTCGCCGTTTTTCAGCCTGCGTGTCCCGCATGTTTTTGGTACTGATCAGGTTCCGGTACACGAAGTGGATCGAAACCTTGCACTTATCCGACATCTCAGTGATGATTCTATTTTTCTACCTCGTTTATATCCTACCCCAAAAGATTATGCCGCGGTAAGCAAGGTTGTCTCACAGGATAAGGGATACGTTTGTCTGGCGCCGACATCGGTATGGTTCACAAAACAATTCCCGTTGCCTAGATGGGTCGAACTGATCGATCAACTACCGGAAAAATATGCTGTGTTTCTACTCGGTGGGCCGTCGGATGCAGGTGCGTGTGACCAAATTGCCGCTGCAGTAAACCGTTCGGGGGTGGTGAATCTGGCTGGCCGGTTCAGTTTTCTGGAATCGGCGGCACTTATGCAAGGTGCCTTGATGAATTACGTAAACGATTCGGCCCCGATGCATTTTGCTTCGGCTGTTGATGCACCGGTTGCTGCAATCTTCTGCTCAACTGTCCCTCGGTTTGGTTTTACACCGTTATCCACAATTCACCACATCGTTGAAACCCATGAACAACTTTTCTGCCGGCCATGTGGCCTTCATGGGCGAGGATATTGTCCAAAAGGACATTTTGCATGTGCTGAATCCATTCAATGGTCACAGTTCCCTTTTCCCACCTAAAACGTGACCTTTTTTGCAGGCGCTCGTCCTAAACGTGATTTTTTACCGGTCTCAAATTTTTTCCCGGTTTTGCAGGATTTTCTTAGGAATGCAAAAAAAACGTAAAGTGTTTTCGTCGGAATTTGCATTTTATTTAATCAGAATGTCCTGCTTTTGATAAAATAAAAATGAGGGAATGGCGTTTATTTTGAGAAAGCGGTAGAAAAATACTTGCAAGTGGAAAAATTACTATATATTTGCATTCATAATTCGATGGTCAGGAGTTTAGCAGAGAGGCCATCATTTTGAAGTAAGCCCTGATAAGTTGAGCGAAACCCGGCATCCATTGCCGTTAAGAATAAACCGAAGGCGGGGGCCCTCCGGCCCTTTCAAATGAGAAAGGGCGGAGGGCTGTTTTTTACACGCTCCTTGAACTTAAAGATTCTAATTTACCGACATACTGTTAGAAAGCAACTACCGGCTGTGCGTCATCTGCGCAGCCGGTTTTTTATGCCCAGTATGTTTCAGCCTTACTTTTTCAGCAACTTTTTTAGGATTTTTTTCCCACTTGTGAGGCTGATTTCGATGAAGTATATACCTGGAGGTAAATGGCCAAGATGCAACTGCATGCTAGCAGCGTCACCAGCGGGCCATGGCCAGGTGTTCCCGGCTAATGTTTGACCTGTCAGAGTTAATAACCTGATCCATTGGCCTTTCATCCCTTTGGGGAGGTATATGGTAAGTACATCATCCACAGGATTTGGGTAAACATGAACAAAATGATTAGTCAATAAACTCGCAGTGTTGTTCGTGCCTGTAAATTTGATTAGTTGCAAACCATTCTGCATATCACCGGCAATAATTGTCCCGGATGGCAGCCAGGGGTAATTGCCCCAGCATCCTCGGTAAGTATTGTATTGAGTATTCTGCGGGTGTGTATCATAATAGCCAATCAGGATGGGCAACAAGGGATTACTAATATCGTAGACCAGAAGCCCATCCTCATATTGGGAATTAAACAGCAGGTTATCCTTAATGTATACATTGTGAGGAATAGCATTGTACTGACCGGCAGCCATAAGTGGATCTAAAAAAGATGTAGCCACTTCAAGGTTTGCATTACCAATATCCTGCAAGTCTATGACCAGAATTGGTCTTCCAGACGGTATTTCTTCCGTTGCAAAAGCATACCGGCCATCCTCACTTGCCCAGTTATTGTGGTGATATCCACCAGTAGCAGGCAAACTTGCCAGCGTTGTTGGGTTTGCAGGGTCGGTATAGTCATAAATATAAAAACCAGTATATCCGGAAGAGGCGTAAATCGTGTCATTGCGCACGTACGAATCGTGAATATAACCGCCGGGCAGGCCATTGCTTGCCAGCAACTCAGGTTGATCCGGGTTTTGGCTGATATCAAGTACCAACAAGCCATTATTGGCTGCATTTGAACCATTCAGGTAAATCCGGCCCGAACTGGTATCAAGCGTAATTGTATGGGCGCTGTTAAAAAATGCATTGCTGTAGTATGTGCGGATTATCGTGTCGGGAGCATTATTAAAGTCAAAGATCATCAGCCCCTCCGTTGTTGCATCTGACACACCGTAAATTCTGTTTTTATACGACTTGAACTCCCGCCAAACAGTGTTTGTTTGGCCTTCAAACTTGGCAACCAGTTCCGGCCTGGTCGGCTGGGTTATGTCAAAAACCAGGACATGTCTGGCGCCACCCAAAATAGCATATTCATGCCCGTTTACAGCCAATCCCCAACAACCGCTGTATTGCACCCGCAAATTGTTGGGCGACGCGATTGGCAGCGAATCATCATCCCAGCGTGCAAGCAAGGTCAAATTCAGAGAATCCTGGGCCGGAAGATCAATACGACACAGGCAAAAAAGGGCAAAAGCAAGGAAAATACGCATAGTCAATTGTCATGGAATAAATGAGGAAACTTGTCATTCAATATTTTTACCTGATGAAAGGCAACCGATACCCTGGGCAGGGCGTCACTATTCAACCGGTGCAAACCTGTCTTAAACAAAACAAAGCATGCGCAGGCTAATGTAGGACAATATGAAAAGACCCACTTTGTTCATCGTTTTTTTGCTTGTATTAAGCATAACCTGCCTTACAACGATTAAGGCCCAGAAGTACAGCAACGAGTTTCTTGCAATTGGCGTTGGCGCTCAGGCACATGGCATGGCGGGCGCACAAACGGCACATATTGGGGATATTACGGCGGCTTATTGGAATCCGGCAGGTTTGTCAGAAATCAATGCGCCCTTCCAGGTGGCGGCCATGCATGCCGAGTGGTTTGTTGGTGTTTCGCAATACGACTATCTCAGTTTTGGCAAATCGTTAAACCGTGACCAAAGTTCCTTTCTGGCTTTTTCCCTGATACGCCTGGGAATTGACAATATCCCTTACACTATCAACCTGATCTCTCCGGACGGGACGGTTAACTACGACAATGTGACGCCCTTTTCTGCAGCCGACTACGCCCTTATGGGGAGCTACGCCCGAAAATTGCGCAACCCGGCAATTGCCGTTGGAGGCTCGGTGAAAATCATCCGCCGGGTTATCGGGTCCTTTGGAGGCGCTTGGGGATTTGGAGCCGATTTGGGGGCCCAGTACCGAAAAGGAAAATGGATGTTCGGCCTTCAGGGGCGGGACCTGACCACTACTTTTAATGCCTGGTCTTTCAATTTATCGGAGCGGGATAAGGAAGTTTTTACCCAAACCAATAACGAAATACCATCCAGTAGCACAGAAATTACACGCCCGCGATTTATCCTTGGCGCCGCATATCGAACAAAAATTGGAGAAAAAACTACCCTGCTGCCTGCCATCGACCTGGAGTGGACTACCGACGGCCAACGCAATGTACTCATCAGTTCAAAAGCGTTCAACATTGACCCACGCATTGGAATAGAAGCCGACTACAATGGGTACGTACAGTTGCGTGCCGGGGTAAACAATTTCCAAAAGGTGAAAGACGACTTTGACCCCAACAAAGAAAACCTCAGTATGCAACCCAACTTTGGTATCGGCCTCCGGCTCGGCCGCGTTCAACTGGACTATGCACTGACCGACATCGGGAACGTTTCGCAAGTATTGTATTCCCATATCTTTTCGATCCGTATCGATTTTAAAGAACGAAAACAATCCGCAGGCTCCGGCTCCAACTTGTAGGCTATGATGCCCGAGCAACAACCCAAAAACAATGCTGAATGGCGGTTTATAACCCTTTCAGCATTTTTTTTGGGCTTTTCGTTGGGTTAATTGAACCCCGCCGTATATTTGTCGCGTCGATTATCGACTTTTTTCTTCCTAATCCGTGGTTTTATTTTTCCCAGGCTCTCCCAACCGCCATTTCCGATTTTAAAGTATGCTTAGCTTTTAATCCGTACCACGACCCGTAATTGGCTACACATGGTGGCCAGGTGAATGTGTCCTCCTAACGGGCACAGCGTTTACCTAAGGCTGCTATTGTACCATTATAATCTCATGGTTGCCCCTCCGGTTAGGCTCGCGGTGAGGGGCTTTTTTTATTTCCAAAAACAAGGTGGGCATTTTGAAACGGTGGGTAACGGATACTGGCTAAAATCCTATATTGGCTGCCTAACCAGTACCGGTACGCTTAAATAGCACAGGCCCATGTTTTTATCTTTTCCGAAAAACTTTTTCTGGGGTACATCAACTGCCGCCGCGCAGGTTGAAACAGCCGGTGACCACCCCTGGCGTGGGCTGGTTGCCGCAGACGGGCATACTTTCGAACGCACAACAGACCATGAACTGCACCGCGAAGAAGATGCCGGCTATATTGCCCGGCTCGGCTCGGTTTATCGCTGTGGTGTGGATTGGTCGAGATTGCAAACGAAACCAATGGCCAAATTTGACCCCGCGGTGGTAGACGAATACTGCGCGTTTTTTGAAATGCTTCAGACCCGGGGCGTTTCCCTGATGTTTGTGCTGCACCACTTCTGCCATCCCAACTGGTTTGAGCAAAAAGGCGGTTGGGCAAAAGAAGAAAACATTGATTTTTTCGTGAACTATGCCCAGCAGTGCATCAAGCACTTCGGCAAATATGCCGCCTGGTGGAATACGTTTAACGAACCGAATGTTTACGCCTACAATGCGTACTTCTCCGGCGCCTTCCCGCCCTTCCAAAAACGCCGGTATTTCAAAGCTAACCGCGTGCTGGACAATATGGGGCGTGCACACGAAATCGTGCGGGTCTTAATTCGGGAAAAAAGCAAAAACACCCCGGTTGGCATTTCCCTGAATACGGCATTTTTTAAAACAACAAATATTTTGGGCCTCTTCCCGGCGCTATTTGCCCGTTGGTGGTTTCTCAACCGCGCCGCACGCCCGTTTCAAAAGTGCGATTTTTGGGGGTTGAGCTATTACGCTTACTTGCTTTTCGATCCCTTTCCAGTGGATATGATTCACCGGCCTGAAGCCGTGCGCCGGCTTGGACTGCCACACGATAAAATGTGGCTTTACAAGCCGGAGGGATTGGGCTGGGTGCTGCGCCGGTTTTGGAAAAAATATAAAAAACCGATCGTTATCACCGAAAACGGAATTTGCACCGACGACAGCCAACAGCGTATGCAGGCCTTGCGCGACTACCTGCAGGTTTGTCATGAAGCGATTGAAGCGGGTATCGACCTGCGCGGCTATATTCACTGGAGCACCTGGGATAATTTTGAATGGCACCTCGGCCCAACGTTCCGGTTTGGGCTGGTTCGGGTAAATTTCAACACCATGGAACGCAGCATGACCCCGGCCGGGGAGTTTTATGAAAAAATTACAACGCAACACGGCGTGGAAGTCTGATCTGCTCCCGGCTTTGTACCTTCGCTCAAACGTTGATTATGCGCAGTTTTTATTTCCTCTTTCTTTTGATCGTACCCTTGCCGGTATTCGCCCAGGTTTTCATGCGGCCTGTGGAGAATGCGGCTGCCCTGGCACTCGGCGGGGCCGTCGTGGCCTACCCCGGCGTCGGGACAGGCCTGGGGAATGATGCCGTACCCGGTTTTGCAAACAAAGCCGCTGTGTTTGCCGGCGCTGCCATGCCGTTCGGAATCAGCGGCTGGCAAACGGCGCGCTTCCAGGGCTTTGCTCGCATGAGTGCCAGGGATGGTTTTGGCCTTGACATTGCGCATTCAGCCATCGAGGTCTACAGCGAACAACAATTCCGGCTGCTGTACGGGCGCCGCCTGGGCGAAAAAATTCTACTTGGGGGCAGTGCTTCGATCTTGCGCGTTTCAGCACAGGAATACGGCAATGTTACAGGCGCTACGTTTAGTTTAAGCATGCTGGCTAATCCGCTGAAAGGGCTCTGGCTTGGCGCCAAAATCCAAAATCCGGTGGATTTGGAATTGGGTGGAGCAGTGTTGCCCGCTGTGTTGCAGATCGGGGCAGCCTGGCAACCGGCGCCTACGCTGACCCTGCTCCTGGAAACGGAAAAAGACCTGGAACGCCCGGCTCAACTCAAAGCGGGAATTGAATATTTGCCGGTTGATCAACTCGTTTTGCGCACCGGCATCCGGTCAGACCCTGCACGGCTTGGCTTCGGCGCAGGCTATCGTTTAAAAAATGGCCTGGAAATTGGCTCCGGGGCAGAATGGCACCCAACACTCGGATTTACGCCGTCGGCTATGGTGATTTGGCGAAAAAACTAGCCGAGTTCGCAGGAAAAATCCGCTTTCCCCACGTATTAATTTATACTCAGCCACATGGAATTGATGCAAACGCTGCAAGGGCTAAAAGAACTGATTCGCAAGAGCGAAACCGAGGAGGCACTTACCGAATTGGCAATTTTTATTGAAAAAATAGATGCCGATCTGGTAGATGAAGTTTACGCCCTGCAACAACAAATGAGCCTCTGCCAACAGAATATCCGGCTCAACCTCATCGACCACAAGGAATACTCCATCACCTTCAGCAACATTAGTTTTTCCACGCTTCGGCTCATCACCGTTGCCGGTAAAAAACTGCAAAATCAACAACAATCATACGTGCCCGCTGCCGGATTTACGGTTGATGACCAGCCTGTTCCGACTGCTGCCGACCAAACGACTGCCGGGTCGGATACCGATTTGTTGCAAACCGGCTTTCAAAAAATGCAAAGCGGTGATTACACCGGCGCGTTAAACGATTTTACCGTTTTTCACGAAAAAAATCCGCAATCCTGGGAGGTAAAACAGCACTTCGCAACGCTTTATGAGCAACTCGGACTCTGGGATGAAGCCATGCACTGGTACTCGGAAACCATCCGTCAAAACCCAAAACAGGCACTGGCATTTAATAATCGCGGAAATATTTTCCTGGAGCAATTGGAGGATTACGGAAAAGCCTATGCCGATTTTAATGCCGCCGTGATCGCCGACCCTGATTTAACAGCCGCTCGGTTCAACCGCGCCCTGGCAGCCATGCACCTGGGTGAGTATCCACAGGCCATTTCCGACCTGACACATTGCATCGATAACAATTTTGAACGAGCCATAGCAACTGGCTTGCGAGGCATTTGCCGGGTACAAACCGCGAATTATTCCGACGCCGAAACGGACCTGAAAGTTGCCCTGGCAACCGACTCATCGAATGCTTCCTATTGGGGAAGTCACGGTTTGTGCCGGTACCACCTGGGCGATTACCCGGAAGCCACCGAATTGATGTCGAAAGCCCTGGATCTCGATCCAAGCCAATTGGAAATACAAACCGTACGCGGCATCGCCTATTATTTTTTGGAAAACTACGATGCCGCGAAGGCAGATTTCGAATCGGTGGTGCAGCAAAACCCCGATTACGGTTATGCCTGGTTTTACCTGGGTCTGGTGCATAAAGTGAACGGCGCCTACGAACCGGCAGTCGAATGCCTGGTCAAAGCCTACACGCTGGAGCCCGATCTGGCCGATGCGTATGCCATCATGGGGGTAATTGCTTTCGAGCAGGGACAATACCAAGAGGCCATCCAGTTTTGTGAACGGGCGCTTCAAAGCGAACCGGAAAATGCGACTGCACAGGAATTTCTCGAAAAAGCGCGCGCTGCAAAAAATGGCGGCGGCGGATTGTTTGGCAAACTGTTTGGCGGCTGAATTTACCTTGCGCCTGGGTGTACTTTTTCCCGTTGCGCAGTTTTAAGCCATTCAATTTTCTACCTTTGCCGCGCCCTGGAAAAAGGGCTGGCCTCTGAATTTTATTAAACTTTTAAGCGCATGCAGAAAATTTCAGTTATCGGCGGCGGCACCATGGGAAATGGTATTGCTCACGTGTTTGCTCAAAACGGATTCTCGGTAACATTGGTGGATATCGTTTCGGATGTACTCGACAAGGCCCTGGCATCTATCGGCAAAAATCTGGACCGCCAGATCAATAAAGGCGCATTGACGGAAGCGGATAAACAAGCAACCCTGAACCGGATTCACCCGATGACCGACATGAAAGAGGGGGTGGCAAATGCGGACCTGATCGTGGAGGCAGCTACTGAAAACGTGGAGCTGAAATTGAAAATTTTTACCGATCTCGACCAGTTTGCCCCGGCAAACGCCGTACTGGCTACCAATACGAGCAGCATCAGCATCACCAAAATTGCCGCGGCCACGAAACGTCCGGGCCAGGTGATCGGCATGCACTTCATGAACCCCGTGCCGGTTATGAAACTGGTTGAAGTCATCCGGGGATACGCCACCACCGACCAGGTAACTACCGAAATCATGGAACTTTCCCGCCAACTGGGTAAAGTGCCGGTGGAAGTGAACGATTACCCCGGTTTTGTGGCCAATCGCATCCTGATGCCCATGATCAACGAGGCTATTTACAGCTTGTACGAGGGCGTGAGCGGGGTGGAAGAAATTGACACCGTCATGAAACTTGGCATGGCGCATCCGATGGGACCGCTGCAGCTGGCCGATTTTATCGGTCTCGATGTCTGTCTGGCAATTCTGCGCGTACTGCAAGACGGTTTTGGTAACCCCAAATATGCGCCCTGCCCATTGCTGGTCAATATGGTTGCCGCCGGGAAACTGGGCGTCAAAGGCGGCGAAGGATTTTATACCTATACCCCCGGGAGTAAAGAATTGGTGGTGTCGCCCTCTTTTCGGTAAGTCGTTTAGGAGATGCGTTTTTTAGTGAAAAAACGCGAAGCCAATGCCAAACGACCACCAAATTTTACGGTGGTAATTCCATTGGTTGCCCACCTCACTGGCATAGTCTTTTCCGAACATCAGCCCAAGGCTGTATTTGTCCAGTTCGAGGATAATTCCTGTGCTCCAGGTCAGTCCCGGTACAACCTCGGCTTCCTGCAAGGCGAGGTCGAGCGAAGTGTTGCCGTTGTTGATATTGATGAAAGTTAAGCCGGCTGCCAGCGGTATGATCAACCGGTATTCTTTTTGGAGCGAAAGCCGTTTGGTCAGCCCGACAAAAGCGCCCACCGTAACGTCGGTGGTCAGGCGAAACGAGTTGGTTTCGGCTTTGGGCCGGATCTTAAAGGGCAAGGTAAGTTGCCCGCCGGTCAGTTGCATTCCGTGCCAGGGTTTTGCTTTTCCCGAGCGTGCGTGTTTTGTTGCCGGGGCAGTGTCCGCAGCCTCCAATTCAACCGTGGTTGAAAATTCCGGAGATACTGACCCCCTCTACCGGAGCAAACTGACCCCCCTTAG
>CAZAEZ010000053.1:0-38625 GCA_964484205.1 uncultured Saprospiraceae bacterium | reverse complement strand
ATTTCATATCTATTTGCCTTAAGTTGATGGCTATGGGGGATGGGGGTGGGGTTGACACGAGGCCGAAAAGTATATTCGAGGACTTGTGTGTAATGGACAGACTCGAAGTCGTAGGACGAGTCGGTATTCCCGCGACGCACCTCCCGACGAAAATCACCCCCCGGCGTAGCCGGTATCAGCGGCATTGGTGAGCAAGGCTCCCTAACTTGCTTTTTGCACGTC
Organism: uncultured Saprospiraceae bacterium; assembly: GCA_964484205.1. Classification (GTDB taxonomy): domain Bacteria; phylum Bacteroidota; class Bacteroidia; order Chitinophagales; family Saprospiraceae; genus M3007. Next base: position 38,403 of record CAZAEZ010000053.1, on the reverse strand, counting down.
TGTAACCAAACACCGCTGTCCGATGGATGCTGCCCTACACCTTTCCTTCCCCGGCGCCGAAAAGCGCCTTGCTACCTTACAGCAGGATTTGATCGTCCAGTTTGAAAAGTATTTTCCCGATCCGCTGGCGCCCAAAACCGTGGTGATCAACCCGAGCAATACGCTTGATCCGGAAATCCTGGCCAAAATTGCCGGCATCAACCACTACGAGGAGCGGCTGCTCTGCATGTTGCTTTTGCTGCGCAAACCCCGCACCAACATTATTTACCTGAGCAGCACACCAATCGACAAGGTGATCGTAGACTACTACCTGCATCTGCTACCCGGCATCACCACCCGGCATGCCCGGCAACGCCTGACCTTGCTCTGCTGTTACGACTCTTCGCCGCGTTCGCTGACGGAAAAAATCCTGGCCCGTCCGCGCCTGATTGACAAGATCAAAAGTTATATCCCGTCCAACCATGTTGCCCACCTTGCAGGGTTCAACATCACCTGGCTGGAACACGAACTTTCGCTGCGGCTGGGTATTCCGCTCTACGGCTGCCCGGCATCCCTGAGCCATTGGGGAACCAAAAGCGGCAGCCGTGAAATTTGCCGGCGCGCCGGCCTGCATGTGCCGCCCGGTTATGAGAACCTGGAAAATATGGATGAGGTGTTGGCGGCGTTGCAGGAATTAAAACGAACATTTCCGGAAATGCGGAAAGCCGTGGTAAAACTCAACGACGGCTTTTCCGGGGAAGGGAATGCGGTCTATTCCTATGAAAAAGGCGGTTTCCCGGAAGACATGGATACCCTGCGGAAACACCTGAAAATGGTGGCGCCGGATTTGACGTTCGATGTTTTTTCTGAAAAAATGGCGTCCATGCAGGGGATCGTTGAAATGTTTGTCGAGGGCGCGATCAAGTCGTCGCCCTCGGTGCAATGCCGGATCAATCCGCTCAAACAAATCGTGGTGATCTCCACCCACGATCAAATGCTGGGCGGCGAATCGGGGCAGGTGTACCAGGGGGCCACTTTTCCGGCAAATCCGGAATATGTGCATGAAATCGGTAAAATGGGCTACCAGGTGGCGAAGGAATTGTGCAAGGAAGGCGTCATCGGCCGGTTCGGTGTCGATTTTATTTCGGTAAAAGAACCCCAGGGTTGGTGGAAACATTATGCCATCGAAATAAACCTCCGCAAAGGGGGTACGACGCACCCTTACCTGATGCTCAAATTTCTGACCGACGGCTATTACGACCACCACACCGGCCTGTACCAAATGCCGAACGGCCAAAACCGGTACTATCTGGCTACCGACAGCCTGCAATCCGACGCCTACAAAGGCCTGACCCCGGAAGACTTGATCGACATTGCCATTTGCCATAACATCCAGTACGATTCGACGACCCAGGAGGGCACCATGTTTCACCTGCTCGGGGCACTGTCGGAGCACGGGAAACTGGGCATGGTGTGCATCGGAAAAACGGCGCAGCGTGCAGCCGACCTGTACCAGGCGACGGTTGATGTCCTGGATCGGGAAACGGGGGGGATGGGCGGCTGACGAATCTGCAACCAGGGGAACGTTTTGGTGTCTTTCGACCGTTTAATCGAACGACAACCTTTCTGACATGAAGCACCTCCTACTTCTTCCGGCAGCCGCTTTCGGGCTGCTCCCCATGTGTTCAAATGCCCAGGCTCCCAATGCCGATATTGCCAAAAAACAATACGTCACCGCCGCCGTTGCGAACGACGCCATCACCTTCGACGGTATTCCCGACGAACCCATCTGGGACCAGGTGGCATGGGGCGGCGGATTTATCCAGTACCAACCCACCGAAGCGGTTCCGCCTTCCCAGGAAACGCAGTTCAAGATTCTTTTCGACGAGAAATACCTGCTCATCGGTTACCGGTGCTACGACACGGCGCCCGACAGCATCGTGCATCGCATGGGCCGCCGGGATGAATTTCCGGGCGATTGGGTCGAGATCAACATCGACAGCTACCACGACCTCCGCACCGCATTTTCCTTTACACTTTCGGTAAGCGGCGTAAAAAATGATGAATTCGTATCGGACAACGGCAACAACTGGGACCCCAACTGGAACCCGGTTTGGCATGCCAAAACGCACACCGACAGCCTGGGCTGGACCGCCGAGGTGAAAATCCCGTTCAGCCAGCTGCGCTACGGCAACCAGACTGATCCCGTTTGGGGCATCCAGCTCATGCGGCGTATTTTTCGGAAAGAAGAACGCTCCACCTGGCAATACATCCCGCGAAATTCCGGTGTCTGGGTAAGTGCCTACGGCGAACTGTTGGGCCTGCGCAACCTGCCCGCCAACCGGCAGGTCGAGCTGGCGCCTTACGCCCTGGCGCAAACCGAGCACTACGAAAAACAGGCCGATAACCCCTTCGCCGATGGCTCCGACCGGAGGCTGAGTGTCGGGCTCGACGGTAAACTTGCCGTGACCCGCGATCTGATCCTCGACTTTACGATCAATCCGGATTTCGGGCAGGTGGAAGCCGACCCCGGTGCTGTGCGGCTCGACGGTTACGAAGTTTTTTTCAGCGAACGCCGCCCGTTTTTCATGGAAAGCCGCAACCTCTTCGATTACCAACTCACCGGCTCGACTGCCGGCGGCGATTACGACGCCGACCTGTTGTTTTACTCCCGCCGGATTGGCGGCGCTCCGCATGGCTATCCCAGTCTGGCTTCCGGCGAGTATGCGGATATTCCGCAGAACACCTCCATTCTTGGCGCGGCCAAGTTTAGTGGAAAAACAAAAAAAGGCTGGTCGGTGGGTATTCTGGAGAGTGTGACCCAGCGGGAAATGGCGGAGATCGATCATACCGGCGAGCGCCGGAAGGAATTGGTGGAGCCGTTGACCAATTTTTTTGTCGGGCGCGTGCTCAAGGATTTTGACCAGGGCAATACCGTCTTCGGCGGTATGTTCACCGCGGTTAACCGGGAGCATGGCCTGGACCGGCTGCACCGCGCAGCGTATTCCGGTGGCCTGGATTTACAGCATTTCTGGAAAAACCGCTGGTGGTACATTCGGGCCAATGCCCTGTTCAGCCGGGTGGAAGGTACCCCGGATGCTATTTTTCAAACCCAAACCGGCTTTGTACACAATTTTCAGCGCAGCAACGCCGAACACCTGGTTGCCGATGCCAACCGGAAAGCCCTGACCGGAACCGGCGGCACATTCCGTATTGGAAAAATTGGCGGGAAACCCGACAGCCTCGGCGGCATTTATAAATTTGAATCCGGACTTACCTGGCGTTCACCGGATTTGGAGCTGAACGATATCGGCTTCTTGCTGGCCGCCGACGAGATCAATCATTTTGCCTGGGGCAGTTACAGCGTTCAAAAACCGGTTTCGGCGTTCCGCACTTTTCAGGTCAACTACAACCATTGGGCGCGCTGGGACTTTGGCGGGCAGTTTCTCTACTCGGCTTTCAATACCAATGCCTGGGCCTGGTTTAAGAACAACTGGAACTTTAGCACGGGTTTTACCTGGAATCCGTATGAAGTGTCGAACAATGCCCTGCGCGGCGGTTCTTCGCTGCGCAAACCGGCGGGCGCGGGTTTGAATGTCAATCTGAATTCCGACAGCCGGAAAAAAGTGTACGGCAACATCGGCGTCTACCAGGCCTGGGGCTTTGGCCGTACCGTCCGGTCGCACGGTATGAATGGGGGCCTGAATTTTCAACCGCTGGATGCCCTGCGCCTGGGCATTTATCCGTCCTATGACCGGAGTTGGCGCAAACAGGACCAGTTTGTGGCGCAGGTTGATTTCGGTCCGGAGCAGCGCATCATCGTGAGTGAAGTAGACCAGCGCAGTTTTTCGCTGACAGCCCGCCTGAACTACAACATCACCCCCGACCTGACGGTGCAGTACTACGGGCAACCGTTTATTTTCCGGGCAAAATTTCAGCATTACGGCTATGTGACCGACCCGCTAAACCGGGAATATGACGCGCGTTTTCATCGGTATACCGGGGACGAACTTCAAACGGCGGGTGGTGGATTTTCTGTTGACGAAGACCAGGATGGGACCACTGATTACGTCTTTGACCCGCCGGATTTTAATTTTATCCAGTTTCGTTCCAACCTGGTGATCCGCTGGGAATATGTGCCGGGCTCGGAGCTCTACCTGGTATGGTCGCAGGGCAACACGCCCGATGCGGGTTTTGACCTGCAAACGCCGTTGGTGGAAAGCCTGTTCGACAATGTGTTCGGACAGACGCCGCGAAATATTTTCCTGGTAAAATGGACGTACCGGTTTTTGTGGTAGGTTTATCACGGCTGGCTCAAACGGATAATTCTGGTTTTGCTATTTTTTTTCACCACGGAGGCACGGAGGACACAGAGAAAAACTCCGTGTCCTCCGTGCCTCCGTGGTGAAAATTTGAAAAGTGTCCTTCAGCCAAACGCGCCGCTTCAGGCCTGCGGCGGCAACCACCGGCGAAGCCGTATGCCCAGACCAATCAGCAGCAAGCCAAAAAAAGTGGCGTAAAAACCAACCCACCAGGCGATGGAGAGCGCCCCGGCATTCGGCTGGACCAGCATCAGGACACCCAGGGCGATGGAGATTACCCCGGCAAAAGCCAGTTGCCATTCATCCTCGATCTCTTTCCGGATGCGGATGGCCAGGGCGATTTCGAAGGCGCCGGTGAGCAGGCACCAGATGGCGATAAAGGTAACGAGCAGGGTTGCGCTGATGTCCGGGTTGGCCAGGGAGGCTACACCGAGTCCGACGCCGATCAATCCTTCCAGCACAGCGACCCACCACTCTTCATCCTGACCGCGCAACCGCCAGCCGGAGTACGTGGCGAGTACGCCATCGGCCAACAGGTAAATACCGATCAGCGTGACCAGAATGCCAAACGTGAATTCGGGCATCAAAAAGGCGACACTTGCGAAAATCAGGGAGGCAATGCCACGCAGAACGAGCACCCACCAGTGTTTTGCTAAAATGTGTATCATGGCTGTTTTGTTTTAATGATCGTTTTGTCAGGCCGGCGTTGGGGGGCTAGTTGCATTATTGTTTCACCCGTTGGCTGTAGTCGCGTTCCAGGCTGTCGACCAGCATTTGGTAGGCGGGGTCGTCGAGGGGTATTTCGTAATCCCCGGTTTTATTTTTTCCAAAGATTTTGAGTTTTACGGTATTGTATCGCTTCGGATTGAGGCGCAGGTCTTGCAACAGCAGGTGCAATTGCCGGGTGGTCCGCACGGTATTGTTGTAAAACTCCGGGTCGTTCAACAGCAGCCCCATGGAGCCTTCACCCCGGGCAAGTCCTGCGGCGAGGGTGTCGAGTTTGGTCACTGCCGATTCGGTCGTGCTCAGGGTACTTCGGAGTGTGCTCAGGGTTACCGTCAGAGAATCCATCAAAACTGCCGCTTTTTGTCCGGATTTGTCGATGCCGGCATCTTTCAATTGTGCGGTGAAGACCGACATATTGTCGAGCATGGATTTTATACTTTGGTTGCTTTCGCGGATGGCCTTGGTTATTTCGGCGGTGTTGTTGGCCGTTGCGGTAAGTCCGGCAGTGCTGGCGTCCAGAAAGTGATTGATTTTGTTGGTCATCACGGCGATATTGGTCAGCGAGTTTCGGAGGGCTACGAGCGTATGGCCGAACCCTTGGGGGTGCCTTGGGTCGGCAATGGAGTCGTAAAGTGCCGTCAGGCCGATCCGGAGGCGTTCGGTGTAGGCATCCAGTTCTTTCGGGTTGCCGATCACACTTTCAAAAAACGACTTGGTGCGGCCGGTGAGGTATTCGCCGCTTTGGGCACAATCGCCGCCGTTGCAGGTGCCGTTGATTTCGAGGTCTATGGCCTTGCCGCCCATGATACTTTCACTGACGATGACCGCAACGGTGTTTTTGGGGATATCAATCCGGCGTTCCAGGTTAATTACGGTAATGATCGTTTGGTCGTCTCCCGGATCCACGTAAATGTCCTTCACCATGCCCACCTGCAAGCCATTGATAAACACCGGGCTGGATGGCCGGAGCTGTTCCACATTGTCGTAGCGGATGTAAAATGTTTGGGAGGCCGTGAGGACGTTCATGCCTTTCAGAAATTTAAATCCCCAAATAGCCAGTGCAATGGCCGCTATGGCAAGCAGGCCGATTTTTGTTTCGTTACTTATTTTAAACATGTTTGACAGAATGGATATGAACGGAAAAAGGGGCTATTTCGAAAATCAGTTTTTACCCGGTTTGGTTTGGACAACTTTGGCCGTGCGAAATCCCAGGTTCCGGAGTTCAGGGATTACTTTTTCTGCTTCGGCCTGTGTTTTGAATTTCCCGGTGTAGTAGTGAAATTGTCCGCCGGATTGTTCCTCTTCCACATCGCCCAGCAGGCTGAGCTGGCCTGTTTTTTTATCCAGCCTGGAGGTCCAGCTCATCAGGTAAATCCGGTAGGCCCCAGCGCCGGATTTGGAGGAATAAACCGGCATGTCGATTTCATCGGCGTACCGGTCGTTCGACGGGGCGGGGCGGGGCGGGGTGGGTTGCGGCGGTGGGGCTTGCATGGGTTGGGTTGCCGGACCCGGTTGGGTTGTTTTTGGCGCCGGCGCCGATACCGGCTTTTTAACGCTGGTGGAAACGGCTTGCGGGGGGCTGCCGCCTTTGGCCGTCATTTGTGCGTTGTTTTTTTCGGGAACCGGCTTGCCTTCCATTTTGGATTTGTAGGCCCGGAATGCTTCAAAAATAGCGTAGGCCAGTTGTGTTTGCCCTTCTTCCGAAGCGACAAATGCTTCTTCGACCCGGTTGGTCAGAAACCCGGCTTCCACCAATACAGATGGCATGGCGGTTTGATGTAACACGATAAATCCGGCCTGTTTTACGCCCCGGTCTTCCCGGTTGGCCAGTTCCTTGGCGTATTGCTGGACGTAGCCGGCAAACAAAATGCTCTGCTCCAGGTAAGCGCTCTGCCAAACGCTTCCAAAAATGTGCGCTTCGGTGCTGTTCGGGTCGTAGCCTTCGTAGTTTTTCTGGTAATTGTCTTCCAGGTAGATCGAAGCGTTCTCGCGCTTGGCCACCTCCAGGTTGGACGATGCGGTGTGCAGGCCCATCACATACGTTTCGGTGCCTTTCACATGTGATACACTGATCGCATTGCAGTGGACGCTGATGAAAAGATCGGCGTTGTTGCGGTTGGCGATGGCGGCGCGTTCATTGAGTTCGACAAACACATCGGTGTCGCGGGTGTAGATGACCTTGAGTTCGGGAAATTCCTCTTTCAGAAAAGCCCCGAGCTTGAGCACAATAGCCAGGGTGTTGTGTTTTTCGCGGGAGGTGGCGCCGATACAGCCCGGGTCTTTGCCGCCATGGCCTGCGTCGAGCACCACGGTTTTGATTTGATAACTGTGGCCGGACTTTTGCCCGGATTTCATTTTCCGGAAAAGATCGGCGACCAGGTTATTGGCTGCGGCAGAAGCATGATCGGTCTCAGCTTCAGCGGCGGATTTATCCGCCGAAGCTGAAGCGAAGGCGGATAAATCACAGTATTCTCTACCTTTGCCGGCGCCTGCATTTTGGAGGGAATGGTTTTCGGGATGGCGCTCAACAGTTGTGGCAATGTTAATATTACAACAAAGAAGCCACGCGAGCAAGGTCGTGATCGTTTGTTGGGCAATTAGTTTCCTCATGTTTTCTTAGTCGTGGATAAAACTATGGACAAATATCGGCTTTTCTGGCAAATAGCCTGTGCTTTGATGTGCACACCTGTTTTTGCCCAGGAGCCGGTTGCGCCCCTTGATACGTTGCCGCCGGCGCCGGTGGATTCTCCGGTGGTGGCTATCGTGGATTTAAACCCGGTACGCTTGTCAAAAGATGCCTTGGACGACGAGGTGGAATACGGCGCGAAGGATTCCATGTGGTTCGATGTGAAAAACAAGCAGTTGCACCTGTATGGCCAGGCTTTTTTAAAATACACTACAATCGATCTGAAGGCGGGATATATTTTGTTGGATTATGAAAAAAATGAGGTGAGCGCCGAGCAATTTCCCGATGAAACCGGCAAGTTGGCCGGGCTGCCTGAATTTAAGGACGGCGAACAGGAGTTTACTGCCACGAAGTTGCGCTATAATTTCCGCTCAAAAAAAGGAATTATTTACGAGGCCCGCACGAAGCAGCAAGATCTCTATGTTTTGGGACAAAAAGCCAAGTTTATTGGCGAGGCTTCGGCCGATACCTCGGTGCAAACCCAGAATACCGTGTACAACAAAGATGCCCTGATCACCACCTGCGACGCCCTGGTGCCGCACTACGGCATTCACACCAAAAAATTGAAAGTCGTGCCGAACAAACTGGTGGTCACCGGATTTTCCAACGTGGAGATCGGCGGCATTCCCACACCGCTCGTGCTGCCTTTCGGGTTTTACCCCATCACGCAAACCCGCAAATCGGGACTGATCATTCCGCGCGACTTCGAATTTGCCGACCGGGAAGGCCTGGGCATCAAAGACTGGGGCTACTACTTCCCGATATCGGACCACCTCGATGTGACCATGTTGTTCAACGCCTACACCAGCGGCACCTGGGGCGTGCAGGCCAATGTGCGGTACAACCAGCGCTACCGCTTCCGCGACGATCTGAATCTCCGGTTTAACAACCGCGTTTCTGAAGACAACATGGCCCGGCGCGTGTCGGCCCAATCGTTCGGTATTCGCTGGTCGCACCAGCAGGACCCCAAGGCGCACCCGACCCGGCGCTTCGGCGGTTCCCTGAACATCGAAACCAACCGCGATCAAAACCGCAACCGCAACGATTACGCCAGCGTTTATCAAAACACCCTGAGCTCCAACCTTAATTATTCACAAACTTTCCCCGGCAAACCCTACCAGTTCAACGCCAGCCTCAGCCACTCCCAGAACACCCAAACGCGGCTGATGAACATCAGCTTCCCGACGGCGGCGTTCAACCTCCAGCGGGTCTTTCCGTTCAAGCGCAAAAAACCGGTCGGTAAAGAGCGCTGGTACGAAAAACTTTCCCTGACCTATTCCTCCAAATTGCAAAACACGGTGCAGGTGGCCGACACCTTGCTGTTTTCCAGCGAAACGCTGCGCAAAGCCCGCATGGGCATTCAGCACAATGCCAGCACCGATTTCAACTTCAAGGTTTTCAAATACATCAACATCTCGCCCCGGGTGAACTACGAAGAAAACTGGTACCCGTATTCCATCGAACGCCAGTTTATCGACGATATCCAGTTTGTGTACGATACGGTGGCCGACATTATCGTGGTGGACAGCAATAAAACCGTTTGGGGCCGCGATACCACGTTTCGCGACTGGGGCTTTAAGCCGTTCCGGCAATTCGATGCCGGCATTACCCTGAATACGGCGTTGTTTTTTACCAAACAATTCCGAAAGGGCTGGTTCCGCGGTATTCGCCATACAATGAAGCCTTCGCTGTCCACCGGTTTCCGGCCCGATTATTCGGATTCGGACTACTTTTTCCGCCAGGTACAAACCAGCGCCCAGCCCGGCCGTGAATCTTTTCAGGACTACGGCATTTTTGACGATGCCGTGTACGGCCGGCCGACCAATGCGCCCCGGGATATGTCCATCAACTACAGCCTCAGCAATATCCTGGAAATGAAGTTTTATTCGGCCAAAAAGGATACTGTCAAGCGAGTACGGATTTTCGATAACCTGACATTTTCAGGCAGTTACAGCCTCACCAGGGATACGTTGAAGTGGAGCCAGGTTTCCACAGGAGGCCTGTTCCGCTTGTTCAAGGGCCTTTCAAACCTGACCTGGAATGCGCGTTTTGATCCGTATATCCGAAACGAGGCAGGGGTGCGGGTGAATAAATTTGCCGTCCGGGAAGAAGGCAAACTGCTCCGGTTGGTGCGTTTTGAAGTGGCGCTGAACACCCAGATGACTATTGGCGATTTGCGCAAATTGTTTGAAAAAGACGCGACTTCGACCGCCGAGGGGGCTCAGAAACCCCGAACTGTTTCAGCCAAAGATGATTTTATCGGCTTGTTTGAGCAGTTTCGGATTAACCACCGGATTTCATTCCTTCGGCAGGAAATCGGCAACACCAACCGCGATACTTTTCTGGTCGGCACCAACAACATCAGCCTGTCGGGTCGCATCCCGCTTACCCCCAAATGGTCGATCGACGTGGGCAATATCAGTTATGATTTTCAGGCCAAGCGGATCGTGTACCCCGATTTGGGCCTCACCCGAAACCTGCACTGCTGGCAGTTCAGCCTGCGCTGGCAACCCCTGCGCGGCACCTACGAATTTTTTATCAACGTAACACCGGGCTCCTCACTCGACTTCCTGAAATTGCCCTACCGGAAAAATAATTTTGACGGGCAAGGGGTGTTTTGACGAGTGCGAATTTTTAGATTGCGGAGTGCGGATTACGGAGTGCGGATTAGTTCACCTTTTCGATTTATTGAATTGTATGGCGCTGATGCACTATCAAGCAAATGCATCAATCTTCCAGCACCAAAATGGTGAACCAATCCGCACTCCGTAATCCGCACTCCGCAATCAAACCTGCCAATCAACCGGCTCCTTTCCCTGCTTCTCCAGCAATTCATTGGTCCGGCCAAAATGCCCGCAGCCCTGAAAACCGTTACCGGCCAGCGGCGAAGGGTGGGGCGCCGTGAGCACGTAATGCTTCATTTCATCAATCAGGGGCTTTTTGCTTTGGGCAAACTTTCCCCAGAGCAGAAAAACCACCCCTTCTTTTTCCTCCGAAATCTTACGGATAACGGCATCGGTGAACGTTTGCCAGCCGATTTTCTGGTGCGATGCCGGTTTGCGGGCTTCCACGGTGAGCATGGCGTTGAGCAGGAGCACCCCCTGGGCAGCCCAGGCGCTCAGGTCGCCGTGGTTGGGAACGGGCAGGCCGAGGTCGCGATTGATTTCTTTGTAAATATTGACCAGCGATGGCGGCACCTTAATGCCCTTGGGCACCGAAAAACACAGGCCCATGGCCTCGCCGGGATTGTGGTAGGGGTCTTGCCCAAGAATGACCACTTTTACCTGATCGAATGGTGTGGAGTTGAAGGCATTGAAAATTAACGGCCCGGGCGGGAAAATGGTTTTGCCGGCTTTTTTTTCCTGTACCAGAAACGATTTGATGGCTGCGAAATAGGGCTGCTGAAATTCATCGGCCAGGACGCGTTTCCAGGATTCTTCTATTTGGACATTATCAACTTTTTCAGACATGATGGGCGCAGTTCGTTTTGCCAAAGTTAGCCAGCTTGACCTGGAAGAAAAAATCTAACTTTAGCAGGTCGAAAAACGATATAACCTATGCGCCTACTCCTGCTCCTGTGGTTTGCATGCCTGGCCGTAATGCCATCCTTTGCCCAACAATCCTATTTTGTTCGCTTCCCCGATGATGTACTAAAAACGCAGTGCAGCATTTCTGATGATTATGGCACACCGCTGATTTATAATCCGGATATCCTGCCAATTATTATTGAGCACTGGGATGCATTCCCCACACCGGTTCCGGATGCTTGTTATATATTCGACCGTTGGTGGAAAATCTATAATCCGGCTACGTATTTGCCTGCACTCCCATGTATCGACGTGCCCAATCCGACACCATTTGCACTGGCGAATCATCCGGCCAATATTGCCGGTCCGGTGATTTCATCCATCAATACGGTGGGGGATCCCTGGAGCGCCACAATCAGTAAAATCACGCCTGGCGACCCAACAGCTACTAATTTCAGCATCTATTGGAGCGCAAATGCTAATTGCTATACCTACAAGCAAACGGTCAAACTCATCGACACTATTGGCCCTGTTATAACAGATTGTAGTGCCGATTTTCCTGTTCAGACCGACACGACAGCCAATGACCCGCTGCTTTGGAATGCACCTGTTTGGTGGACTCCGCAAACCAATAGCCAGGATATGCGCGAAGCCCCATTGGATATCGCTTATTCCGGTTATGATTCCTGTTCGGGAAATAATCTGGGTGCCCGTTATCTGTTGTATCTGGACCTGGATCAGGACGGTGTTCAGGAAACTGTGGTAAACAGCCAGTACCCACCGCCGCCGGGTCAGGTTTTTTTCGGCAATGCTTCTAACCCGGGATTCAGTGGCGGCACGCTGCGTTCCTTTGACCAGCGACCAGGCGTAGACAGCCTGGATAAGTACCGTTTTGTCGTGCAACGTGACTGGAACAGCAATCCTTTAGTTTTTCGCTTGCGTTGGGCTGAAGGGCAGTACCCAGATACAATCCGATTTTCCCTGCCACAACTTCCGCCAGGTTTACACCGGATTAAGTGGTATGCTTACGATGGCTGTGGAAATGAAACGCTTTGTGATCACCCTGTTGAAATACAAGCGGGAATGGTGCCGGTATTTACACCTTCCTATGACAAAATGGAGCTAAAACTGACACCTAATCCTTTTCGGGAACAAACGGCAATCCGGTTTTATTCGTCGACAGGGATTGTTGTTCAACTCAAAATTTGGAATGCCGCCGGACAATCGGTGTTTGAAACAAAAGCAACATTCGATGCAGGAATACACCAAATGGCGCTACAAAAAACGGATGTCGGGAATACTCCGGGCATTTATTGGTATTGCCTGGACACAGGAGTTGACCGGGTTGTTGGCAAATTAGTGCTGCTTCCCTGAGGGAACTTTACCTGCCATTGCAGGGTTGGCTGAAAGGAAAAACTGTACTTTTGCCGCACGTTCTTTGAATTTTTTGGTCCCGTAGCTCAATGGATAGAGCACCTGCCTTCAAGTATTTTTTAGGAGTCAACAGAAGCGAAAGCACTGTTGAGAACCTGGCTGATCAGGAAAGCCTTCGGGTTAAGTCCCATGGTAATCGTGAGCCTCGTTTTTTTACACGGGGTGCAGAGACTGTACGCCAGGCACCTAAGCTCTGCAATCAAAGCAGGGTATGGTGAAGAGACAGTCCAGACCACAAAATACTTCATTTAAGGAGGTATCGCGGTGAAAACCGTAGTTGGTATGCTAAGCAGGTGGTTGCAGGTTCGACCCCTGCCGGGATCACTTTTTTAAAGGCACAAGTCTGCTGGTTTTCCAGTTGCTTGTGCCTTTTTTATTTTCTTCCTGGCGTGACATGGATTTGAACGCGGATAACACGGATTTGCCTTCGACAAAACGCTGATTTACACGGATTTTTACAGTAAGAATTGAAATTCCGGGCGGATACGCTAGCCAAAATCAAGGCCGACAATTACTTCTGAAACACCCGGACCAGGTCCCCGCGCAGGGAAAATGCCTCTACCAAAACGGCGTGTTGCCAGCCCTGCGGCGCCGGCACGCCGGCGCGCAAATACTGCGGATTTTCCAGTACCCGGATTTCGTCCCAGAGCCCGCTGTCCAAAAACTGTTGCAGCACCTGCGTGCCACCTTCCACCAGCAGGGTGGCCCGGTTGTCGGTATGGAGTTTTTCCAGCAAATCCGGAATCCAGTTTTCCGGGTTAACATCCTGAAACAACGTGTTCTTCCAATTTCCGGGTTGTTGCGGCCCCACTACCCAGGTGGGCTGGGAATCATCGAGCAGCAATGCCGTGCGGGGGATTTTATTTTTAAAATTCAACACCACGCGCAGGGGGGATTTCCCGAAAAAATAGCGGTTGTCGAGCCCGGGGTTGTCCACCAGGGCGGTATTGGCGCCGACCAAAATCGCGTCGGCTTCGGCGCGCCAACGGTGCACCAAACGGCGCGCCAGCGTACCGGAAATGACGGTCCGTTCGTTTTTTCGGGCGATAAAGCCGTCGGCACTTTGCGCCCATTTCAACACGATGAAGGGCCGTTTTTTTGTGATCCAGGTAAAAAACGCGCGGTTGAGCCGGCGCCCTTCGGCTTCCAGTACGCCTGATTCGACAGCCACACCGGCAGCCCGTAATTTTTCCAAACCTTGCCCGGCCACCAGCGGGTTGGGGTCCACATTGCTGACCACTACTTTCGGTATTTTTTTTTCCAAAATCAGATCGACGCACGGCGGGGTTTTGCCGTGATGAAAACAGGGCTCCAGGGAACAATACAGCGTAGCGTGGGGGATGAGTTTCCGGTCGGCCGGCGCCACCGATTGCAGGGCATGCACTTCGGCGTGCGGGCCGCCAAATTGCCGGTGCCAACCCTCGCCGATGACCCGGTTTTCATGCACCAGCACGGCTCCGACCATCGGATTGGGCGATACACTGCCGGCGCCCAGGCGGGCGAGTTGAAAGCAGCGGTGCATGTACGTCGACATGGTTTGCAGGTTTGCGGTTAGCGGATTGGGGTGGCCTGGAGCAACTGCGCCATTTCCTGTTGCATTTTTTGAGCCTCGGCACGGGCGGCATCCGCAAAATCGGGGCCGGCAGAAGCGAAAAGTATGCTCCGGGAAGCGTTGACCAGCAGCCCGCACTCGCGGGTAAGCCCGTGCCGGCAAATGGCAGGCAGATCACCGCCCTGCGCGCCGACGCCGGGCACCAGCAAGAAATGCTCCGGCGCAAGTGCACGCACCCGGGTAAAGGCCTCCGGGTGGGTAGCGCCTACCACGAACATGAGATTTTCCGGGCTGCCCCAGTTTTGTGCCGTTTGCAGCACGTTTTCCCAAAGCGGCTTCCCGGTTTCCCGGAGATTGCCTTGCTGAAAATCGGCGCTGCCGGGATTGGAGGTCAGCGCCAATAAAATGACCCACTTGCCGGGAAAATCGAGGAAGGGCGATACGCTGTCGGAGCCCATGTAAGGCGCTACCGTGACGGCATCGCAACCGGTTTTTTCAAAAAAAGCCTGCGCGTACATGCGGCTGGTGTTGCCGATGTCGCCGCGTTTGGCATCGGCGATGATGAAGTGGTCCGGGCCAATGTAGGCTACCGTGCGCTCAAAATCGCGCCAGCCCTCGGCGCCCCGGGATTCGTAAAAAGCCAGGTTGGGTTTGTAAGCCACGCACAGGTCGCGCGTAGCGTCGATAATTTGTTTGTTGAATTCAAAAACGGCATCGGGTTGGCCGCGCAAAGGCTGTGGGAGTTTGGCGGGGTCGGTATCCAGTCCGACGCAGAGAAACGATTTTTTCTGAAAAATACTGGAAATCAGTGTCTGGCGATTCATGCGGCAAAGGTAGTGCGCGAAGGGCAAAGGGCGAAGGGCGAAGGGCGAAGAGCAAAGGGCTTAGGGCGAAGGGAAAAGGGCGTAGGGCAATATCCCGTAAATCTGTAGATTCCATACATGAAATGTAGCCCATGCGCTGAGCCCTACGCCCTTCGCCCTACGCCCTACGCCCTTCGCGCGCTAGCAACACCCGCTACCCGGTTCGCAGCAGGCGATGGCTGCTTTGAGCTCGGCGAGATTCACTTTCCGCTTCTCCCGGTTTTTTGCCTTTGGTGTGCCGCCCGGTTTTTCAGCGTACACGGTAATGCTGAAAATGCCGGTTTCGGAGGCTAGAAAATCCTGCAAACCTTCCTCCGTCAAATGAGCCAGCAGAATGTGGTCGGGAATGAGGATCGGCTTTTGTTTCTGCACCGTAATGTTTTCAAATCCGGCTTCGCGGATCATGCCCAGGTATTCCTCGTGCTGGATAGCGCCTGCCACGCAACCGGCGTACAATTCGGCGCTTTGCTGCAAGGCATTGGGCAGTTGGCCGACCAGTACAATGTCGCTGATGCTGAAATGCCCGCCGGGGCGCAGCGTGCGCATGATCTCCGAAAAAACGCGGGCTTTATCGGGTACGAGGTTGAGCACACAGTTGGACACGATCACATCGGTGCTGTTGTCGCTCACGGGCAGTGCTTCGATATCGCCCTGGCGGAATTCGACGTTGTTGAAGCCCAGTTTTTCGGCGTTGAGCCGGGCTTTTTTAATCATTTCCGGGGTAAAGTCGACGCCGATGACTTTACCGGTATCGCCGGTGGCTGCGCGCGCCACGAAACAGTCGTTGCCGGCGCCGGAGCCGAGGTCAAGCACGGTGTCGCCGGGCTCGATGTGGGCAAATTCGGTGGGCAGCCCGCAGCCCAGGGCGAGGTCGGCATCGGGGTTGTAGCCCGCCAGTTGCGCATACGATTCCGACATGATCGTGTAGGTCCCGGGCGTGCCCACTCCGCAACAGGAGGCGGCATTGGTTTCCCTGCTTTGCAAGGCGATCTCCGCGTATTTTTCGCGGACGGTGTTTTTCATAGCTTCTGCATTTTTCATGTTGTGCGTTTTTGTTTTTTATAAAAATGAGGGTGTAGTGTCGGCGTGACTTGGAGTCACGCCGACACTTAATTTCTGTTTTTCAATCAATTAGGAACATACGTGCATTAAATTTTTCAGGAAAATAATTAGCAGGCACAATCGCCACCCGGGGTGCAACAGGCATCCAGCAGGTTGCGCAGGCGAGCCACGGCGTCCCAATTGATGCAATAGCAGGATTTTACGCCTTCCACCGTGCCGGTGATCAGACCTGCCGCTTTCAGTTCTTTCAGGTGTTGGCTTACGGTGCTTTGCGCCAGGGGCAGCACGTCGACAATTTCGCCGCATACGCAGACATTGCGCTGAGCGAGTTCCCGTAAAATGGCCACCCGTGCCGGATGCCCGAGCGCTTTGGCCAGTTCGGCCAGTTCGTTATCGGTTGCGCTGAAGACTTCTTTTTTTTGCGTTCCCATATTTTTTTGTTGTTTGGCAGAGCGCTGTTCGCCTTAGTTCATCGCAAAATTACGATGAATATTTTTGAATGCAAGTTTTTTGAGAAATATTTATCGTAAAAATACGATTAAGGCTTTGCCGGCGTATTTATTTCTATTTTCGCCGCTGCGTTTAATAACCGGCAGAAAGTGGTTTGCGAAAAACTGGAAGCACTAGTTCATTGTCGGCGTGACTCGCAGTCACGCCGACAATGTGCGCGGCACCAGCGCTTTCGAAAACCACTTTCCGTTCAGGAAAAATCCAAACAGCATAAAAACACAAAAATCGCCTTTGAAACGTCCATTAGTACTAATTTACCTGGTAGACGGCGCCCGGCCGGATGTGATGCAGGAATTGATCGAGTCGGGCGACCTGCCCAATATTCGCAAGGAAATTGTGGAGCCGGGTACATTCCGCACCGCAACCTCTTGTTTCCCCTCCACTACCGGACCGGCCTACCTGCCCTTCCTGACCGGCTGTTTTCCGGGTACGATCAACATACCCGGTATTCGCTGGCTGGAAAAGGCGGCCTACCACCGCAACCGCTGGGCACGCAACAGTTTTCGCAGCTATTGCGGGTATGAAGCCGCGTATTTTAACGACGATATTCCGGCAGACCGGCCTACGTTGCACGAGCTGTTCGACCGGCCTTTTAACACGTTTTCGATGATCACCCGCGGCCTGCCCAAGGGGCATGATCTGACGGCTAAAATAAAATCGGGCCTGTACATGCGGGCGCATCTCCGGCACAAATGGGAGCCGGTAGATCATGCTTCGCACCAGCATCTGATGCAGGGTCTGGACCAGGACCCGGAGTTTATTTTCGCGGTATTTCCCGGGGTCGATTCCAACTCCCACCTGCAGCATCCGCGGCACGCGCGCACCATTCAGGCGTATAAATACGTGGATTTCAGCGTAGGCCAGGTAGCTGCCAAACTCAAAAAACTCGGCCGCTGGGACGACACCCTGGTGATCCTGATCTCCGACCACGGCCTGAGCGCCACGGATACCCACCTCGACCTGGCCAATTTCCTCAGCGACCGCGGCCTGCGCACGCTGGCTTACCCGATCATCTGGACCCACAAGCCCAAAGCATCGGTGATGATCTCCGGCAATGCCGCCGGGCATGTGTACAGCTTGCAAAACCGGGATGGAGCGCCATTGGTGGGGGATGCCGTACCGCACAGCATGGGGGATATTTGGCCGGAGTTGCTCGTGCAGCCTGAAGTGGACTTTGTCACCTGGCGGCAGGATGCCAGTACGTTTGCCGTGGAATCGGCTAAAGGCCGGGCCTGGGTGCAGCGGCAGGGTGCGGGGTTGTGTTATCTGCCGCAAACGGGCGATCCGCTCGGGCTCGGCAAACTCGACACGCCACTTGATCACCAGCGGGCCCTGGATGCCACGTTTGATTCGGCGTACCCCGATGCGCTGGTTCAGCTGGAGCAATTGTTCAACTGCACCCGCTGCGGCGATTTTGTCGTGACCTCCAAAACGGGCTGCGACCTGCGCTATACCTGGGAGTGGCCCGAGCACCGCGGCTCGCACGGTTCGCTGCACCGGGAGCACATGATGGTGCCTTTTATTTACAACCGGAAAGGGTGGGATGCCCGGCCCGCCCGCACGGCAGATGTGTTCAACACCGTGTTGAAATGGGCCGGTCGGCCGACACTTGACAATACCGATGGAAAAGCCCTCTGTTGATACGTCCAAATTATTGCCCTCGCGAAAAGCAATCGTTCGCGGTATTCAGGCTTTTATCGTTTTTTCAGCAGCCGGCACCCTGCTCGGTTTGTGGTGGAAGCGGCCGGCCGGTCTTGAAATGGTGCTGGCCGGCCTGGACTGGCGTTTTATCGGCTTGCTGCTCCCGCTCATTGGCCTGGATTACTGGCTCGGGGGTATGCGGTACCGTTTGTTTTTGAACGGCAACCACTTCCCGAATGTGTCGCTGTGGGATTGCATGCGTTCCAATTGGGCCAATATGTTCATGGGCGCCGCCACGCCATTTCAAAGCGGCGGGGGGCCGGCCCAAATGTTTGTGCTTTGGCGCAAGGGGGTCCGGGTGGCCGACAGTTTGCTGCTCTCCACGGTAAACCTGAGCGCCACCATGGTTTTTTTTCTGCTTTCCAGTGTGGTAGCGTTGCTCTGGATTCCGCCCGGCCTGTTTGGCGAAGACCTGAGCCCGGCATTCCGCGCAGGATTTATTGCACTCGGCAGTTTTGCGACGCTGATCCTGCTGATTTTGATTTTTCCGAAGGTTGCCCATGTTGTTTTGCAGAAAATCGCGGGTTGGCTGCCCCTTCGGAGTGCCGGCGCCCTGGACAAGCGCGCCCGGATTTTAGAGAAAATAGAATCGGAACTCCAGCGCTTCGGCGATGGGTTTCGCATTATTTTGAAACACAACAAATCGGGGTTGGCGCTAACCGTAATCGCAACCCTGATGTTATTTTCCAACAAATACCTCATGGGCTATGTGGTTGCCCGGTCGATGGGGCAGGAGGTGCCGTTTGATGTATTTATCGGTTTGCAGGTGATCCAGTTGTTGCTCATTTATTTTGCGCCGACACCGGGCGCTTCCGGGGTGGCCGAGCTGTCCTCGGTTTGGTTGATGGGTAAATTAATGCCGGAATCAATTTTGTTGATTTATGCGGTGCTGTGGCGTTTTTTTACCACTATTTTGGCTGCGATCATCGGCGGGTTTGTGTTGCTGCACGAAGTGCAGGCGACAGAAAAGCCGGCGGCAAAAAGCACATGAGCCACCTCAATTATTGAAGTGGCTCATGTGCATGCTAAGTTCAATTTGCCGTAACGGAAGAGCAGGCTACTTTTCCGGGCTGTAATCCAGCACCAATTCGAATTCTACACGGCGGTTTCGTTCGCGCCCTTTTTCCGTTTTATTGCTGGCAATTGGTTTCGTTTCGCCGTAGCCTTTGGAGCGTAGGCGTTTTTCATCAATCCCGCGGTAAACCAGGTAGTCGTAACAAGCCCGGGCCCGGTCTTTGGACAATTGCAGGTTCTTTTCAGAGCGACCCACGTCGTCGGTATGTCCCCGGATGTCCAGTTTGTAGTCGGGATACTGGTTCAATATCTCCACGATTTCATCGAGCACCTTGAACGAGGAAATTTTCAGGTCTGCCCGGCCGGTTTCATACTGCACGTTTTTCGTTACAAATTCCAGGCGTTCCTTCGTTTCCTTTTTCACTTCGGGGCATCCGAAGTTGGTAGCCGGCCCGGCAGAGTTCGGGCATTTGTCCAGATTGTCGGCTACACCATCGCCATCCGTATCGGGGCAACCGCCTAATGTGCCGGCTGCATCGGGGCAGGGGTCAGCGTCATCCGCCACGCCGTCGCCGTCGCTGTCTTTTACCAGCGGACAACCGCCGTTGCTTTCGGGGCCTGCTTCGCGCGGGCATTTATCGTCTTTGTTTGCAATGCCGTCGTAGTCCGAATCCGGGCAACCTTTCACCGTGCCGGCCTCGTCCGGGCATTCATCGTCTTTATCGGCCACACCGTCGCGATCGGTATCGGGGCATCCGTTGAGCGTACCGGCTTCGGTCGGGCAGTCGTCGTCTTTGTCGGCTACGCCATCTTCATCCTGATCCGGGCAGCCGGCGGTGGCCACCGTGCCGGCCATGGTCGGGCAATCGTCGTCTTTGTCGGCTACCCCGTCGTTGTCCTGATCCGGGCAGCCGGAAGCTGTTGCCGGGCCGGGCTGGTCGGGGCATTGGTCCGTGAGGTCGGGTACGCCGTCCAGGTCGCGGTCGGCGGGTGGTTCGGGCTTGGGTTCGGCTTTGTGCAACAAATAGACAAAGCCCAGGCCCAGCTGCACGTTGTCGCGCAGGTCATTGGTGGCCTTCCGGTATTCTACTTGCGCATTGACAAAGGCATACTGTGAAATCCGGAAGTTCACACCGGCGCCAAAGGGGAATTGCAGGTGGCCGTTTTCAAATTCTTCCAGGAAATACCCGCCTCCGGCAAACGCGTAGGGCGAAATTTTGGCCTCCTCGCGAATGTTTTCCAGGTGGAAAACTAGGTCTAGGCTGGTGGTAACGGTATTTCCTGTTGTGCCGGGCAATTTGGCCAGGCCCAGTTTGAAGGGGACACCGACATTCAGAAAAGGCGCGATATTCCGGAAGTATCCGACTTCGAAGCCTTCGCCGAGTTTGAAATCTTCATCGTTCAGGGAGCCATAGTCAAAGAAATTGAGTTTGGCATGAACGGCATTTGGAAAAGCCTTGTTTTGGGCTGAGGCTGTGGTGGAGTAAGACAGTCCCCACAGCAGAAAAAGGAGTAAAAGGATAAATTTTCTCATCACGTTTCAGATTTAACCGGCATTAAACAAAAAAGATACCAACTAACCTGAAACAGGTAATTTTTTAAACCCCGAAACAGCAGTGTTTTTACCTTGGTCGCCTATCCGACTTTTAGGCGCCCGGCTCCTGGTCTTGCCGGAGCATTCTGGCCGCCAGTTTTCGGGCCTCCTGCCGGGGGCTTTTCCACCACTGCACCGACAAAATCGGCACGCTGTTCACATTGCGCTTGGCAAAATAGCGCTGCACCTTTTTCTCCCATTCATAGGAAGGCTGCCGGCTTTTGGCAAGCACGCCATCGTACAACAGGATGCTCCGGCTATCGTCGCGTTGCACCACAGTGGGTACCATAACCCCCTCCACCAGGGCATTGCGTTGCAATTGGCCGGGTTCAAAGTAAGGCTGCATGGCGTATTCCACTTCTTCCATGAAGGTGGTGGTGGTGAATTGGGTTTCCGGGTAATCCAGCAGGGATTTCATCGTGGCCAGTTGTTCGTCGGCGCCTGATTTGTCGCCATTTTGGATCAATTCGCCAAAACTGACCAGGTGCGACAAGACGCAGGTTCCGATAAAACTTTTGTTGGCTGCCAATACCGAGTGCAAACCCGGCGGGATGGAGTGTGCGATATAAATTTTCTGCGTGGCCCGTGTGAGCGCTACGTGCAGTTGGTTGAAGCCCAGCTGTGTGTTCCAAAAATGCAGGTGGTTCGTCAGGTTGCCTTGCGCGTCGACCAGCCCGTGCGTAATGGAGAGCAGTAAAATGTCGACATGCTGGCCCTGCAATTCCGCAAACTGGTAAACGCCCAGTCCGTTGAGGTGGAGTTGCTGGATTTTTTCGTGGCCGGCGGTTTTACGCTGGCGGATTTTCAGCAATTGCCCGGCAATCAGATCGCGTTGTTCCACGGTGGAACAGGCGATGCCTACCACCGGGTAGGTTTTGGCCGGCGTGGGTTCGATCAGGTTGAGCCAGTCGATGATTTGCCGCGCTTCGGCTTCATTCGTGGCCGTGCTTTCGTCGTAGCGGCCTTCCACATCAGCAACTATGGTAACGTCGTTGGCCGAATAGCCCGACGGGAGCCGTTGGAAGGGCGTGCCGAAGGCAATCTGGTTGAACCGGATCCATTCTTCCGGGCTGTCCTGGTGCTGGTATTCGAGTGTGTAGGCCTTTGAATTCAGGGTTTTGCAAAATTCGAGCAGGTCATCCTCGGCCTCCGGCGTCATGTCCTGCTTGACATCGCCGAAAATGACCAGGCTTTTTGCCAGATCGAACAGGTGGTAGCATTCCTGCTTCGGAATGTTGTGGGCTTCATCGACCAAAACGAGGTCGTACACCATATTCGAAGCCTGCACCAGATCCAGGGCAACCTGGGGTTTTACGAGCAGTGCCGGCAGCGTTTCGGTGAGCGCTTCCATATGTTTTTCAAAAAGCTCGTCCGCCTTGTGTGATTTCGACAGGGCGCGGTTGTTTTTTCCAAACCAGGTTTTGAACGCGTTGGCATCGGCCGATTTCAGCGCGCGTAAGGCCTTGAATTTCCGGGCTTGCCAGTGCGCACTGATCTGGCCGGGCAGGAGCTGTGCCAGTTCGCGGGCATTTTGGTAATAATTGTCGAGCGTTTCTTCATCCCACTGCAAGCTGGGGTTGTATTCATTTTGTAAAAAGTGGTGGAGGTACCAACTTTGAAATGCCGCGACCCAGTTGTGCGGCTTTACTTTGCAAAGTGCCCGAACGACCTTTTGCTCGGGTGTGGAAAGTTTCAGCCAGTGGCTTTGCCAAATGTAGAAATCCTGAAAATCCCGCAGATAAAACTGGGTATTTTCCAACCGCGCGATAACATCTTCCAGAAATTCCTGCCGCTTGGGGATGGTGAGCATTTCGTGTTTCAGGGAATCCTGGTACAGGGCGGTGGCGTTAAATTCTTCAAGGAAGGTATCCATGGCCGCCTCCAGGTCTTTGATCTGTTCCCGGAAATCGAGTTCGCCATGAATACTTTTGGCATTGAGCCGCCGGACATCTTCGCGCACGATGCCCGGAATGCGCCGGCGCCATTGGCGGAGTGCGTTGTCAAAATCTTTTGCGAGCCCGGCAATTTTTTTGATGTTGCGGACGTCGAAAGCTACCGGGAACTCAAAGTCAAAATACTTGAGTTGGGCGTAGGATTGTCGCAGGGTTTCATAGGCCTCGCCGAGTTTTTGTTTGGCTGCAGAAATTTGCTTGTACCGGTCGGAGAATACGCCGTACAATTTCTCGGTGCCGGAAGCCGGCTTTTCAAATTCCGGCCCAAAGCGCTGGATGCCATCCTCAATACTGTCCTGCATCCGTTTGGTTTGGGCGGCCAGTTCGAAGAAATGCTGTTCGTAATGATCCAGCAATGCTTCGGCGTAATCGTTGGTTTTTGAAATAAACCGGTGATGGATGGCGGTGGCTTTGTCGAGCAGCATTCTGACCTGGTTCTCCGTCCAGGCAAGGCCGTCGGCACTTGAGCGTTCCGTGAAAATGGCGCTATCGAGGTTGTTGAGCGGATGCTCGAGGGTGGGGAAGCGCCGGAACAGGGGCTCGCTGTCGTAGATAGCGGCTTCGATCCCGTCGTATTCGTCTTTGTTGAATAAAAAATCGGCCAGGTTGATTTGGCTGAGCAACAATTCTTTGCCTTCGGTGCGGTTGGCGCGGAGGAATTGCCCGACGGTTTCTGTAAAATTAAGTGCACCAAAAATGGGCTTGTGCAGGTCGCGCCAGGCCTGATCCAGTTTGCCTTTTTCGCGCAGGGTTTTGTTTAAAGCCGTTTTGAAAACCTCTTCATTGAAGTTGACCTTCGCTTTGTTTTCGGCAGCCATACGGAGCATGTCGGCCAGCATCATGTGGTCGCTTACGGTATCGCGAAGCACGAATGAAACATCGCCGAAGCCGTGTTCCAGCAAAAACTTTTGCGCCCGGCGCAGGGCGTTGATGCTCTTGGATACGACCAGGCATTTTTTTCCATTCGACAGGGCATTGATAACGATGGCAGAGATCAGGTAGGTTTTGCCGGTTCCGGAGGCGCCCTCCACCACCGTCAGGGCGTTTTTCTGCACCGCCTCCAACACCGAGCGTTGCGAGGGGTCGAGGGGCAGCATGGTCAGGGCGTGTTTCCATTCCAGGTCTGCCGGGAGGTCCGGTGCAACGACCGGGGCAACCGTAACAGTCGTACGGGGCAGGACAGGAAAAATGCCGGCAACAGCCGACCAGCGCAGTTGGCCTTTTTCGACGGCTTTTTTCAGCTCGTCGTCGGTTGGGCAGGGTTGTACGCTCAGGGGCAGGCCTTCCTCTTCCAGGTTCAGTGCTTCGCGGATGGCGCCGGCGAGGTTGCCGAGCGTGCTTGCGTTGAGTTCATTGTTTTCAGCCAGTTTGCGGGCGCCGGCGGAGTAATTGGTGCCTTTCAGGGTGTCAATGAGGTGGAAAAGCGGGTAATTGGGGACGATAAACTGATTTTCCGTTTTCAACACCGTCCATTCATCGGGGTGTTGGGCGTGGGGTTCAAGCTGGATTTGCCATAAAAAAAGCGGCGCGTTGAGGGTGTATCCCCCAAGTTGTGCGAACACCAATGGATAGCCGACGCCCAGGTTTTTGGTGCCGAATACTTTTTCGCGGTTTTTGGCTTCAAAATAAAAATGGTTGAACCAGATGGTAGCCGGGTGGGTGGCTTTTACCGGCAGGTCAAAATGCTTGTTTTCAACCAGGGCGCTGATACATTTCGTAGCAAATTCATTATCGTTGAGCGCGTACAGATCGGCGCGGTCGAGGCTGTTGGGCAGGGTTTTTAACCAGGTCAGGGCATCGCCGCTGTAGGCAGGAGGCGCTGGTACGGCGCGGTTTTGGGTGGTTTCCGATGCAGGTGTTGGAGCGGCGGTATCCGGACTATTGTTTTCCATATTAAATCGGTGAAATTGCGATTAAGCGGTGTGTAGCTGGCGTTTTGACACAAATATATCCTGCATATGCGCAGAATTAGTAGTTTGATGAAATAATTTGTTGGTTGGGTGTATTGATCTGCTAAAATTCCGCGGTGAAGATTGTACCTTTGCGGCGGCGCCGGGCGACCAGCTCCTGCAAAACTCCCCCAGGGCGGAAACGCAGCAAGGGTATGCGGTTGTAGCGGTGTGTCTGGCGCTTTTTTGTTTTATCCGCCGTAGCCTCGGCGAAGGCGGATTCTTCCCACCACGCGTTTCGGAGTCCGGTCATTCACCCATTTAATTTTGCTCGTATGCAATTTTTCGTAGACACCGCCAATCTCGATCACATTCGCGAAGCCGCCGAATTGGGCATTCTGGATGGTGTAACCACCAATCCTTCCCTCATGGCCAAGGAGGGTATTTCCGGCGAAAAAAACATCCTGAAACACTATCTCGACATTTGCAAGATCGTCGGTGAAGGCCGCGACGTGAGTGCGGAGGTGATCGCCACCGATTTTAAGGGCATTGTCACGGAGGGCAAGCGCCTGGCTGAAATTCACGAAAATATTGTGGTGAAGGTCCCGATGATCCGGGAAGGGGTGAAGGCAATCGCGCATTTTACCGATATCGGTATCCGGACCAATTGTACGCTGGTGTTTTCTGCCGGGCAAGCCATCCTGGCCGCCAAAGCCGGCGCCACGTACCTTTCGCCGTTCATCGGCCGAATCGATGATATTGGCTGGAACGGCATGACCCTGATCCGTGAAATTGTGGAGATTTACAACAATGCCGGGTATGATACGGCAATACTTGCGGCCAGCATCCGCAACCCGTTGCACATTGTAGAAGCAGCCAAGGCCGGCGCCGATGTGGTGACCTGCCCGCTTAGCGCAATCCTGGGTTTGTTCAAACACCCATTGACGGATATCGGGCTGGAGCAGTTTCTGGCCGACCACCGGAAGGCGAACTCCTGATTTTTTTTTGCACCACGGAGGCATGGAGTACACGGAGAATAATTTTTCGAAAGAAAAAAAACTCCGTGTACTCCATGCCTCCGTGGTGTAAAAAAAATTAACGCGTCGCGGTTTTAAACCGTTTTTTCCTCCTCGTCGGTATCTGTTTTTTTCTCCGACTTTTCGCCTGCGGCAAAATCCTTCGCTTTCTCCCAAAAATCCTTGCCTTTTTCCGTTGCTTCGGCGGCTTCCTCTTTTACCTCGTCCAACAATTCTTTGGCTTTGTCGCTGAGGAAACCCAGGGCGCCGCCTTCATGGGCGGCAATTTTTTCGCGGGCCGCTTTAACCTCAGCGGCTTTCTCGGCGGCTTCTTCCTTTGCTTCAGCGGCCATTTTTTCGGCTTTTTCACTCCATTCGGCGAGTTTTTCGCCCGCGGCATCTTTGAGTTTTCCGAATTTTTCAGCCGCTTCGTCTTTCAGGTGTTCCAATTGTTCGGCCGCTTTGTCGGCCATTTCTTTGGCGGAGTTTTTCAGTTTATCAAATTCCTTGTCTTCCATGGTATACTGTTTTTAAAATTGTGGATCGATGCTGTTTTTTAGAAAAAAAAACGTTTGCAGCGTTCGTTCAGCCGCTCAAAATAAAACGTTAAAAAGCAAGATGCAATCTGCTGCTCCTAAAATAAAACTACCAGAGCCTCAAAATATTAACTCCGTTCTTCCCAAACCTGCGCCAAATGCACAATCGTTTCGGCGGCTTTTTCCATATCCTGCACCGACACCCATTCGTATTTGGAGTGGAAAGCATGCTCGCCGGCAAACAAATTCGGGCAGGGCAGGCCCATGAACGACAGCCGGGATCCGTCGGTGCCGCCGCGAATGGCGCGTTTGAGCGGTTTTTCAAAACCCGCGCGTTTGAGCGCTTCGATGGCGTTGTCGACTACTTGCGGGTAGCGGCGCAGCACCTTGCCCATGTTGCGGTATTGCTCCGTGATTTTTACGTCAGCCGTTGAATTGGGGTAGCCTTCCAGCACTTTATCGACGATTTTTTGCAGGGTGCGGGCGTGCCGCTTGAGGCCGCCTTCCGTGAAATCGCGCAAAATGAGTTTGACCGTCGCTTTTTCCAGACCGCCTTCGATAGCGGTCGGGTGGATGAAACCCTGGCGGTCTTCGGTATGCTCCGGGCTGAAGCGGTCGGGCAGTTTGGCCAGAATTTTCCCGGCAATTTTCATGGCATGTTCCATTTTGCCTTTGGCAAATCCCGGGTGTGCCGATACGCCGTTGATGGTAATGACGGCGCCGTCGGCGCTGAAGGTTTCGTCTTCAATACTGCCGGCCGTTTCGCCGTCAATGGTATAACCGAAACGGGCGCCCAGTTTTTTCATGTCCAATTTATTGACGCCCCGCCCGATCTCTTCGTCGGGGGTGAACAGAATGCGGATTTTGCCGTGTTTGATCGACGGGTTGTTGATCAGCATATTTGCGGCGTCCATGATCGCTGCCACGCCGGCTTTGTTGTCGGCGCCAAGCAGGGTGGTGCCACTGGCGGTGATGATGTCGTTGCCGTGCTGGTGCTTCAGGTCTTCGTGCTCTTTTTCCCGGATCACGATCGTCGGGTCGTCGGGCAGCACCAGGTCTTGCCCCTTATACTTGCTGTGCACGATCGGTTTGACGCCGGCGCCGGAACAATCGGGGGCCGTATCGACGTGGGAGCAAAAACAAATGACGGGGACTTTTTTAGAGGTATTGGCCGGAATGGTGGCGTATACATAGCCAAATTCGTCGAGCTCGGCATCCTTGATCCCGATTTCCTGCAATTCTTTGACCAGGAGTTTGCTCAGGTCTTTTTGTTTGGCGGTGCTGGGAATGGTTTTGCTTTCGGGGTCGCTTTGCGTATCAATTTGAACGTAGCGCAGAAAGCGCTCTTTGGCGGTGTGTTTGTACATATTTGTGCTTTACAATTTACGATTTACGAAGTTGGATGTACGGTTTCCGATGGGCGAGTTACCGGTTTTTTGCTAAAAAGCGAGCTAGTTTAAGGCAAAAATAGGAGTCGGCCGTCATGAGTCGACCAACTTGGGCCACAAAGGGATAATCGTAAATCCAAATTCGTAATTCGTAAACCGGCACTATCCGCCCGGCTTCGCGTTGTCGTTCACGTCGCCGATCTTGACGCCCTTGAAGTTGGCATCCGGCACATTGTCCTGTAAGCCATTGAGTGTTAAAAACTCCGGAGGCGGGCCGCCGGGAAAGCCGGTGAAGGGGTTGTTGGGATTCGGGAAATTGGTCAATGCGGGAAAAAAACGCCAGGAGCCGACGTTTGGAAATGCCGTATTCAGGCCCAGTAAAATCTTCCGGCCTTCCACGATATCAATGGTGGTCACCGTATTGCTGCCGTTGGCGTCGGCGGCTATGATTTTCCAGGGCGAGTCCAGGTTTTCCAAACTCAATACATGTTTGTTGATCAGGGAGAGGTCGAAGGTGGTGATGCCGTTGATGTCGTTCGTGTCGCGGGTAGGAGTAATGGTGTAATTGAGCCCTGCGGGCAAGCCGCTAAACACGTAGTTGCCGGAAGCATCCGTGCGGGTCGCCCGGGTTTCGTCGCCGCTGAGTGAAACGAGTACGTTGGGCATGGGCACATCCCAGTGGGTCCGGATATTTCCGCCTATATTGATGGTTGTGGGCGCCGGTTGGATATACCCGTTTTGCGTGGTAGCGCCGGTGTTATTCGGGTCGAGCCATTCTTTCAGCCGGGTATCGGCGGTGGCGCCCTGGTCCCAGGAGAGGTCGAAGCGGCCAAACCAGGAGTTTACCACCTTGCAGAGCGCGGTGTCCAGGTTGCCGCCGTGGAGTTGGCCGACAATGCGTTTGTTCGGATCGAACAGCGGGCAGCCGGAAGAGCCCGGCTGGTAAATGCCTTCTTCGGGAATCACCGACCAGTGCGAACTTGCCGGGGTGCTGCCGAACCCGGAGCCCCAGTTGATGATCTGGTTGAAAATGATCGCCGGGTTGTTGTCGATCGAAATTTTCTTGATATCCCCGTTCGGGTGGTGGATAAACGTGGAACTGGGCACGTTGGAATTGGTGGCGGCGGTGCGGTTCCAGCCGTTGAAATACAAATTGTAGCTGCCCGGGATCGGGTTGAGTTTGAGCAGTAAAAAATCGGTTTCGTGCCGGAATGCCACGCGGGTACAGCCGAGCACCGATTTTGCCGTAGGCTCGGTTTGCGGATTTACGCAAGTGGGCGCTTCATAGTCAAAATCAAAACGCCAGAGGTTGAAATTCGGCAATAAACCGATGATCTGGCAGTGGTGAGCCGTCAGGAAATACGGTTCACCGGAGCCGCTGGTATTGGCAACAAGCGAGCCGGTGCACCAGCCCGAACCGTTGGAAAATACCATGAGGATGCGCCCGACACCGCGTTTTTCCGTTTGCCAGTTCTGGCCCTGCGGGCAGTTGACGTTGATGTTGCAGGCATACGATTGCCCGAAATCTTCGGGGGTATCGTTGTTGGCTGGCGCCATACCTGCCGGATCGTAGACGTAGTCGATCCGGTTGAGGTGAATTTGAGACAGGCCCGCAGCGGCGGCCGGTTCGTACAGCTCCAGTACGGCCTGGTCATTGGGTAATACGCCGATCAGGAATTGCCCGTCGGGCAAACAACTTTGTTGCGTGTAGGCGCCCAGGATGCGGGATTTGTCGGGCGTGTACGCAAAAAAACGGGCGCCGGCCGGCAGCCGGAACTGGTCGAACATCAGGATCAGACCGCGGGCCTGCGGCGCTTCCAGCACCAGCCGCCAAACGCGGTCGCCATTGGCCAGGGTAACCCATTGCCCGGATGTTTCCGGGGCGAAATCAACCGGAGGCAGCGGAGCCGCAAAGCGGCTTTGCTCCTGGTATTTACTGTCTTCGATAAGCAGGGCTTTCGCGTCCAGCGGAGCAAGTTGGACCGGAGCAGGTCTTGGTTTTCCGGAAAAAACAACTTCGTGTTCGGGAGAAAAACTGGGTGGAATTCCACCTGTACTGAACTGGCCAAAGGCGCCAAAGGAAAATAAAAGAACCGGCAGGATCGGTAGTCGGTAACGGACATGCATGGGATGAGGATGAATTATTAAAAAAAAAACAATATTAAAAACCAGGCCAAAAATAGGCAAAGGCGGGAAAGGCGACAGAAAAATTGCTATTGGCTGTTAGCAGTTGGCTGTTACACTTGACGGGTAGTTCCATTTCCCGAGTGCAGCCAATAGCCAACGGCCAATAGCCAACAGCCAGAAGCCTAAAACGGATTCTGGATATCCGGGTTCTCCACAAAATCCGTATCGGTGAGGGTGTGCAGGAATTTGAGCAAGGCCTGTTTCTGATAGGTCGTCAGCCCCGAATATTTTACCGGGTTGGTGCCGGGTATCGGAAACCCGACAGTCGGTATGAGCGGGTCGCGGTTGGGCGCCGGCTTGCCATGGCTGCTGTAATGTTCGATCACCTCCTCAAGCGTTTGGAAGCGCCCGTCGTGCATGTAGGGGGCCGTCAGGGCGATATTGCGCAGGGTAGGCGCCCGAAATTTTCCGTTGTCGAATGCATTGCCGGTGACCTCGCCGAGCCCCTTGTCCACAAATTCATCGAGTGCGTCCACGGAGTCCAGCCCGTTGTTGAAATATTGATTTCCGGTGAGTGTGAGGCCGCCGTGGCAGTGAAAACATTG
Organism: uncultured Saprospiraceae bacterium; assembly: GCA_964484205.1. GTDB lineage: Bacteria > Bacteroidota > Bacteroidia > Chitinophagales > Saprospiraceae > M3007. The sequence continues at coordinate 7,920 of CAZAEZ010000053.1, read as the reverse complement.
CGCGTCGGGGAGCCCCACTACCTGACCCTCGTCGAAGAACAACAGTTTGCCGTCCAGTTCCTCGTCGTCCAGGGCATCCAGATCACCTTGCAGGTAACGGTCGAATTTCGATTTGCCGCTGCTGATCAGGGTGCGTTCAAACTGGGCAATGGCTTTCGCAGCCAGTTCCTTGGTGATTCCCTTGGTCGTGTTGATGCCAAATGCTTTGCGGAAACGCGCCGGATAATCCGGGTGTTTTTTCAGTTTTTCAACCACATTCGGCCAGGTATTGTGCATCTCGATCGGATCTTCCACGGGCAGCAGGGCCTGGTCTTCGAGGGTGGGCGACCGGCCATCCCAAAACAGGCGGTTGGTGGCATAGGCGACATTCTGCAGGCTCATCGCGCTGCGCCGGCCGGCAATGCCGTCGATGCCGGTGGAAACGGCGAGGTTGTCGGTAAAACTGCCCTGCGGCAAGTGGCAGCTGGAGCACGACTGTGTGCTGTCGGCCGACAAAATCGGATCATAAAACAAGCGCCGGCCCAGCTGCACGCCTTCCACCGTCATCGGGTTGTCGGCAGGGATCAGGATCTGTGGAAAATGGGCAGGTTTGACGATCGTATACGCTTGCGGGGCATAGGGGATGTGGGTGAGGTCCATCTCACCGTCGTCGGGCGGATTCGGGGTATCTTTTTCACAAGACGGCCAAATCAGCACAATGCCGACTAAAAAAAACAGTGTGGAAATCCGCCACGGAAATGCAATGGCAATTCCTTTCATAACGCAAAATATAAAGTTGGCAGGTGGTGACTATTTGACGGTGGTAGCGTTGCCGAAATTGTCCATGAGTTGGTTGGCAATCACGACATCGTTGACGTCGTTGGATGTGATCTGGTTGTATGCATTGTTCAGGTCGAGCCAGCTACCGTTCAAAACGAACAGTGTTTTCAAGTCAAATTCAACGGTGATGCCTGCGCCGGGTTCTATTTTGATCGGAAGGTTGAACGTGTAATTGCGGAACACGGCATCCGAACCGCAGTGGTAGATCAGCGCGCCATCGGCCTGGCCGTTGCTGTTCAGGTCGACCTGGCCTTCGATCTTGTTAAAAATGTAACTTTTCCAGCCCAGCCAATACTCGTTTTCATTGCTGAGCGGGTGCCCGGCAGGGAAATCTTTCGGTTGCAGGGCATTGAGGTTTGGCGGTACGCCGTAGCCCAGGCGAATGCCGGTGTAATCGCCATCGGGCACATTGGATATGGCGATGGGCACCTGTACGGCAAAATTGTCCGGCGCCAGGTCGGGTGTAAAGTTTACCCACTCGATATCGCTGATTTTCACGTCGCCCGAGCTCCCGCCGAGCAGGGTGATATTCGACATGAAGGTGTTAAACCGTGTCAGTTGCACTTTGTACGTATCATAATCGTAGGCCTTGAATTTTTCGAGCGGTTGTCCGTCGTACAATGCTTTGAAGGTGATGGTAAACGTGGAGGTCGGACCGATATCCGATCCGGTGGTTCCATCGCCGCAGCCCGAGAGAGCCAGTATGCCGATCAGAAGGCTGCCTGCTAGCGTCAATTTCATACTTGTGGTGTTATTTGTTTTGGAAAAAACGGTTTGGGTAAAGTTGGGACTTTTCTATTGTGTAACACGAAATACCTGCGGCAGGTTGGCGACAATTTGTGCTTTCCAGGCCGAAATGTCGCCCGATGACAAATCCACGTTCCGGAACATCTCCCGAAAATCGGCGGTCAGGCTCAGGGTAAAATCAAAGCCGCTTTCGTGGGTGAACACGCCGTCTTTTTGCACCTCCACGCTCGTGAAATCAGGCCGGTGGAACAACAGCGTATCCGGCGCGGTACTGCTGAACGTATCGCGGGTGAGCACCAGTTTCAAGGCAACAAAACCCGTATCGCGGCCCAGCCAGAGGTCCTCCGGTTGTGGCCGGAGCGGATGCCCGCTGGGCGCCAATGCCGGGATCACCTGTTGGGCGCCGGCCGGTAAACCCACCCGGAAACGAACCGACTCAAACGTGCCGCTGGGCCGGAAGGTACCGACAGGGTATGCCACCACAGTGCGCCGGATCAGCAAAAAATCATCCGGGAAGGTGGTCTGGGTGGTATCGCCGCCGGGTCCCCAGGTTTTCAGGCCGACGGTATCGCTCACGGCGATCGCCGTACCGTTCTGAACGATCTGAAAATCCGACAGGTAAAAAACCGCCTGTTTCAGCCGGAACCACTTCCCGGGGCTGTATTCATAAGCGGTGTCGGGCTTCCAGATCAGCGTGTCGTACCGGGGCAGAAACATAAGGTTGAGCGCAGGATAGGTGCAGCAGCAGTTTTTATCGGCGGCGGCGTCGAAGTTTGTCGCCTCAATGTCCAGGCAGCCTTCGCGGGGTTCGTAGCAGTTGGAAAAAAAAAGCATGCACAAAACCGGCAGGCCAAAGGCTAAAAACCATTGACCGGGCAGAACCCGAAAAGGTGACAGTCCGCCGGGTTTACGATTTTCCATTTGCCTGTTTTTCTTTTTCAATTTCCCGCATCATTTCCTTGATGATCTGCTTGAGTTGCGACGAGAATTCTTTTTCCAGCATCCAGTGGTAGTAGTTCCGGTCTTTTGCCAGGATTTCCTTTACCGGTTGGCCATTGTATTTTCCAAAATTAAACACCGCGGTACCGTCGGGTTGTACGCGTATTTTCTGGGTAGCATCGAGGAAATTCAGGTCGTTCGTGAAATCGTGCAATACCTGTATGTTGTTCTGCACAGGCGCCGGGATGCGGTTGCCGTCTTCGTCCAGCAAATCGACGCCGTTGTAAGCCGTCAGCTGGCCTTTGAACACGTCGATGGTGGCGCGCACGTCGGCCAGGGCATCGTGCGCGTCGGTCATTTCCTGGTTGCAGTAAAACCGGTATGCGGCTTTGAGCGTGCGGGGTTCCATTTTGTAAAAAATGCGCTGCACGTCGATGAGCCGGCGCTTGCTGATGTCGAACTCCATGCCCACCCGCGCAAACTCCTCCATGAGCATCGGCACGTCGAAGCGGTTGGAATTGTAGCCTGCCAGATCGGCATCGCCGATGAAGTCCCAGATTTTCTGCGCCAGCTGGCGAAACGTGGGTTTGTTGGCCAGGTCTTTCGGCGTAATGCCGTGGATGGCCATCGACTCCTCGGAAATCGGGATGCCGGGGTTCACCAGCTCGGTCAGTTCAGTGGGCGGGTTGCCGTTTTTATGCAGTTTGACCAGGGCAATTTGTACAATCCGGTCGCGGATGACATTCAATCCGGTAGTTTCCACATCGAAAAAAACGAGATCGCGATCGAGGTTTAATTCTGTCATAGCAGGTTTGATTAACGTGGGTTGGATAAGATTAAGAAATCATTTCAAGGATGATGCGGTATTCAATGTTTCCAGATGTCTCACTTCGTTCGACAGGACAAAACGCTGCTATGAAAACCGTTAAACAGGTTTCTCGCTACGCTCGAAACTACCACTAGGCTTGGGGAAGTTTCGAGCGTGGCGAGAAACCTGATAAAAATTTTATCCAAATAGCACATTGTCATGTCGAACGAAGTGAGACATCTGAAATGTTTTAGCCCAGCCCATCCAAACACACGTTCGTTTAGTTAACTGCAGCGGCACTTCGCCTACTCGGAGTCCAGCAGCCCTTGCTTTTTCGCCGTTTCCCCAACGCCGTGCAATTGCACCGGTTTTGTTACTTTTTTCATCCGGATGTTGAGCATTTCCACAAACAGGGAAAAGAAAATGGCAAAGTACAAATAGCCTTTTGGCACTGCGCCTTCGATAAAATGGCCCAGATGCGCAGCCTCGGCGATCAGGGAAAAACCGATCAGGATGAGAAAGGCCAACCCCAGCATTTGAATGGTCGGGTGTTCGTTTACGAAGCGGCTTACCGCACCGGCAAACACGATCATGATGATGACCGAAGCGATCACCGCAATGATCATGATCAACAGGTTGTCGGCGATCCCGATGGCCGTCAGGATGGAGTCAAAGGAAAAAACGATGTTGATCAGGGCGATCTGGGTGATGACCGCATTGAGGGCTGTTTTCCCCGATTTTATTTTCGGGTCGTCTTGCTCCTTGGGACTTTCCAGTTTGTGGTGAATTTCGGTGGTTGCCTTATAAAACAGGAAAACACCCCCCAAAAACAGAATTAATCCCTGCCCGGTAACATCGCCATGCAGCCCCGGCAGGTCGATACTGAAGAGCGGAGCGTTCATGCCGATAATCCATACCAGGCCGAAGAGCAGGACGATCCGGAGGACCATGGCCAGGACTAGACCGATGTTTCGCGCTTTGGGTTGATCTTCCGGGGGCAGTTTCGCAGAAATAATGGAGATGAAAATGATGTTATCCACCCCGAGTACAATTTCCAGAAAAGTGAGTGTGAACAAACTGATCCAGACATCGGGCGATGCAAAATCGGGCATAGCGAAAAGGAACATGGCAAATGATTAGTTAGTGGTGTCAATGCGAAAATCGGGGCAATGTTACGGCTTTTCAGTGTTCCGTAGCCGACATTTGACGGCTTTTGGCTAAACCGGGATGCAGCGAGGCTGTTCAATGCTTTAGTTTTGGCCATTAAACAAATCGACACATGAAAAAACGTTTCCTGCTTTCTGTATTCTGCTGCGCATCGGTTGCGCTTTTTGCCCAGGGCCTGCCCAAAAAGTACGTGCTGATCGAACATTTTACCAATTCAAACTGCTCGATCTGCGCCTCCAGAAACCCCACGTTTTACAACCTGATCGGGGGGTATGCCGACGATGTGCGCCACCTGTCCATTCACCCGGCGGTGCCGTACAGCTCCTGCAAGTTTTATCAGGCGAATACAACAGAAAATGCCGCGCGTACCAACCTGTACGGCATCAACGGCACCCCCCGGGTAGCCCTGAACGGTACGCTTACTCCGGCAACTTCCCAGCTGCTGCCACAGGCCACACTGGAGGCTCAACTGGGCCAGGAAAGCCCGATTGGGATCGAAGTAACCGAAGGTGGTACCGCACCGAATAAAACCATCAATATTACCGTGACGACCTACGGCACGGTGCCGGCGGGCAGCTACAAACTTTTTGCCGCGGTGGCTGAAAGCACCGTAAACTACAACGCACCCAATGGCGAATCCAAGCACCATGATGTGTTCCATGCCATGCTGCCCGGCATCGACGGCCAGAATATTACCCTGCCCGCCGTAGGTAGTTCCGTGAGTTACAACTTCAACTTCACGCATACGGCGCCTTCCGGCTGGACGTCCAATTTCGACTCGCTGTACGTGCTGGCTTTTGTTCAAAATTCCGGCACAAAGGAAATCCTGAATACCGGTACCCGCTTTGACCCGCAATTTGTCGGCACCGGTGAAGCGGCCACACCTCAGGCCATCCGCATCCAGCCCAACCCCGTGCAGGACGAAGCCGCCGTTTTTTTACCCGATGAAACCATCGAGCGGGTAGATGTTTTTTCCATCAGCGGCAGCCTGAACTACACCAGCCGTGTTCAGCAACACGAACAGGTGCGCATCCCTACAGGAAATCTGACCCCCGGGATCTACCTGGTGAAACTGCTTGGGGAAAACGGCCTTTATGTTGGAAAAATGGTGAAAGAGTAGGGCCCGGTTTTTTTGGAGCGCGGCTGTCTCACAAGTAAGAAACTTGAAATGCCCGCCGTAGGTTGTTTTTTTCACCACGAAGACACGGAGGCCACGGAGTTTGATGCTCCGTGGCCTCCGTGTCTTCGTGGTGAAAATTTGGAAATTATCCGAAACGCAAAGTCTTATGCGACAGCCTCGTCCCAACAGGAATCACGAAAAATAGTCAGGAGAACACCTCGCCCAGCGGCATTTCCACCGAGAGCACGGGGTCTTTCAGCACGTCTTTGTGCGTGAACACGGTATATTCGGTCGGGCTGGAAAACACATACACATTGCGCACGGAGAGTAGCGCGAGCCAACAGGATTTTACCCCGTGTTCAAAATATTTCTCCGCTTTGGAGACCAACTCCTGCAAACTTTGGGTGGGCGATAAAATTTCGATGACCGTCAACGGCGGTTCTTTCATGGAAATTTCATCGTGCAAAAAGTCAATTTCCATTTTTGGGTAAACGGCGATATCGGGCACGGATTCCCAATTGGCCAGATCGAGGCTTAACTCTGAAAAGCACGTAAACCGATTTTTCGCAAGGAGTTTTAGTTGGAACAGGAATTGTCCCTGAATGTATCCATGATTTCTACTGGGCATAGGTTTTCCGCGTTCCGTTTCGTATGGTGTTAATCCCAGTGTTGTGTCCATCCTACGTTTAATTTTCCAACAAAAATAAAAAATTTGTTTTAAAAGTACAAGACTCAACATTCGGCTCATGTTCCCGTTTGGCTGAGGGGGGGGACAAGTGAGGCGGTGACCGATAGTCACCGCCTCACTACCAGCCCGCTGGGAACATGAGCCCAATGTTCAATGCCCCCCGTTCAGCTGCCCACATAATTATGCGGCGTCAGCTGCTTCAAATCTTCCTTGACGGCATCACTGACATTCAGGCCCTTGATAAACGCATGCAGTTCTTCCCGCCCGATAACGGGCCGGCCGCGCGTTAGGTCCTTGAGGGCTTCGTAAGGCTGCGGATACCCTTCGCGGCGCAGGATCACCTGGATGCCCTCGGCCACCACCATCCAGTTGTCTTCCAGGTCATTGAAGAGTTTGCCTTCGTTGAGCATGAGTTTGCCGAGGCCTTTCAGGATTGACTTGAAGGCGATGATCGTGTGTCCGACCGGTACGCCCAGGTTGCGCAGCACCGTACTGTCGGTCAGGTCGCGTTGCAGGCGGCTGATGGGCAGTTTTTCGGCCAGGTGTTGGAAAAGCGCATTGGCCAGCCCCAGGTTGCCTTCGGCATTTTCAAAATCAATCGGGTTCACCTTGTGCGGCATGGCGGAAGAGCCCACCTCGTCTTTTACGGTTTTTTGCCGGAAATATTCCATGGAAACATAGGTCCACACGTCGCGGCACAGGTCGATCAGGATGGTGTTGATGCGCCCGAGCGCCTGGCATTGCGCAGCGAGATGGTCGTACGGTTCAATCTGGGTGGTCACCTGCGAGCGTTCGAGGCCGAGAAATTCCCGCACAAAATCGTCGCCAAACCGGCGCCACTCGTAGTCCGGATACGCGGCGAAGTGCGCGTTGAAATTACCGGTAGCGCCGCCAAATTTTGCCCGGTGCGGAATGTTGCGCAACAACTCCAGCTGCCCGTCGATCCGTTCCACGAACACCTGCAGTTCCTTGCCCAGCAGGGTAGGGGAGGCCGGTTGGCCGTGGGTCCGGGCCAGCATGGGCACCCGCGCCCAGTCTTGCGCCAATTGGTACAACTGATCGCGCAGGCGTTCCAAAAGGGGGTAGTATGCCTCTTTTAGCGCATGTTTGAAGAGCAGCGGTGTGGCCGTGTTGTTCACGTCCTGCGAGGTCAGGCCGAAGTGCACAAATTCCTTGAGGTGGCCGATCTCCAGGGCGTCGAAGCGTTCTTTGAGAAAATACTCCACGGCTTTCACGTCGTGGTTGGTGGTGCGTTCGATGGTTTTAATGTACTCGGCATCGGCCATGTTGAAATTTTCAAAAATGGCGTTCAGCGCGTCAATTTTTTCCTCCTCGAAATCGGCCAGCTGCGGTAGTCCGTACTGGCACAGGGCAATGAAATACTGGATTTCGACAAACACGCGGTACCGGATCAGGGCATATTCACTGAAAAACTCGGCAATTTCACGGGTTTTGTCGGCGTAACGCCCGTCGATCGGCGATATGGCTAGCAGCATAGAGTGTATTTGGTTGACACAAGTTGTGACCGCGTAATATGGTGGCTAATATTCCCGGTTGGCTGAGCGGGGAGCCAAGTGAGGGGGTGGCGGGCCCTCTAAATTAGTCCACATAAAAATAGAGTGGGAAATTAAA
>CAZAEZ010000052.1:0-38742 GCA_964484205.1 uncultured Saprospiraceae bacterium | reverse complement strand
CCGGAGGGAGACATCTGATTGATAGCATGTTAAATCACGTAATCGTTAATTTAATAATCAAAACTATCCAAAACTCACGTTAACCAGAAACCAGTACCCATTATTGTCGCATGGCTTCCACCGCGTTCAGCCGCAGCACCCGCCAAACCGGGTAGATGGCGAGCACCAGGCCAACACCGAGGACGACCAGGGTTTGTTCCACAAATATTTTGGCTTTGATCGTAGCCGGGAAAATGGCTTCGAAGCCGAATTTTTCATAAATCTCCGCCATATCGCCACCCAGTTGAATAGGATTTTCGGCCAGGTACCACACCAGGGGGTAGCTGAGTAGCAAGCCTGCCAGGCTGCCGCAGAGTGTCAGAAACACCGTTTCGGCGAGCACCACCCGGGCGATAGACCAGGGCTGCATGCCTAGCGCATTCAGCATTCCGAATTCCCGCTGCCGTTCGGCCAGCATCATCAGCAGGGTGGAAAATATGCCGAATGAAATGAGCAGGTACAACACACCGAGCATGATGTACATGCCGGCGGAGTCGGCCTCGATATGCTGATTGATCTCGGGCATCATTTCCTTCCAGGTCAGCGCCTCGTAGGTTTTTGGCAAGCTGCTTTTTAAAAACCGGGCGACAGCCGGGAGGTCTTCTGCCTGTTCAAGTCCAACGACGAGGGAAGTAGCCCTGCCCGGCGCATCGAGCCAGTATTGGGCCAAGTCGATCGGGATGTAGGCAATCTGGTTGTTGAGTTCCGGCGAGCCGAAGTGCAGCAAACCCCGAATTGGTGTTTTCATCGCAGCGGTGCTGCCGTAGTATCCTTGCGTAAGCAGCACCAGCGTATCGCCAAGCCTGAGATCAAGTTTTTCCGCCAAGCCCTCGGCTACCAGGGCGCCTTCCTGGCCGGATTCGAGCATGTGCCCCGATTGGACCTTTGCGCTCAATTGGGTTAAATTTTCTTCCTCCGCCGGGTTAATGCCGACCACCAGGCAGCCCCGTGTTTTTTCGCCGGAAGAAGCCAGCGCAAAACTTTCCAGCCGGTGTGCGATGGCATTCACGCCTGGCGTGGCGGCTACATGTTGTTCCACGGTTTTATCGATCTCGAATGAATTTTCCAGGGTTTGCTCGTCCCAATATCCTTTGGCGTGCACCTGGGCATAACCCGTGTACAGGCTCACCAGGTTTTTGATCAGATGCCCCCACACCCCTTCCTGCAACGACACGGTGGCTACAGCCAGCAGCACAGCACTGGCAATAGCACTCATCGTGATCAGGGAGCGGTTCCGGTTGCGCCAGATGTTGCGCCAGGCGAGTTTGAGCAGCATGGTGCCTATTTTACTTTGGTCATGTTATTGGTGGTAAAAAAGCTGTCGGAAAGCGGCTGGTCAAACTGAATAGACGAATACGTGATCGTCGTTTTATGCCCCTTTTTATCGGCCGGGATCATCTCGACCCTGGTGGGCAGCATTCGTCCGCCGATATTTTTCACCTCCGAGCCGATCATGGTGTTGACCAATTCGCCGTCTTCATCGTAAAACTCCGTGCGAAGTTGCAGGTATTCACTTTTGTCGATCCACATCAACAACTTGCCCCAGATAATGGCGGCTTCCGGTTTGGGGATCATCTGGATTTTGTAGCAATCGCGCCCGGCTTGTTTTTCAGTACCGAGGAGGGTGTGGGTATAATCGTCCACCACGGAGGCTTCCTTGACCAGGTCGTCGTTGGTGAAGTCGGTGCCCATCCAGGATTCGCCCATCATCGACGGGGGCAGTTTGATGGTGCGTTCGAGTGTAGGCAGCCAGTTCCACACTTCGTTTTTTCGTTTGAGGTAGCTCACACCCTTGTCTTTGGCGGGCGACTGGATCAGCAGCAGGGCATAGTCGGTGCCTTTCCCCCAGACTTTCAGGTCCATACTCCGGGTCCATTTTGGCCGGACGGTGGTGATGGTCATTTGGGCAATGGAGCTGTTGCCCCGGGCTTTTTCATCGGCTTTTTTGACAATTTCCCGGGCATCTTGTGCATAGGCCGGCCCGGTGAAAGCAAGCAACAGCAGCGCAAGCAAGCCGTTTCGGTGTAGTAGTTTCATGGTATTTTTTATAAAAAAGAACAGCGCAAAGTTCCCTAATGTTGTGGTAAACAAAGCTGATCGTGCGCATTTTTCAAACCGGCACAGGTCATATTCCGGCATTATTGACCGGACGCGGCACTTGGGCCTAAGCTGTGTATTTTTCGGCAAAACAGCATCCATTCTATACCTTTGACGGGAAAAGTCCCGTTTACCGGAAAAAAACCGGCACCAAGGCATGCTCAAAATACTTCGCTCCAATCCGGCGGCTGAACTGCGGACCGACGACGAACTGCTGGCCCTGTACCGGTCCGGTGGCGAAGCCCGGTATTTGGCTGCGTTGTATGAGCGTTACATGCCGATGGTGTACGGTGTTTGTCTGAAAATTTTCCGCGACAGCGGTAAGGCAGAAGATGCCGTGATCGGAATTTATGAGGAGTTGGTGCGCAAGGTGCAGGAGCATCAGATTGAATCGTTCCGGGGCTGGTTGTACGTGTTGGCGCGCAATTATTGCCTGATGGAATGGCGGAAAAACAACCGGCGCCCCACGGATTATCACCCTCCGGAAGACATGGTTTTTTACGATGCCGTGGAAGCGCCTTTTGAAGTGGAATTGCAGAAAAAAATCGCCCCGGCAGATAAGCCCCTGACCAAATGCCTGGATGAACTGCCCGGCGCGCAGCGGCAAAGCGTGGAGTTATTTTATTTAAACGGAAAATCGTACAAGGAAATCGCTGAACTCCTTTCGGAAGAGGTCGGGAAAATCCGGTCTTATATTCAGAATGGACGGCGAAATCTTAAGATATGCCTGGAAAAGGCGGGCGTAAAAAACAGTTTTTGAACGATTCAGGCGGTGACTTCAAGTCACCGCCTGAATACAAACACAATTCAAGCGGTGCCTCCAAGTCACCGCTTGAATACAATCATACAACCCAATAATTTGAACCCTTCTGTGCACACCGACGACGCGCGTTTCCTAGAACTGCTGGAACGCTGGCTTTCGGGCGATTTTACCCGCTCCGATGAGCAGGAACTGCGCGCCCTGGCGTCTGCCGATGACTTTCGGCGGGAGGCCTGGGAAGGCTTTGCTGCGATGCCGGAGGCCCAGCACGAGTTGCAACTCGAACGCCTGCGCAGGCGCTTGTACGGGAAACCCGGCGGCAGGCGCCTGCCCGTGGGTATGTGGATGGCCGCAGCGGCTGCGGTTGTATTGTTGGTAGGGGCGATTTACTTCCTGCCCCGGTTCCAGGCCGAACAATCGACTGCTCCGATGGCTAAATCTGCAGAGCAGCCGGCTACCCAATCGCAGGATTTAACGGACACCGGCGCCGAACCGGAATCCGGCTTGATTGCGTCAGCACCGGAATCAAAATCTGCACCTACCGACGCTAAGAGTGGATTCAACGAACAAGACGAAATTGCCAAAAGGACCCTGCCTGCCCCCACAAGGGAACAAAATGCAGATAGACCCGGGGGGGCTACGGCGCCTCCACCAGCCAAGACAGCGCCGGTTGCAGCGGCTCCTCCGATCGGCAATGCTGTTGAGAACGCCCGTCCTGCAGAGCTGTTGGAAGACAAAATCGCTTCGGTTTCTGAGTCGGAACAACCCACAACCCGCGCCGTACCAGACAGTATTGCCCAACCGGTTGTAACTACCCGGAAGGAAAATGCCGGCGCCGTACCGGCTGCCAAAAAATCGGACACTGCGCTCGCCGCGCCTAACGGCGGTTGGGATGCCTTTCATGACTTCCTGCGCCGTACCGCCCGGCTGCCGGCCGAAGCCCGCAACAACAATGTCAGTGGAAAGGTGCGGCTGGAATTTACGGTCGGGCCCGACGGCAAGCCGGCCAATGTGCGTGTCGTGCGTGCGCTCGGCTTTGGCTGCGATGAAGCGGCCATGCGCCTGATCCGCCTGTTCGACTGGTCGCCTGCCGGGGCGGGGCCGGTTGTCGTGGAAGTACCCTTTGTCCGGTAGGGAGCAATATTTCACACTTTCAATTCCGCAGTCCCTGGACTGGTAGTGGTAAGGCTTTTGGCTGTTATAAAAACTGCTTCAGATCTATTTTGGCCGAAAAATCAATTTGTGGAAAAATGCAGCGCTGCACAACCCGGAGACAGCTTCCATTGTTTAAAGCACGCCTTCGGCAAAATGCCGTATTTTTGCTGAAATTTTAGAATGTGTGTTCCAAACGCCGCTTGGCCGGAGCATCTTGAAATTTTTTATGAATCGACAGGCTGAAGCCAGGATACCAACCCGCGTGGGAAATTTTACCATGATTGCCTACGCGGATTCCGCTGATGAGCGCATGCCGCACATTGCCTTCGTAGCTGAAGGTTTTGATCCTTCCAGTCCAGTTCCCGTTCGCATCCATTCCGAGTGTATGACCGGCGACGTATTCGGCTCCCGCCGGTGCGATTGCGGCGAACAACTCGACGCTTCCCTGCGCATCGCTGCCGAGCAGGGTGGGGTGGTGGTTTACCTGCGGCAGGAAGGACGCGGCATTGGGCTGATCAATAAACTCAAAGCCTACAACCTCCAGGAGGTCGGGCTGAACACCGCCGAAGCGAACACGCACCTCGGCTTTGATGTAGACGCCCGCCAGTACGAATGCGCGGTATTTATCCTGCAAGACCTGGAAATCAGCGCCGTTGAACTGATCACCAACAATCCCGACAAAGTAGATGCCCTGCGCCGCTCCCCGGTGGAGGTGTCGGCTGTTATCCCCCTCGTGGTTGAACCACACGACGACAATCGCGGCTACCTGGTTACCAAACAGGAACTGATGGGGCACTTGCTTGGGCTTTGAGTTCATTGAGTGATTGAGTGATTGAGTGATTGAGTGATTGAGTGATTGAGTGATTGAGTGAATTCATTGCGTGATTGATTTTTCTACCAGAAATATAATGCCATGCAACAAGACGAATTCAACGAGTTGTTCCGGCAGCATACCAAGAAATTTGCAGTGGATGTAATTAAGTTTTGCAATTCGTTGCCATTGACACCGGTGACACGAGTGCTGATTTATCAATTGATAAAATCGGCTACTTCGGTTGCCGCAAATTACCGCGCTGCCTGTCGAGCCCGCTCCAAAGCAGAATTTCACGCCAAAATGAGTATCGTCGTAGAAGAAGGCGATGAAAGTCAAATGTGGCTGGAAGTGATTTTTGATGCAGCGATTGACGCCTGTCCCGAACTCGCTCGCCTTCAACAAGAAGCGCTTGAAATCGTAAAAGTTTGCTCAAAAGCACGCAGTAATTCTTCCAAATAACAAAAATCACTCAATCACTCAATCACTCAATCACTCAATGAACACTCAATGAACCGTTGGGAAGAACGCTGGCAATCCCACCAAACCGGTTGGGACCTTGGCGCCGCCTCGCCGCCGCTGACGGCCTATGCCGATCAAATTCCTTTGGAAAAACGCAATTCCCGGGTGCTCCTGCCCGGTTGCGGCAACGGCTATGAGGCAATCCACCTCCTTCAAAACGGATTTTCAAACCTGACTATGCTGGATATTGCCCCAACCGCGATATCCCATGTACGGCAACGATTGGATGCGGAAGTGCCGGGCTGGCCATCCTGCCTTAATCTTGTTTGCGCCGATTTTTTTCAATTCGAGGGCGCATTTGACCTGATCCTGGAGCAAACTTTTTTCTGTGCCCTGGACCCGGCACAACGCCCGGATTACGTGCAAAAAATGTTCGACCTGCTGGCGCCGGGCGGCAAACTGGCGGGTGTGTTGTTCAACCGGGCATTCGACGGCGGGCCACCTTTCGGGGGCGATACGGAAGAATACCGCCGGTTGTTTGACCCGTATTTTGAATTGAAAACGCTGGAAACGTGCTACAATTCCGCCGCGCCGCGTGCAGGTAGCGAGGTGTTTTTTGTTTTTATTAAGAAACATATCTGATTCGGAGTTCTGCGCGCGCGTCGTTTGCTGATTTTTCACCACGGAGGCACGGAGGGCACGGAGTTTTTTCTCCGTGCCCTCCGTGCCTCCGTGGTAATAAGGCGCTACTTCAACTCCAGCACCCGAAACCCCAGCAATCCCTTGCGCATCGGCAGCAATATCCGTTCGCCGGGCTCCGTAATCGGGAAATAAGGCTGTTTTTTATATTGAAAGCGGTACAGTTTACCGTCCTCCTTTACCAAAAGCCGCATCCCGGTAGGTTCTATTTTTTCGCCTTTGAGCAGGCCGTAGTTGGAGGAGAGGTAGGGTATTTCAGATACAAATTCGAACGACTGGTGCTCGACCGGCCCGCCGGCCCTGTTGAGCAGGCTGGCAAATAACGGCGCGAACAGGGTCGTAAATACCAGAACCGTGGCGATCTCCGGTACATGCCGGTCCCAGGGGCGCAGGCGTTCCCGGAAGGCGTACAGGGCTGCTGCTGCCAACAGGGCGCCGGCAATCATTGCGCCGAACACCAGCCTGCCGGCCCCGATGGTGTTGGTAAATACCGGGAATTCGCGGGTGTACAGCCAGATCAGGGCGCCAAAAGCGATAACCAGGCCGAAGGCGGTGAGTTTTGCCGGAAGGTCGTTTATGCGCATTGGGTTGTTTTTTAAAAACCTGTCAGGTCAAATTTACACCAAAAAAGCAAGTGCCCGGGCGCTTGCTTTTTTGGTGTAAATTTGACCTGACAGGTTAGGAGTTAGTTCAGCTGCTCCACCGCCGCTTCCCATTCCGCGTACACGGATTTCAGTTCCGCCTGGCTGGCATCGTATTTTTTCAGCACATCCTGCGCGTCCGGTTTATTGTAAAAATCGGATTCGCCCATTTTCAACTCCATTTTTTTGATCTCGGATTCGAGTTCGGTTATCCTTCGCTCGCTGCGCTGTACGGTGCGTTGCAATTGTTTTTTTTCTTCCGGCGATATGCTGCTGTTTTGTTCGGCGGTTGGTTGGCCGTTGCCGGCCGCCTGCTGCCCGCCTGTTTTCGAGCGCATTTCCACCTGCCGCATGTTGTCCAGGCGGCGTTTTTCCAGGAAATAATTTACGTCGCCGAGGTATTCCTTGAGTTTGTGGTCGCGGAATTCGATGGTGCGGGTGCTCAGGCCGCTGAGAAATTCCCGGTCGTGGCTGACCACCAGCAGGGTGCCGTTGAAATTGAGCAGCGCCTGTTTGAGCACGTCCTTGGAAAGCATGTCGAGGTGGTTGGTCGGCTCATCGAGCACCAAAAAGTTGAAGGGGCGGAGTAGCATGCAGGCCAGGGCCAGGCGCGCGCGCTCGCCACCGGAAAGGGCCACTACTTTTTTGTCCACATCTTCGCCGCTGAACAGAAAACCGCCGAGAATGCTGCGCAGTTTGGTGCGCATGTCTTCCGGACTGTATTTTTCCATTGTTTCCAACAGCGTGAGTTTGGGGTCGAGGGTTTCGGCCTGGTTCTGGGCATAGTAGCCGATGGAGACGTTGTGGCCCAGGGTCGCCAGGCCGTCGGTAGCGGGTTCGCCGGCCACCATGATCTTGGCCAGCGTGGTTTTGCCCTGGCCGTTCTGGCCGACGAAAGCTACCCGTTCGCCGCGCAGGAGTTGGAAATTGACGTTGTCGAGCACCTTGATCGTGCCGTAGCGCTTGCTCAGATTTTTTACGTCGGCCACCACCTCGCCGGAGCGCGGGGCATCGGGGAAGCGCAATTTCATCACCGTGCTGTCCAGCCCTTCCACTTCGATGCGCTCCATTTTGTCGAGCTGTTTTTTCATGCTCTGCGCCATCTTGGTTTTGGTGGCTTTGGCCATGAAGCGGTTGATGGTGCGTTCGCGGTCGGCGATCACGCGTTGCTGATTTTCGTAGGCGGCCTGCATGCGTTCGCGGCGTTCGGCGCTGAGTTCCACGTATTTGGAGTAGGCGGCCTTGTAATCTTCGAGTCGGCCCAGCACGATCTCGACCGTGCGGTTGGTCACGTTGTCGAGGAAACGCCGGTCGTGGCTGATGACGATGGCCATGCCTGGGTAGCGGTCGAGCCAGTCTTCGAGCCAGAGGATACTTTCGATATCGAGGTGGTTGGTCGGCTCATCGAGCAGGATGAGGTCGGGCTGGCGCAGCAGGATTTTGGCCAGTTCGATACGCATTTGCCAGCCCCCGGAGAACTCGTCGGTGAGGCGGCTCATGTCGCTGTGGCGAAAACCGAGGCCGTTGAGCACCCGTTCGACATCGGCCTGGGTAGTGGCGTGGCCAAGGTGGTGCAGGTGTTCGGTGAGGTCGCCCATTTTTTCGATCAGGTCGTGGTAGGCGTCCGATTCATAGTCTTCGCGGGTGGCGAGTTGGTCCTGAATGTCGTGCAGTTGTTTTTCCAGGGCCAGCACTTCGGCGAAGGCCGTCATGGTTTCGTCGAGCACGGTTTTGCCCTTGGGCAGCAGCATGTCCTGGTGCAGGTAGCCGACGGTAAAGTGCGTGGGTTTGACCACTTCGCCTTCGTGGGGCGACATATCTTCGGCGATGATCTTGAGCAGGGTGGATTTGCCTGCGCCGTTGCGGCCCACCAGACCGATGCGCTCGCCGGGTTTGACGACCATATTCACGCTGTCGAGCAGCGTCCGGTTGCCGTATTTTACAAAAATATTGGAGAGGCTTAACATAGCGGGCGCAAAGGTACGCGGATTCGGTGGTTTTTGGGCTGAAGGGTTTTAAGGTTTCTGGTTTTTGGGGAATTTACTCCGCCGGGCTTGGTCATACCTTGTGTTAAATATGATTACTTGACATGAGTATGCGTGCTGTTTTTTGACTTGTTATGCTTTTGAATCTAACAATTAACTTATGTTTGTTTTCATCAACCTCTTTTTTATCAAATATAAATTTTATGGTCATCCGGAGAGCAAGGTTTGTCTTTCGCGGATAATTGCAAGATTTAAACTAATAGGAAAATTATGATTACCTCAATAGACGGGTTTTACAAAATTGTCCATTTAGGTGTAACGATTTTGGTAGTTGGTTTCATACTGTATATCTGGGTAAAATATTCAGCAATCAGCCCGGATAAAAATGAAAAAACAAGCAATAGCCTTTTGTACTTTTCTGCAGCGCTGGTGCTTTGGGAGTATAATTTGTTTGACACGGACTATCAATATGAAATTTATTCAACAATTATAGTAAATGGTTTATTATTAATGGGGATTACGTATTTTAATCATGGGGTTTTGATGACGCGTACCAATTCGCCCTACCGGGCTGTTAAGTCTGTTCCTGTTGTCAGTATTTTATTGCTCTTAAATGAATTCAAAAACGATCAGACAAATTTACAAACAGTGTTACTATTGGCAAACCAATTAACTGCATTGAATACTTCCCGGCTTAGAGGGTTGGTAAATAATGATGAATATCAAACTCACCGCAGCTCTATTGCTGCGCGAATTTTAATTTTAGTAAAAAAGGAATTTTAAAGTTTATACTCAACTTGTCTCCCTTCTGTGAAAGGGCTTCTAGTACATTTTATAAATATAACCATGAAACACACGCCAATCTGCCTCCTATTCCTTCTACTGATCTGTCAACTCACCCAAGCCCAAATTCCCCACACAATAATCTCCAATACCGGCTTAAAACTTCGCGCCGCACCCAGCCAAACCAGCCGCGTACTGGCCGTAGCCCCCTTCGGCGCAACCGTGCAGGTACTAAACACGCTGGACCCCAATGCAGACCACGTAGCTTACAACCCGCCGGCCCGGCGCGACACCATTGGCGAAATAGCCCCCTTTCGCTACAACAGTCAGGCTGCACCACATGTCGGCTATTGGTGGCAGGTACGCTATGCCGGCAAGACGGGTTATATGTTCAGCGGCTTTCTGGCCGATTCCGCCATGCTGTACAACTGGAATAGTGAAGAACTGAACAATCAATTCCGCCTGCGCGCTACCGGAGGGAATGCCGGGGCTACCAACAACCCTGAGTTCGACCCAAACTGGTATTGGTACGGCCTGTTCCCGCAGCCGAATGGAACCTTCGACCTGAAAAAAGTGGAACTCCGCTATGCTGTTCAGGACTATACCGACGCCGAAGGGCACTATGAGCTTATTCACCGGCAAATAATTATCCAAACCAACCTGCCGGAACACGCAATTCTAATTCTGGGTACGCGCAAACCCTGGAAGGAACGCGCCGGCATCGAAGGTTTTTGGGCGGAGCAGGCGCCCGAGAAACAATATATTCCGGGCACTGGGGAGTTCGATCGGGTATTTATGAAAAACTATCATCTTGAGGTGCTTAAAGACACCGTAGTTGAGAACCACACGTATCCGCAGATAACGTTAAACCGGTTTATCAGAGGTGAAAACGGCCGGAAACAACGTATCTCACCCCTTACCCTGTATAAAAATTATCAGGAACCGCCCTCGGCCCTGGCCTGGGCGGGTGATCTGGACGGCGACGGGAAACTGGATTATGTGTTCAGCGCCTATGGCGAAATGGGGTATTATTTGCTGTACCTGAGTTCGGAGACAAAGGAAGGGGAACTTGCCCGGCCGGTGGCGGTGTTGTGGACCTGGTATTACTGTTGACTTCATTTTTTAGGTTATTGTCGGTGTGACTCGAGTCACGCCGACAATATTTACAGCCCGCAGATGCGGTATATTGCAATCATTCGAAGCAATATTCGGCATGCCAAAGCGCGTGCTGTATGTGCTGGCAATTTTGCTCCCGGCAACGCTCGAAATTAACCCACACCACAAATCAATAAATTCTTTACCCGCACCATGCCCACCACCAACTACTGGAACAAAAACGCCCCGGCCTGGACGGCCCTCACCCGCGCCGGCTACGACGTGTACCGCGACCAACTCAATACCCCGCATTTTCTGGCCATTCTGCCCGACATCGCCGGCCGGCGCGGCCTCGACATCGGCTGCGGCGAGGGCCACAACACCCGGCTGCTGGCGGGCCGGGGCGCGCAGATGGCCGCAATTGATGTGGCCGAAATTTTTATTCAAAATGCCCAACAAACCGAACGCGAACAACCGCTCGGCATCGATTACCGGGTGGCCGACGCTGCTGCGCTACCTTTCGGCGATGCTGGTTTTGACTTTGTCACCAGTTTTATGTGCATGATGGATGTGCCCGACGTGGCCAAGGCCTTTTCGGAAGCGTACCGGGTGCTGCGCCCGGGCGGCTTTTTTCAGTTTTCCATCACACATCCCTGCTTCGACACCCCGCACCGCCGCAACCTGCGCGACGCCGAAGGCCGCACCTACGCCATCGAGGTGGGCGATTATTTCAAAAACCTCAAGGGCGAACTGGAAGAATGGATATTCGGCGCCGCGCCGCCTGTGGAAAAAGCCCGCTGGCCGAAATTCGTTATCCCGCGCTACACGTTCACGATGAGCCAATGGCTCAATATGCTCCTCCGAACGGGTTTTACCCTCGACTTTTTTCAGGAGCCGCAGCCGACGGATGAAGCGGTGGCTCAATATCCGATCTTGCAGGACGCCCAGGTGGTGTCGTATTTTTTACACATCCGGTGTAAGAAAAATTGAGCAGGGAGCCAAGTGAGGGGGTGGCTGCCACCCACCCCCTCACTACCAGCCCGAAAAAATCCGTATCCCCAATCGGGCAATCAAACGCACCCGCCAGGGCGTTTTACCTGATTTTACGACCTTTGCAACCTGCTCGACCAATTTCCCATCTATGGGAGCAACATTTCAAATCTGAAAAATTCCGAGTCCATGCGATTTGTTTTCCTGATCATACTCTGCATGATCCAATCCGTTATTGCCCAAACCCAATCCATAACCGGTAGTGCTGCCCAGGAAGATTTACGTTTCCTGCGGGCCAATATGGAAAAATACCACCCCGGTTTGCAGGAATATAATCCGGAATTTAGCCGGCAGGCCGATAGCTTGATCAATACCATCGGCGCCGACAGCATGACACTTTTCGCCTATTTCGGTTTGGTTACCCAATTGATCGCAAAAGGCAATGAAGGCCACTACAGCATTGGAAACTGGGCGGATACCGTGCACAGCGGTTTCATGCGCAACGCATACAAATATTTACCGATGAATCTGCGTGTGCTGAATGGGGAGCTGTACGTCTGGGATTGTTTTGCCGAAGGCGTGCCGCTTAAACGGGGCGACCGGATTTTGGCGTTCAACGGGGAAGAAACAAGCCAACTCCTGCAATCCATGTATCGTTTTATTTCCTCCGACGGGCATATCCGGACCAACATGGAGTACCGCCTGTCTGCCGGATTTTCGTGGATGTATTATTTGTACATCGGCCGCCCCGAGGGGTTCACGATCGAATACCGCGCAAAGGAAAACGGCAAACAGGATGTGGTACGTGTCCCGGCCCTAACCCGGCAGCAAATGGTGGAAAATGCGCAAAAAATGCGGGAGGCCGCTGCGCGCCAAACGGTTGAAAACCCAAGCGGGGAGCAGGCCGTTTACGAAATCAATTACCGGAATAAAACGGCTTTCCTGACGCTTCGTTCGTTCGACCGGAGTATGGTGGAGCAAAATAAAATCAAGGCTGCAAAACTGTACAAAACAATTTTTAGCGATCTGGCTGCGCGTCAGGTTGAACATCTGGTGGTCGACTTGCGCGATAATACCGGAGGCCGCAATGAATTTGCCTATGAAATGCTCCCGTACATCCTGAAAAAACCGGTCAAAGGTGTTTTCAAAACCTCGTATTCCTGGGAAGGCAAGGCAAAAACCTATAAAATTCCGGCAAAAAACAAACGGGCTTTTTCCGGCAAAATTTACGTGCTGGTCAACCGGAATACCTTCTCTGCGGGCGCTTCCCTTGCCCGTTACCTGCGGGAATACGGCGGGGCAATTACCATTGGCGAAGAAGCCGGAGGGCGCTATGAGGGCTTTGTTGCCGGTTCCGAGCAAACGGTCTTTTTGCCCAATACGAACATCCGGATCGGGATACCCCGGTACAATTTCAAATTCGGTGATTCAACCATTCAACAGACCCGGAACCGGGGCCTCATACCGGAACATGTGGTGTCCTATTCCATTGAAGACCTGATTGAAAACCGGAACCTTGCCCTGGAAATGGTAGAAACGTTGATCCCGAACCGGTAAACCGGAGCGGGTTGGCTGCGGAGATTTTTCATGATAAAATCCTGTTGATCTTGTCAATCCTGTCTCCTTTTTGATGTTCACGGCTTGCGTTAATTAGCAAAAGCAGTAGAAAACACGGTATGCCCGCAAATGCTTAAATTTCCCCCCAAAAATCCATGCGACTACTCCGTTTTACCGGCGCCCTGCTCCTTTTAACCACCACTTGTTTCGCGCAGCCCCTGCTTAAATCGCAGGTAGATCACCTCGTTGAACAGATCGATCCGAAGGTGATCGAATGGCGCCGCGATTTCCACCGGCACCCCGAACTCAGCAACCGCGAATTTCGCACCGCAGAAAAAGTGGCCGCCCACCTCAAATCCCTGGGTTTGGAAGTAACCACCGGAATCGCCCACACGGGTGTGGTCGGCGTGTTGCGCGGCGGGCGGCCCGGCCCTGTGATCGGCCTGCGGGCCGATATGGACGCGCTGCCCGTAATCGAACGCGTGGACATTCCCTTCAAATCCACCGCAACGGGCGAGTACAACGGCGAGCAAGTCGGGGTGATGCATGCCTGCGGGCACGATACCCACGTGGCCATCATGATGGGCGTAGCCGAGGTGCTGACCCGGATAAAGTCAGACCTGGCAGGTACGGTGGTTTTTGTCTTTCAACCGGCTGAAGAAGGTCCGCCGGAAGGCGAAGAAGGCGGCGCCGAACTGATGGTGAAGGAAGGTCTGCTCGAGAAGTATAAAATCGAAGCGATGTTCGGCCTGCACATCAATTCGCAGACGCCGGTCGGGACGATCAAATACCGCGCCGGCGGGTTTATGGCGGCTTCCGATTGGTTTTTTCTTACGGTGCACGGCAAGCAGGCGCACGGCGCTTCACCCTGGAACGGCGTGGACCCCATTGTGGTGGCTACCCAGATCATTCAGGGTTTCCAGACCATTGTCAGCCGCCAAACCGAACTGACCGAACAGCCGGCGGTGATCACCGTGGGCAAGTTTACCAGCGGCGTGCGCGCCAACATTATTCCGGAAACAGCCGAACTGGTCGGCACCATCCGGACCCTCGATACCGCCATGCGCCAGGATATCCACCGGCGTTTGATCCGCACGGCGGAAAAGATCGCCGAAAGTGCCGGTGCGCGCGCCGAGGTGCGCATTGAAAACAAAACCCCGATCACCCTGAACGACCTGCAATTGATGGCACGTGTATTGCCCAGTTTGCAGGAGGCGGCCGGCGCAGCCAACGTGATTGAGCAAAAACCACGTACCGGCGCTGAAGATTTCGGCTTTTTTGCCCAGTTGGTGCCCTCGGTGTATTTCACGCTGGGCGGCATGCCTGCCGATCAGGACCCTGCCGTGGCCGCCGGGCATCATACGCCCGATTTTTATCTCGACGACAGCGGATTGGATCTGGGGGTGCGTGCGTTTTGTTACATTGTGCTGGACTATTTTAAGGGGAACCGGTAAGTTTACCGCAAAATCAATGTGCTATGTCAATTACCAAACCGATTGAAACTATCCGGAAGGAGCTGCAGGATTTACTGGTGGAGGATATCGCCAAGGCGCTGAAAACCCTGCAGGCCATGCTTTCTTCTCAAACAGAAACCTATTCCATTGTGATCGGGCTGCTTGCCAGGCTCAATGAGGCCAACAAAGCCCGCCTGCGCGGCACGCTGGAAAATGATGAATTGAATACGGAATACAACAAAATTCGGGCTGCCTTTTTGGAAGTAGTGCAGGGACTGACCGAAACCGACTTTGAGTCGCCTCCGGAAGCCGCCGGGGAGGCCGCACCAAAGCAAGGCAGTATTCTCTACCGTATTCCCAATAAAATGCCGAAGGAGAAGGAAACCAAGTGCGTGGTGCGGATCGCTATGAGCGAAGACGCCATTGTCGAAAACATCACCCTAGATGAGCACGTCCAGCTCAAGGAACTTTACCGGGTTTCCGACACCATGGAAGCGGAGTTGCTCGACCCTTCCGGCGGCAAAAAATTCCAGATTTCTTCCATCAGCGATGCGATCCAGTTGATCGACGAATCCGGCTTTACCGAGTGGTGGTTTTATGTGACCCCGCTGGCAGAGGGCACCCATCCGCTGGTGCTGAAAATTTCCATCATTGAAACGGTTGACGGGCAGCCGCGCAAAAAAGACCTGGTGATGGAAGAAACGATCGAGGTGGTCGCCGAGGGTCCGGTGACCGATGCCGAAGCAGCCCAGCCCAAAAAAGCCGGCGTGTTGAATTTTCAAACAGCATCCAAAGCGGTCGCGGGCCTGGTTACCGGCGCGGATAAATCCAAATGGAGCGCCAAGGCCTCCGAAACGGCCAAAGCAGCCGATTCTGCAACAACGGCAGCAACGAAATCGGCGGCAACCAAACTGGGGCTGTTGCAGAAAGTTGCTATTGGTTTGGCTGTCGCGGGAACGGCAGCCGTAGCCACGCTGGTGCTTACACCCGAACCTACCCGCGACTGGTGGACCACCAGGTATGTGGAAGATACGGTGGCCGGCTATACGGCATACATGAACGAGCATCCCACCAGTCCGTATTACGAACCCGCAGCCTGCCGAAAATCCATTCTGCTGGATACGCCGGCAGCCTACCGCGATTACCTGATTGAATTTCCGGAGGGCCCCTGCCGTAAAACTGCCGCGGAAGCCCTCGCGCGCCTGGAAGCGGAAGCCCTGCAATCTATCGAAAAAGAACCGACCAAGGCAGCCCTGGATGCTTTTCTGGTTGATTTTCCGGGATGCGAAAACCTGGAAGCGCTGTACAATATTGTTGAAAAAAATGATGCGCTGCGGGAAGAGTACCTGCCCTTTATTTTGCAGCGCTGGGAAGAGTGCCGCCGCCATGACCCGGCATATCCCAAGCCGCCAGACACAGTAATTCCGGGTCTCCCGACAGTCGACGTGGAAGCGTCGCCTCCGGCGCCAACGGATACTTCCACCCAGCCTGTCCAACCGGAAACACCTGTTTCCAGACCAACAGCACCGACGCCAACGCCAACAGCGCCGGCAACGACTCCGTCGCCAGGCACAACGCCACTGCCGCCACCCAACATGGTATTTGTTCAGGGGGGGACTTTCCAAATGGGGCTTGCAAATGGTTTCGGCGATGACACACTGCACCCGGTTACCCTGCGCGACTTTTTTATCGGACAATATGAAGTGACTTTTGACGAATACGACCGCTTTTGCGAAGCGACAAACCGGGGAAAACCCGATGATAAAGGTTGGGGGCGCGCAACCCGGCCGGTTATTAATGTCAGTTGGTTTGATGCTGTGGCTTATTGCAATTGGTTGAGCAGTACCGCGGGGTTAAAAGCCGCCTACACAATTTCGGGCAATCGAGTGCGCTTAAATCGAAATGCCAATGGCTACCGCCTGCCCACCGAGGCCGAGTGGGAATATGCTGCCAAGGGCGGTCCGGCAGAGCGAAACTACGCTTACAGTGGCAGTAATAATGTCGGCGAGGTAGCCTGGTATCAGGAAAATTCCGGCCATCAGACGCACCCGGTCGGGCATCTGAATTCCAACGATCTCAAAATTTACGACATGTCCGGGAATGTCCGGGAATGGTGTTTCGACTGGCATAGTTTGTACCCGAAGGCCGGCGTGACCGACCCAACCGGGCCTGAAGGCGGCGCCAAGCGCATTTTCCGGGGCGGTTTTTGGGGGCGAAACCCGGAGCAGATGCAAGTGGTATACCGGAATTCCTGGTATCCGAACTTTACCCATTACGGTACCGGATTCCGTTTGGCCCGTTGGAAGTAAGCCGGCTGGGTTGATTTTGTCTGCTCCCGGCCTTACCATTTATTTTCATAGTTAACCTAGCACTTTTCCGGAGGCTGCGCCTATATTTACCGCCCTTGGAGCAATATTATTTCACAGCGAAAAAGGTAACACAGGAGTGAAAGCAACCAACATCAATGATCCGGAATATTTCCATAAGGTAGTCGATTGCCAGTATGCCTGTCCGGCCCATACCCCTGTGCCGGAATACATCCGGCTAATTGCCGCCCAACGCTACACCGAAGCCTACATGGTCAACTGGGAATCCAATGTTTTTCCCGGTATTCTGGGCCGCACTTGCGACCGCCCTTGCGAGCCCGCCTGCCGGCGGGGCAGGGTGGAGGAAAAACCCGTGGCAATTTGCCGGCTCAAGCGGGTTGCAGCCGACAACAAAGGCGAAGTAAAACCGCTCATGCCGCAGGGCCCGTTTCCTGCCAATGGTAAAAAAATTGCGCTCATCGGCGGCGGCCCGGCGTCGCTTACCGTAGCCCGCGACCTTGCGCCGCTGGGCTATGAACTGCATTTGTACGACGACCAGAAAAAAGGCGGTGGCATGATGCGCAGCCAGATACCGGCGTTCCGGTTGCCGGAGCCGGTGTTGGATGAAGAGGTCAACTACATCCTCGACCTGGGCATTCACACCCATTTCAACCACTATGTGGAGAGCATGCGAGAAATTCTGGAGAAAGATTACGACGCCATCTTCGTAGGCACCGGCGCCCCCCGCGGCGGCGATCTTCCGAATCTTCCCGGTCGCCAGGAAGCCGACGCCAATATTCACATTGGTATTCAGTGGCTGGCCAATGTAGCGTTTGAGCACACCGACAAAATCGGAAAAAAAGTGATCGTGCTTGGCGGAGGAAATACGGCCATGGATTGTTGCCGTACCTCGCGCCGCCTCGGCGGCGAATCGGTAACCGTAGTGGTGCGCAGTCCCTTCAACACGATGAAAGCCTCCCCCTGGGAAATTGAAGACGCGCAGCGCGAGGGTATCCCCATTTTGAATAACATGCCGCCCAAAGAATTTGTCGTGGAAAACGGCAAACTTAAGGGCGTGCTTTTTGAAAAAGTGGAAGCGAAGTACGATGAAAACGGCCGGCGCAGTTTGGTCCCGACCGGAGAACCCGATGTGTTTCTGGAAGCGGATGATGTGCTGATCGCCATCGGGCAGGACAATGCCTTTCCCTGGATTGAACGCGACCTGGGCATTGAGTTTGGCAAATGGGATTTGCCTGCGGTACATAAAACCACCTTCCAGTCGACGCTTCCCAAGGTGTTTTTCGGTGGCGACGCCGCTTTTGGTCCGGAAAATGTAATCACGGCAGTTGCGCATGGCCATCAGGCCGCTATTTCCATCGACCTGTTTTGCCGGGGCGGCGATTTGCAAAAAGGCCGGCCGGCGCCTACCGTCAACCTCATGCAACAAAAAATGGGCATTCACGAGTGGATGTAC
Organism: uncultured Saprospiraceae bacterium; assembly: GCA_964484205.1. GTDB lineage: Bacteria > Bacteroidota > Bacteroidia > Chitinophagales > Saprospiraceae > M3007. Next base: position 20,434 of record CAZAEZ010000052.1, on the reverse strand, counting down.
GATGCCTATGTTGTGGACGACGAGCGGTACCCGGTGCCCCACGTCGACACCGAACTATCGTTGAAAGACCGCCGCATGGAGGTCGAGCTCGGTTTTTCCCCGGACGACGGCTTCAAGGAGGCGCAGCGTTGTTTCAATTGCGACGTGCAAACCGTTTTCGCAGACAATCTCTGCATCGAGTGCGATGCCTGCGTGGACGTATGCCCAACTTCCTGCATCACCTTCACCACCAATGGCGAAGAGGAAGACCTGCGTACCAGGCTGAATGCCCCGGCGAATGTGTTGAGCCAGGACCTGTACGTGTCGGAGCCGCTACCCACGCAGCGTGTGATGATCAAAGATGAAAACGTGTGCCTGCACTGCGGCCTGTGCGCCGAACGCTGCCCGACGGCTGCCTGGGATATGAAAAAATACCTGTACCAGGTGACCAAAACCTGCAAAGTTTGGGATGTGGCAGCGCCGGTGGAGGTGGGGCAAGTGTAACCAATAAAATACAGCGATCCGAATTATTGAACTAATGCAACAACTGAGCAGTATAAACGACCTAGTCATTCGCTTTGCCAACGTAAACGGCACCGGCTCTGCCAGCGCGAACAACCTGTTTGCAAAAAGCATATTCCGGATGGGTATTCCGGTAACGCCCAAGAATATTTTCCCGTCCAACATCCAGGGGTTGCCTACCTGGTACGAAGTGCGCGTCAGCGACAAGGGTTATCTGGGGCGCCGAAACGGTATCGATATCATGGTTTGCGTAAACCCGCAAAGCATGAAAAACGACGTCGAATCGGTGCGTCCCGGCGGTTATTTTATGTACGACAGCAGCCGTCCCCTGGAAAAACAATACCTCCGCGATGACATTCACTACATCGGCATCCCGATGATCCGTATTTGTCAGGCGCTTTTTCCACAACCGCGCCAGCAACAATTGCTGAAAAATGTGGTGTATGTCGGCGCGTTAACGGCGCTGCTCGATATCGAGGTGAACGTGGTGAAAACCCTGATTTCGGAGGAGTTTCGCAAAAAGGAAAAACTGATACCGCTGAACTTTCAGGCACTGGAAGCCGGTATGGAATACGTGCACAAGCACTATGAATACCCCTTGGGTCTGCGCCTGGAACGCCGCGACAAAATCGGCAACTGGATTATGATTGACGGGAATTCCGCCTGTGCACTCGGCGCAATTTATGCCGGCGCCACCGTGGCGGCCTGGTACCCCATTACGCCCTCAACTTCCGTGGTAGACGCTTTCACCAAATACGCGAAGCGCTTGCGTACCGACCCCATAACCGGCAAAAAGAAATACGCTATCGTACAGGCCGAAGACGAACTCGCTGCCATGGGCGTAGTCATCGGCGCTATGTGGAACGGCGCGCGCTCCTTCACAGCCACCAGCGGCCCGGGTGTTTCGCTCATGAATGAGTTTATTGGACTGGCTTATTTTGCCGAGATACCCGCAGTGCTGATCGACGTGCAGCGCGGCGGGCCATCCACCGGCATGCCTACCCGTACTCAGCAGTCGGATATTTTGCTGGCCGCCTATGCCTCGCATGGCGATACCAAACACCCGTTGCTTTTCCCCTCCACGCCAAAGGAATGTTTTGAAATGACGGCACAGGCTTTTGACCTCGCTGAACGCATGCAGACGCCGGTGATGGTGATGACCGACCTCGACCTGGGCATGAACGACCACCTCAGCCCGCCTTTCGAATGGGATGATACCAAACAATTCGACCGCGGCAAAGTGTTGAATGCAGAGGATTTGGAAAAAGTCAAAGAATTCGGTCGCTATCTCGATGTGGATGGCGATGGCATACCCTACCGGACTATTCCGGGAACGCACCCGACCAAGGGCTCCTATTTCACGCGGGGCTCGTCCAAAGACGAATACGCCCGGTATACCGAAGAAGGAGAGGCTTACAAACGCAACATGGATCGGCTTTTGAAAAAATGGGAAACCATCAAAGACCTGGTCCCCGGCCCGGAAATTTCCGGAACCGGAAAAAACAAAGAGGGCCTGCTCTTTTTTGGAACATCCGCCTATGCCGCCCTGGAAGCTACCGACCGGCTCGGCGCTGCCGGGGTCGAGGTGGATACGTTGCGCCTGAAAGCCTTCCCGTTCAATGCTGCTGTGCGCGAATTTATTGAGCAGCACGAACGCGTTTATGTTGTGGAACAAAACCGCGATGCGCAAATGCGCTCCCTGCTTATGATTGAGTTGGGAGTTGATCCTAAAAAACTGATATCCATCCTCAATTATGACGGCTTCCCGATCACGGCCGGCCTCATTGTCAATGGCATTCTAAAATTTCATCCGGAAGTACAGGCACTTGTTGCAAATGGCCAACAAACCGGCGCCGGTGAAGCAACTGTAAATCGTAAATCGTAAATCCGGATGACATACCTGCGCCCAAATTTTCGCCACCCCGAATTACCCAAAAACGCCCTGGGCTATACCCGGCAATACTACGAAGGCCGCCTGTCCACCCTTTGCGCCGGTTGTGGCCACGACTCGATCAGTGGGGCCATCATCCAGGCTTGTTTTGAAATGGCGATCGAGCCGCACCGCCTGGCCAAACTTTCGGGCATCGGCTGCTCCTCGAAAACGCCTACCTATTTTCTGGCTAATTCCCACGGATTCAATTCCGTACATGGGCGCATGCCTTCCGTGGCTACCGGCGCCAACCTGGCCAACCGCGACCTGATCTACCTCGGCGTTTCCGGCGATGGCGATACGGCTTCCATCGGCATGGGGCAGTTTGTGCATGCCGTGCGCCGAAACCTGAACATCACCTACATCGTGATGAATAACGGCTGTTACGGGCTGACCAAAGGGCAGGATTCGGCTACTGCCGACAAAGGCTCCGTCAATAAAACCGGCGTGGCCAACCAGTTTCAAACGATCGATCTGGCCGGCCTGGCTATGGAGCTGGGCGCAACGTTTGTCGGGCGCAGTTTCTCCGGCGATAAAGAACAACTGATCCCGATGATCAAAGCCGCACTGGTGCATGAGGGCTTTGCCTTTATCGATGTGTTATCGCCCTGTGTTACATTCAATAACAATACGGGCTCTACAAAATCTTACGACTATGTGCGGGATCACATCGAAGCCACTGCAGCAGTCGATTACGTTCCGGTTAAAACCGAAATCACGGCGCAGTATGCCGAAGGTACCAACAAGGTGATCCGGATGCACGACGGCTCGCTGGTCGAACTGCACAAACTGGCTCCCGGATGGGACCCGCTTGACCGGGGCCTGGCCTATTCCCGCCTCAACGAATCCCGCGCCAAAGGGGAAATTCTCACCGGCATCATTTACATGGAACCGCAAAGCCGCGACCTGCATTATATGCTCGATACCGACGAGCGGCCGCTGAACACCTTGAATACTGCGGATTTATGTCCTGGCAGAGAGGTGTTGGAGGTGATCAATTCGGAAAACCGGTAGAGAACAGGCCGGTTTTCCGAGTAAACGGCATAGAAATGAGGAAAAAAGTTAATTTCTTTTCTTTTTCCATGCAAAATCCAATTGCCGTTCTATTTTTGCCAATGCCCCGTCAACAATCTATCATTTGCTAAACCGTTTCTCTACCTGTGAAATCTGACGATTCAAAGCCGCAGTCGCGGCTGCGGCGTTTCTGGCAGTCGCCTTTGCGAAATTGGGTGCTGGCAGGGACAGTTGCCGCAACGGGAGCCTTACTGATCAACTCGCTCGAACTCTCCAAAACCCGCCAGGCTGCCGCCCTGGTAATGGCCCAACCCGAACTGGATGCCTTGCCTGTCGTGTCGGTAAATATGCGCTGGGGTTTTGCCATAGATGAATTCCACCTCTTCGAAGATGAATTGCGCTACGGCGACGTGCTGGGTGAAAAGCTCATTAAAATGGGGCTTACCTATCCGGAAGTAGCCAAGCTGGTTGAAAACGCAAAAGATGTGTTTAACATCACATCAATGCGCAAGGGTAAAAACCTGAATTTCCTTTCCCGGGAAAAAGGCGCCAAACCTGCATTTATGATTTACGAACCCTCACCCTACGAATACGTGCTTTTTCAATTGGAAGCGCCGTACAAGGTGTCGGTTGTAAAACGCGATGTGGTAACCGAAGTCAAAGCATCTTCCGGGGTGCTGGAAACCAGCTTCTGGCAGGCGCTTACCGACAACGGCTTGAGCGACGAGCTCGCCGACGGCATGATCGATGTGCTGGCTTCTTCCGTTGACTTTTACCATCAGAAAGTCGGCGATCGCTTCAAAGTTGTTTACGAACAACATTACGTTGAAGGTGAAGCCGTAGGTACCGGCAAGATCATTGCCGCCGTTTATCAGCGCGACGACAAGGAGTATTTCGCTTTTCGTTTTGACAAAGAAGGCGAAAAAACAAACTACTACGATTTCGACGGCCGGCCCGCCCGAAAGGCTTTCCTGAAATCGCCGGTTAAATACAGCCGCATTTCCAGCCGGTACAGCCGCAGCCGCCTGCATCCCATTTTGAAATACCGCCGTCCGCACTTTGGAACGGACTATGCCGCGCCCTATGGCACGCCGATCCTGGCCGTTGCGGAAGGGGTGGTCACTGAGGCCGGGCACCGCGGCGGGAATGGCAACTATGTTAAAATCCGCCACGACGGCAGCTACGAAACCCAATACCTGCACATGCGCGGTTTTGCCAAAGGCATCCGGCGCGGTACGCGGGTGGCGCAAGGGCAAACGATCGGTTATGTGGGCTCTACCGGGCTGGCTACCGGGCCGCACGTGTGTTTCCGGTTTTGGAAAAATGGCCAACAGGTGGACCATCTGCGCCTCAATTTGCCGCAACCCAAACCGATTTCCGGTGAACTGTTTGCCGAATACTGCGTGGTGCGCGACCAGTTGATCCAACAATTAAATGAAGTACCTTACCATACACGGGAGGAGATTTTTAAGAAAAAAGCGGAACTGGAGCAGAAAAAAAATCTGAAACCATAACCCGTTAATTCCATTTGGAATACCAAAGTGCCAGACAGCAAATCCGTTGTCCGGCACTTTTTTTTTCTGTCTCCGATGACCCTACCCATGCACGGGTAGTTGTTTTCCCCGATGATTCCGCGCCGCTAATCACACATCTTTGCGGCCACTTCACGAGTTTCTTTTAATATATCACATTTCAAAATCCGATTTACATGAAAAAGAATCCGCTTTTGCTTTTAATTGGTGTCCTGCTGTTTGTTGCATGGGCTTGCGAAAAGGACAACGCATCCACTTCTGAGAAAACTGTGCTGAATGTACATCTGACGGACGGCCCCGGCGACTACCAGCAGGTCAACGTCGACATTCAGGAGGTCCGCCTGAAAATGGCCGACGATACCAGCCAATGGCTTTCGCTTGCAACCAATGCCGGTATTTATAATTTGCTGGATTTTCAAAACGGCGTGGACACCATTATCGCCGTCGGGCAGGTGCCCGCAGATGTGCTTAAGGAAGTCCGGCTGGTACTTGGCCCGGAAAATTCGGTCATGGTGGACAGCACCTTGTACGATTTGGAAACGCCCAGTGCAGAACAATCCGGGCTGAAGATCAAGATTGACAAAAGTCTTGGGTTGGTACTGGACTCCCTGACGCTCGATTTTGATGCCGAAAAGTCGATTGTGAAAACCGGCAACGGGAAGTTTATTTTGAAACCGGTGATCAAGGTGGTGAACTAAGTGATTTCTGCGGGCAGCCGGACTCGTCCTACGACTCAAAGTCGTAGGACGAGTCCCTCCCCAACTACGGGCGTCGCATCATTTGCTCCAATGGTAATTCAAAACCCGGTAAGATGGTCTCGCCCTTGAGCGTTTTGCCGGCAAATCCTTCCACAATTTCCACGGCTGTATTGGGCCGGTAGATGTACGCTTTTTCTTCATACGGATCGATCAGCCAGGCGAGTTGTACACCGTTTGCCATCCACGTTTCAGTCATTTTTTCCTGCAATTTGGCGAGCCGGTCGGAACCGGAGCGGATTTCGGCCACAAAATCCGGTACTACCTGAATAAAACTTTCTTCATCGCCGGGGGCTTGTTGCATGCGCTCGCCGGAAATCCAGGAGACATCGGGCATTTTGGTGGCGCCATCAGGCAGTTCGTAGGTGCCGTTCGGGCCGAACACTTCACCGAGATTGGTTTGCGTGTTCCAAAGAAATAAAAGGCCAAGGAAACTTGTTTCCCGGCGGCTGGAGCCTTTTTTTACAGGGGACATAATGGTAGTGGTGCCGTTAGGTTCGCGTTCCATGCGCAAATCCGGGTGTTGCTCTGCTAATTGCAAAAACGCTGCTTTCGACAAGGGTTTTTGTAATTCAATAGGCCCGAACTCGAGCGCCAGTTGCTCCAGTGTCCAATGTTTCCGGCGTGGGATCGATGCGGTCATGGATGGATTCATTTCAGTGTTACAAATTTACAATTTTCCGGGTCACCTGCCAATTTTCGACATGCGCTAACTCCGTTCAGTAGCTATTTCTTCCATTTGATTTTATCTTCAGTCGATTCGGAAGATACCTGTTCCAATTGATCTTCCGATGCCGCTATGCTGACCGCTACCATGCAATCGCCGGTCACATTGGTCACGGTTCGCAGCATATCCAGGATGCGGTCGACGCCTAAAATAAGCGCAATGCCTGCGCTGGGCACGTGCACACTTTCCAGAATGATGATCAACATGATCACCCCGGCGCCGGGTACTGCCGCCGTTCCGATGGAGGCCATGACTGCCAGCAGCAGCACGTTGAGTTGATCGGCCAGGCTGAGGTCCATGCCGACTGCCTGCGCGATGAATACGGTGGCTACGCCCTGATAAAGTGCCGTGCCGTCCATGTTGATCGTAGCGCCCAGGGGAAGCACAAAGGCGCTGATCTCCTCGGAAACCCCGAGTTTTTCCTCGCAACATTCAATGGTTACCGGCAGTGTGGCCCCGCTGCTGCTGGTGGAAAAAGCGACCAACTGCGCCTTTCCGATGCCTTTGAAAAACTTAAAAACATTCATTTTGCTGAAAAAACGCAACAGCAGGGGGTATACCCCCAACGTATGCAAGGCCAGGCCGAAAACTACGGTCAGGCAATACACGCCAAGTGCGCCGAGCAGGTCGAGCAACTTTGCCAGGTTGCCGTCGGAGACCTTGGTTATGGTATCGGCGATCAATGCGAACACCCCGAGTGGCGCCATAAGCATGATCAGATCGACGAGCCGGATGGTGACATCGTTTATTCCGTGAAAAAAATCGAGTATGGGCTTGGCGCGTTTTTCAGGCACCTGCAATAACCCGATGCCAAAAAAGATGGCAAAAAAGACGATTTGCAGCATGTTCCGGTTGTCGGAAGCCGAGCCGAAAATATTATCCGGCACCATGTCGATCAGCAGCTGGAGCGGGCCGCGTTCACTCACATTTTGGGCCGCCTCCAGGCGGGCGGTGGCGTTTTCGCTGTAGGTAGCCATGAGGCCATCGCGCACTTCCGGCGGCACGGCTTTGCCCGGCTGGAACAGGTTGGCAAGCACCAGGCCGATAGCGATGGCCAACGCCGTTGTCCCGATGTACACCCCGAGGGTTTTGCCCCCGATGCGGCCCAATTTGCGGATATCGGCCAGTGAAGCCACACCGGTGATCAGGGAGCCAAGTACCAGCGGTACGGCGATGAGTTTGAGCAAATTGATGAAAATCACGCCGAAAGGTGTGATCCAGTCGGTGGTAAATGCGCTCCAGCCGTTCATTGCGGCAATGATGCCATAAACAAGGCCGGCGATCAATCCGAGAATGATTTGCCAGTGGGTTTGTCTGTACCAGGGCATGAGTTAAAGCAGTTAGGTTGACAAATGTGCAGGACAACCCGGGCGCTTTCTTGATGGTATTCCCGAATGCTTCGGTAAGCAACATGTTAAATGCCCCGGAAAACGGCAACCAATGTACGGGGATTTTGGTTTTTGGCTGTTGGTTTTAGGCTGTTCCTGTTGACGGGTAGTACCGTTTCCCGAGTGCGGCCAATAGCCAAAAACCAACAGCCAACAGCCAGTTTATTTCCAGCGGATTTTATCCTTGTCCTCTTCCGGATGCACGGCGCGCAGTTGGCCTTCCGAGGCGGCAATGCTGGTCGCAACGGTACAGTCGCCGGTGACATTGGTGACGGTGCGCAGCATGTCCAGAATCCGATCGACACCCAGAATGAGCGCTATGCCCGCGCTTGGCACATGTACGGTTTCCAGAATAATAATGAGCATAATAATGCCCGCGCCGGGCACGGCTGCTGTGCCGATCGAGGCCATAACGGCCAGTAAAATAACATTGAGTTGATCGGCCATACTCAGGTCCATCCCTACAGCCTGCGCAATAAAAATGGTGGCAACCCCCTGGTAAAGTGCCGTGCCGTCCATGTTAATCGTTGCGCCGAGTGGCAATACAAAGGAGGAAACCTCTTCGGAGACCCCAAGATTTTCTTCGCAACATTCAATTGTCACAGGGAGTGTGGCCCCGCTGCTGCTGGTGGAAAAAGCGACCAGTTGCGCCTTGCCGATACCGCTGAAAAAGCGCAGGGGATTCATGCTGGTAAACATCCGCAACAAGGCAGGGTACACGCCAAATGTTTGAATCGCCAGGCCAATGATCACAGTAATGCAATACACGCTCAGGGCGCCGAGCAGGCCCATTAATTTGGCCAGGTCGCCATCGGAAACCGTGGTGATCATGTCGGCGATCAGGGCAAATACGCCGAGCGGCGCCATGAGCATGATCAGGTCGACCAGCCGGATCGTCACATCGTTGATGCCGTGGAAAAAGTCGAGTACGGGTTTGGCGCGTTTTTCCGGCAATTGGAGCAACCCGATGCCAAAGAAAATGGCGAAAAACACGATTTGCAGCATATTCCGGTTGTCGGAAGCCGAGCCGAAAATATTGTCGGGCACCATGTCGACGAGTATTTGCAGCGGGCCGCGTTCCCCAACCATTTGCGCGGCGGCCTGGCGGTCGCCGACATTTTCGCTGTACGTTGCCATCAGGCCGTCGCGCACATCGGCAGGGATAGCCTTGCCGGGCTGAATGACATTGGCCAGCACCAGGCCGATCGTGATGGCTACCGCCGTGGTGCCGATGTAGATGCCCAGCGTTTTCCCGCCGATGCGGCCCAGTTTCCGGATATCGGAGAGGGAAGCGACACCGGTGATCAGGGAGCCCAACACCAGTGGTACGGCAATGAGTTTCAGGGCATTGATGAAGATGGTTCCGAATGGCGAAATCCAGTCGCGGGTGAACGTATTCCAGCCGAATGAGGCTGCCACGATGCCAAAAACCAGTCCCAGAACCAGCCCGATAATGATTTGCCAATGAATTTGCTTGTACCAACGCATAAGCCGATGCCGTATTTTTTTTATATTACAACCAATAGTTCCGCGGCCAAAATAGGCCTTTTTGCCTGCATACGCCGCCTATTCCCCCGAACGGCCTTATTTTCAGCATCCAGTTTATATTGTTTTTCACAAAAAAAGAACCCGAAACATGCTTTCGAATGCACCGATTCCGACCGTGATCAATCAAAATTTGTTTGGCCTGCGCACCTCTGCAACTGTTGCCATCAATGAAAAATCAAAAGCCCTGGAGCAGGCCGGGAAAACGATTTACAAATTCGGGTTTGGCCAGTCGCCGTTTCCGGTGCCCGATCTGGTCGTGGAGGCGCTCAAACGGCATGCCCACGAAAAAGATTACCTGGCGGTGCGCGGCCTGCCGGCGTTGCGGGATGCTATTGCGCAGTTTACCAACCACCGCAAAGGCACCTTTGCGGTGGCGGATGATGTGCTCATCGGCCCGGGTTCGAAAGAGCTGATGTTTTTGTTGCAGTTGTCGTACTACGGCGAAATTGTCATCCCCGCGCCGAGCTGGGTGTCCTACGCCCCGCAGGCACAAATCATCGGGCGGGTAGTCACCCGGGCGGAAACCCGGATGGCAAACCGGCTCCTGCTGATGCCTGATGAACTGGAGGCAATTTGCCGGGCCGACCCGGAGCGCCCCCGCCTGGTCATCCTCAATTATCCCTCGAACCCAACGGGCTCCACCTACGACAAAGGCACGCTCGCCGCCCTTGCCGATGTGGCACGGCGGTACAAACTGATCGTGCTGTCGGACGAAATTTACGGCGAGCTGAACCACCGCGGCACGCAGGATTCCATTGCCCAGTTTTACCCGGAAGGCACGATCATCAGCGGCGGGTTGAGCAAGTGGTGCGGAGCAGGCGGTTGGCGCCTGGGTTTTTTTGTGTTTCCTCGCGGCCTGAAACGCCTGGAAAACGCCATGGCCATTTGCGCCAGCGAAACATTCACCTCAACCAGTGCGCCGATCCAGCATGCTGCAGTGAGCGCTTTTCAGGAAAATCCGGCGATCGATACCTATCTCGAACAGGTGCGCGGCGCCCTGGCGGCTGTCGGGCAATACGTGTTCGGGCAGTTGAGCGCCATTGGGGTAACCATGCCCGCGCCGGAGGGCGGTTTTTACCTGTTGCCCGATTTTGAAAAATACCGCGATGCATTGGCTCGTCGGGGCATTGAAGACGACCGGGCATTTTGCCAGGCTTTGTTGGACGAGGCGGGGGTGGCCTTGTTGCCGGGCTCGGATTTCGGTTGCCGGCAGGGTACCTTCCGCACCCGGTTTTCCTATGTCGATTTTGACGGGAACAAGGTGTTGGAAGCCTGTCGCAATTTGCCCGCAGGGCAGCTGCCCGATGCTGCATTTGTGGAAAAACATTGTCCGAAAATAGTTGCCGGCACCCGGGCGTTGGGCAACTGGCTGAAAGCACTGTAACTTGCATTATTATTTAAAAAACTAAAATAAAGAAAATGCAAAAACACCTACACCGCCTGGTTCCCCCAATTTTGTTTGTTTTGTTCTTGGGGTTGTCGCCTCTGACCGCCCAGCAATGGGATACACTGGCCCCGGTCCCGGAACGGCTGACCTTTCCCGTGGCGTCGGTGCTGAATGGGGAAATCCATGTGATTGGCGGCGGCGGTACCGGCGGCGCCAGTAGTGCGCACTACAGCTACGACCCTGCCACCAATGCCTGGACGACACGGGCGCCATTGCCTTACCTTGCCCAGCAACCTGCCGGAGCCTCCGTGAACGGCAAAATCCACCACTTCGGCGGCGGATTTCCCAATTCCGGCTCACCCGTGGACGATCATTTTATTTACAATCCGGTATTGAACAGTTGGAGCCCCGGAACCGGCCTGACGGCACCCCGGGCTATCCATTCGGGCGTCGGTCTGAACGGCCAGTTGTACAGCCTGGGCGGCCAGGGCATGGCCAGGTTGGTGCAGGTGTACGACACCACGACAAATACCTGGATAACGAAAAACGACCTGCCCGACAACAGTTTTTGGTACGGCGCGCATGTACCTGCCGGCGGTAAGCTGTACCGCTTTGGCGGCGGCGGGTATACTGCGCCGGTCAAATTCGCCCACCAGTACGATCCGGCCACCGATTCCTGGACCGCCATTCCCAACCTGCCCAACGCCGTGCATGCGATCAAAGGCGCCGCCATCGGCAACAAGATTTTCCTTGCCGGAGGCTATTACAATTTTGCCGATACCGACGAAGTGTTGATTTACGACATCGTTGCGCAATCGTACAGCTACACCACGCCCTTACCCCGTGGCAGAAGTTATCACAACGTGGTGGCTATCGACAGTTGCGTTTATGTGATCGGCGGAAACAATCCGATTGACCCGGATATCAGTTTTCAATTGCTGCGCTTCTGCCCGTTTGAAACGAGCGCAACATCAGCTCCGGGCCAACCATTGGCGCTTACTTCAGCCGGATACCGGGCCGGGTATTTGCAGGTGTGGGTTCCGGAAAAATTTGCTGAACAGCAGTTTCAAATTCAGGTGTCCAATGCCGCCGGACAACTGCTACTTTCGGAAGTTGTAATGCCCGACGGTTCCGGGCTTGCCGAAGCCTGGCTCGGCGCAGTTCCCGCATCGGTTTATTTTATTCAGGTGTATTCGGGAAAAACATGGCTTACCGGAAAAGTATTCGTTCAACCTTAACTATTATGTCATGTGTTTTTTTAAAAAATTATTTCCAGCTATACTTTTAATTGGGGTTAACATGGGTATTGTGCGTGCGCAAATTGGGTTTACTGCCCCAAATTTTACTGTTGTTGACACCCACGGCGATACTATCCGTTTGTATGACATTTTAGATGAAGGCAAATATGTCGTGCTCGACTTTTTCTACACAACATGCGGGCCCTGTATTTATTATACACCGCAGGTTAACCTGGCTTATGAAAAATACGGCTGCAATACGCAGGACGTGGTGTTCATTGCCATCGATTACCAGGACACCAATGCCGAAGTGCTGGCTTACGATGCGCAATACGGGATTCAGTATCCTTCAGTTAGCGGCACGCAAGGGGGCGGAAACGGGGTGGTGAGCCAATATTTTATTACGGGTTTCCCGACGTTTTTATTGATCGATTCCACGTATAAGATCATTGATGAAATAAGCCCGCCCACGCTGCTCGTGTTCGATTTCCGCTTCGGCATGCACGGTATTCAGCCGGCGCCCTGCCTGAGCAATACTACTGGTTTGCCCGGTGTGCGGCCTCTGGCTGTACGACCGAACCCGGTGCAGGAGGGTAGCGTCACGGTGGAGTTGCCGGCTGATTTGGATGGAAATTTTGAAGTGGTGCTGTTGGACCTGACTGGCAGGTGGTTGTTTCGGGAAAAGTTCAGGCAGCAGCGTCCCGCCACCTTTCAGCTCGATATGGAACCCTATCCGGCCGGTTTGTATGTGTTGAAAGTACAATCGGAACAAGGGACGCAGTTAAGTGCGCGCCTGGTTAAAAAATAAAAAGTTGCTGCCTGCTCAGGAGCGCTCTTTTTCCTTCCGAATAATAAACCCCGGCCGGTTTTTTACCTCCTCGTAAATCCGCCAGATGTACTCGGCCACCACCCCCAGGCAAAACAAAACCAAACCGTTGAAAAAGGCGACCAGGGCGATAATCGTCGTCCAGCCCGGCACCGGAAAACCGAAAAGGCGACTGTGGGCAAAAAAACGCGCATACACCAAAACCGGGATTGCCAGCAGGCAGATCAGCGAAATGCCCAAACCCAGGTTGGTAATGGCGCGGATTGGGAAAGCGGATGAGGCGAAAAAAGTATCCTTGGCGTGCCGCACTTTTTTGCGCCAGGTCCAGCGCGATTTACCCGGGCGGGGCGGCCGGTTGTAGGGGACGAATTCCGGGTCAAAGCCCAGGCGGAGCATTTCCACCACCGAAGAAGTATGGATCGGATGAATGCGGGTATTCATGATATCGATAATCTCCCGGTCGGCCAGGTACACGTCGGTGCCGCCGGGTGGGAAGTTGATCTCGGACAGGCTGTTCATCAGCTTGTAATAGAGCCGGGAAAAGAAGTCGCTGAGCCAGCCATCATTTCGGGAACTTCGATAGGAGACGACAATTTTGTGCCCGGCTTCCCATTTCCGGTACAGCGCGATCACCATCGACACCGGAAACTGCAGGTCGTCGGGTATCCAGGTGATGCAAGCGCCTTCGCAAACGGAAAACGCGGCAAACTGGAGATACGGCGGCGTGACGTTGCGCGCCATTCGGAATGCCCGAACCCGCGGGTCTTTTTTGGCGAGTGCCCGGGCGATCTCCCAGGAGTTGTCCTGCGAAACGTCGTCCATTATAAGCAGTTCAAACGGGATATTGGCAGCATCCAGTTCGGATGCTATAGCCGTGTAAGCTGGTTGAAGGCGTTGGGCGCTGTTAAAACAGGGGAGCAGGAGAGAGAGCAGCCGGTTGGTGTCGTTTTGCATTTTTCAACAGGTTATTTACCACGGAGGCACGGAGGACACGAAGGTTCAATTTTTTGTAAAAAAACCTCCGTGTCCTCCGTGCCTCCGTGGTAAATAAAGTCTTTTGCAGACGATCTATTTTGCGCCCATCAGCGTCTTGTTTTCCTCTTTCGATTTCATTTGCGCAAATGCCTCATATCCGCAATCGAGGAATGCGCGGTACTCTTCCACTTCCGGGGTGTAGCCGCGAGGCTCGTTGAGCAGCGTTTTCCCGTCGTTGTGCATGAGCACGTACCAGGGTTGTGAGTTGCGGTTGAAGTTGTTGATCTGGAAAGAGCTCCATTTATCGCCCACGGTGCGCATTTTTTCGCCTGTATTTGGGTCGAGCAGGTATTTAAATTTGTCTTCGGGGAAAAGGCGCGCCTGGTCGTCGACGTAGAGCGACACCACGACGTAGTTGTTTTTCAGGTGCTGCAAAATTTCGTCTTTGTTCCAAACCGTTTCTTCCATTTTGCGGCAGTTGACACAGCCGTACCCGGTAAAGTCCACGAAAAGCGGCTTGTTTTCCAATTGGGCGACTTTCAGGCCTTCGTCAAAATCTTTGTAACAATCCAGGCTGTGCGGGCAGTCCATGGGTTTGAAAAAATTGTAATGCACCGGCGGCGCGATACCGCTCAACAGGCTGAGCGATTGATATTGCAGCAAGCCGTTGCCCAGGTAGCCGGCAAACACCAGTGCGAGCCCGCCAACGATGACCCGGGCAACACCCGGTTTGCCCGCGGCGCCTTTGAGTTTGGGCAGCAGGCCGAACTGGTACAAGCCCAGGAGCAACGCGCAAAAGAACCAAAGGCCCAGGAAAAGTTCAAATTTCAGAATACCCCAGTGCCGCACCATATCGGCCGTGCTGAGGAATTTGAAGGCCAATGCGAGTTCGACAAAGCCGAGCGTGACTTTCACATTGTCCATCCAGTTGCCCGATCTGGGCAGACTTTGGAGCCAGCCCGGGAACATGGCAAACAGGCCGAAAGGCAGCGCCAGTGCCAGGCCAAAACCCGTCATGCCCACGAGGGGGCGGGCGGGGATCATGCCGAGCAGTGCATCGCCGGCATTGCCTTTTGCAGTTTCCACCAGCAGGGTGCCTACGATTGGGCCTGTGCAGGAAAAGGAGACCAATGCCAGCGTGAAGGCCATGAAGAAAATACCGATCATGCCGCCTTTGTCGGCCATTTTGTCACTCTGATTGACCCAGGAAGAGGGCAACGTGATTTCAAACAGGCCAAAAAACGACAAGGCAAAAATGACGAACACGGCGAAGAAGAGCAGGTTGAAATACATGTCCGTGCTCATTTCGTTCAGGATGGTGGGGCCGAAAATCGAGGTCAGCAAAATGCCGATGCCCACGTAAATGATCACAATGCTGGAACTGTACCAAATTGCATTGCGCAGGCCGGTAGCGCGGTCTTTCGAACGTTTGGTAAAAAAACTCACCGTCAGGGGGATCATGGGGAACACGCATGGCGTGAGCAGCGCGATCAGGCCGCCCAGAAATCCGGCGATGAACACCCACCACAGGGAGCTGCTTTCTTCAACGGGAGCAGAGCAGGTATTAACAAATTTGGCCGGGTTGATTTCGCGTTTGGCATCAAAAAAGCCCTGGAAGTTGGGGTCGGCGGGTTTTGTGTTTGGCTTTTCATCTACTCCGGTAGCGGTTACTGCAATGTCGGATCCGGTATTTTCGGGCTGCTCCGTAGCCGGTGCAGCGCCGGTGTCGCCGTCGTTTTTATCTATGCCGGCGGGCGGGACATTCGTTTTGTCCGGCGCAGGGGTGGCATCGGGTTTGGAAGTGCCGGCGGGTGGGGCGATTTTAAATTCAAAATCGACGTCCTTGGGCGGCAGGCACATTTCGTCGTTGCAAACCATGAAGGTCAGGTAGCCGGTGACGGGTTTGCCGGGGTCGTTGATTTTGACGCGTTGGGTGAAAATGCCCTTGTGTTTGAATTTGGTGAGTTTCATGCCAAACACGTTGTCGTATTTGGTGAATTTGTCACCGCTTTCTTCCGTTTTGCCCTTCAGTTCGAAGTGCGGGCCTTCCTGGAAGGTGAAGGAAGTGGGTACCGGTCCGTCTTCACTTTCGAGGAATTGGGAGTAGGTCGTCCAGCCCTCGTCGATGGTGGCGGTGAAGATCAGGTCGACCTGGCCGTTTCCGGCGTCTTTGGTGGCGTATGCCCATTTAACGGGGTTCTGGGCGAATATGCTAGTCGCCAGGGAGCAGGCGAGCAGGGTTAGGAGTAACGAGCGAATTTTCATGCCTCGGATTTTCAAAAAATGAGATTGCAAAGAAACGGCATTTTTACGGCATGGTTGGGGTGGGGTGGGGCTTTAAAACAACTTTAACCGGGGGTTTGTCCGCGGGCGGCTAATTTTTAGACGATTGGGTGCGGGTCGTATTTGCAAGATGCCGGACAAGAAAGAATTATTTGAGTGCAATAATTTTGGCAGTTGATTGTTAGGGGTATATTTGTAGGACAAATTGTGCTGTTCGTAATTTTATATTTTATCAGAACTTCGTTTTGCCCAATAACAAACCAAATGTTTTAATCCCCTGATAGGTCCCGGCGCTGCACCTCCCTGTGTGCTTCCCCGGAGCTAAATACAAACCAAAGCGGAAGAAGCAGTAGACGTTTTAGGCCCCCGAGGCTTGATTTCCTGTTTTTGTTTGGTGTTTTTTTATCTCACAATGGGATTCTTTTTTGGATCCCTTGAAGGCAATTGCCATTAGTTTGTCTGTGGTTAGAAACCCGGTGTTTCTGCTATGAAAATATCTATGCATCACCAATAAATCTCCTAATTTATGTCAGAAGTCTTTCGATTTATCGTCGTTGCTCCAGCTTACTCAAAAAGCAAAAGTAAATTGGAAAAAGTCGGCGTAACAGCGTACAGAAAAGGAGCGCTTTCCGGGTTCTCGATGTTGCAACGGCAATTTTTTGCGGCTCAGGATTTCTTAAAAATGAGGCAGGAAGCAGAGAACTTCGTAAACGGGCAAAACTTTATTTCAGATTATTCGCAGCTCAGCCGGGTTTTAAATTTGTATTCCGATTATTTTGAAACAACAGAGCAACCTGTGTCCTTCAAAGACTTTAATGCCTTTTATAAGGAAAATTTTAATGAAACGTCTAAATATGTGCAGAATGAACACTCCGGAGAGCGGGAAAAGGTTGCTGACAGTTTACTGGCACTTTCCATTCTTGGGATTGCGGAAGACAAAGGTCATATCGATTACAAAGGATTGATAAAAACGATGCAATTGCTGGAGGAATTGGTAAACACCCCTGATCCTTTTAATGATTATCGACTCAACAAGCTGTTGACTGCTCCAGTAGTGCTCCCGGCGAATATTTTGGGTGTCAGACCTGTTGAATCCGGGAATCCGCTTTCCAAATTAAACAGCTTTGCAAGTAAAATCACCAGCAAACGGCTTTCACCATCTGCAAAAAAGACTTCAAAGGATGTCACGAATCCTAATACAGATCCCTGTAACTGTACTGAAAGTTGCGACGATGAATGTATCGAGCAAAGCCAGGATTGTGCGCCATTGATCCCATATATTTCTGATTTAATGGTAGTTCGGGAAGAACTGAAATGCTATGAAGAAGGCGACCTGTCCTATATTGAAAATATGTTACAGGGCGAGAAAAGGCAGCGAAACCACCGATTTCTAACAAGAACAGAGACGTACAATGAAACGGAAATGACTACAGTAAAATCGGAAGAACGGGACCATCAGGTTTCCGAGCGCTTCGAACTGCAAAACGAAAGCAATAAGGTAATCAATAAGGATACCAGTATGGATGCCGGTGTGACTGTTAATGCGGAATATGGTAAATCCATTTCTTTGTCCTCCAGCTTTAATTATTCAACATCCAGCTCATCATCCAGTACCACAAGGGCTGCAAAAGCCTATGCAAAAAATGTAGTCGACCGGGCAGTATCTAAAATCCAGGAAACAGTCCGGGAACTTTCCAGCAGGAAGCAAATAATAGAAACAGAAGAAATAAACAATCATGAATTTGATAACACCAAAGGAACCGACCATATAGCCGGGCTGTATTACCATGTAAATAAAGTGATGAAACTGAAGTTGTTGAATTATGGTAAACGCCTGACGTTCAGTTTTATACTTCATGAACCTGCAAAACCCTATAAAGATTTGATCCAACGCCAGGAGAATGTTTCATTGAACGAAAATGAATCCAATTTGCCGGATGCGCCCCAACCTCCGGCAGCACTTCCTGAATATGCTGATATCGACGAAACGAATTATTCAAATTATATAAAAGACTGGCAACTGACCGATGTAGATCATCCGCCTGTTCAAACAGTCAAACTAACAACGGGAATCAACTGGATAGAAGAAGAACCCGAAAAGTTCTCGATGCCGCACAGTAATTTGAGTAGTGAAGGCATACAGATTACGCCGGGCTATATTGCCAAAACTGTGTATGTGAGCGGTGGTATTGTTTGGGCGCATTTCAGGAAAGACGAGTGGGGCGATCCGCATCCGCGTCAATTGTTTCTGGGGGTTGGCAAGGCTGCTATAAAACTTTGGAACCAAACGCAGGATACCGAAGATGCAGATTTGATATCTACTTCAGCGGGCATGAATGATGAGACTGCGGGAAAATTGCCTGTAACCGTAACTGCGTATGGCGCCCGAAGCTATGGCCTAAAAATTGAAGTAGAGTGTGCCCGGACTCCCGAATTATTGGAAGCCTGGAAATTAGAATTTTATGGAAAATTAACTGCTGTTTATAATTCCCGGTATGCAGATTTTGAAAAGAAGAAAGCGGAATGGGATGCATTAAAGCAGCAGAATGAAATTAGAAAAAACACCAGCAAGCCCATAGTTGCGCGAAATCCGTTTTTTAACCGGGAAGCAGAGCGGTTTGAATTGAAAAAGCAAATTATTGCGATAATTTCCTGCCAGTATTTTGATGACTTTAACGCAATGAAATACAAGGTGCAACCTTGTGGTTACCCGCAATTGAATACGCTCGAAGCACAGGAACAGGGGCGAATGATTGAGTTTTTTGAAAAAGCATTCGAGTGGAATCTGATGACTTACATCTTTTATCCCTATTTCTGGGGAAGGAAGTGTAGCTGGGTGGAAAATGTTCAGCGTGAGTCCGGAGATCCCTTATTTGACAAATTTTTGTCTGCCGGCGCAGCCCGGGCTGAAATTACCGTACGCCCGGAATGGGAGTCTAAATTAATGTGGTTTCTGGCCACCGGTGAAATTCCGGATGAACATGATACCCCGCCAATTCCCGGCGATATTCCACACCTGTCCGTTGCTCAGGAAATACTTGCTCAACAAGGTATTTATTACACAGACCGGGCCGGTCATCTCGAGGTGACCAATGGTAAAAGTGAAGTGATTTACTATGGCGAAGATATTTTTGATGATGATGTGAATCGCGAGATTTTCATCGGTTGTGCAGCGTACATGATCACGAAAATCGTTGCACAGGATGATGCGGATTGTGGGGGAAGCGCCAACAAATGGGTGCTTACACTAAACCGCCCCTATGAAGGCGGCAGCAGAACTTGTGTCAAGTTCCAGGTAGGGGCAAAACAGATTGGCTGCTGGGAAACCAGGGTGCCGACAAACCTGATTTATCTGCGTAACCGGAGGGATTGTTTGCCTTGTTATCCGTTGGAGAAGTGTACTAAATCGAATGCTCCTATTCAGGGAACTAGTGAAATACAACTATGAATGGGTGGATTCCAAATTGCCGCTCAGGACGCCCGAGCGGCAATTTGGAATGCACCCTTCATTATCATAGGTAGTAAGGATATCTTCTTAAATTTTTACATATTTAATTCAATTTTAAAATGACAAGATCAGAAACTAATAATATTATTGATGATGTCTTCAGTCCATTAATTACTAGATTGGATATAATTGATGCTATTGCGATTAAAGCTTCTGAAGATCATAATCAATTTATTAATAGTTATCAAGATGATAAAATTAATGAGTTAGCAAAGACAATTAGTTCGCCAGAACCTAAGAGTGCAACAATAGACCAAGAGAAATTAATTATAGCGTTTGTCGATTTAGCATTTTTGCTATTCCCAGAGTTTACGGCTCCTGCTAAAGTTGCCTGGGGTGCAACTAAGATCGTAAATCCATATTTTAAGATTATAGTTGAATTAATTGAAATTTCAACAGAAGGCTCCATTGCCTCTTCAGATGTTAAAGGAGATAAGCAACATGATTTTAAGACTAAAATTGATATTAATCAAATAAAAGTGCAACTAAATAAATACAATAATATCAGTATAAATGAAATAGAATTTGATTATGAAGTCTTTTTTATAAGACTTAAGGATGATTGGTCTGATCAAAACTTTAAATTGTGGGCAACAATAGGTGATTGCACTTATAACACACCTCCTGTAGTGTTAAATAGCGCAGTTTTTTCAAGTATAACATCAAACACTCAAGTATGGAGTTCTCAGATGAGGTGTAAATTAAATAAGATTAGAGACCGTTTTAAAAATTATATAAATGATGTAGAATTTACATCACAAGAAGATGTTATAGCCGCCGCAAAGTGGTTTTGAAAGGCAGCGACGGAGTAAAATTATAACT
>CAZAEZ010000051.1:0-41138 GCA_964484205.1 uncultured Saprospiraceae bacterium | reverse complement strand
GTACATCCAGGAAGCCTGCAGGACCGTAGCAGTCAAACGGATCGTCCACACCAATGCCAACTACCGTGTACTCGTCGCAAGCAGCAACCGGCGGCGTGTAGTCGCGTACGATGACGCGGAACGTGCACGTCGTGGTGTTGCCGCAATCATCTTCAAGGGTATAAGATACCAGGTGCGTGCCGATGGGCAGGCAAGGCGTTGAGCCTACGTTGACCATCGTGTCCGGCTCCCAAAGGTTGTTGCCCGGGAAGGAACTCATCGAACCACCTACGTTGTACATGTTCAGTACCTGGCCCGTTTGCGGGTCGGAAACCGTTACCATGGCTGTTACCGCTTTGATGCGCGAGCAGTTGTCCGAAGCAATAAAGTCCGGAAGATCAACCGTAGCACAGCAAGTGAACGGATCGGTGCTTACCGTGATGTTGGCCGGGCAGTCGAACGTCGGGCCGTCATGGTCGGCAACTTTGATGATCTGGTTGTGCTCGATGTCTTCACCGGAGCACCAGTCGATGATTGTCCATTTGCGGCGGATTTTGTACGTACCGTCACAAACGTCGATCACTACATCTTCAAAAGTCCAGCCAATGGAGCAGCCATCGGGCTCACCAAAGACATAAGGATAGCCTTGCAGGCCGATACCTTCGAGGTAACCCGGCGTAATCTGAGCAGGGCTAAAGCCGCTGCAAGCCAGAGATGGCTGATCAACGTCATCATAGTTCGGTGGCAATTGAACACCACTGATTGACGCGCGCAGGAAGCGAATCTGCTGGATGCAGGTAGCGGTATTGCCGCTGGCATCCGTGGCCGTCCATTTGCGGTTGATGATCTTCGTCAGGCCGGAAGCGCAGTCTTGCGTTACTTCCGTATCCAGGTAGCACAGTGATGCATCCGAGCAGGGCTCCAACACCGGAGTGCCGGCGCCGGCTGTTACGGTGTAACATGCCTGACCGTTCGGGAATACATTTACAAATTGCTGCAAGCCATTCGGGAACGGAACTTCACCAAGCAATTGGAATTGCAGTGTAGCATTTACAGTTCCACCGTCACCGCCTACAAAATCCTGTACACCCAGCGTCCAGGTACCGTTGGCACCTCCTGCGAGCAGCGAGCTCAGCGAGCCAATTGCCTGGTAAGTACCGGAAATGGTCGGGGTAGCCGCGTTACAAGTATTTTCCAGATCGGCAGCCGTCAGGCTGGCGTTGTCGTCAAAAAGAACGTCCATGCCATCATTGGCACAACCGAAACCGGTAGCCGGTACACCCGGGCGGTCAAACAAGAAAATGGTAGTACCGTTGGGAGCCGTCAGTTTGGCATCAATATCACCAACCCAAGTGTGGGAAGTATTGAATTGTACCGTAAGGCCGACAATCGGCGCACCTGCAGGCAGGTTCACCGTGGTGCTGCTGGTGATGTTCTGTCCATCAATTGTGCTGAGTGAAGGCAACACAAAATCCGAATTTACGATAGCAGCAAGTTCGCCCGGCGTACCATCGGCATTACAGGGTACGTCTGCGCCTTCGCAAACCAATACCGGCGGCAATTTATCTTCAACCTTGACATTACCCCAGCATTTGTTGCCGGTGTCAGGGTCGGTTACGCGCACCTGGTAGGTTTTACCCACATCTTGCGGGCCCAAAACAGCAGGAACCCATGGGCCGTTACCAAACGGCGCCGTTTTATCTAATTCAACAATATAATCGTCATAACAGCCATAAGGGCCACCTTCCAGAATCTGGTCGGCGCCGAGCGTAGCCTGGCAATTCGGATCAAGCGAAATTTGAACAAGGTCGTTGCAAACCAGCGAGCTGATCGGGTTGGCATATTCGTTCACCGTGATCGAGAAGCAGCAGCTTTCGAGGATTTCACCGGTAGCCGGGTTGCCAAGATCAAAGCAGTTTTCCGTTGTACCGCGCGGGAATTCAGCACCGCTGGGCAGACCGGAAGTTTGTGATACAACAGCCGGCAGCAATTGCAGCTGCGTACCGTTGAGCACCTGGATCAGGTGGATAAAGCCAAAACCAAGGCTGGCGTAGCTTTGCGGTACGGTAATACCCAAAGTCTGGCAAGTGATATAACTCGGACCGGTTTCACCGCCGTAGTTACCGGCGCAGGCAAATCCACCGCCACCGGTTTTGCGCTGTTCCACAACAAAAGCCGTACCGGCAGGAATAACTACCGGAGTTGGGAAGTTGATGATGGACATTTGCTGACCACCCGGAACGGCAACGTTATTGCTCTGACCGAGCAGGGTCATTTGCGCAATGTTGAGCGTAGCGGCACCAACCGTACCAGTGTAAGAATAGATGAAAATTTGCGTCGTACCGGCAAAAAAACTACCAACTTGGATATTGTTGACCGTAAAGGCACCTGGAAGTGCATTGTATGCACGCCATTGGCTGGTCGGAATACCTGCTGTGCAATCCAAAGCGTCCTGCACGATCGTTGTGTTCAGGTTTTGCGTCAGCGAGAACGGACCTTCGATCGGAATCAGACAGTCGCCGGTAAAGAACGGCGTCGTGTACGGAACAGCGATGGAACAGGCGCCCGGAGCCAGATTGAACGTCATGTTAGACGGGCAATTGAACACGCAAGGTTCGGGAGGAAGAAGTTGGTTGATTGTAACCGGAAGGTCGATCACCGTGATCACGCCGGCAGGCCATCCATCGCCGGATGTCGTCATGGTCAGGTTGATCGGGCCGGAGAAACCGGCAGGAATGTCGATATCGACGGAAAAGTTGTAGGCTCCGTTAGCGAATGCGCCGCAGCCCGATCCCGGGCCGCCCGGCGTGTCCCAACGGACGACATTCCCGGCAATCGTTTTATTGCCCTGGCCGCCACCACAGAAAAGATAGGGCTCGGGGCCGGTAGCAGCGCCGACTACCAGCGCCCCCGGAAATGTAAATCTGATTTGATCCACATATTCGAAAGAGGCATCAGTGGTTACGGAAACCGTAAAGTTGAACGTATTCACCTGACCGGCGGTATAATTTGGGGTAGATGTGGTCACATTAGTCGTATAAGTAGCCAATGCAACCGTAGAACATCCCAATAGCATGAACAAGGCCAACAGGCTCCGGTTCAACACCACTGGTATCAGGTTGAGTGTACCTTTTTTCATGAGATGTAATGTTATTGGATAAATAAAAAAGTTTAGAAATTGCGTAAAAACCAAATTGGAAAAAAGCACAGCGGTAATTCGGGATTGGCACCTAACGCACTTGATTTACAGGATATTTACCAAGCCGTTGTAAATAGCGGAAAGCTGTGCCTGGGGCAATGTCGATCTGATTTGTTTGTGCGTACGGCTCAGTTGCGTAAGCATGGAATATTCCAGGCCGATGCTGTACTTCGTAATATCACTGGTGATATTCGAATAGTAAGCATACTTCAACAGTTGAGCCGCAGAAGCCGTACCGTCGGCAACCATGGGTTGCAGAAGATTGATTTCAGTGTTAATCTTGGTCAATGCAGTTGCATCATCCCATTTGTTAAAGGCGTAAGGAGTTACGCCCAGTTTGCCTGCCAGGTCGGTGAAGGCAGGCGGCACTGAACCCACGGGCACCTGGCTTTCCTGGCCCCAGGATGTCACACTGGCCAGGAGCACAAACAGCATAGACAATGCCGCGCCACCAAGCAAGCGCATAACCCGTGCTTTAGTTTGGTTTGCAATAAATTGATTCATAATAAATACGTTTGGTGAAATGTGAAAAAAAATGAAGCATCCCGTGCAGGTACATCATGCACGGAATGCTTCATCGTATGAAATGAATAAGAAATACGTCGTTAGAGCTGTAGAGATAACTTTCATGAGATCAGAAACCTGAGCGTTGTTAGCAGATAAACCAAACACTCAATACTTTTCGGATGCTGTATTATAAGATTATGTTGGAACGGAATCATTCGACTCCGTTTTCTTTTCCGGAAACCTGATAATTGGATTAAACTCAATTTACGGCAAAAAGCGCTCCAATTTTCACAAAAACGCCACTCGTTGCAAAAAAAATATTTTCGAGCGCTCAAGCCACTTGCAAAAGTAAACAACTTTTGAAATAATTGATTCCTCGCGCTTTTTTTTTCACTTTTTGAATAACTAAAATATGTTCTCACTGCTTAAAAAGTGATTCCAGCGCCCCCCCAACGTTCAACAAGCCTTTTTGATATTATTCCATGCGCCACCTTTTCTTTCCGGGAGCTAGCGCAAAATGCTGAAACGCTGCCTATGGAAGTCTGTTTTCGAAAGAATCCGGCCGCCAACCTGCTGCACACGTTTTTACGGGAAAAAGCCTGTGACGTTATACCTTTGTGCCTTAGTTTCATTCGACCCAAACATTTATAAACGAGTTAAAAATTTGATTTTCAATGAAAAAAAGAATTTTTGCGCTGTCCATTATGGCTGTTCTCCTGGGTACGCAGTGCCAGGAAAGTGCCCCGAAAAGTACAGATATTAATACCCAATTAAGTACCGAGATTGGCAATCTGAATACCGCGCGACAAACTATAGCCGACGCAAAAAATCAGCTGAACGACCTCCGCACGGAACTCAACAATGTCCCCGAAAGCGTAAAAGCCGATCCTAATTCCGGCTTCTCCGAGTTGCTGCGCCGGGTAGAGACTTTCGAATCAAAAACCGATGCTATGCTGATGATGTACGACCGGGTAATTCCGGAACTGACCGGTATGAATACGAATCTTCAAAACGGCAGCCTCAATCCTGACCAGGCTAGAATGCACTACGACTCTATCGCGCCGACGTTTAATAATTACGCCACCGGCGCCGAAAACACTAAAAAAATGATGGAGCAAATGCAGGAGGAAGCCAAACGGCTGGCCGGTAGCGGTAATTGATACGCCTGGCTAACCCGGTGTTTTAGTATTTTCACCTTATTAAATCCAGCATCGGCTGTGCCGGTGCATTTGTGTCCTCGTTTTTTAAACCTTCAAATTTTTATTCGCCGGCTAACAGCCGGCGTTACATGACACCAGCACGCGAACATCGAGTCCGGGAAGTGATCCGCCGCAGCCAGCCCGATCTGACTGTGGTACTGGAGAATATCTTCGACCCACTGAATATCAGTGCCGTGTTGCGTTCCTGCGATGCTGTAGGCGTGCGGGAAATTTTTGTGGTATACACTTCAGACTACCTGAAAAAACGCGGCCTTAAACTGGGCAAAAAAACCTCGGGCGGCGCCTTCAAGTGGATCGACTTTTATGTGTTCAACGACCTGGAAGAGTGTTTCAAACGGGTGCGCGAACGGTACCACCGCATTCTGGTCACCCGTCTGGGCGAGGAAAGCACCTCGCTTTATGACCTGGACCTGACGGTGCCGACTGCCCTGCTTTTCGGCAATGAAGATGAGGGCGTGACGGCAGAAGCGCTTGCCATGGCCGACGGGAATTTCCTGATCCCGCAAGTCGGTTTTACCGAAAGCCTCAACATCTCGGTGGCCTGCGCCGTTTCGTTGTACGAAGCCCGCCGCCAGCGCGCGGCAAAAGGCTACTACGACGAACACCCGCGCCTCAGCCCCGACCAACAGGCGCAATTGTACAACCGCTGGGAAAACATGCTGGCCGGCAAATCCTGGCCGCGTCGTTTTGCCATCCCGGTCAGTAAAGATTCGGAACCGCTGCTGCCCGTGTTTGTCGAACGGGAAGAACACGTGCCCGGACGAAAGAAAAAACGGATCCGGCCAAACCCGCAAACTAAATTTGATTTGTAACATACAAATGAGTTTTTCACCACGGAGACACGGAGCACACCGAGTTGCATTTATTTAACCCTAGTTTTGACCATCAAAAAGGAGACAGGATTGACAAGATCAACAGGATTTTATCATGCCGGCTACGCCGCCATGGTGGGTGCAAGTCGGCGTAGCCGACGCCAATCCTGTAAATCCTGTAAATCCTGTCACTTTGGGCTAAGTAGGTCACAACTTGAGTTATTTAAAAAAAACTCCGTGTGCTCCGTGTCTCCGTAGTGAAAACACTTTGTAAAGTCCCATAAAATGAACGTATCCATCGTCATTCCGCTCAAAAACGAGGCCGAGAGCCTGACCGAACTCGAAGCCTGGATCCGCCGTGTGGTGGAGCAAGCGGGTTACACCTATGAAATTATATTTGTAGACGATGGCAGTACGGACGACTCCTGGGCCGTCATCAAACAACTTCAAGCCGGCAATCCGAATGTGCGCGCGATCAAATTTCGCCGCAACTACGGCAAATCCGCAGCCCTGCACATGGGTTTCCAGGCGGCCCGCGGGCAAGTGGTCATCACCATGGACGCCGACTTGCAAGACAGCCCCGATGAAATTCCCGGGCTGTACCAACTGATCACCGAAAAAGGTTACGACCTGGTGAGCGGCTGGAAAAAGAAACGGCACGACCCGCTGGAAAAACGCCTGCCCAGCAAGCTGTTCAACGCCGTGGCCAGCGCCATGAGCGGCATCAAACTCCACGATTTCAATTGCGGCCTCAAAGCCTACCGCCAGCCTGTGGTGAAAGCCGTGGAGGTGTACGGCGAAATGCACCGCTGGATACCCGTACTGGCCAAATGGGCCGGATTCACCAAAATCGGCGAAAAAGTCGTGGAGCACCGGGCCCGGCAATACGGCCACTCCAAATACGGCTGGGAGCGCTACATCAACGGTTTCCTGGACCTGCTGTCGGTGTATTTTGTTGGAAAATTCGGCAAACGTCCCATGCACTTTTTTGGTACGCTGGGGGTGCTCAGTTTCCTCGTCGGCTTTGTTTTTCTGGCCTACCTCAGCTGGGCCAAAATCGTGTACAAAGAATACGGTATTGCCGACCGGCCGCTGTTCTATTTCGGCATTCTGGCGCTGATCGTTGGCACGCAGTTGTTTCTCACCGGGTTCATCGCTGAAATCGTCAACCGGAACTCGAGCAGCCGGAATGAGTATTTGGTGGAAAAGGAGTTATGAAAATCATCATCCTTTCTCCGGCCCATCCACTGCGCGGCGGCATTGCCGCTTCCTCCGAACGCCTGGCGCAGGAACTGCAAACGCTTGGGCACGAGGTGGTTATCTACAGTTTCAAACTCCAATACCCGGCATTTCTTTTTCCGGGAAAAACACAATTTACCGACGATCCGCCACCGCCCGGGCTTTCCATAAAAACCCGGCTCAACTCCGTCAATCCGTTCAATTGGCTGGCCGTGGGCCACCAAATCGCCCGCGAACAACCCGACCGCATCATCGTGCGGTTCTGGCTCCCGTTCATGGGCCCTTGCCTGGGCACTGTTTTGCGCGTAGCGCGTTGGTTTTCAAGAAAAAAAACTAAAATAACTGCCCTGGTAGACAACATCATTCCCCATGAAAAACGACCCGGCGACCGGTTGTTCGCGCGCTATTTTGTGCGCGCCTGCGACGATTTTGTGGTCATGTCGCGCTCGGTTGGGGAGGAGATTTTGGACTTTTTGCCAGCAGCGGAGATCGGCTCCACCCTCACCCCCTCCCCCCGAGAGGAGGGGGGCTCCCACCCGGCAACCGGGAATTTTGTCAAAGAGGGAAAAAGCACCGCTCCTGCTGGACAATCACCTGCCAGAGGGCAAGCCCCCCTCCCCCCGGGGGGAGGGGTTGGGGGTGGGGTCATCCGATTTGCCCCCCACCCTATCTACGACAACTACGGCGATCCGGTGGAAAAAACCGCCGCCCGCCGCCAACTCGGCCTGCCGGAACAGGCGCCACTGGCGCTCTTTTTCGGCTTTATCCGGGCGTACAAAGGCCTGGACTTGCTGCTGGAAGCACTGACACAAATACCTGAAATCCATGCCGTTGTCGCCGGCGAATGTTACGAAAACTGGCAAACCTACCAGGCAATCATCGACCGGAACAACCTGGCGGACCGTGTCCACCTATTCACCGATTTTATCCCTGCCGATCAGGTGCGTTTTTTCTTTTCGGCAGCCGACCTGGTGGTGCAACCTTACCGAACCGCTACCCAAAGCGGCATTTCCCAAATTGCTTACCATTTTGAAAAACCCATGGTCGTCACCGATGTCGGCGGTTTGGCGGAAATCGTCACCCACGGCATTTCCGGGTACGTGATCCCCGTAGGGGCGACCCTCGCGGTCGCCCCGGATACGGTCGCCCCGGATACGGTCGCCCCGGATACGAATACCGCCACCCCGGATGCCGGCAACCGCCCAGCACGGGCGACCGCAAGGGTCGCCCCTACGGCTGCCTTGATCGCGGCTGCCATCCGTGATTTTTTTGAAAACAGCCGAGCCGCGGAAATGCAGGCTGGTGTGCGAAAGGAAAAGGCACGGTTTTCCTGGAAAAACCTGGTAGCGGTGTTGTTGAACAACGGACAGGTATAATTTTTTTTCAAATTTCCAGACCGAACGACGAATGCGCCATGCCCTTGCAGATCAATTTGTTAGCGGCGGATTTTACAATTGAATGGCTGTTAAGCAAACCTTAAATTTTTGCACCCGGCTTGGAATCCTCACCGCAATGCCCCTATTCTTGCACCTGCCAAACGCAACTGATTTTATGCCTTTCCTTTCTCAAAACATGATGTGTTGTATGTGTTGCATGTGTGCTCCCCGCACAGGATGTGAGAGAGGATTGCCCTTCCATACGACATAAGTTTTAACAGATAAAACGAATTATCGGAAGCCCTTTCACACATCCCGTGTGAAAGGGCTTTTTCTGTATTCCACCCATCCTTTTTCACAAAAAAACTCAAGTACCATGGCCAATGCACCGCAGCATCATTTTGACACCCGCCAACTCTGCGCCGGACAAGAGGCGGCATACAGCCGGCCGGTAGTGTTGTGGCTGTAACGGTCGATCGGCTCAAAATAAACGGCAGATGAATCAAGTACACTGGGAAACAACGGCCCGCGCCGCCAAACTTGCAGCACCATTTTGATGACTTTTTTTCGCAACAGATCAATTCTCTTTTTCCACCCATCCTTTTTCACAAAAAAAATTCGAGTACCATGGCCAATGCACCGCAGCACCATTTTGACACCCTCCAACTCCACGCCGGACAGGAGGTCGACCCGACCACCAACAGCCGCGCCGTCCCGATTTACCAAACCACCAGCTACGTGTTCAACGATTCGGAGCACGCGGCCAATCTCTTCGGCCTGCGCGAATTCGGGAACATTTACACCCGCATCATGAACCCCACCAACGACGTGTTTGAAAAGCGCATTGCGGCCCTCGAAGGCGGTGTGGCTGCCCTGGCGGTCGGCAGCGGACAAGCGGCGCAGTTCATCGCGCTGAGCAATATCATGGAAGTCGGCGACAATTTTGTGAGCACCTCCTTCCTCTACGGCGGCACGTACAACCAGTTCAAAGTCCAGTTCAAACGCCTCGGCGTGGAAGTCCGCTTTGCCGACGGCGATGACCCGGCTTCTTTTGAAAAACAGATCGACGCGCGCACCAAAGCACTTTTTCTGGAAACCATCGGCAACCCAGGTTTCAACATACCCGATTTTGAACGGATCGCCCGAATCGCCGAACGTTACCATATCCCGCTCATTGTCGACAACACGTTTGGCGCCGGCGGCTATCTTTTCCGCCCGCTGGAACACGGCGCCCACATCGTGGTTGCCAGCGCCACCAAGTGGATCGGCGGGCACGGCACCAGCATCGGCGGGGTGATCGTCGACGGTGGTAATTTCAACTGGGGCAACGGCAAATTCCCGCAGTTCACCGAGCCCAGCGAAGGCTACCATGGCCTGCGTTTCTGGGAAGTCTTCGGCGACCAAGGGCCCTTCGGCAACATCGCCTTCATCATTCGCGCCCGCGTCGAAGGCCTGCGCGACTACGGCCCCGCCCTCAGCCCGTTCAATTCCTTTTTGTTCCTCCAGGGACTGGAAACGCTTTCACTGCGCGTGCAGCGGCAGGTCGACAATGCCCTCACCCTGGCCCAATGGCTTGAAAAACACCCGAATGTCGAGTTTGTCAACTATCCGGGGCTGGCCTCTTCACCATACCACGACCTGGCGAACAAATATCTGAAAAACGGTTTCGGCGGGGTGCTGTCGTTCAAAATCAAAGGCGGCAAGGAGCAGGCCGACCAACTGGTCAACAAACTGCAACTCATCAGCCACCTGGCCAATGTCGGCGACGCCAAAACGCTGATCATCCACCCGGCCAGCACCACGCACGAGCAACTTTCACTGGAAGAACAACGCGCATCCGGCGTAGTGCCCGGGGTACTGCGTATTTCCGCCGGAATTGAGCACATCGACGACATCAAAGCCGATTTGCAACAGGCTTTCGATTCGGTTTTTGCAAAAAAACTGGTTGATGCGTAGGGAAATCGCGTACTCGTCCTACGACTCGAAGTCGTAGGACGAGTAACCTTCCACCCAACTCATTTTCAACAAATTAACACCGCATGTCCGCACAAAAAATCTACCGCCACCCCACCCCTTTCCCCCTGGAAAGCGGCCGGAAACTCCCGGCGCTCGACATCGCCTACCATACCTGCGGCACCCGCGCGCCCGACGACAGCAACGTCATCTGGGTTTGCCACGCCCTGACGGCGAACAGCGACGCGCAGGACTGGTGGGCAGGCTTGGTCGGCCCGGGCAGCCTGCTCGATCCGGCGCGCTATTTCATCGTTTGCGCCAACAACCTGGGTTCCTGTTACGGCACTACCGGTCCGCTGAGCAACAACGCGGAGCACGGCCAACCGTACTTCCATCGCTTCCCTGCGATCACCATTCGCGACATGGTGCAGGCGCACGAAGCCCTGCGGCAACACCTGGGCATCCGGCAAATCCACCTGTTGATCGGCGGTTCACAAGGCGGCCAACAGGCATTGGAATGGGCCATCCTGAAACCCGAATTATTCAAAAACCTGGCGCTCATCGCCACCAATGCCCGCCACTCGCCCTGGGGGGTTGCGTTCAACGAAAGTCAGCGCCTGGCCATCGCCAACGACCCGAGCTGGCGCGAAGAAACAGCCACTGCCGGGCTGCAGGGCATGAAAACTGCCCGAAGCATTGCCTTGTTGAGCTACCGGCACTACCACGCTTACGGCAGCACGCAGCAACCCCGCGAACAGGGCTTGCTCGACAACTATCCAGCCGCCTCATACCAGCGGTACCAGGGTGAGAAACTGGCGCGCCGCTTCAACGCTTTTTCGTACTGGGTACTTTCCAAGGCCATGGACACGCACGATATCGGCCGGGGGCGCCCGGGGCTGGAAGCCGCCCTGGCAGGCATCCGGGCGCGCACAGTGGTGGTGTCGGTGTCGAGCGATTTGCTGTTTCCGCCGGAGGAGCAGGCATTTTTGGCCCGGCATATTCCGGGCGCCGTGTGGCGCAGCATCCAGTCGGACTATGGGCACGACGGGTTTTTAACGGAGACCGAAGCGCTGAGCCGGGTTTTGGGCGCATTTTTGAAAAAAGGGCAACCCGGCGTTCGGCCGGCAATTGCTGCAACCGGGGTACCCACCAATCCGACAACATTATGAAAGCAAAAATTGGTCTTTTCGGTTTTGGCGCGGTTGGGCAGGGTTTTTATGAAATACTCTCCGGCATGAACGGCACGGCGCCCGGACACATCGCCCGTATTTGCGTGCGCGACCGCTACAAAATCCGGCCCTTGCCGCCTGGAAATTTCATTTTCGATCCCGCTGCGATCTGGGCCGACCCGGAAATCACGCACATCGTCGAAGTGATCGACCGGCCTGAGGATGCTTTTTTTATTGCAAAAAAAGCATTGGAACTGGGCAAAACCGTCATCTCCGCCAACAAAGCCATGCTGGCCCGCCGATTGCCGGATTTGTTAAAAATCCAGCAGCAACATAGGGGCAAACTGTTGTACGAGGCATCCGCATGCGGCAGCATTCCAATTTTTCAAAATCTGGAACACTACTTCGCACACGATGAAATAAGCGCCATCGAAGGTGTTTTCAACGGCTCGACAAACTACATTTTAACACAAATGGAGCGGGAAGGGCTCGATTTTGATCAGGCACTGGGCCGGGCGCAACAACTGGGTTTTGCAGAATCGGACCCCGGCCTGGATATCGACGGCAACGACCCGGCTTCCAAACTGGTGCTGCTTTCCGCGCACGCCTTTGACCAATGGGTTGAACCTGCCCAAGTTGCCACGTTTGGGATTCGGAACATCCGGCGCGCCGATCTGGAGTTTGCCAATGCAAGCGGACAAAAAATCCGGCTCCTGGCTTCGGCCCGGAAAAGCCCGGCAGGTGGTTTGCAGTTGCTTGTGCTTCCAACGCTGGTTGGGCCAGACAGTCCGTTTTATAGCCTCAACAACGAATACAACGGCGTACAGATTCAATCTAAATTCATTGAAAACCAAGTGCTTACCGGCAAAGGCGCCGGCAGTTTGCCCACCGGGTTTGCGGTTTTGAGCGACTTGGCTGGTTCCGTTCAAAATGAATCCGGCCGGAAAAGCCGGCCCTTGCGCCTCCAACAAAAACCGCTGCACTTTTTTGAAACAATGCGGGTGTACTGCCGGTGCCCCGACGCCGGTTTGCTCCGGCAATTGCCTTTTGAAAAAATATTCCGACAGGAAATATGGGAAAGCGGCGTTCAGGCAGAAGCGGAATTAGCTGCGGAAAATCTTGCCCCCGTAATCGAGGCATTGCAAAAACACGGCGGCTTCCTGGCCCGCATGACCAATCCGCTGGTTCCGGCTCAAATCCAATCCAATGCTTCCCGCGTCAACGTACCGGTCTGATCGCCGGTATTCAAGGTGCCGGCCGGCTCAAACAGCAGCACCGACACTTCTTCTTCCGCCACCGGACGGTGCTCCACGCCGCGGGGCACGACGAGAAATTCGCCCTCGTGCAGTTCTACCTTGCGGTCGCGAAATTCCATGGTAAACCGGCCATGGAGCACCAAAAAGAGTTCATCTTCATCGTCGTGCTTGTGCCAGATGAAGGCGCCCCGGAATTTGGCCAGTTTGACGTGTTGTCCGTTCAATGCACCGACGATGCGGGGATTCCAGTGGTCGGCGAACAGGGCGAGTTTTTCGGCTATGTTTATCTTTTCCATTAGGCATTTTTATACGTTGCTTCATTGTGTTTTTTGACCACAGAGACACGGAGGACACGGAGTTTTTACCGCCTTCGGCGGTAAAAACTCCGTGTCCTCCGTGTCTCTGTGGTAAACAACTACTTTCTAACCGGATTGCTGTGCAACGGCTCAAGTGAGGGGGTGACTTCGAAGTCCCCCCCTCACTACCACCCCAAACTACCTTCTTCCGTTGGGCTCCAGCGCCGCATCAATCCGGTTCATGCAATCTTCAAAATGGCTGCGGCTGAGTGCATCATTGTAGGTGTTGGCCGCCGCAGACAGGTCGGTGCGCAGGCGTTTGAGCGTGTACAGTGCCAGCGAGGGCACATCCGAATTTTTCAACGCATTGGCGCCCGATTTCTCATCCGGCCGGTACAAGTCGATCAGGTCCTCCACAAAAACCTTTTGCAGGTTCCGGCGCTGCACACTCACAGGCTGCTGCGCCGGCAGCTCGCTCCAAATACCTGCGTGCAGATCGGCGAAAAGCCGGGCCACCGTGTAGGCTTGCGGATCGATCGTTTCATTTTCGATCATGCGTTGCAAGCGGCTGGCGCCAAACAGGCTGCTCAGCGTACCCGATTGCAAACCGGCCACCGTGCTCACACCGTTGTCGGGGCGCAACATGCGCAAGATTTTCGGCTCAAAAAGCCACTCCGGTGTTTGGAACAAATGGCGGTTCAAAAAAGCGACCGCATCCTGCTGCATGGCTGCCGGCGCCACCTGGTACACCGTGCCGGACTGGTCGCCGGTTTTGGGCGTTTCGAAGACACCACCCACCCACTTGGTCACGTGGCCGATGTAGCGCCGGTATTGCCCGACGACGTTGTTGTACAGTTCATTCGCCATGTCGTAATCTTCGGCTTCCTCCTTGGTCCAGTCGATGGCGTTGGGCAGTATCCGTTGCAGGTTTTTGATGCCGTACTCGGAGGCCAGCATGGAATTGTCGCCCAAATCTTCGCTTTGAGCGCGGGGGTCGTACGAACTGGATTCTGTCAGAAAATGCAGGCGGGGGTTGCGCTCGGCTTTTTCTTTATACCAGCGGTTAAGGACTTTTTTATCCTCCTCCGCGTCTTTGGTCCCGTAAATCGGTTTGTACCCCCACTCGATGGCCCAGCGGTCGTAATCGCCCACGCGGGGCAGCAAGTCGGTGATGCCGTCTTCGGGTTGGGCGACATAGTTGAAGCGGGCATAGTCCATGATGGAGGCGGTGTGTCCGTTGGCGTCCATAAATTTTTTGTCGCGCAGTTTTTCCACCGGCGTTGCGTTGCTGGCGCCAAAATTATGGCGCAGGCCCAGGGTATGTCCGACTTCGTGTGCCGCAACAAAGCGCACCAGCGTGCCCATCAATTCGTCGTCGAATTCATTTTTGCGGGCCCGGGCATCCACCGCGCCGGTTTGGGTGGTATACCACGATTTGAGCAGTTTCATCACATTGTGGTACCAGCCGATATGGCTTTCCAGGATTTCGCCGGTGCGCGGGTCATGCACATTCGGGCCGTAGGCATTCTGAATATCGGAAGCGAAATAACGGATCACCGAAAAACGGGCGTCTTCGAGGCTCATCGTGCTATCGCCTTCGGGCCACTCCCGGGCCTGAATCGCGTTTTTCCAGCCGGCCTGTTCGAAGGCGGGCTGCCAATCCTGCACGCCGCTGATCAGGTAGGGCCGCCATTTTTTCGGCGTAGCCGGATCGATGTAGAACACGATGGGCTTGGCCGGTTCAATTTTTTCGCCTTTTTGCTGGCGCAGCAGGTCGGCGTTGTTTTTGGGCTCCAGGCGCCAGCGCACGGCAAATGTTTCACCTTCCGCGCGTTGCTGGTCATCTTCGTACACCGTGTAGCCGGTGGCAAAATAGCCTACCCGGGGATCGAAAAACCGTTTGCGGAAGGGTTTGCGCGGCAGCAAAATGATGGAGCTGTTCATTTCAAAAGTGACCACGCCCGCATCGGAACCGCCGGGCAGGTTGACCGTCCGGGAGGGCCTTTCGCCGCCGCCGTCATTCAGCGAAGGCGGTTTTACCTTAAACGTTTTGACCGTGCGGATTTCGGTGTTGATCGGGTAGGTCCGGATGCTTTCGATGTAGCTCCGGTCTTTTTGCTGGTCGGCGAGGTTGTAGCGTTGTTTGGCCAGCGGCGACATGGCAAACACCTGATTTTCCTCTTTGAAAAAATCGGTAACCTCGATGACCACCGAGGTATCCTTGCGGATAGATTTTATTTCGAACGCCGCAGCAATCGGGTCGACGTTGGAATTTCGCACCGCCTTGTAAATAGGCTGCAACGAATCCGGACTGACATTCCGGTAGGCTACCGCCCGGATAAAAACATTGTCCGATGGCCCGCGTTCGAAGCGGATAACCTGGCGGTTGGCCTGCTCGCCACCGTAGCCTGCGCCGGTGGGCGTTTTGGCCATACGCGTGACGGTCATCATTTCGGCGCCGAAAATGGAGTCGGGGATTTCCAGAAAATATTTATCGTCGATCCGGTGTACACTGAACAGGCCGTGCGTCGTAATTGCCTCGGCAGTGATGACTTTGTCGTATGGCTTGGGGCCTTTTTTTTGTTCTTTTTTGCCGGTGCTGTCCTTCGCTGCAGCAGTTGCCGGGGGCAAGGTATCCGTTGAAGTTGGCGCCTTGGGTTCCTGAGCGGCAAGGAGTTGGGCGGTAATCAGCCCAAAGAATAAGAGCCAAAGGCGGATGGTGGTATTGTTTTTCATGTTGAAAAAATGATTTGGTGCGAACTGGATAAAATTTGGATTGGCCGGTAGCCCGGTTTTGGATGCAAAGTATTAAACTATCCAAAAATCCAATTTTTATGCGGCCGGCTCGTTTAGGCATTCATTGATTTTCACGGCGAAAACGGCTTCTTCACTACACATTCCGGTCAATTTTCGGGCATCCGTGGTTAAACAAACTTCAAACTCCAGGAAGCAAAGCCTATTTTTGCCGAAATTTTTACCCAAACGCATGAAGAAAATTCTCCTCTACTCCGCATTCCTGTTTGTTTTGCTGCAAAATCTGGCAGCGCAGGACCAGCAATTCACCCAGTTTTACGCATCCCCGCTGATGCTCAACCCCGGCCTGACCGGCGCTTTTGAAGGGCGCTACCGGGTTGGCACGATTTACCGCGATCAGTGGAAAAAGGTGCTCGACAACCCGATCCGCACCTTTGCCGTTGCCTCCGACCTGCGTTTTGACGCGCCGGGCAAACGGGTACATGACGACGCGATCGGCCTGGGCCTGATGTTTTTTACCGATAAGGTCAATGTGGTGGATTTCAGTACCACGCAAATCGCCCTGTCGCTGGCGTACCACAAATCGTTGAGCGCCGACAACCGCCAATTTTTGTCGCTCGGTATCCAGGGCGGTTTGACCCAGCGGAACGTCAACTACGCATCGCTGGAATTCCAGGACGAATTTGACGGCCTGAACGGGTACGTGCTGCCCACCGGGGAAGTGCTTCCGGAAAACAATTTTGCCTATCCGGATTTTAATGTCGGCCTGAATTACTCCGCGCGTTTCGGGCGCACCGGCGCTTTCTTTGCCGGTTTGGCCATGCACCACATTATGGAGCCGAGGGTTTCTTTTTACGGGGACGATTTGCCGGGTGAAAAACTGTATCGCAAACTCTCGGCACAAGTGTCGGCGAATATTCCCATCGGCACCAGCCGCACGTCTTTTTTGCCCCGCGTATTGTTTGCCCAACAGGGGCCGCATATGCAAATGAATGCCGGCGCCAACTTCCGCACGGCCCTTGGAAAATACGGTTCCACGGCGTTTCACATTGGTGGCTGGCTGCGTCCGGTGCGCACGGAATCGTCCTTCGGGCTGGACGCCGTGGTGGCCTTGGTGGGTATCGAGTTTAACAACGTGTTGTTTGGGCTGAGCTACGATTTGAACCCCAACGCGCTTTCGTTTGGGCAACGCCAGGGCGCATTTGAAATTTCAATTGCTTATTTGGGTGAGTATCAGAACGAGGAGATTCTTTGCCCGAAGTTTTAATTTTATGAGGCTGTCTAATAAGTAATTCTTTCAACACTAAGAGCACTAAAAACACTAAAATCACCCTACGAACTTAGTGAAAACTTAGTGGTACTTCGTGTTTTTAGTGGCAAAAACCCTCTTATAAGACAGCCTCATAAAATTAAAGCTCAAAATGCGCCGAGCGCACCGCCTTTCCGTAAAATAGTTGCGCTTTTTCGTCGAACACTTCCGGCGTTTCGGTGGTAAAAAACCGGTAGTGCCCGGTTTTCCGGCACATGGTTTCGATTTCCGGATGCCGCTGAAGGTAATCGGCCAGGCGCCCGGCAACAATTTCCCCTTGTGAAATCAGCTTGATGGTGTTGGGTACCACTTCCCGGATTTTATCCAAAAGCAAGGGATAATGCGTGCAACCGAGCACGATAGCGTCTATTTTATCGGATTGAGTCAGTAACGCGTCGATGTATTTTTTTACAAAATAATCGGCGCCTGGACTGGTATGTTCGTTGTTTTCAATCAGCGGCACCCACATGGGGCAGGCTTGTTGAAAGACATGGACATTGGGAAAAAGCTTTTCTATCTCCACCACGTATGATTGCGATTGCACGGTGCCCGTGGTAGCCATAATGCCTACATGGCCGGTGGTGGTCAGGTTTCCGATGATCTCGGTTGTCGGGCGGATGACGCCAAGTACATTGTACGAGGCAGGGTACGCCTGCAGGTCGTGCTGCTGAATGGTGCGCAAGGCCTTTGCCGAAGCGGTATTGCAGGCCAAAATAACGAGGTGGCAGCCCTGATCGAACAAATGGCGCACACACTCCAGGGTGTATTTGTAAATCGTGTCGAAGGAGCGAATACCGTAGGGCGCACGGGCATTGTCGCCGAAATAAATGTAGTCGTATTGCGGAAGCAGCGCGGCAATTTCCTTGAACACCGTGAGGCCGCCATAGCCGGAATCGAAGATGCCGACAGGGCCGGGGATGCTTTCGTTTTTTAGCATTGCATCAGTTTCGTCGTTTGGAAAAAAGGAAGATTACAGACACAAAAGAGACTGTATCAAAAGAGGGGAATTTGAATTGCTCGCCGTAGAATATTTTTTTACCATAGAGACACGGAGGCCACGGAGGTTAATTCTCCGTGGCCTCCGTGTCTGTGTGGTGAAAATTTGGAATCGCCTGCGCATGCGAGGACTTATGATACGACCTCTTTCACGAACGCGTTATGCATTACAACTTCAGTACGTTGGCTATTTGCCGCCGCCACTCGTTGTTGGGATACCCAGTTTTGTTTTTACAAGATTGGTCAAATCAAGCGATTCATCAGCGTAGAGCAGCACTTGCGTACTGGTGTCGAACACAAGGAGGTA
The DNA here is from genome assembly GCA_964484205.1 of uncultured Saprospiraceae bacterium. Classification (GTDB taxonomy): domain Bacteria; phylum Bacteroidota; class Bacteroidia; order Chitinophagales; family Saprospiraceae; genus M3007. Next base: position 22,766 of record CAZAEZ010000051.1, on the reverse strand, counting down.
GCCATTTTCTTTCGCGACATCTTGCATGGCGGTGTTTACTCTTTCCAGTATCGGCTTGTAGAGTTCTTCGCGCTTTTTAGAGAGTTTATCATACACCTCCTTCTCATATTCGCCAATTGCTGTTTCTTCCTCCTGAAGTTTGGCAGCCTGGGTCTGGTAATCTTTAGGTGCAATCGTGCCAAGCTCTTTTTTACGATCCAGTTCAGCGGCTTTATCCTGTAATTCTTTGACCATTTCCTGGCCGCGTTTTGTCAACTGCGTTTGAAAGGCTTTCAGGTCGCTGTCGGCTTGTTTTACTTCAGCCATTTCAGTAAGCAAGGCCGCCGAATTCAGGTAGCCGAACTTTTGCGCGAAACTGCTGAAGGCAAGCGTAAGCATCAAGCCGAATGTCAGCACAAATGTTTTCTTCATAGATAAAAAATCAGTGTTATAAAAAGAGTGATAAGGGCCGCAAAGGTACATGGGAAAACGCAAAAGGCAAAGGGATTATTGGCGGCAGGCTGTTGGTTTGGAGCCTTGCACCTGATCCGTTTGCAGGTCGGTTTGGCAGAAAAACCGGTTGAAAATTCGAAATTTGCCGCCTGTGAAAAAAATTGCCGTCATGGTCATTCTGCGCTGCGGCGACCGGTACCTGCTGCTGCGCCGCGCCAAAGCGCCCAACGCCGGGCGCTACGCCCCGGTAGGTGGCAAACTGGAAGCCCATGAGCGCCCGGTAGATGCTGCCGTGCGCGAAACCCGGGAAGAAACCGGCATCACCATCGCCAATCCGACGCTCTGCGGGGTGCTTTGCGAAACAGCGCCGGTCGACTACAACTGGCTGTGCTACATCTACCTGGCCGACATTCCGTTCCAGGAACCGCCCTACTGCAATGAAGGCGTACTCGAATGGATCGAGCACCATCGCCTGGCGGAAGTGCCGCTGCCGGCAACGGATCCGGTAATTTATGATTTCGTGCAGCGGGGTGAAAAGTTTGTTTTCGACGCTGTTTTCGACGCGGAATTGAACCTGATTTCCATGGTGGAGGAACTGGCTGCGGCCGGGGTTGACAGAAATCACCAGGCCGGTTGACGGCAATCATCACGGAAGTACCTTGTGATTAGGCCGGTTTTTGGAAATCTTGTGTTTTCATCTGGTCTAATCTTCCCGTCTTATGAAATTTATCTACCACCTTATTTCAGGCGTCTGCCTGGCACTGTTTTTTTCCACCGCTGCGCTTGCGCAGGAATACCGCATGCTCGACGGACGCTTCAACAACGGCGGCAATCCGGGCTGGGGCGCTGTGGATGCCCATTTGCTGCACCCGGGCACCGATGCCTTTGCCGACGGCTATGCCGCGCCCGCAGGCGCCGACCGGCCCAACCCCAGGCATATCAGCAACCTGATTTTCAGCCAAAGCGCCCTCGACGACGACCCCCGCGGCCTGAGCGCCTATGCCTGGGCCTGGGGGCAGTTTATCGACCACGATGTCACCCTGGTGCCGGACCACCCCACCGAGGCCATGCCCATTGCCGTGCCGCCGTACGACTATTTTTTCGACCCGGCCGGGACCGGCTCCGTGCAAATTCACATGCTTCGCTCGTTGTACGACCCCTCGACGGGCACCGACCCCAACAACCCCAGGCGTTTTTTCAATAAAATATCGGCGTACATCGACGGTTCGGCAGTGTATGGCTCCGATTTCAACCGGGCCAGCTGGCTGCGCATGTACAGCCGGGGCAAGCTGAAACTTTCCGACGGCAAACTCTTGCCCTTCAACACCGTCACCGGCGAATATGCCGCCCCACTCGATCAGCAGGCGCCCGACATGGCCATGCCTTTTCCGTTTGTGCAAAAGTGGTTTGTCGCCGGCGACGTTCGGGCTAATGAGAATCCATTCCTGCTGGCCATGCACACCCTTTTTGCCCGTGAACACAACCGGATTTGTGCCGAACTTTTAGCAAAAAATCCAAGCTGGGGAGACGGCGAGCTGTTTGAAGAAGCCCGCCGGCGTGTGGGCGCGCTCATGCAAGCCGTTACCTACGAAGAATGGCTGCCGACACTGGGCGTGCACCTCGCACCCTACACCGGCTACAAGCCCGGCGTCAACCCCGGCATCGAAAATATTTTCTCGGCCGCCGCCTACCGCTACGGCCACTCGACGATCAACAGTGTGCTCGTCCGTATGGACAACACCGGCAACTACATGCCCCAGGGCAACATTCTCCTGCGCGACGCTTTTTTCAATCCCGCCGCCACCACGGAGGTGGGCGGTATCGAGCCCTATCTGATGGGCATGTCCACCGTGGTTGAGCAGGATTTCGACTGCAAGGTGATCGACGACCTGCGCAACTTCCTGTTCGGCCCACCCGGCGCCGGCGGCCTCGACCTGGTGGCCCTGAACATCCAACGCGGCCGCGACCGCGGGCTGGCCGATTACAATACCGTGCGCTCCGATTACGGCCTGCCCCCCTTCGATGCATTTTCGGAAATTACCGCCGACCCGCTGATGAACATGGCGTTGCAAAACCTGTATCAGGATATCAATGCCATTGACCCCTGGGTGGGCATGCTTTCGGAAGACCACATGCCGGACGCGCTGTTTGGCCCGACTGCCATGACCATTATTTCAAGGCAGTTCACCGCCCTGCGCGACGGCGACCGGTTTTACTATGAAAACGACCCGGCGTTCAGCCCCGAGGAAATTGCCGAGATCAAAAACACCCGGCTCGCCGACATTATCCGCCGAAACACTTCCATCAGCGATATGCGCGATCTGGTATTCATGGCGCAGCCGCTGTCGAGCCCGGTGCACGACCTTTTTGTTGAAAAGCGGGAAATTAAAATCTATCCAAACCCGGTTTCCGACCAGTTCAGTCTGGAACTGGAAAGCACGGAAGAGGCACAAACACAAGTTCAGGTCTTCGATCCGCTTGGGCGTTTGGTTTTTGCCGAAAAAACAACTTTGCACACCGGCTTGAATCGGATCCACCTACAGATTCCGGCCGGGCTTGCACCCGGCATGTACATGCTGGTTCTGCCAACAACAGGTGCCACATTCAACACTTCATTCATTAAATCCTGATGGTGAAGTTGTTAGCATCTAAAACCCTTCGGGCGGCTTTCGGGCCGCCTTTTTTTTATCCATTTTTCTCGAAATTACCCTTCGGCAACCGGCCTCATTTTGGTATGTTTGCTCACCGTACTTCCCATCCCTTCCCGCCGGTGTTTTTTTTAGGAAAACAATGATGCAGCAAAATGGAAGCCCTGTGTTCAAAATTATTTGACGCATGGTTTTTCACCACAGTTTCAAACACCTGCTACCATGGCAGGATGCACTGCAATACACACACTTAAGCATTACCGATCCATGAAGACGTTGGAACAACCCGAGGCAAAGCCATCAGAAAAAACAACAAAACGCACCGTTTACACCCACGAGCAGGCACTCGCCGGGGCCACCGAATATTTCAACGGCGACACCCTGGCTGCCGGCGTTTGGCTGAATAAATATGCCTTGAAAGATTCCTACGGCGCGATTTACGAATGCTCGCCAGCGCAAATGCACCAGCGCATTGCCGACGAACTACTGCGGGTGGAGCAGCGCTATAAAAACCCGCTTCCGGCAACCGAAATCCTGGAACTGCTGCGCTATTTTCGTTACCTCGTCCCGCAAGGCAGCCCAATGGCCGGCATCGGCAATCCGTTTCAGATCGTGTCGCTGTCCAACTGCTTCGTTATCGGCGTGGAAGGCAGCGCCGATTCGTACGGCGCCATTCTGAAGATGGACGAGGAGCAGGTCCAACTCATGAAACGCCGCGGCGGCGTGGGGCACGATCTTTCGCACCTCCGGCCGGCCGGCACGCCGGTCATGAACAGCGCACTCACCAGCACCGGTATTTTGCCTTTCATGGAACGCTATTCCAATTCCACCCGCGAAGTGGCGCAGGACGGCCGCCGTGGCGCACTGATGCTCACCCTGTCGGTGCGGCACCCCGATGCGCCGCAGTTTGTGGATGCCAAAATGGACCGCACCAAGGTAACCGGCGCCAATATTTCGTTGCGCATCGACGACGCGTTCATGAAAGCCGCCCTGGCCGGAAAACCCTACGAACTGCGCTTCCCGGTCAGCGGTAAAAACCCCATCATGCAAAAAAGCATCGATGCTGCCGAACTGTGGAAGAAAATCGTGCACAATGCCTGGAAAAGCGCCGAGCCCGGCGTGCTGTTCTGGGATACGGTGCTGCGGGAGTCGGTGCCGGATTGTTATGCGGATTTGGGCTTTGGCACGGTGTCGACAAATCCGTGCCTGACCGGGGAAACCCTGGTAGCCGTCGCCGATGGCCGGGGAGAGGTGCCGATCAAACAGCTCGCAGAAGACGGCCGGGATGTGCCGGTTTATTGCCTCGACGAAAATGGCCGTTTGGATATCCAGTGGATGCGCAATCCACGCGTGACCGGTAAAAGGCAAAAAATTTACAAACTCACTCTGGATGACGGTTCAACCATTCGGGCCACTGCCAATCACAAATTCCGGTTAAAAAACGGTGCATACCGCGCAATGCAGGAACTGAACGCCGGAGACAGCCTGATGATCCTGACAAAATTCCAGGGACCGGTTGTACATGAAAAAGGCCGTACGCAGACCGATTATTGGTGGTTTAATGAAGGTGCTGTGCGGGCAAACAAGGCCGAACACCGATTGATCGCTTCGTTTTTTCAACAACGAAAAATTAGACAGGGCGAAGTGGTCCACCACATCGATTTCAACAGTTTGAATAATAGCCCGGAGAACCTGCAAATCATGTCAGTCGTTGCGCATAATGCACTGCACCAGGCTGATATGCTCGGATTGAAAAATCCAATATTTAAAATCAAAGCCGATCCGGAGAAACTCCAACAGTACAGCGCACGCATGTCCGCGGCGACTTCCGGACTAAAAAACGGTAAGGCATATTCTTGTTCCAATGAAAAGATTTTTGAAAAAGCCGTACAGTTTTCAAAACAACTTGGCCGGCGTTTTTCTAAAAAAGAATGGCAGGAATTCGCCCGGAAAAATCACCTGCCGATGACTTTTTCCAAATACCGGAAGGACGCTTTTGGTTCGGTTAAGGAACTTTCCGAATTGGCCGCCCAACAACTGGGGTTCCTACACTTGGAACTGGATCCACGGCTTGTTCGAACACTTCAAACAGCAAGGGACCAGGGCTATGCAGCCAAATTCCGGGATGGAAAAGTTGTGGTGAAAAAATTCTGTGAATACTGCGAAAAACCATTTTGGACGGACTATCACCGGCGTGAAATTGCCTTTTGTTCTTTTCAATGTCATAATATAAAACTCAACACCAACCCGGCTATCCGGAACAAAAGAATCAAGGCCGTTAACAATTCCTATCGGGAAAAAGCAACCGAGACCAAAAGCCGCCAATTAGAGGTGTTCACGGGTTTGCGGTATAGCCTAAACCGCCCCCCAATGATGAAGGAGTGGGAAGCCGCATGCAAAACCGCAGGTTTACCTCACCGGGTTGGCACTAAATATGGCTTCAATACTTATGAAGCATTGAAAACAGAGGCAGGCTTTTTCAACCACCGGGTCGTTGCCATCGAATTTGACGGCTATGCAGATGTTTACAATGGCACGGTTGACCACCATCACAACTTTTTCGCAGGTGGCTGGGTTTCCAAAACCACTAATGGAAAGGAAAAAAGAATTTACCTCAACCAGAAAAATTGCGGCGAAATTCCCCTCTGCCCATACGACAGCTGCCGCTTGCTGGCCATCAACCTGCTCAGTTACGTGGAAAACCCCTACACCCCGGAGGCCCGTTTCAATGTTGAATTATTCAAAAAACACGGCCAACTCGCCCAGCGGGTCATGGACGACATCATCGACCTCGAGCTCGAAAAAATTGAAAGCATCCTGAACAAACTGGACAACGACCCCGAACCCGAATCGGTCCGGAGCACCGAGCGCGAGCTCTGGCTGAAAATTCAAAAAAAATGTCAACAAGGGCGCCGTACCGGCATCGGGATCACCGCGGAAGGCGACATGCTGGCCGCGCTCAACATCCGCTACGGCTCGCCGGAATCGCTGGATTTTTGTGAAAACCTGCACCGCACCCTGGCTCTGGCGGTGTACCGCGGCTCGGTCAATCTGGCCCGCGAGCGCGGGGCATTTCCCATTTACGATGCCGCCCGCGAAGTAAACAACCCGATGATCAACCGACTGCGCGAAGCCAACCCGGAATTGTATGCCGACATGGTCAAATACGGGCGCCGGAATATCGCCCTGCTCACCATTGCACCCACCGGCACCACCAGTTTGATGACCCAAACCACTTCGGGCCTCGAACCGGTGTTCCGCATTTCCTACAAGCGCCGCCGCAAGGTGAACCCCAACGATAAAAATGCCCGCATCACCTTCACCGATGAGGTTGGCGACAGTTGGGAAGACTACCACGTGTTTCACCTGCCGTTCAAGGAATGGCTGAAAACAACCGGACATGACCCCGAGCAACTGCAAAGTTTGCCGGAGGCGGAATTACAAAAAATAATGGAGCAGTCACCCTGGTACGGCGCCACGGCGGAGGATGTCGACTGGGTGAACAAAGTGCACCTGCAGGGCCGCGTCCAGAAATGGGTAGACCACAGCATCAGCGTCACGGTAAATGTACCGGAAGAAGCCACGGAGGAACTGATCGAAAAAATATACCGCACCGGCTGGGAGGCAGGTTGCAAGGGCATGACCGTGTACCGCGAGGGTTCGCGCAGCGGCGTGTTGGTGAGCGACAAAAAAAATGAGGCTAAAAAGAGTGATTTCACCGAAACCGCAGCACCCAAACGCCCCAGGGTACTCGATGCTGTAGTGGTCAGTTTCCGGAACAACGACGAACGCTGGGTGGCCGTCGTCGGGGTTTACCAGGGCCGGCCTTACGAAATTTTTACCGGCCGGGCCGAAGACTCGTTTTCCATTCTGACCCAGGTTTCGGAAGGGAAAGTCCTAAAAGTCAAGGAAAACGGCAAAAACCGCTACGATTTTCAATACATCGACAAAAGCGGCTACAAGGTGACCATCGAAGGCCTGTCCCGCACGTTCGACAAGGAATACTGGAACTATGCCCGCCTCATTTCGGGCATCTTGCGCCACGGCATGCCGCTGCCCTACGTGGTCGACGTGGTGGATCACCTGAACCTGGAAACGGCCTCGCTCAACAGTTGGAAAAACGGCGTGGTGCGGGCCCTGCGCAAGTTTATCCCCGACGGCACGGAGCCTTCCCACAACCTCTGCCCTTCCTGCCAAACCAACAATCTGGTGTACCAGGAGGGTTGTCTGCATTGCAAAAACTGCGGGCACTCAGAGTGTAATTGACGACGACGAATTGCTATAAAAACCCCAATTACCTTAAATTTGTACCATTCGATTTTGCCAAAATAATCAGGTCACACACCGGTTAAATCTAAACCAATCGCAACCATGCCGAGCGCCACTGCAATACCACTACCCAAAACCTTGGATGAACGGCTCCAGTTGGATGAGATACTGGAAGTCCCGGCCACCCTCGACGCGTATTTCGCCTTTTTGCCCGGCTGCGAGTACCGGATCGATTATTCGGACGGCAAAATTATTTCTATGGGATATGCCTCGTTAACACATGAAGCCCTGGTAATGCGAATGGGCCATCTTTTCAATCTGATTTTTGGCATCGATAGCCCTTACCACATACTGGGCAGCAATGTCGCCACTTACATCCCTGATTTCCAGGCTGTACACAATGCGGATGTCGTTGTATTGCACGGCAAACCCCAGTACCATGTGCATCAAACCGGGCACCGGAAAATTAAAACGTTGCTCAATCCTTGTGTGATCGTTGAAGTGCTTTCCCGGTCTACCATGCGCTATGACCTGGCTGTAAAACTACCGCGTTACAAATCCCTGCCTTCCGTGCAACATATCCTGCTGGTCAACCAGGACAAGCCCGCCGTTTCGCTGTACTCCCGAACCAATAAACCCGGGCAGTGGCTTAACGCCGAAGTGCAGGACCTTGAAACCGGCTATGTGACCATCGACCGGAAAAAACTCAAACTGGCCGACATTTACCGGAACATCTCCATTGAAAAGTAAGGGCTTACTCACTTGCGATTAACTGGAAACTCAACCCTCACTTCTTTTCCAGGCAATATTGCCGACAGGCAACTTCAATTTCCTCCCGGTCCGGATTTGCCCTAGCGGTCAACATGTTGCTGCGCCAGGCCGTTTTTTGTAAAAAACAAGGCGCAAATCAGAAGCAGTGGAATGCCGTTCATGGTGGTTGGGAGTTTTGTTTTTGAAAGGCCGAACTTGAGATATTTCCCGCAGATTGGCGCAGAAAAGGACGCAGATTTTCGCAGACGTATCTCAGGAAATTCAGCGGTAATCTGCGGATTTTTCTGCGCCAATCTGCGGGAAAATCAAACAGCCCAAAACATCAGCGGGAATTTTTCTCAAATTCCAGGCTGGCCAGAATAAACGGGCCTAAACCCTTGGCGTCATTGGCCCGGATCGGTTCGCCGATGTAATACTCGTAAGACCCGTCGCGGTACGGGTCGCCGCCCAGGCCGGCTACCGAACAACACTGGTTGAGGTGCACCTCGCCGCCGTCGCCGATTTCGATAAATTGTTTCAGAATGCCCGCATAGCTTTGCTGCGCCGTTTGCCGGTATTTTTCGGGAAGATAGCCCTCGTTTACGCCTTTGATCATCGCGTAGGTAAACATGCAGGAGGCTGTAGCCTCCAGGTAATTGCCTTTCCGGTTGGGCTGGTCGAGCACCTGCCACCAGGTTTTGGTTTTGGCATCCTGCACCTTCAGCACAGCCTCCAGCGTGCGGTTGAGAATGGCGATAAGTTCCGCGCGTTGCGGATGATCTTCCGGAAAAAAATCGAGCACATCCACGAGCGCCATGCAGTACCAACCCACTGCCCGGCCCCAGAAATGCGGCGAACAACCCGTTTCGGGGTTTGCCCAGCGCTGCACCCGGCTTTCATCCCAGGCATGGTAAAGCAGCCCGGTTTTTTCATCCCGGGTGTGTTTTTCCGCCAGGGTAAATTGCAGGGCAATGTGGTCAAACAATTCCGGTTTGTTATTCCGCATGGCGTATTCGGCGCAAAAAGGCTCGCCCATAAACAGCCCGTCGAGCCACATTTGCCAGGGATAGCGGAGTTTGTGCCAATAGCCGCCGTCGGTGGTCTGCGGCTGCCATTCCAACTGGCGCATCAACGTAGCAATGGCTTTTTTGTACTTCGGATCGCCTGTTTTTTCATACATCGTGAACAGGTGCGCGCCCGGAGCGATGTTGTCGATGTTGAAATCTGCCAATTCATAATCCCGGATCGTCCCGTCCGCACTGATCATCGTGTCGGTATAGGATTTGGCGTAGTCGAAATAGATCGATTTGCCGCTCTGTGCCGCCGTTTTTACGATGGCATGCATCATCAAACCATGGGTGTAACTCCAGCGCGGCTCCCGGCTAAAATCGTTCATCCAGGCTTCCGGGCAGCGTTTCATGACTGACAGCACCATGCGCTCGGACCAGGGATTGTCGGCCGGTACGGCAGCGGTAACTTTACGGGCCGGGGCGATTGCCTGCCCCCCGGAAGGTGTTCCGGTTGGACAGCTAAAACCGCCGGAGATGACAATGGCCAGGAGTCCAAAAAGTATTCCGGCGTTGATATTCATTGTAAACAAGGATTTCATCGGCAACATCATTTTCAAAGAGATCATAAAAAACCGGCGGTACCGGCCATTGCGTTTTTTTATTACTGGAAGGTTACTTGCGCGGGTTGGCTCAACGCGCGGCACACCGTATTCAGGTAGTTCATAAAATCGGCCTGCGTTTTAATGCCCCCGGGTTCCTGTTCCCAGGCGGCCAGGAAATAATAGCTGAGTTTGGGCCCGCCGGGGTTAAAAACAACCACATGACTGTGCGCGTCTTCCGTAATTTCCTTCAGCGCACTCCTGGGAAAAACAATGGCCATACCGAGTTGGTCTTCGGCCAGGCTTTGAGCCCCCCAGGTGGCCAGGTATGCCCATGCCTGCGCCCCGTCGTCGGTAAAAACCGGTGCATTTTCGGCTTTTACAATGCCCGTGCACAAGTTTGGCAGGGGCTGCCCCAGGGAAACATCGCAGCGCGTCATCCGGCTTCCTGCCTGAATAGACAAATCGACCTGCGCATCCGTCGATTGATCGCCAACCTTCCAGCCGGAATAATTGGTACGCACCATGCTCAGGATGGGGCCGTTGAGCGGAACTGCACAGCGGATCGAGTCGGTTGTCTCTACCCGCAGCGCTTTGTCGCCCAGCCAGGTTCCGAGCGCACCGATGCCGAGCGATTCGCCCACCTTCAGAATATCCATGCCCCAGATTCCCGGCTTGTGGTAGGAGTCGAACCCATCCAGACCGACGTCCTGGAGCACCATTTCCTTGGTTTTTTTTCCAAAAATATCCGTGGCGTTGCGCCAATCGAGGTAAAAACGGTAGCCCACCAGGTCTGATTCCCAGCCAGGGCCTTCGTACCGGATGTACTCCGAATGATCGGTATGCTCCGGCGGCACCCGCAATGCCGTGACGTTTTGAAAATTGCCGCCCTGGTATTTGCGATCCTGCCAGCTGCCGCCGGTTTTGTGTGACAACTCTGCCTGGGTGCGTTTTTTGAACTCCGGCGCTGCTTCGTCCGGGGCCAGAGGTTCCAGGTACACCTGCTTCGATGCGCCGGCATCCAGGTTGACCAGGAAGGCGATCTCATCGGCACTGCCGTTGGCATCGGTGTCGATAACCTGAAAAGGCAGGGGCGCTCCGGCTACCACTTTTATTTTGGAAAAATTCAGTTCAGGTTGTTTTGCCAGCAATTCCTGCACGTTCAACCGCACAAGAACATCCTGCCGCGCAAAATTTTCCGGGTTTTTGACAACTACTTCAACACGCCCCGAACCTGTCCTGCCTCCCTGGCAGGAAACGAGCATTACCGGAAGTAAGATTAGGAACCAACTAAATTGCTGCATGGATTTTTTAAAACTAGAAAACGTTTTTCAGGACGTTGGGTGAAACGGATAGGAGCTGTAGTAAACTTTGCAATAATCCCGCTCTGCACTCCAAAGTGCTGCGCATTTTTTACCGAATCCTATTCAAAAACTAACACTCCGCCAATAAAATGCGGACGATGGGCCTGTGCTCTAAAAAAACATCGTGCAGCCCGGGATTTACGCGGTAAATTATTTGCTTTTTCAAAAGCAGACTTGTCGCCCGACCTTCGGGATTTCCCTGGGTATGCCAACCTGTTCTACGGCTTTGAAGCCTGTCCATTACACGCAAATCGGCGAAAATGAATTTTTGTGGCTTCCGTGCATCGACCCCATAGCCATCAACTTAAGGATTCATAGGGCTATAAAACTTTTAACTTTTGACTTTTCAAATTTGACTTTTGACTTTCAAGGCAGTTTTCCCGCTCGTAAGGGCTCAATAAAGTCAAAAGTTTAAAGTCTAATTTGAAAAGTTAAAAGTGTACATCCCCTCAGGTTGCTTAAGTTGATGGCTATGGGGGTTGGGGGTGGGGTTGACGCGCGGAAGGCCAAAAATACCCAACGGATTTACAGGCTTCGAATCCTCTGTAGTGAGAAAAAAATCAAAACGCTCCAACATCCCACCCCTCCGGCAAAAGTATCTTTTGAAGTGTGTAATTCCGCGCTTGCTTTTTCGAAAGCCGGCGGCTCCAGGCTACGCGCCGGTCCGTATTTGCCCCGGGCCCGAAATTGCCGAATTCGGCATAAAATGCTGTTTTTTCACGCTCCACGGTCCAGTTGTTCCAGCCTTCCGGAAGGATATGCGCGCCCAGGTCGCAGTACAGAAATACCGTTTGGGCAAAATCCCGCCAGGGGCGCCCAAGATGCACGGCATCCACACCGTCGGCGGCTGTCAGGCGGCAATGTCGAAACACAAAACCAAATTGCCGGCCAGCGGGCGTGCTGGCGGCGGTGATGTACGAGTTGCTCAAACTGTGAATCGTACAGCTGTCGAACAACGCCGTCGCTGCGCCAAAAATGAAGTCTGTCGTACCCTCGATATAACAGTTTTTGAAATACTGCCGGGCGTTTTGCCCGGCTGCGTAAAGGGTGTCCTGGTGCCCACGTATCCGGCAATTCCGGACTACGCAATGATCGGCTTCAACCGACAAAGCAACAGCCTGCCCCACCGGCCCGGCAGTATTTTCGACGGTCAGGTTTTCAACCCGGCAATCGTCGCCTTGAATTAGTAGCGTCCAGGAGTGGAAGGTGCTGTTGCGCCCGCGATCAATTTTGTCAAAAAAATCATCCCAGCTGATAATGGTTTTTTCCGGGTTTTCGCCCCGGAGCGTCAGGCGGGTATTCCAGGCGTGTACTTTTACTTTCTCCCGGTAAATCCCGTTTTTCACCAAAATCGTAATGCGCACATCCGGAAAAGCTTTGGCGTCGTCTATGGCATCCTGAATGCGGGTGTAACCGCCACTGCCATCCTGCGCCACGATCAGTAGCGTGTCGTAGGGAACAGCCCCGACTGTTTGGCCGGCAAGCAGCAACAAAATCCAGGGCAAGCCCCGGCAAGCATTGAAAAGCGTTTTCATACAATCCGTTTAAGTCTTATTTTTTGGCTCATATTCCCGTTTGGCTGAGCGGGGGGCCAAGTGAGGGGCTGACTGGCAGTCACCCCATCACTACCAGCCCGATGAGAACATGAGCCTATTTTTTTTCTAAAAAACCCATTTCCCGGAGCCACTGCGCACAGAGCAGCGGCCAGGATGCAGTTGATCCCGGATTATTTTTCATGCCAATATTATGCGCACCGAAAGGGAACAAGTGCAATGACGCCGACACACCGTGATCCGTGAGCGCCCGGGTAAAATCCAGGCTGTTTGCCGGCGGCACCGCAGAATCATCTGCGGCATGTACCAGAAAAACCGGCGGCGTTTGAGCGGTCACCTGGTTTTCGAGGGAAAACGCCTGCACCAGTTCCGGCGCCGGATTTTCCCCCAGCAAATTTTGCCGGCTGCCCCGGTGCGTTTGCGGCCCCATGGTAATTACCGGCGAAATCAGGATCAGAAAATCGGGCCGGAAGGCCACCGTATCCAGGGCATCACCAACTGCAGCATAGTCGATCAGGTGGGTGCCCAGCGTAGCCGCGAGGTGGCCGCCTGCCGAAAAACCCATCGCGCCGATGCGAGACGTGTCAACCGCCCACCCGGCAGCGTTGGTACGAATAACGCGCATCGCGCGCTGGGCATCCTGGATCGGGGCTTCGTGGCTAACGATCACATTCGGCGCTTGCGGTAGCCGGTATTTCAGCCCAAAAACATTGACACCCAGGGCATTAAACCAGGCTACCACTTCGCCGGCCAGCGTGAGCGTTGCCTGCCGGGCATATCCGCCGCCCAAAAGCAGCAGCACCGCGGCGCCGGTATTTGTTTCGGGTGGCGCCGGCCAAACGGTCAGCTCCGGGCGGGCCACCTGCCAAATCCGGTCGCGGGCGATGCTGTCGGTTACCACCATGCCGTTGTCGTTTGGCGTTCGGCCTGTCGGCCAAATGGGCAGGGTGGTTTGGGCAGTTCCGGCATTTGCCAAAACCCCGAACATCAACCCGCAAAGGATATTTTTTACCTGCATAATCTTCAATTTGAAATTCGAAACCAATCGTAATCGGCATAGCCGCCGTCATTTTGCCGGGTTACCCTGGTGCAAAACAACCCGACCTTAGCGCCGATCCATTTCCCTTCACGCGCCTGAAAGGGTTCGCCGACCGGCGTAAATTGCTTCCCGTCGAGGCTGTAGGAAAAACGGCACATGCCACCTTCCGCTACCTGTACGCGGAGTTGCAGTTCGCTTTTATCGATGGGGATACGGGCCAGCGTTTGTTCTTCTTTTCCCTTATCCGCATCCACACATTTGGCCTGTACGAGGTACAAACGGCCACCATCCTGTTCGATGGAAAGGTAGGCGTAGTCAAGTCCCATCACCAGCAGGCCGGTTTTTTCGCCATCGGCATGCGCCGAAAAATTCAGTTTGGTCGTTGCCGTAAATACCGGGGCCGGCATTTTTTGCAGCAACAGGTTCGGCAGATTCCAGAAGTTCCGGTGGTACTCCGGTAGCACCACAGGGTACATCCGCAGGTAGCCGTAGGGCGTGTTGAAAGCCCATTCGGACGCCGGATTGGCGTGCCATTGCCATTGCAGGCCCAGGCGTGTTTCATTGAACTCGTCGGAGGTTTGCGGCACAAAGGCAGGTCCAGGCCCGGGTTTTTTCCCGGTCATTACCGGCTCGCCCTTGCCGTCGCCATCGGGGTCGTTGCCGATAACGATCCAGTCGTTTTTCCAAACAGCAGGTTGCAAGTGCACGATGCGGCCGTAAGGTTGGCGCTCCTGAAAATGCAGGAACCAGTCGGAGCCGTCGGGCATATTCACCCAGGCGCCCTGGTGCGGGCCGTTGACTGCTGTTTTGCCCTGATCGAGCACGATTTTTTCTTCGTAGGGTCCGTAAATATTTTTGGCGCGCAACACGGTTTGCCAGCCCGTAGCCACACCGCCTGCCGGCGCGAAAATGTAGTAGTAACCGTGGCGCTTGTACATTTTCGGGCCTTCGATGGTGCCATGTCCTTTTTGGCCGTCAAAAACCAGTACGCCTTGTTCGTCCAGCAATTTGGAACCGTCGGATGCCATTGGGTGCAGCACCAGAATACTTTTGATGCCTGCCCTGCTACCGGCAAAGGCATGCACGAGGTAGGCTTTACCGTCTTCGTCCCAAAAAGGGCAGGCATCGATCCAGCCTTTGGCGCCATGCACCAGATGTGGCCCTTCCCAGGCGCCGGCCGGGTCTTGGGTTTTACACATGTAAATGCCAAAATCGGGATCGCCGTAAAAAATGTAAAACCAGCTATCGTGATACCGGATGGAGGGCGCCCAAACGCCGTTGCCGTGTTGTGGTTTGGAGAAATGGTCCTCCGGCGGTTGATGCAGAAAAACGTTGTTGATGATTTGCCAGTTGACCAGGTCTTTCGAATGCAACACCGGCAAAGCAGGCGCACAATTAAAACTGGATGAAACGAGGTAAAAATCGTCGCCCACGCGCACCACATCCGGATCGGAATAGTCGGCAAAAATTACCGGGTTTTTGTACGTGCCGTCGCCCAGGTCGGGTTGCCAAACCTGGCTTTGGGCAGCAAAAAAACCAAGCAGAAAAAGAATCGTCAGCGTAGTAATTTTCATAATCGAGATTTTGTTTGATTGCCTTTCCGGGATGTTGTAGGGGCGACCCTTGCGGTCGCCCACCCTTGCGGGCGACCACCCTTGCGGGCGACCACCCTTGCGGTCGCCCACCCTTGCGGTCGCCCACCCTTGCGGGCGACCGGGTTATTGCGGGCGACCGCGAGGGTGGGCGACCGCAAGGGTCGCCCCTACAACATCGCGGATATTTTAGCAGGTATCCCGAAAAGGGCCCCCCTTACACCGTCGCGTTGTCTGGCAATACCGCCTCCATCGGCCGGTGCGTGTGTAGTTTTTCAAGATAAAATGCCAGCCGCGCACTCAAACCGGGCACAAGGCTGAGGTCCTGGCCCCAGAATTCCGCATGCCGCAATACTTTTCCGGCTAACGCGGAAAACTGCGGGTCTCCCTGCTGAAATTCGGCCCAGATTTTTTCAAAAAACGCCACTACCGGAGCCTCGTCTTTCAGCGGGATTTTAACGCCATTCCATTCGCCTTTGTAAAAACGGACCATAGCCGCCAGGGCCAAGACCACGCGCTCGGGTAGTTTATGGTAACGTTCCAAATAACCCAGCAGGGTCGGTACCAGCCGCGCTTTGAATTTGGAAACAGAATTGAGTGCAATCGAAATCAGTTGATGGTGCAAAAACGGGTTCCGGAACCGGTCCAGCACATCGGCCGCAAACTGCACCGAAGCGTCTTCCGGAAGGCCCAGCGTCGGCAAAATTTCTTCGGTGATCAGCTGGCGGATATACTTCCCCAGCAACGGATGCTCCACAGCCTCCCGCACGGTTTCGATGCCGTAGAGGTAGCCCAGGGGCATCATGCAGGTGTGTGCGCCGTTGAGAATACGCACCTTTCGAATGCGAAACGGCTCCAGGTCGTCGGTGTACACCACCTGCAAACCCGCCTTGTCGAAAGGCAAAGCCTGCCGAACCGATTCGGGCGCTTCAATTGCCCAAAGGTGGTACGGCTCGGCCTCCGTGACCATCGCATCCCGAAAGCCCAATTCCTTCCAGGTGGCCTCCAAACTGTCGTCGGGCACACCGGGAATGATGCGATCGACGAGGGTATTGCAAAAAATATTGTGCTGCGAAATCCAGGTTTCAAAGTCGGCGCCGAGCTGCCAGTTGGCGGCGTTTTCCAGGATGCAATCGCGCAGCAGTTCGCCATTGCGCACCAGTAATTCGCAGGGAATATGCACGCAGCCTGCCCCCGCATCGCCCTTGAAATGGGTGAACCGCCGGTAGAGCCACAGGGTCAGTTTGGCCGGAAATTCCCGGGGCGGCGAATCATCGCGCCGGTCGTCCGGATGCACGCGCAACCCCGTTTCGGTCGTGTTGGAAATAACAAAACGCAAGTCCGGGTTTTCAGCGGATTGCAAAAACGCATCCCACTCCCGGTACGGATGGATGATTCGGCTGATGCTTTTGACCAGGTGCGTTTCCGAAACCAGGGCGCCATGGCGCACGCCTTTGGTGCGCACATGGAAAAGGCCATCCTGATGCCGCCATTCATCATAATCGCCGCGCTCGGTTGGCTTCACCACCACAATGCCGAGTTGGGCGCCGGTTTTGTCGTTGAGCACATCGACCATCCAATCGGCAAAGCCGCGCAGGAAATTGCCGCCGCCAAATTGCAGGATGCGCTCCGGGTATGCGGCTGGGATTTTGGCGTTTTGTCTGTTCAGTATTTGCATGGTTGTTTTGTTTTTTTTCACCACGGAGGCATGGAGGACACGGAGTTCCGCCTTCGGCGGTTTTTGCAGACAGGATTAACAAGATTCACATGCTTTATCCTGTTTTGTCCTGAAAGTCCTGTCCAAATAAAAACCGCCGAAGGCGGTCAAACTCCGTGTCCTCCGTGTCTCCGTGGTAAACACAGTTACAGCGATACCCCCCGCTTCCAGGGAATAAAATCATCCTGTCCCAGGCGCTCGGCCTGCGGCACCGTGTCGCCACTGGCCACCTGGATAAGCAGTTCGAGCAGCGCCCGCCCCTTGCTTTCGATGGTGTCTTCACCCGAAATGATGGTGCCTGCGTCGATGTCGATGATATCGGCCATCCGCTGCGCCAGGGCAGTATTGCTGGCCATTTTGACCACGGGCGCTATCGGATTTCCGGTAGGCGTGCCCAGGCCGGTGGTGAACACGATCAGGTTGGCGCCGGAGCCGGCAAGCCCCGTGGTGCTTTCCACGTCGTTGCCGGGTGTGCACAGCAGGTTGAGGCCCGGGCGGGTCACTTGTTCGGTGTAATCCAGCACATCGGTTACCGGCGAACTGCCGCCTTTTTTGGCGGCGCCGGCCGATTTCATGGCGTCGGTGATGAGGCCGTCTTTGATGTTGCCCGGCGAGGGATTCATATCGAAACCCGAGCCCACATCCACCGCCCGTTGGGCGTAGCGGCGCATGATACCGGCAAATTTTTCCGCTTTTTCATCGGATTCACAGCGGTTGATCAGTTCCTGTTCCACGCCGTTGAGTTCGGGAAACTCGGAAAGTATGGCTGAGCCACCCAACGTTACCAGCAGGTCGGACGCATAGCCCAGGGCCGGGTTGGCAGAAATCCCTGAAAAACCGTCGGAGCCGCCACACTCCAGGCCAAGCACAAGTTTGCTCAAGGGCGCCGACCGGCGTGCATGTTTGTTGGCTTCGATGAGGCCGATGAACGTTTGTTTCACAGCGTCGGCGATAAAGTCGCGCTCGGATTTACTTTTTTGCTGTTCAAGAACAAACAGCGGTTTGTCAAAATTGGGGTCGAACTCCCGGATCGCCGTTTCCAGCAAACGGAACTGCGCATTCTGGCAGCCCAGGCTGAGGACCGTGGCGCCGGCCACATTCGGGTGGGTGATATACCCGGCAAGCAGGCGGCAGAGCGTTTCGGAATCCTGCCGGATACCGCCGCAGCCGCCTTCGTGGGTCAGGAATTTTATCCCGTCCACATTGGGGAACAGGCGATTGCGCTGGAGTTCGGCGGCATCGCGGATGATATCCGCTTCCCGGATCGCCGAAGCATCGGCGCCGTTGCGGTACAGTTCGATCAGGTGACCGGTATTTACCGAAAAGTGCCGGCAGGAGACGTATCCCAGTTGTTCGAGCATGGCCTCGCGGATCACGTTGATATTCCTGTTTTCGCAAAAAACCAGCGGCAACACGAGCCAGTAGTTGCGGGTGCCGACTTTGCCGTCGTTGCGGTGGAAGCCGTTGAAGGTGCGGTTTTCAAATTCGGAAACATCCGGTTGGTCCCAACCGGTTTGGCGTTCGCCAACCGCATAATTCGACGCTGAATGGGATACATTTTCCCGGCTGATGCGCGTACCTGCGGGGATTGGTTTTGTGGCTTTTCCAACCAACACCCCGTACATGCGGATTTCGTCGCCTTCGGCAAAATCCTGCCCGGCGAATTTGTGTTTGGCCGGAATGGGTTCCAAAATGGTGTACGCACTGCCGTTCAAGGCCACGTTGCTGCCGGGAGCCAGGTCCTGCAAGGCAACCACCACATTATCTGCCGGATGGACTTTTAAAACGCTGTTTTTCATAATTTTTTTCAAACAATTGAAAGAACCGGATCAAAAACCAAACTGCCGCGGCAGCCACAAACTCAATTCCGGTATGTAGGTCACGAGCATCAGCGCCACCAGCATCGCCACAAACAGCGGCAGCAGCGGCCGAATCACTTTCTGGATCGTCGTGCCGGCCACCCCGACCCCGACAAACAACACCGAGCCTACCGGCGGCGTGCACAGGCCGATACACAGGTTGAGCACCATGATAATTCCAAAGTGCGTGGGGTCCATGCCCAACTCGGTCACCACGGGCAGGAAAATGGGCGTGAAAATGAGTACTGCTGGCGTCATGTCCATAAACACCCCGACAAAGAGCAACAACAGGTTGATGATCAGCAGGATGACAAATTTGTTGTCGCTGATCGACAACATGAACTCAGTGATATTTTGCGGGATATTTTCATAGGCCATGATCCACGACATGCTCATGGACGTCCCGATCAGGAGCATCACGATGGCCGTGGTGCCCACCGAGCCGAGAAAAATATCGGGCAATTCTTTCCACGAAACTTCTTTGTACAGCCAGGTCAGGAGGAGGCAATACAGCACGGCCACCGCCGATGCTTCCGTGGCAGTGAACAGGCCCGCCACAATACCGCCGATCACCACCACCAGCAGGAGCAGGCTGGGCAAGGCGGCCAGGAACGTGCGGAACACCTCGCGCAAGGAACTGGCCTGGCCCTTCGGGAAATTCCGGTATTTCGACCAGATGGCTGCTGTGGTCATCAGCAACAAGCCGGTCAGGATACCCGGCAGGTAACCAGCCAAAAAAAGTGCGGCGATCGATACCCCGCCGCTGGCCAGCGAATACACGATAAGAATATTGCTGGGCGGGATAACCAGACCGGTGGTGGAGGACGTTACGTTCACCGCAGCGGCAAATTCTTTGGAGTAGCCCTCCTCTTCCATGGCCTTGCCCAGCATGCTGCCCAGGGCCGAAACGGCTGCCACTGCCGAACCTGCAATGGCGCCAAACAGCATGGCCGCTACGATATTGACATGTGCCAGCCCGCCGGGCAGGGCGCCTACCAGTGTTTTGGCAAAGGCAACTAATCGCCGGGCTATCCCGCCCCGGTTCATAATTTGCCCGGCCAGGATAAAAAACGGGATGGCCAGCAGCGAAAAACTATCGAGGCCGGTAGCCATGCGCTGCGCCACTGTGGTGCAGGCCGGGAGCGCCGGAATACTCACCAGCATGGTAAATATGCTGCTCAGGCCGATGCTCCAGGCGATGGGTACCCCGATGGCGATAAGAATGAGAAAGCTTAAAACTAGTATCAGGACTTCCATAGGTTCGTGTTGTTTCAGGCTTTCTGTAATTGAATGAAATCCATAGCCTTGTAATACATCACCAGCAGACCACTTAGCGGCAAAACGGCATAAACGCCGGCCATCGGTAGCTGCATGGCCGGTGAAAGTTGCTCCAGGGTATGAGTAATGTACATCAGCCGCAAGCCGCCAACGACCAGGACGCCAAAGGCAAAAACCAGAATGAGCAGGCTGATAAAACTCAGGAGCCGGCGCTGGCGCCTGGGTTCCAGTTTTGGCAACAGCAACTCGATGGCCAGGTGCATGCGTTGGCCGGAAGCGTAGGCTGCGCCGAGAATGCCGATCCAAATGAGCAGGAAGCGGGCCAGCTCTTCCGACCAGCTGGCCTGGCCACCCAGGGCGTAGCGGGTGAAAACGCCCCACAGTACGTCGAGCGTCATCAAGGCCAGCAAGGCGGCGAGGAAATAGCCCAGGTATTTGTCGATTGTTGTTCTCATTTTGCAGCTTGTATTTCCTTGATCAACTGGTATTTCTTCGGTTGATCGCGGTATTCTTCCAAGAGTTTTTTTGTTTTTTCGGCAAACGGCGCCTTGTCGGGGCGGATAATCTCCACGCCGGCTTTTTCCACTTCCTTCAGGGCTTCGGCTTCGGCTTCCTGCCAAAGTTTGCGCTGGTACACCGTTGCTTCATCGGCAGCTTCCTGGAGCCATTGTTGTTCCTGCGGGCTCAGGCGATTCCAGGCCACGGTGCCGATGACGAGTATGTCGGGTACGGTAGTGTGCTCATTCAGGGAGTAATATTTACAAACCTCATAGTGCCGGGAGGTATGAAAACTGGGCGGATTGTTTTCGGCCGCGTCTACCACGCCCTGTTGGAGGGCGGTGTACAATTCACCCCAGGAAATCGGCGTAGGCGCGCCTCCAAGGGCCTTGATCAGGTTGATCGCCGTCACACTTTCCTGCACCCGGACCTTGAGGCCCACCAGATCCTCCGGCGTCCGAATCGGTTTTTTCGCATAAAACGAGCGCTGGCCTGCGTCGAAATAGGTGAGCCCGCGCAACCAGAATTTTTCGCCTTGCAACAGCAGTTTTTTGCCGATCGGGCCGTCGAGCACGCGGTAGGCGTGGTCGCGGTCGCGAAAAATGTAGGGCATGCTGAGCACCTGGATATTCGGCGCAAAATTTTCCATCACGGCAGCTGATACCTTGGTGATCGCCAGGCTGCCGATTTGCAACAGCTCCAGGCACTGCCGCTCGGTACCCAGCTGCCCGTTGGGATACACTTCGATTTGAAACGTACCGCCCGATTTTTCCGCCACCCGGTCGGCCATGTACAGCATACCCAGATGTACCGGGTGGGTGATGTCGAGGCTGTGGGCCAGTTTGATCTTTTTGGGACCGGCGAGCTCGGTGCAACCGGCACAGCAAATTAATGCTGTCAGGACTGCGAAGACTGCTTTACTGTTTTTATATGCCATGTTTTGCGTTTTTCCACTAGCGCCAGGTTTAGCCGGTTTGAGGGGGGCCTAAACTTTTCCAATTTCCAATTTTTCTTTTCCAATTTCTTCGGTTTCAAATAAATACCCGATAATGCTTTGTTCGTTCAGATGTCTCCCCCGCAGGGCGGGTTCGACATGACAGTCATTTTTTTAGAACTAAAACTTACCGGATTTCTCGCTACGCTCGAAATTTCACCTGCGCCCTGCCGCAATTTCGAGCGTAGCGAGAAATCTGATTGAAACTAATCTTGCCATTTCAATTTGTCATGTCGACCCCGCTCTGCGGGGGAGACATCTGGATTCGAATATTATTGGTTTCTAAAGTGAAACCTTAGAAATTTGAAAAGTTCAATTTGAAAAGCTTTTCAACCCCGCAATTCCCGGACGATGCCCAGCGCCTCCCGCACCCGGGTTTCCAGCGTTTCAAAATCCTGGCTTTTCAGCAAATCCGAGGAGATCAGTTTGGACCCCATGCCGACGCAGGTCACCCCGGCATCGAACCAGCTTTTCATGCTTTCCCGCGTCGGCGAAACGCCGCCCGTGGGCATGATGCTCGTCCAGGGTTGCGGTCCCCGGATATCCTTGACGAAGCCCGGGCCATACACCCCGCCGGGAAACAGTTTGACAATTTCGCAGCCCAACTCCTCGGCGCGGCAAATCTCCGTTAGCGAGCCGCAGCCCGGCGACCAGAGCACCTTGCGGCGGTTGCACACCAGGGCAATGTCTTCGCGGAGTACCGGTGTGACGACGAAATTGGCGCCCAACTGCATGTAGAGGCCAGCCGTACCGGCATCGGTCACCGAGCCTACGCCCATGATCATTTCGGGCAGTTCTTTGGCACAAAATTTATTCAGTTCGCCAAAAACCTCGTGGGCGTATTCGCCGCGATTGGTGAATTCCAGCAGGCGCGCACCGCCCCGGTAACAGGCCGTGAGCACCTTTTTTCCCAACGCCACATCGGCATGATAAAACAGGGGTACCATGCCGGTTTCGGCCATTTTTTGAGCTACTTGTATGCGTGTAAATCGAGCCATTTTTTCTGTTCAAATTTGAATGTTTTGAATTGGTTGGTTTAACCCCACCCCCATCCCCTCCCCCCGCGGGGAGGGGGGCTTGCTCTCAACTTAAGGATTCATAGGGCTATAAAACTTTTGACTTTAAACTTTTGACTTTAAACTTTTGACTTTAAACTTTTGACTT
>CAZAEZ010000050.1:0-41406 GCA_964484205.1 uncultured Saprospiraceae bacterium | reverse complement strand
TCATGTAATCAGTTGATTTTCAAGCCTATTCGCCTTAAGTTGATGGCTATGGGGGCCGGGGGTGGGGTTGACACGCGGCTGAATAAAGGAACTTAAGCCACAAAAATTCATTTTCGACAACTTGTGTGTAATGGACAGGCTCAAAGCCGTAGGACGAGTTACAAAACTCCGTGTCCTCCGTGCCTCCGTGGTGAAAAAAATAATCTTTGATAAACTGTTTTATTTTTTCTCTTTTGGAAAAGCCACTTCGAGTCGATTTTTTATATAAAACACTACTCCGTCGATTCCAGTTTCCGTCCGTTTTTCACCCGGTTCACAAATGCCGTGGCCAGCGATGGGTTGGCTGCCACAATCTCGTACAGCTCGCCGTCGGGCATTTTGATCTGGGTTTCCTTGGCTTTCAGGCCAAGGAGTGCATCGTTGAAACGGGTGCTGCTGGAAACCACGTTGAGCGCACCGGCCTGGTAGCCAAAGAAATACCACAGGTCGGCCGAGGCTTTGATGTAGAGGTAAAAACGGTCGTCTTCGTTGCCGGGCATTTTGTACTCCACGTAGGTGGTGAGCATTTTCTGAATGGGGTCGCCGTTGATGGCGATTACCGGAATGCGGTCTTCCAGGCTGATAAACGACTGGTAGTCCGGGTTCCAGATCACAGGGTGGCGCCCGAGCAGGACGGTGTATTTGTTGTCTTGTTTTGGAAGCACCACGTAGTTGTTGCGGAGATTGGCCTGCGCCTCTTCCCGGTCTTTTTCGTCGGTGACAAACTCGTTCAGGGCAGGCTGGTAAAAGGCCTGCATGCTGTTGAAGGGGGGTACCGTGGCATCGAAGCTGGAGGCCTTGATGTCGTTGACCATCATTTCGATGAGGACTTTGGGGACCGTCATTTCGATACCGGTCATGAACTCCCCGGTGACGACGTGCCGGACCGTGTCGGGGATGTCGTAGCTGGTTTTAAGGCGTCCGGCGGCTTTGACTTTCATGTACTCGAGGCCGCTGCCGATGTTGAGCGGGCCTTCGGCCTGCAGCGCGCCGGTTTTGTTGTCGTACTCCATTTTGGGGCCGCGGAAAAGCGCCGGAGTCGTTACCCGGGCAGAATCGCCGAAGGTGAAAATGTCTTTTTCGGTGTTGTATTTGAACACGCCTTCGCAGTTGATGATGGGCCGGTCGATGCGGGCGTAAGGCACCTCAAGAATGCGGGGGTACAATTCGCCGGATTCGCGGGAGAGGAAGAAACCCATAAACAACAGGTAGTCTTCCATGGATTTTACATTTTTCACCCGGATGGTCGGGTCGTTTTTATCCACTTCGGTGTACACGCTAAACCAGGGCGACTTCAGGAAATTGGTTTTTAGCCGGCCAAAGCCCTCAAAGCGCAGGTTTTGCTGGTTGGCGCTCAGGATGACCGTGCCCTGGTAAAGCGTTTTCACATCCATGTGAAAACTGTCGGCTTCGTTGACCTGGCCGCTTGCCGTGGTCAGTACATTTTTGGTGGATGGCGTACCGGGGCCCCGGCGTTCGCCGATGATGTTGTTGAAAAATATTTCCTGGGTGTGGCCCGGGATGTTGTACTCGTAGTACCCCGTGGCTTTGTACAGTTTTTTTCCAAGAATATCCACCGTAGCGCGGTTGATCGTATGGTATTTGCTCACCGTGTCGGCCTGAATACGGGCTTCCAGCAGTTGCTTGAGCGTACCCCCGGCGGCAACCTCCACATTCCCGTCTACGGGGTAAATGTAGGCGTCGGCCGATTTGATCACTTCCACGCCCCCGATCTGGAGCTGGCTGTTTTTCATGTCGTACAAAGCCGTTTTGCCCTGAAACTGGAGGGTATCCTGGTCGGCATCGATCGACACGAAGTTGCCGGGTTTGTTCTCGTCGCTTTTGAACGTCACGGTTTGGGCTTTCATGTCCCAGGTAAACTCGTTCATGGACGTCCGGTACTTGTTCAGCGGCAGGGTAGTGGTGGCGTCGGCAGTGTTGGCTTTAAAAACACCGGTTTGTTTATCGAAGTCGAGCTCGCCGTCCACATTGCGGGAGTCGAACACGATGTCTTCGCCGTTGAGGGCTTTGATTTGCAGGTCGGCGGTATCGGAACTGGCCTGGAACGGGCCGTATTCGATCAGTTTGGCCGTCAGTTTGCCGCCAAACCATTCGAACTCGCCCCGGCCTTTCAAACCCGACGGTGTGAGCACCAGCACACCTTTGTGGGTATAGCCGGCCGCTTTGAACAGTTCGAAGGCCTTGGCTTTACTTTCCACGTACATCGAATCGCGGTAGGGCAACCAGTTCACCTTCACGTCTTCGCCGCTGGCCTGCGGTACTTTGACGGCGCTGGCGCGGTCTTCTTCCATAAAAAATTTGCGGGCGGTACAGGTCATTTGTTTGGGCCGGAACACGATGTCTTCCGACTCAATATCGGCGGTCAGGTACTCCACCGTGCCTTTGCCCAGGAAGCCCTTGTTGCTCAGATCGAGCTGGCCGGTGTAATTGCCTTTTTTGAAATACGTGAGATAGCCCTGCTGGGGCGTCCGGTGGATAAACCCGAACGATTTATCGTGGTCGCGCACGATGATGGTTTCCTTGAACGGATCAAAAATACCGGCGGGGAACATTTCTCCTTTGAAACGCAGTTGGTCGGCGGTATAGCTGTCGAGGCCGTTGAACGAGAATGGGTCGAGTTTGAAATAAAACGAATCGCGTACATACACGCCCTCCTGAATACCCGACCGGTCGTAAAACACGAAGGAGTGTTTTTTGGATTGCAGGGACGGAAAAATGGACAGGTCTTCCTTACCCGATTTGTTGTTCGGCGCGTCGACCAGGAGAATCCCGGAAACGTATTCCACCGTCGAGTTCATGGCGTCGGCAATGGGTTGGCCGCGCTTGTCTTCGGCGCCGGTAGGCAGGTAAAAATCGAGGTGTTGGACCGAGTCGAAGGCCACGTGAAACTTGTCGTACTCGAAGTACATATCCTGACCCTCAAACAGGGCAAAGCCGGAAAACAGCCTGCCGCCAAAGCGCATGTCGCGGTTTTTGAGCAGGGTGATTGCCCGTTCGTTGGGAATGAAGCCGGTTTTTTGCCGCGCGCTCAATTCGATGCGTTTGACTTCGAAAATCGTTGTTTCCTTGGTTTTCAGGTCGAGTTTGGCGTTGGAGTTGATGCTTTCCGATTCGATTTTGATGGAGTCAAAGTCTTTTTTTCCCTGGCTGGCCAGGGCGTAGTGGGTGAGTTTGGGGCGCGGTTCGATTTCGTGGCGGTCGAAGTAATAGTTGATAAATCCGTCGGCCACCATTTCGGCCAGCAGCGTTTGGATGCTGGAGTAGTCGAACTTCGGGTTGAGCGCCACCGCGAAGGAGTTGTCCGAAATAATGCGCGTTTGCCGCAGGCTGTCGTACGGCGTTTCCAGCATGAGCCGGTAGAGGATGGAAATGGGGTTGACGCTGGTAATGTTTTGCGCGCGCACGTACTCATTGGGGTCGAAGCGATTGCTGCTTTCAAACTCCACTTTTTGCATCACGCCTTTGGCCAAACCGGTCCGCGAACCAATTTCAAGCGAGTCGTGCGCCACATACCAGGATACTTTTTCGGCCTCCAGGTTCATGTTGTAAAAAGAGGAGAAAAAAGGGTTGCGCTCCGAGCCTTTTTCACCCCGGGTGAGGTGAATGACCTGGTTGGGGATTTCCACGCGAAAATCGACGGCCGGGTGAAACAGGCTGTCGCCGTCCATGTACAATTTGGCGTTCACTTCTTCCGCGACAATGCTGACCTCCCGTCGGATAATAAACAATTCGGCGGTCCCGTAAAAAATACGTTGCCGCTTTTTATTGTAAATGGTGAGTTTGGCCGGGCTGCCGGCATTGCCGTAGCCGTACACCGAGGTGCCCCACAATTTAAAACCGCCGATGTATTCGATGCCCTCGCCGATCTTTGCGATTTTAAGCGATTTGTCAAACGACTCGAACCGCGGATACTGGGCGGCGGTACTCGTGTTCGACACCACGACATTTTCTTCAAATTGTCCCCAAATACCGCCTTGCGGGAAATACAGGGGATAGAAAAACTCCGCGGAATCGCATTTGAACAGGGGCTTTTTGGCTTCCACGGTGTAGTCCGTCAGACGGGCATACACCGTGGAGTCGAGGCCGGCACCGGCCCAGTTCACGTTGCCGCCGCTGCCATGCCAGACACCTTCGAACGGAAAATACACCCCGGTTGTGCCGCGCACCACGGTCGAGTCGGCCTTGCGCACCCCGATCAGGTTTACACCCTGGCAGTGCAATTCCGGGTTTTTGTCGTTGTATTCAAAATGGTATTTGCCGCCCTGTATTTTCCAGACGATCAAACCGGCTTCGCGGGCCTGAAAGGCGCGCTGCTCGATGAAGTCGGCGGAGAAATCCAGAATCTGAGAAATCGGCCGGGTGCGCCCGCGCTCAATATCGACCACTACTTTTTCCAAAAACTGGTGCCACCTTGGGAACAGGGTGCTGTCCGGGTCCATTTTGGCAGCGGTCACGGCATTGATATAACTTTTGTAGTAGGGAAAGGCGCCCAGCCGCTGTTCGGCCAACAGGTTGGCCATACGGATGACCCCCTGCAAATCCTCCTGGGTGATAATGCCCGCTTTGACTTGTTTTTTAAAAACAGCGTTTGCTTCTTCCATGTCGGGGCGTTTGGAAGCAGTCAGAAAATCGCCGATCTGGTTTAAAAATTCATCGGGTTTGTCTGAAAATTTGGGTTCGGATTGTGCTTGCAGGCTATGAAAACTGCAAATCACCAAAAGGGAAAAAAGAAGACGCAGAAGGGCCGTAAACTGTTTTTTCATGATCACCGGGTATAATTTAGTTTGATAAACGCCGTGCTGCATTTTTTTTAAAATCAAACACATAGGCACATAGGACACATAAATTGCTTTTTAGCCATTAACCAGTTTATGTGTCCTATGTGCCTATGTGTTAAAAAACACGTGCCGCCAGACCTAACGTGAAAAATGCCCGCAAAAGTACGGACTTAACAAGCAAAGCGGAGACACAACCAATTCCCCCGTTGTTCCCGGCTTTGCAGCGTAAAACCGGCCTCGGCGGCAGTTTGGGCAACTAAATCCCCGTCCTGCTCCAAAATGCCGGAAACCAGCAGCCAGCCGCCGGGTTTGAGCAATGCTTTCAATTTAGGCAAGGCCTCGAGGATGACGGGGCGGTTGATATTGGCGAGCACACCGTCGAATGCGCTGCCCTGAACGGCATCGAGCGTGCCGCAGCGTGCGGTGATCCGGGCGGCCACGCCGTTATTGGCGCTGTTTTCCAGGGTGTTCCGGTACGATTCGTCTTCGATGTCCACGGCTTCCACGTTGGCGGCGCCCAGTCGGGCGGCCAGGATGGCCAGCACCCCGGTCCCACAGCCGAAATCGAGCAGGCGGGCATCCCGGCAGGGGAGCTTGCGCAGGGCGCGCAGGCACATCCAGGTGGTTTCGTGGTGGCCGGTGCCGAAGGCCATTTTGGGGTTGATGACCAGCTCGTGTTCAACACCGGGAATGGGCGCGTGAAAATCGGCGCGTACGGCGCAGAAGTCTTCTACAATAACCGGTTGAAAATTCGATTCCCAGATTTCGTTCCAGTTTTGGGCGGGGAGGAATTCTTTGATCCAGGTGAAGGGGAATTGCTGTTGGAGTTGGTGCAGGAGGGTTTCTGCTGCGTCAACCCCACCCCCATCCCCTCCCCCCGGGGGGAGGGGGGCTTGCGCTCTGGCTGGTTTTAAGTTTTGCGGTTTGGACTGCTCAATTCTTTCTGCAAGTTTAATAGTTTCATTTTCCGTGATACTATTATCATCGTGGGGGGAAGCCCCCCTCCCACGCCAGTGGCGTGGGGGAGGGGATGGGGGTGGGGTTGACACCGGCAGGTACGCATCCAGCCCGGTTTCCGTTTCCTGAAAACTGTCGAACGCGTCTTCGCTGAGGTAGGCAATTAGAATTTCGGCGAGTTCCGGGGCACAGGTGATGGTGTATTTGTAGTAGTCCAAGAAGTGCAGGCGAATGTCCCGAAGCGTATACTCCGGGTGGTTTTAAATTTTGGCAAATTTAAAACTTTGTGTCCGTCCATCCTGCATTTGAATAATACCGGCATACCAACCCGGACGCAGTGCTTTTGTATTCAACCGGATTCCCTGCTCCGTTTCGGTCCAGTCGATCTCAACTGCCGGCTCCCCCAGAAAACTGCTTAGCCGGACAGACCGGATGTGCCCGACCTGTTTCAGATAAATAAACAGGTTGCCGGTTGTTGGGTTGGGATAAACCTGGAGCATTTCAACGGGCGGCCGGCCCGAAACCGAGGAACTGTAACATCCCGGCAGCCCCGGCCGGAGGTACAACATTTGTCCGGAGGTGCTGAAACATCGAATTGCGCTATTTACTCCGGAAGGCAGCGAACAAAACCGTTCTGTTTCGAAAAGCATGCCCATATCCCCCATGCCTTCGATCCATTGGAGGGTATCGCTGTTGCAGGCATCACTGGTGAGCCAAAGCGTTTTTCGGGCAATCCCGTCGGCAAGAGCCGTAGTGCCGACTGCGGTGATTTTTCGGTCGGCCTGGCCAATGTCCGGGTTAGGCAACAGTTCGTCGCCGATTCCGAGGTTGAAATTATACAGCAGCCGCTCTGCCGGATTGGTCAGTGGTTCCAGTTTGTACACGACGCCGTTTTTTTCCCGAAAAAACTGACCTGTTTGCAGCCAAGGACCGCTGGTCATGTTTTTTGAAAAAATTAATTCGCGGTAAAACCGGCCATCCAGCAAAACGGAGTCCTGGCTGAAGCGGTAGCGCCGGATTTCCACCGGCAATGGCGGCAAGAGGTAATCCACGACCCATTCGTTTTCCGAACTGACCAAGGGGAGCCACTCCTTCTTGGCAATTACATCCTGGATGAAGGGGCAATCGTCCCAAAGACAGCCGGTGCTGTCGATCCGCACCAGCCAGATGTCCTGATTATATGCACCGCCGGTATCGGGATCGTCCTGCCAGGAAAAAATCTGTCCGGCAGCCATAAGGTCGCCATGCGGCAATTCCCGGATGCTGTGCAACCAGGCCCGGAATCCGTAGGTGCTCAGCGCCGGATCAAGGCCTTTGTTCATGCGGATCACCCGGCTCCATTTAATATTGCCGCTTGCACCGATGCGCACGATGTAGCCGGTTTGACCGATGCCGGAGGCCGCTGCCGTAGCGATGCCGGCGCCTACCAGGTCTCCGTTTTGGGCTATGAAAAGGTCCGTAATGTTGAGGGCGCCTTGTCCGTTGAAATTATCCAGCGTGCAAACCCATTTGGTTGTGCCATTGGCGTTGAGGGCATAAAAGTGGGTGCGGAAATCGCGGTAATAACTCAGGTACAAGGTCCCCTGCGGATCGGTCGCCAGCGAAGTTTGACTTTCATTCAGTTCGAAATCCGGCCCGACCCAATTGAATACCTGATTAAAGTTTTGATCGTACCCACGGATAATTTTTCGTTGGGGGAATGCATTTGGCCCGGTCTGGTAGCGGTTGTAAAATGAAATGTACAAAATGGAGTCGGCGCCAACCGCCATGTCTTCGATTTTCAGGGTAAGGCCCGGCCCTGGCGAGAGCAGCAGAACGGTGTCGGTCGTCAGGTCCGGATTCAGGATGAACAGGATGGCCTTTTCCTTGTCTACGGGGTTTCCGGAAACGGTAATTTGATCCTGGCTATCCAGGGCTTGAGCGCCCACGACATAGCGGTTGTTAAATTCGATCGAAGTTTTAATGGTGTAGCTGTGGTAGCGGTCGTCTGGTATGTTCAGACTGGAGGAGTTCAGATAGCCAAGGTTGGCGTCCAGTGTGCTCAGGCCGATATTTTTTCCTTGCAGGCGTTCTTCGGAGGGCAACAAGTAGCCGTTGGGGGTAAACAGCAAATCCGGCCCGATTTGAATATCCTCCTGTTGGATGATCTGGACAAAACTGTCGTTGCCGGTGTTGTATTTCCCCACTACTGTGCAGAATTTATCCAATCCGGCGCACAGTGAAGCCCCACGCATCAGGAGGGTGTCGTCCTTCAGCCGCATATCGGTGAGAAATTCGTGGATGCCGCCGAAAGGATCAAAACTGCGCGAAAACCGGGTTTGCGTTTGTGCGGCGGTAACCGACAGCAGGATTAGGAGCGTAAATAAATTTTTCATCAGGAATCATGTTTAAAAGCTACCGCATTCATTGTTTTTACAGGTATACCCGGCGGAAAATGGTTTGCGAAAAACCGCGAGGGCCAAGTCATCGGATGACTACCCCCCCCCGGAAAATTCGCAAGCCACTTCCTGCCGGGCATAACACAACTCACGTGAAATTATTTCGTGATGACCAGGTTCGTCCGGTAGGCCGAAAGGCCGTTTTCGTCAAAAACCTGGAGCAGGTAAATGCCTTGCGGCACATTTTCCAAAGTTAAAACAAACTGGTTCTTGCCGTTCAACTGCC
This sequence comes from uncultured Saprospiraceae bacterium, assembly GCA_964484205.1. Classification (GTDB taxonomy): domain Bacteria; phylum Bacteroidota; class Bacteroidia; order Chitinophagales; family Saprospiraceae; genus M3007. The sequence goes on along the minus strand of CAZAEZ010000050.1, from coordinate 32,947 downwards.
AGTTGCGCAGGGTTTTTCCGGTGGCATCCAGGAGGGTGGCCGAATAGTCCTGAATACCAAGCGGTTCATCAAAAACCAGGGTGTGCTGATTGTTTTGAACCGGATTGGGGTAGGAGTAAATGTGTGCCTGCCGTTCCATGGCGGTTTGAGCCTGTTCGCTGCGTTCCACGGTAAATTCCGGAATATCTACTTCAATGCGGTTGCCGGTGAGCACTTCGTACAAAGCGCGCGCATACCCGTTCAGGGGGCCCGGGCTTGTGCCTACGGCATACAGGAAATTCTGATCGGGCTCCGACAGGGCAAACTCCCTGATATTGGAAAGGTAATTCAGGTTGATCTGCTGCACAGCCAGGAAATTCTGTTCTTCCAGGCTGGATGAAACCGTATTGTTCAGCTGATTTCTTGCCCGGTTGTATTCCTGAAATTCAACCATAATCCCGTAGGCATTCATGCGGCCCTGGAAACCGAGTGCCGGCGTATTGAAAAAATCGATGGCCAACTCTTTTCCATTTACCAGGCTTCCCGGCGGGTAGTCCGATATGTAGCGTTTGCCGATCATGCTGCGAACGTGGGCCAGGCATTTTTTGTAGTTCGCCAATAAAACCTGGTCTTGCTGACTGAGGGTTAAACTCGAGCCTTCCAAGACCTGAATAGCCTGCATCAGTCCTGCGTGGGAGGAAAGCAATTCCTGGATCGTCGCCGCCTGGTCAAAATTGCAGTTGATTTCCTCGCCGCCGCCGGTCAGGTTGCTCGGCCCGCAGATAGCGTTCTGATTGTCGTTTTGGGCGTTCGGCACCAGCGTTACGTTATGCAGGTGCGTGGGATATTTGCAGGAATTGGTTTGCGTGCCGGATTTGACGAAATAAAATACCTGCCCGGTACCGGCATCATTATCAACTTCAGGAACGGCGCCCTGTTTTGTGAAGCAATTGCCTGCGGCAATATTATAATTGCCCTGATACGGGAAAATATCGCCGATGGAAATGCCGATGTCGACCAGTGAACTGTAGGCATAACAATTGTCCAAATAACGTAAACCGGGATTAGACTGTACGGCATGAGAGCCCAGGTAGGCGGACTGGATTTCGTTTTCGTGGATCAAATTAAAATTGATGCCGCCGTCGTAATTTTCAATGGCTGTGAGCTGGCCTATAAACTGGTTGTTGCCGATGTTGAACCGGCCATAACCATTGTGTTTTATGCCCTTGTTGCCGCCGGTGAAGATGTTGTTGTAAATACTGATAGGCTCTACGTTGCCGGCCGACTGGATGCTGACCGCAGCATTGCTACACAAAAACGTATTTGGCGAGGTGTGCAGATCGCCAATATCCGAACCGAAGATATTCGGGAACGTGGTCACAATGTCGACTCCGATGGGTACTGCCTCAAAATGGCATCCGTCGCGGACAATCACCTCGCTGTCGCCGGGGAGTATCCCGCGCACACTGATGTTTTTGAAGGTGCAATTTTCAAAGGTTACGCCGTCATTTTGCCAAAAGGTGACGCCTTCCATCAGGTTTTCAAAAAGCACATTGTCAAACCAGCTTTGGTCTTTAACGCCTCCCTGCGCATACCGCATAAATTCCACGCCGCGCACGCAATTGCGGATTGTTGAATTTTCGGCCTGAACGAGGCCGCCGTAATATTGCTGCAATTCGCCGTTGTTCCAGGGGCGGTGGTAGGGATTCATGGAAATGGCGTCGCGGGCATGCTCAATAATCGCATCATTTCTTAAAATGACCCTGCCGGCGAAGGCCTGCCCCTGCAAAACATCTCCTTCAACCCGGATAGCGGCCCAGCGCTGGTTGCAATCGCCGGTGATCAGCCCGCCATCGACAATCAGGCGGCCGCCGCGTTCCACGATGATCTGGCCGCCGGGCGACATGTGGAGTTCGCAGGTTACGGTCAGGGTTGCGCCATTCCGGATTACGACATCGCCGAATACCCGCATGTTCATGCTCCAGGTTTCGTCGGTATCGACCACCAGATCATAATCAAGTACTTCCTCGCAAATCACATATTTCCGCAGGTTTTTGGTCATCAGTGTCTCATACATTTGCCGCACCTGACAACCGGAGAACGAACTGCGGGTAGGGGCGCCCATGACATTGTTGGGGCATTGGTATTTGTGTGTCAGGTTGAAATAGTGGCCGTATTCGTGTAGAAAACCGCCTGCCGTAAATTGTACCCATTGGGTATGCAGCCACCACAGGCCGCCCAGGTGGTCGAGTCCGTTGATCGTCCAGAGGTAGAGGTCGGGTGCGTGCCACATGGCGGGGTGGTCGAGGTTGTACGTCGGGAAGGCGGAATACCAGTTGCCGGTATACAGCGATACGGCGCCCAGGTCCCAAAGCGGCAGGTTGTTCGGGTTGTTGTAGGCATACGTGAGGTAATCCGGGCCGTCGGTTGTAATAATCGCGTTGAAACCGGGCTCATATCCGGGTGTCTGCTCGGCGAGCGCGTTGATGTAGTTCAGGTATGGCTTGTTAAAACTGTTTTTGGTGTTTGGGGAGGGGTCATTGTTGTGGTCCCAGGCATAGTCGTCCCGGACTTCAATGTACGTGGGCACAAACTCAATGTGAATATTGTCGTAATGCGTAGGATTTGTGGAGCATTGGCAGCTTTCCTGGAGCAGGTTTTCCATCCTGGTGTTTATATCGGTAAATACCCGGTCCCAGAAATCCATGTCGTCCGGATTGTTCACTGAAAAATTGCCGTCGCCGGCCTGGTTTTGCACGAAAATTACATTCGTCCGGATTTTCAGTGTGCGGTTAATTCCCTGGGGCACCATGTCGTCGGCATGATTGGCCAGAAAACTCGAAAAGTTATTGTTACAAATTTGGGTGCTGGAATTAGAGGATTGCGATTCTTCCGGGTTGATTTCCGTTCCGCAGGTGAATTCGTTGTACGATTGGGAAAAAAGGCCGGAATGCGCAATAAGGCATAGCCCTAACAGTAAAATCGTTAGATTTTTCATAAAAAAGTGAATTTTGGAAGGTGATATTTTTAAATCTCAAGAGCCTTGTTAAAAACTTCCTGACCGGAAAAACGACATTGTTTACAGGCATACCAATCCTGCCCCGGAAAGGGTGTTTCCACCCGGGTTTCCGGAAATAATGGGCAGCCTGCCTCCCCGGAATTGGCCGTTTTACCGGAAAGGAAGTTTAAACAAGGTCTTTGCCAGCAAAGGAAATTACTGCCGGTTTCAAAAAATGGGACTGGCGCAAAAAATCAACATAAAAAATCAAACGGATCGCTGTAAAAATAGGAGCGCCTGAGCCGGCAGTACTCAAGCGGGGCGCCGAGATTTTTTAGTTCGTTCAGGTAGCGAAAAAGGGAAGCTCTGGAAACATTTAATCGATCCGCAAGTTCGCAAGGCATTCCGGTAGCCTTACGTTGAATCAATCCATCCAGACGCCGCAACAGGTGAATGCGTTCTAGCGTGGTCATTTTACGGTGGGTTATATTTAAAATAATTGGGATTACTAAGGTATTGCGACTTCGCCGGAATATCAAAAATCTATTTACAGGAAATGTAATTTAATATTCGAAATCTGCTGCCCCCCTGCCAAAACCGGGCGGGTCGTTGAAGTTAATCGCCCTTTCATTGAAAAGGAAACCCTTCCTGAAAATTTGGAATCGACACCTGCGTTTTACTGAAAACAGAACAATTGTTAAATCCGGTCATTATTGCATCTGTTATCCAACCAGTTGGCGTCTGCCGTTTGCCGGCGTTTATCGAATTTAATATTGAGCCCAGGACCAAAGCCGCAGTTTTGCAGAACAATATTTTTTTGCCCCTGTTTAGCCTGAACAAAATACGGAACTACATTTTTTGCCATGAAACAATTTTTCCCCATTCTCTTTTTCCTCATCACTTGCTCCGGCCTGTTTGCCCAAACAACTACCATCAGTGGCCGCCTGACGGATGCCGACAACGGCGAAGCGCTCATCGGCGCCACCGTTGAGGCCATTGGCCTGCAAAAAGGCAACGTGAGCAACGAGTACGGTTTTTACTCCTTTACCCTGCCCTTCGGAGCCGACTCCGTAACCCTGCGTTTCAGCTACCTCGGGTATGAAACTGCCCTTCGGCGCATAAAACCCGGTACCGAAGCACTGCGGCTCGACGTTGCCTTGCACCCTGAAGGCACTGTCATCTCCGAAGTGGTGATCAAAGCCAATACTCTGGAAGACAAAGTCAAAAGCACCGAAATGTCGGTCATGACCCTCAACACCCGCGATGCCAAAGCCCTGCCGGCGCTGTTCGGCGAAGTGGATTTGATCAAGATTCTCCAACTCAAACCCGGTGTGGCCTCCGGCTCTGAAGGCACCACCGGCATCTTCGTGCGCGGCGGCGGCGGCGATCAAAACCTGATCGTGCTGGATGAGGCCGTGGTGTACAACCCCAACCACCTTTTCGGCTTTTTCAGCACCTTCAACTCCGACGCCGTGAAAGACCTGAAAGTGTACAAAGGCGGCTTCCCGGCCCAATACGGCGGCCGGCTTTCCTCGGTGATCGATGTGCGCATGAAGGAGGGCAATAACCAGGAATACGACGTGACGGGCGGGCTCGGGCTGATTTCGAGCCGCCTGACGGTGGAAGGCCCGATCCAAAAAAATAAATCCTCGTTCATCGTCAGCGGCCGCCGTACCTATGCCGACCTCATCACCCGCGGCATCAACATGGCTAATGCCGACGACCCGGAATATGACCCGATCCCCGACTATTATTTTTATGACCTGAATACCAAAGTGAATTTTACGCTGACGGAAAAAGACCGCTTGTACCTAAGCGGCTACTTTGGGCGCGATGTGTTCAAGTTTAAGGACGAATCCTTCAATTTTCTGTTCGACTGGGGGAATGCTACCGGTACGGCGCGCTGGAACCACGTTTACGGGCCAAAACTGTTTTCGAACACCACATTTACCTACTCCGACTACCGCTACCGTATCCGGAATATCCTCCAGGGTTTTTCCTTCAACCTGGGCTCCAACGTGGTCGATGCCAACACCAAGGTGGATTTTTATTACCAGCCCAGCAACGAGCACACCATTCGCTTCGGCGGCAATGTCACCTACCACGAATTTGATGTGGCCCGCCTGAAATTCGGCAGCGACAGCGGCGACATCAATTTTGAATCCGGGCAGGATTTCAACGGGGTGGAGTACGGCCTGTACATCGCCGACGAGTGGGCTGCCACCGACCGCCTGAAACTCAACTACGGCATCCGGTTGTCGGCCTGGCAAAACAACCCGGCTTTTTATGCCCGGGTGGAACCGCGCGTTGCCGCCAACTACGGACTCAGTGAAAAATGGTCGGTCAAAGCATCCTATGCCCGCATGAATCAGTATGTGCACCTGCTGGCCAGTAGCGGGCTTTCCCTCCCGACGGATATCTGGTATCCCAGTACGGAGGGGGTCAAGCCGGAGGTCAGCGACCAGATTGCTCTCGGCACGTCTTACCTGTTTCGGGATAAATGGCTGATCACCTGGGAGGGCTGGTACAAGTGGCTGCAAAACCAGGTGGATTTTATCGACGGCGCCGAGCTGTTTGCCAACGATGCGCTGGAGGGCGAACTGGCCATCGGCAGCGGCTACGCCTTCAGTCCGCTCGAACTGGAAATTGAGAAAAAAGAAGGCCGGCTAACGGGCTGGATCGGGTACACCCTGTCGTGGGTAAAACGCGGCAAATTCAAAGATATCAACGGCGGCGAGTACTTCCCGCCCCGGTTCGATACCCGGCACAACCTGAGCGTGGTGGGCTTGTACGACCTGGCCCGCAAATGGCAACTGACGGCCACCTGGGTATACACTTCCGGGTATGTCAGCTGGTTGCCGCTGGGGCGTTACACCTTTCAGGATGTGCCGGGCGGCGAGTTTCAGGCTGTCGTGCCGGTGTACGGCCCGCGCAACTCGTTCCGCTACCCGCCGTACATGCGTTTCGACCTCGGGATCGTGTACAAATGGAAAACCCGCCGCAGCGAGCAGGACCTGACCATCAGCATTTACAACGCCACCGACCGCCGGAATCCGTATTTCATTTACCTGGATGCCGAACTGGAAGAAGTTGGGCAGAACGGCCAAACGGTGGAAGTGCCGACGGCCATTGCGGCCAAGCAGGTTTCCCTGTTCCCGATTTTGCCTTCCGTGACCTGGAATTTTAAATTTTAATGATTTACCACGAAGGCATGGAGAACACGGAGTTTGTCAAACTCGTCCTACGCCTTCGAGTCGTAGGACGAGTACCATCCCACGCTTCAAATGATCTTTAATTGAAAAATTAGCACCAATGCGTACTATAAAAAATATTCTGCCTTTTCTCGCCCTGGCTGTTCTTGGAGCCTGTAATCTTGAAAAAGATGTCCAGATCGACCTGCCGGCATACAATGCCCAACCCGTCGTCGAATGCTACCTCGAGCCTGGAAAACCCTTCCGGCTGCTGTTGACCCGGAGTTACGGCTTTTTTGATCCGCTGGGTCTGGATTCCACTTTTTTGGACAAAACGCTGCTGAGCGGGGCTGTCGTGACCATTGCCTACAACGGCCAGGTAGACACCCTTTTCAACCAACTTTCCGCAGAAATTGAACCGTTGAAACTGTACAATTACACCGGATTGAACCTCGTGCCCGCCGACGTCGGAATTGATTACACCCTGAACATCACGATGCCCGACGGCAAAACAATTACCGGCCAAACCACCATGCTGCCGCAAATACCGATTGATAGCGTGGTGGTGGAGTGGGGGCCGGCGCAGGATACATTCGCGCGGGTGCTCACGTACATTACGGACGACCTTTCCCAGGAAAACTATTTCCGCCGCCTGCTCAACTATGGCTCGCTGGACAGCATCCCCGAGCAGGATTTTCTGGCCAACGACCGGGCTGCTACAACCGAACAAATTGCCTTTGGTACAGCCTATGAACTGATCCCCGGCGATACGGTGTTCAACACGGTTTTCCATATTCCCAAGGCGTATTACGACTACATTGAAAGCGTGCAACTGGCGGTTTTTGGAAATATTAACCCGTTTGCGCAGCCCTCGCCGATCAAAAGCAATGTGAGCGGGTCGGCGAATCCGCTGGGGATTTTTACCTGCCTGGTGTACGACCGGAGGATGACGGTGATCCAGCGGTAAACAGCTAAGTGTGGTTTATTCGTCCTGCGACTTGAAGTCGTAGGACGAATAAAAAAACGGCCCCGCGGTACTTCGCGGGGCCGTTTTGGGCTCACAGTAGGAAAGAGATAAACTCAGGGTATTGCAGGTTCGTCCTGCTGTTGGATTGCTTTCAGTTCTGTACCGGCGGTGCCTTTGCTGGGCTGCGTGACTTGTTGGTAAATATAATAACCTAAACCAAGGTGCACCAGCAAAATAAGCAATGCGGTAAATGGATAATTTGAGCGTTTTGCAGGGTAATCGGTACGTTGCATGGTAACAAATTTTTGGTACGATTTGGGAAAAGCCAAAAAGCGCGCCAATTCTGCAAAATACCTCAAAAGGGTTACGAAAAAGTTTTTGGGGCACAGCGATTCGCAAGGCGCGAATGGCCGTTTTTAGGGCAGCCTAACCGCCTTTGGCTGTGGGGAAGGGCTGTTTTTATGCAAATTTTCGGGAGACGTTAATCGGTTGTTAACGCTGTTTTCCGTGCCGGCGTAATAAAGGGCTGCGGCAAGGGCTATGTGGAGGCCGACGGCAAGAACCAATGCGATATTGCGGCGGCGGTTTGCATTGCGATCAGTGAAGTTGTTGTACATGGCGGATACCTTTTGCTTGATTTAATCGAAACGATTAAAAAAACGTCAACGTTTTGACCGGTAGTTTTTACCTGGATTTAAAATCCTTTTAAAATTATCTTAAGGAAATATTAAACAAATCCGGTTCAAAGTGCCAGCAAACCTTCCGGCAGGTCGACCAAAACCTGTTTTGCGTCGTCGTCTATCCGTTGAACGAATTGCGGATTGAGTGGAACGAGGATTTCCCGCCCCTGATAATCCACCGCGGCCAGCTCCTGCTGCGGCATTTCCATCACTTTGCGAATGGTGCCGATCGCTCCGACCTGCGCATCGACCAGCAGGTACCCGGTTATCCGGCCATATTCCGGGCCTTCCACATTGGATTCAACAACCAGTGGCAACTCTTCGGTTGGCAAAAAAATACCACGGATTTGCAGGAGCCTTGCGGCCTCCGGTGTTTGAACGTCGTCGAATTGTACGATCAGGTCGGCCTGCCCGCGAATGCTTTCGATGAAAAACGGCTGCATGGTACCGCGAAGTTCCAGGAAAACACGGTCGGCCTCCAAGAATACATCTTCGTAGGCTTCATCAATGGCCACTTTGAGCTCGCCGTGCACGCCATGCGATTTTTTGGTCGTTCCGATTTGAGTGTATTGCATCGTTGAAAGCGTTTTTTTCCAAAATTGGCATATTCCGTTTCCTTTCCGGATGGTTCTCCTGTATTTTTATCACTTCTTTTTCGCACCATACCTGCCGCAGGCAGGGCGTCAACCACCAGCCCGTTGTATCACAGAATCACCGCTATATTACTCCTTTCGGCTTTGTTAGCGCCTGCAATTTCGGTTTATTGCTGGTTACAACTGGAAAAAGCTGCCGTGCGGCGGCAGGTGGAAAAAAATCTGTTGAACGGCGTGCAATCCGATCAACTGGTCCTGTTAACCTTTACAAAAGCCGAATGCCGGGAGAAACTACGCTGGGAACATTCCGGGGAGTTTGAGTTCAACGGACAAATGTTCGACATTGTCAAAACCGAAGTGCAAGGCGACACCCTGCGCTACTGGTGTTGGTGGGATCGAAAGGAAACTGCCCTGAACCGCCAACTCAGGGCTGCCGGCCTGCATCCCGACGAGCCGGTTCGGCAGGCAACCGCCCCCTTGGAAAGGCTGTTTTCGTTTTTGCAAACGCTGTTTTGCTCCGGCAATTCCGGTCGGACGGCGCATGATTTCGACCTGTCACCTGCACAGGAATTCGCGTTTGAGGACTGCCACTCCGCTTTGACGCCTGTGCCGCCCAAGCCACCGCCCAACAAGTATTCGTAAATCCAGCCGTATTTATTTTCCATTACTTCTGATTTCAAACAATGCGTTTTCAGCTTTTGCCAAAGGCAAAGCCCTGATTGCGCATGTATAAAATATCTGCATGAAACAAGCAATCCTCTTGCTTTGGAGCCTGGGGTTTTGCGGTGGTGTTTGCGCACAAACAATTACCGTCAAAGACCGCGAATCCCGGGCGCCCATTGAATACGCTGCCCTCATCGGCGAATCACCGGCAGCCTTTGCCAGCACGAATGCCGGCGGCCAGGCCGACATCGCCGAATTCGGCAAATCAGAAAATATTTCGATCCGCGCGTTGGGTTATAAAACCGTGACGCTTTCGTTCGCTGAACTTGAACGGGCGGGGTTTGAAGTGTTGCTGGAATCCAGCCACCTCAACCTCGATGAAGTGGTGGTGTCTGCCACCCGCTGGGAACAACTGTCGGCCAATGTGCCGTCGAAAATTGTATCGGTATCGCCCAGGGCAGTTGCGCTGCAGAATCCGCAAACGGCAGCCGATTTGCTCGCCATCTCAGGCAAAGTGTACATCCAGAAAAGCCAGCAGGGCGGCGGCAGCCCCATGATCCGGGGGTTTGCGACCAACCGGCTGCTGTACACCGTCGATGGTGTGCGTATGAACACGGCAATTTTCCGGGGTGGCAACATCCAGAACGTGATCAACCTGGACCCCTTCGCCACTGAAAGCACCGAGGTGCTGTTCGGCCCGGGCTCCGTGATCTACGGCAGCGATGCCATCGGCGGAGTGATGACTTTTCAGACCCTGACGCCCCAGCTGGCCCTCTCGGATCAGGTGCTGGTTTCCGGCAAAGCCGTGGCGCGCTACGCGTCGGCGAATGCCGAAAAAACAGGCCATTTCGACGTGGGTGCAGGCTGGAAAAAATGGGCATTCACGAGCAGCATCAGCGCCTGGGATTACGACCACCTGCGCCAGGGCAGCCACGGCCCCGACGAATACCTGAAACCGTTTTACGTGCAACGGCAAGACGGTGTAGACCGGGTCGTTAGTCAGGATGATCCGCTGTTGCAAATCCCTTCCGCCTATTCCCAGGTCAATTTGATGCAAAAATTGCGGTTTCGGCCCAATGCGGCCTGGGATTTCCAGTACGGTTTTCATTTTTCAGAAACATCGCCTTACGGGCGTTACGACCGCCACAACCGCCGCCGCAACGGCACCGCGCGTTACGCCGAGTGGGACTACGGACCCCAAAGCTGGCGGATGCACAACATCAGCATCCGGCATGAGACCTCCACTGCCGCATTCGACCGCATGACCCTCCGGCTGGCGCAACAGGCCTTCGATGAAAGCCGAATAGAACGTTCGTTGAATTCGGCCGAGCGCAATACCCAGTTCGAGGCGGTGCAGGCCTGGTCGGCGAACCTCGATTTTGTGAAATCGGCAGGCGGGAAACACAAATTGTACTACGGCCTGGAGTACATCCTGAACGATGTGGCTTCTGGTGGCTTGTTAACGGATATCTCCACCGGCACTTCGGCAAACGGCTCCGCCCGATACCCGCAGGCGCAATGGTATTCGATGGCGGTTTATGTGAACGATCAGTTCAGCTTGTCGGAAAAACTCACGCTGCAGACTGGTGTGCGGTACAATCAATTTGTACTGGATGCGGATTTCGACACCACGTTTTATCCTTTTCCGTTCTCTACCGCCCGGTTGAACAGCGGCGCCCTGACCGGGAGCATTGGCGGCGTGTTCCGGCCGTCCAGCAAGTGGGTGGTCAGCGCCAATGCCGGTACGGCTTTTCGTTCGCCGAATGTAGACGATATGGGCAAGGTGTTCGATTCCGAGCCGGGGGCGGTCACGGTGCCCAATCCGGATCTGAAGGCGGAATACGCCTGGAATGTTGACCTGGGTGTGGCAAAGGTTTTCGGCGAAGCCCTAAAAATTGACCTTACAGCCTACTACACCATCCTGCGCAATGCACTGGTGCGGCGCGATTATCAGTTGAACGGCGAAGACAGCATCGTTTACAATGGTGAAATAAGCCGGGTGCAGGCGATTCAAAATGCCGCCGTGGCCCATGTTTACGGCATTCAGGCCGGGCTGGAGCTGCGTTTGCCGGCTGGATTCGGCTTTTCGTCGGACCTGAATGTCCAAACCGGTGAGGAGGAACTGGACGACGGTTCCACCAGCCCGGCGCGGCATGCGGCGCCGCTGTTTGGCGTAACGCGGCTGACCTACCGTGCCGGCAAACTGGATTTGCAACTCAACTGGCAGTACCAGGCAGCACGGTCGTTTGCCGATTTGCCGCAAGAAGAACAGGCAAAAGATGAAATTTATGCGAAAGATGCCAACGGCAACAATTACGCGCCGGCCTGGTACACGCTGAATTTTAAGGCGATGTACCAACTCAACGAACGCTTTTCGGTGAGTGCCGGGCTGGAGAATCTGACCGACCGGCGGTACCGGCCATACAGCTCGGGAATTTCCGGGCCGGGGCGGAATTTTATTTTTGCCCTTCGGGCCAGTTTTTAAGACACTTTTATTTTAAGAAACACATAGTCACGAAGATCACACAGGTTTAAATTTCTGGGAGCCGGTGAACTATGTGCTCTGCGTGACTATACTCCAAGGAAAGTGGTTTGCGAAAGTGATGATGCCGTATATATTGTCGGCGTGACTTCGAGTCACGCCGACAATAGCCTAATCGCCACCGCTTTTTCGCAAACCACTTTCTTCCGGGTAGTATGTGTTTGAAAATCCCCAACACGCACCGCTTAATTATGCGCCGTGAGCACCTGTCGCAAAATATATCCCGTTTCCGCTTTTTCAATCCAGGGTTTGGTCAGGCAGTCTGCCGGCGGCGGAACCTGGTTGCAGTATTGCGAATCCAGTATCCATTGCTCGCGGTGTACGAGGCCGATGTGTTTGGCATAGGTGCTGCGCGACAAGCGGCGCTCTATGGCATTGGTTTGGTCAACTTCGGAGACCACCAGCACGGAATCGAAGGCAAAAGTCCCGACTTGAGCCGGAATATCCAGCGCGTCTACCTCGTAACGCCAGTTGGTGAACGGGCGGATGCGTTCTCCGGCGATTTCGATTTCCAGGTACGGATCGATCCACAGGTTGCCGTCCCACCGGGTATTCCGGTAAAAGGGAAACACCAGTTTCAAAAAGCGCAGGTTGTTTTCGGTGCGGATGGCTTGTGTGGCGGTTCGGGATGCCGAAAAAACCTGTTTGAATTGCCAGGGCAGGGTGTCGCTTTTTCGCTCGAAACGTTCGATGCGAAACATGTGGTGCCCCAAATTATCTGTGAACGTATCCCGAATTTCTTCCCGCACCCAGGTGCGCAAACTGTCGCGGCTGGTTCCGCCGGCGGGCGTAAAATCATAGCGCACAGAGTCGACGGTGTATTCAATATATTTACCTACCGACAGGGGATAATAGGCGTGCTGCTCTGCGGGGATTATTGGAATAAATGGTTGATCCGGTTGTTTGGAGCAGTGCCAAAAAACCATGCCGAGCGCAAGTGTCAAAATTGACGAGCCGTGTGGAAATAGTCGCACGTTGCAAATTTTGACCAAAGGTACGGGGAAATCGCGGTGGGGAAATTTCCCAACACGCGCTAAAGTCAAGCTTACCCTCCGGCGCGTTCCATCAGGCGGGCGGTAATCCGCAAAAAATCCATCTCCGTGATGATACCGACGAGTTCTTTGCCCTTAACCACCGGAAGACAGCCAATTTTGTTTTCCTGCATGGAGCGCATGGCTTCCATGATGGTGGTTTCCGGATTGACGGTGATGGGTTTTTCGATCATGATGGCCTTCACGGTTACGGTGCGGTCATCATTGGTTTTACAGACTCGGGCGAAATGCCGCAGCAGAATCCGGGAAGAAACCAGGCCGACCAGTTCGCCTTTTTGATTTTCCACCGGCAAATAGCGGATGCGGCGCCAGTTCATGATTTCGGCGACGAGTTCCACCAGGTCGTCCCGTTGCACCGTAAACAGGTCGGTCGACATAAACTCCTCCACTTTCAGTTTGGAGGGATGCCAGTTTTCCAGGTCCGACAGTGTAGTTTCTTTCCAGGTATGCACGGGCGTATTTTGTTTTTGATTTTTAATAATGGCGGCGGTAAGGGTCGACACCGCTTCGTCGTTGGTGACCTGCTGTTTTAAGGCGGTGAAAGACCGCAGTTGCCAGCGGGCGCCGGTTTTGTGTGCTTTGGTCCGCGCTTCTATAATTCCGAGGTATTTTTTTATATCGGCGTTGTGTACTTTCCGGTGTTTCAGGCCTTCTTTGGCAAGCGGGAGCAGCTCCTTTAAAATTAATTCCGGTGCGTGTATTTTTTTATCGCCAAACCAATTGAACGTACTGTCGATGCCAAATTTTGCCGCCTTTAAAAAATTATCGCGCACGTCGTCGAACTCGATCTTTTTGGTCACATCTGGACAATTCAATTGCATCCCGACCATGGCGCCCAGCCAAAACGCCGCGTTTGCCGTCGCATCCACCGGCGTGGGGCCGGCGGGCAACACCCGGTTTTCTATGCGCAGGTGCGGTTTTCCATTGGGTGAAATACCGTAACAGGGCCTGTTCCAGCGGTACACGGTCGAATTGTGGATTTGCAGGGCGCGCAATTTCGGGGCTTTGCCGTCTTGGATCAGTTGCAGCGACTCTTCCTCAATTTCACCGGCCAGGAGTACCCGGAAGCGGCTGATGTCTTCCTTGTAAATTTGGGTGATATCGCCCTGCAGCCACCCGGAGCCGAAATTGACCCGCGGGAGGCGCTCCCGCATGTGGTCGGAGGTGGTTCGGGTGTCGAGGCTTTGCTGAAACAGGGCAATGCGCGATTCTGCCCAAAGCCGCCGCCCGAACACCAGGGGCGAGTTGGCGGCGATGGCCACCATGGGCCCTGCCAGTGCCTGCGAGATGTTGTACATTTTTACAAAGTCGGCCGGGGCAACCTGGAGGTGCACCTGAAAACTGGTGTTGCAGGCTTCCAGGAGCGGCGAGTCGTGCTTAACCAACAGCTCGTCCACCCCTTCCACCCGCAATTCGAAAGCGGTACCCAGGAGGTGCTTCTGGATGGCTGCCATCAGGGCGTAGTACCGGTCGACGGGGGTAAGGTTTACCAGGTCCAGGTCGTGTTTGCGCAAGGTTGGCAAAATGCCGCAGAGTACAATGGAGGCATCAAAGCTGTTTAAAACCGTCTGGATTTTTGCCAGGTATTCGAGGTTTTCGGCTTCCATGTCGCGCAGGCAGGAGCCGGAAAATTCCCGTGGCGATAAATTTGTTTCGAGGTTGAATTTGGCCAATTCCGTTACACACCAGGGGGCATCCTTCAATTTTGCCAATACCTCCATATTGATGGTGGCCGGCTTGTAGGTTTTGTTGTGAACCAGGCACATCTCCTGTTCGGCCCCGATTCGGGTGATATCCGATTCAAACCAATTGTGTTCGAGCATGTATTCAAATGCCTGCACATCATCGAGCAGGTGCCGGACGAAATGCAACATTTTCGATTGATCATCAGCAGTAGTAACTTTTTGGAATCCCATAGTGCGGAATAATTAGCTTGTCAGACCGGAATTGGCCCGGCAATATTATTCTTTTTACATTAGACTAACAAAACTTACCTTTGGAACAATATTTGGCGACCCAACAGGATTTTTTGACAGAAATATTCGTTGAAATGGATTTGGAATCTGCAATTTTGCATTTAAAGAAAGATTCAATTTTAGAAAATATAATACAAAACACCTCCGTTAAGCCATTCACACCGTCCGGAAATGTTTATTTTGATTTATTAAATTCTATTGTATCCCAACAATTAAGTGTCAAAGCGGCCGACACTATTTTTAACCGCTTCTGCCAGTTGTTTCCGGAACAGTATCCAAGTCCCGAATTGCTGCTCGTTACAGATCCCGACCAATTGCGTACCACGGGTCTATCCAGGCAAAAGGCCTCCTATTTGCAAAATGTGGCAACTTATGCGCTTGAAAATAAAATTGATGCGGTCGAATGGGACCATTACAATGACGCGGAAATTATTCAAATGCTCACCAAAATTAAAGGCGTTGGCCGCTGGACGGTGGAAATGATCCTGATGTTCACACTCGGCCGCCCTGACGTTTTTCCAACAGATGATCTTGGCATTCAACAGGCAATTACCCGGCTCTATAATTTAAATACTTCGGGTAAAGAATTGCTTCGGGATATGACTGAAATCGCAGAACCCTGGCGCCCGTACAGAACGGCTGCCTGCCGTTATTTATGGTTTTGGAAAGATCAAAACTGATTTAAACATGCTCTTATATTTTCTATAAAATTAAAAACAACACTAACATTTCCTAACGTCTATAAAAAATGAAGAAAATCAATAAACTGCGGTATCCGATAGGGCAATTCGAATATGGGAAATCATATTCACCAAAAATGACGCGCAAGCATATAAAAATGATTGCCCGCTTGCCGAAAGATTTAAAAAAAGTCGTCGATAAATTATCCAAAGAAGCGATGGATACGCCATACCGCCCCGGGGGCTGGAGTGTGCGCCAGGTAATTCACCATTTGGCCGATTCGCACATGAATGCATACGTGCGTATGAAACTGACGGCTACAGAACCCACACCGATAATCAAACCCTACGAAGAAGCGCTATGGGCAGAAACTGCCGATGCGAGCAAAGGCTCTGTAAAATCCTCTATACGGTTGCTCACCGCCTTGCATTCCCGTTGGGTCGAATTCCTGAAGTCGCTTTCGGAAGAAGACCTTGAGCGGGGTTATTTTCACCCGGAGCGCCAGGCTGTTGTTTTACTGCCCGAGGCAATCGCCCTATATGCCTGGCATAGTGCGCATCATTTGGCACATATAGAATTGGTTGCCAAAAAATTCAAAAGCGAAAAGAAAAAAGAAAGCAAAAAATCGAAAGCACCGGAGGCGAAAATTGCCGACCAGGCTTCAGAAAAGAAAGCAGATAAAAAACGCAAACCCGGTCGCCCGAAAAAAGCTGGATCCGATAAACCTAAAATGACGCGTGCGGAAATCCTGGAAAAAGCACGCGCGGCACGTGCGGCCAGCAAGGCCGAAGCCAAGTCCGGAAGAGGCCGTCCGAAGAAAACGGAACCTGCGGAGGCGGCGCCTGCAACCAAACGCCCTGGTCGTCCGAAGAAAGTAGAAACAACCGCGGCAGTTGAAGCACCAGCACCAGCCTCCAAACGGCGTCCGGGTCGCCCGAAAAAAGCGGGCACGGCTCCAACGGCGCCTGTAACCAAACGGCGTCCGGGTCGCCCGAAAGCGGCGGCTTCCGACAAGCCGAAGATGACCCGCGCCGAAGTGCTTGCCAAAGCGCGCGCAGCGCGTGCTGCGAAAGCGGGCAAGCCTGCTGCGAAAGCGAAAAAAGCGGCTTCCGACAAGCCGAAGATGACCCGCGCCGAAGTGCTGGCCAAAGCGCGTGCAGCGCGTGCCGCGAAAGCGGGCAAACCTGCAGCGAAAGCGAAGAAAACGGCGTCCGACAAGCCGAAAATGACCCGCGCCGAAGTACTGGCCAAAGCGCGCGCAGCGCGTGCCGCGAAAGCGGGTAAGCCTGCGGCGAAAGCCAAGAAAGCGACTTCCGACAAGCCGAAGATGACCCGCGCCGAAGTGCTTGCCAAAGCGCGCGCAGCGCGTGCTGCGAAAGCGGGCAAGCCTGCTGCGAAAGCGAAGAAAGCGGCTTCCGACAAGCCGAAGATGACCCGCGCCGAAGTGCTTGCCAAAGCGCGCGCAGCGCGTGCTGCGAAAGCGGGCAAACCTGCAGCGAAAGCGAAGAAAGCGGCCACCGACAAGCCGAAAATGACGCGTGCTGAAGTGCTGGCCAAAGCGCGCGCAGCGCGTGCTGCGAAAGCGGGCAAGCCTGCTGCGAAAGCGAAGAAAGCGGCTTCCGACAAGCCGAAGATGACCCGCGCCGAAGTGCTTGCCAAAGCGCGCGCAGCGCGTGCTGCGAAAGCGGGCAAGCCTGCAGCGAAAGCGAAGGCGGCGGCGTCCGACAAGCCGAAGATGACGCGTGCGGAAATATTGGCCAAAGCGCGTGCGGCGAAAGCCAAAAAGTAACCTTGATATTAGCAGATATTGCCGGCAAGGCTACCTTTGCGGCAGATTTATGAATCGAATATTAGGTACATACACAGGCCCCGAACCCGGCGCATTGGTCGTCGTGTTCGGGGCTGTTCATGGAAATGAACAGGCCGGGGTGCTGGCACTCAAAGAAATTTTCCGGATGTTGGAGCGGGAGCCGCAGGTTAACCCCGGGTTTACGTTTCGCGGCAAACTGATTGGCCTGGTTGGCAACTGCCAGGCATTTGAATCCGGAAAACGTTTTGTTGAGCGGGATTTGAACCGGCTTTGGACGGAACCACATCTGCAACGAATTCAGCAAACCAAGCCGGATGAATTGCAGGCGGAAGACAGGGAACTGGCCGAAATTACAGCTTGCATACGCGCCGAGATAGATCAAACCAAGCCCGAAGCGCTCATCCTGCTGGATCTGCATACGACCTCGGCGCACGGCGGTATTTTTTGTATCCCCTCCGATGATAAGGCTAGTTTGCGCCTGGCAAAAGAACTGCACGCCCCCGTGATTTTGGGCATGCTGGACGGGCTTGAAGGCACCTTGCTCCATGTTGCTTCCAGCAACTATTTTAAGCACAATGGTTTTCCGAATTATTCCGTAGGCGTTGCCTTCGAAGCCGGGCAGCACAACGATCCGCAAGCAGTCAGTTATGCCATTGCAGCAATCATCAATTGTTTGCGTGCTGCCGGATGTATTCGACACGAGGATGTGGACAGCCGCCACGAATCCTTGTTGAAAACATTTACCGACGCACTGCCCAAAGTGACCCGCCTGCGGCATATCCACCACATTCATCCCGGCGACGCCTTCAATATGCGCCCCGGCTATTCCAATTTTCAACCAATTCAAAAAGGAGAACACTTGGCCAATGATACTTCCGGTCCCATCCATGCCCCGGAAGACGGCCTTATTCTGATGCCGCTCTATCAGCCGCAAGGGACGGATGGTTTTTTTGTGGTTCGGGAAATTGGTTGAGGGTTTGAAGGTTTCTGGTTTCTGGTTACTGGTTAGAAGGTTGTTCACCTTCCAGGGATGGTGAACAACCTTCTAACCAGTAACCAGAAACCAGTAACCTTCTAACCAGTAACCTTCCAACTTAATTTCATTTCCGCGCTTCCACAATTTTCTCGTAGGCCTCATTGATTTGCTGAAACTTCTCCTTGGCATGGCGGATTGCTTCGTTTGAAGCGCCGCGGGCGGAAAGTTTGTCCGGGTGCCACTGCATGGCGAGTTTGCGAAATTTTTGTTTGATCGAATCCAGCGACTCGCTGGGTTGGGCGCCCAGGATGGAATAGTACGGGTCCAATCTCGACCAGCGCGGCTGTTGTTTGGGCGCCTGGTAGTAGCGGTACCGGATGCGGTCGTATTGCAGGCGGCCAATGCGAAAAAGTCCGGCTGCACGCAGCAAAAGTTGCTCTTCGCGCTGGTGCATTCCGCCGTCGGCTGCCGCAGTGGCAAACAGTAAATCCATCATATTCAGCACCTGGTAGCGCTCGCGGCCAAAGTCCTGATAAAAAGCCTGGGCATAGTGTTCAAACGAGACGTTTGAATTCTTGGCGGCATTCCAGATCTGTATAACCTGCTGCCGCCCGTGGTCGGACAAGCGGAAGTGCTGGCGGATCAGGCGTTCCATCAGGTTGACTTCATTTTGGTTGATGGGGCCGTCCGACTTGGCCATTTTGGCGCACAAGCTGAACACATGGTACAGGTATTCGCCCTGGCGGCGTTTATAAGCCCGGAATTCCTGTTCCGACTGGTCAATTTCGCGCCGCCGGTCAAAAAATATATGCCCGATAATGGCGCCAAGGGCGAAACCGATCAGGCCACCCAGTGGTATGCCCGCCAGATCGCAGAGAATCATGCCGGCGATACCGGCCAGGATTTTGCCCCGTACTTCCATATTGACCGGCAAAATTATTGGGAATTGCCTGCGAAAGTTCAGCCTTTCGACGAATTGTTTTGACGAACCCCCACCCGGAGGGCTTTTAATCCACTAACGCCCTGCAACTCTTCGAGCTCCAATTCTTCCAGGTCGTCGTTTAAAACATGTTGCTGTTGCAGGTAGCGGATGTGGGAGATGTATTCCGCCGCATCCTCCTTGTTGGAATAGACGAGCGCAATTTTGTCGGGCTGGGTCAGGCGTTCATCCGTATCCCGGATATGCACTTTATCAATTCGTTTTTTAATCATCTGATAGCGCACATTGTACCCGCCTTCTACGTCGAACCGTTTTTCGTCTTTCCGGAAATGAATGTCAATCGGATCGCTGTTGACATAGATCAGGAGCGTCACTTCCAGCAACTTGGGCATTTCAGTGTGCATTTTCCGGATCATCAGGCTGATCGCTGCCATCGACTGCAATTGCCAGAGCCGCAGGTTGCTGAGGTACACGCGATCAAAAGGTTTTTGCGGCGCCAGTGCCTGGCCGATGAACATGTCGTATTCCACGCCATCGGTGCGGTATTTTTCAAAGAAAAACGGATAGGTTTTTTGCATCTCCTGTTCCGATTTGTCGAGAAATGCGTCGAGGGCTTTGGTGATCATTTGGGTGGACACCTCCAAATTGCGCCGGTTTTCATGCGATTTGCCGGTCGCTTCGTCCAGCGAGCGGCAGTATCGGTCGATGAGCTGCGCACCGTCCGGATGCAGGGTTTTAAAATGATCGAGTGCGGGTTGGGCCTCCCGGTTCATAAAATAGGTGAGCCGGATAGATTCTTCGGTTGAGAAGGCCGGGTTCAAAAGGTCCAGCCACTTGTTGCACTCAAAGATCATCTTATCCAGCAGGGCCATCGGATAGATTTTTTTTAGTCCGGCAAAGGTTTCCGCCAGCAAGGTCAATTGGTAACGCAGGTCCTGTTCCAGGGCATGATTACGCTCCACTGAAGAATTGCGGATGTCAACGGCGCCATACAGCGGGTACAAATGCTCAAAGGCAATGGGTTCAATGTCGGTTTCTTTCTTTTCGAGTAAGCGGTCGTACAAATAATTCCAGGCGGCCTCATTGAAACGCCAATGGACAGCGGGTTGAATCGACGTGAATTTTTCAGTAACCGTCCGGGAAATCATCCCGTGAAAATCATCCACGGCAATTTTCATCAATTGGGCAACATGCGACAGTGCCGGATCAATTTTTAATAATATTTTCTGTCCAACTATTTTCTCTCTACGGGAATAAACCTCCAGAACCCCCACCAGGTCGCGGTTATAATAAAGCGGTAACAAGGCATAATCCCGAATACCGGTATATTTCAGGATTGGGTTTATGGCTTTAGTGTTTTCTTCAACCTGCTCTTCATCGTTTAAAATTATAAGCCGGGGCGATTCAATATATTCCTCCAAAAAAACCTGTACCCGGTTATCTGAACTGTCGTTTTTCTTGTGATAGTCCAGCAGTACGCTGCTTGATATAGTTCCAAAATCAAGAATTAGTTTTTCATTTAGCCGTACAAACGGGATAAAACCAAAGTTCACATCGATACAACCCGCAATTGTTCGCAAAATTTGGATCAATTCAACCATGCGCTCCTCTTTGCTATTTTGCGAGCGGCCGAGCAGCATATTCCGGATCAACTTAATGGTATACTGTTCGGTGAATTCAGTAAAATAAACAATGTTAAAACCGGTGAATGTAAATTCACGGAGGGGCAATACTTTCACCAGATATTCCAGCAAAGAGCCCTTGTTCACCTGTTCGTCTATCTTGCTAAAATCGAGCGCCGGTAATTTGCCTTTATGGCTGATCTCTATAAACCGGGTATCCACATTGACCCGGTAGTATTTGGACAGTTTGGTTTTGTTGTCGATCAAACTGTGGATCATTTCATTTTTGAACTGGAATTTAAATCCATAGTAGCGTTCAAGAATGAGGGAATAAATGAAGGTGCGTTCGCGCTCCAGGTGTTTTTCATCCTCCTTGTGCACAGCGATTTTATTGATTCGGCTGACTTCTTTACCGAAAAGATTGCAGCAGCTGTCGGTGCCGTAAAACACAGGCCCCGGGCGGGGTGGCCCCAGCCCCCAAAGTGTTTCATTTTCTTCCGTTGTAATACCGGTCAGGTGGGCGTAGATAAGTTCAAACAGATCGCGGTATTTGCTGAGGTTTTCTGGCCTGACCGGTTTTTTTAACTCAGGGTAAGATTCTATTTTTCGGATCAGGGCATTATAAAAATCCACCTTAACCGTTTTTTCAATTTGTGTTCTTTGTTTCAGGTAGCGGTAAAACGGTTGAAAGGAAATAACCGAATTTATGGTGTTTGCAGCCGTGTATTGTTTTGGCGGTTCAAGCGTTACCTGTTTCATCGGATGATGGAATTAGTGTAGAAAATTCGGATTTAACACGACAAAAAAAGCCAGAACGGCAAGGATCAACCCGAACATAAAAACATTGTACGAAATGGTGAGCATCCGGTATTTCCGACCCAAAACGATACCCTGATTGTAAATGTCAAGCAGCAGCGTGGTGTGCAGGAATTGCCGGTCGCCCATGATCCTAAACATCCCTTCAGAATATTCGTTGAAATTCATTTTGTAAAAGTTTCCGAAAAACAACAAGTCCGCCTTTTTCGCATCCAGGTCCTGTTGGGTAAAAACGCCCTTCGGGATTTGCGGCCGGGTGGCCAGAATGGCAAACACGATGGTCAGTAAATTGACTGCCAGCAAGATCAAAATCGGCACGGCAAGTTTTTCGCTGCCTTCCAGATTTTGAAGGAAAAACAGGGCAGGGATCAGCACGGTGTTTACGGAGATCATAATATTCGCCTTGGCATCGGCCTGATCGCTGAGGCGCTGGCTGTTGGTCGCCGTTACCCGGAACATGGTTTCGATCGTGCGCTCCGGGTTGGTACTTTTGTCTTTTTCTTTTTTGGCCTTTTTCTCGGATTTCTTAACAACAGCAACAAATTCTTCCATCAAACCGATCCAGGGCATCTTCTGATCCCCGCTGTGTTGTTCGATATGCGCTTCCGCCTGCTGGATTAATTCCTGGTATTTCATTTGGACAGTGACTTTTTTGATAAAAATTCTTTCAAACAGGTTATTCCGAACTTTTTATAGAAAAGCGAAAGATACGACCAGGAATGCCATTCTTACTTTCCGAACTGATATACATGCGCCCCTGCGAATCAAAACAGATGCCCTCGGGTTGCTGGAACCTGCCGGCCGGTAACCGCTGCACCCGGGCCAAACTGCCGTCGGGCCGGACTACCGCCAGGGCTTTACCAACAGATGCCACGATGTAAAGGTTGCCGTCTGTCGGACAAACAGCCAAGCCGGACGGACCAAAGGCCGATGGCGCCTGATCGGTGGACAAAAATTCGTTGATTTTGGCTGCCCAGCTTCCTGCGCCGCCTTTCCAACGGGCTATTTCGTTGCGGTCTATCAGGTATGCCGGTTCATCCTGCAATTTCATTTTTTTCAGGTCGAAGGCGTATACTGCTTTTTTATTCCGAAAAGCTTCGCCCTTGCCCGCCCGGCCTTTGCAGGCGAGCAACAAGCGGTTTTTACTGGAGTCAAAACACAGTCCTTCCACGTCGAAACTGCCGTTGAGCGGGGTAGGGTAGTCGGCGGTCTTGGCCGGAGGCCTTATCTGATAGATCGTACCCTTGCTATTCACAATGTAAATGGTGGTGTCGGCGGTTGCGAGGCCTTCGTAGTCGTTTGATTTGCCAAATTCCCGGTTCTCCTCAAGGGCGCCGGTTTCGGGATTTAAAAAATAAACTACGCCTTTTTCGTCATTTACCGCTACAAGTTGCCGGCCGTTGGGCGCCATGCTGAGGCCGGATATTTCGCGCAACGACGCAGGAAGATCAATCACGGCGTCGGGAGCATCCAATTGGTAGGGCATGGAAAATCCGGTGTCGGGAAGGACCGCGTTTTCGGGTTCGGGAGCGCTGCATGCTGCGCAGGCCAGTAATGGCGGCAACAGGTAAAAACGCGTAATTCGGTGTGTGAACTTGATCATTTTTACTTGATTTAGACGCTAAGTATACTGTTTTTCTGAGGCAACAAGGTCTTTAGGTAAATATTTGGCATTTGAAGAATGTCATATTTGTTCAATTGCCGGATAAAATGGTTAGGTGTGTTAGCAGTATTGCTTATTATTGCATCATCAATTTTAATCGCGTAATCCATTGTCCTGTTCTCGTGCGTAGTCGTCCAAGTGTTTTCGCTTTGTACTGCCCACCTTTTTCCGGTTTCCGGATATTTCCCTTTTCCGATTTAGTTCTTGTTAGCAAAAGAATTTAACCTTTTGCGGCAATTTGACATTCAAATCTCAGCAGTTTAACCAGCTTGCTATTATTTTTTGCCGATTCGCCACTGCTACCCTGCGGCGGCGGAATGGTGTTTTTTATTTTAACTATAATTTAATACAAAACACAATCCTATGAAAATGGCTTTACAAACCGCAACTACCAGCCTGGTTTCCCGTATCGGCCTGGTTTGTACAACCTTCTTGCTTGCACTGGGGCTTTCTGCCCAGTCGCAGGTATTTAATTCAAACGGCAATTTCACCGTTCCGGCAGGCGTCACCAGCATTACGGTGGAAGCCTGGGGCGGCGGTGGTGGCGGCGCTAATGGCTCCGGTGAACGTGGTGGCGGTGGCGGTGGCGCCTATGCACGCAGTACAATTGCCGTTTCTCCCGGTCAAATGTATTCCGTTGTAATAGGCCTTGGAGGCAGCACAGGGAGTAACGGTGGCAATTCGACCTTCGGTACCAACCTGGTAGTCGCAGAAGGCGGCCGCTCGGGCGCCGGTCCGAATGGCGGCGACGGCGGCGATGACGGCAACAGCACCGGCGACGTTACCTTCTCCGGCGGCGACGGCGGCGATGGTCGAAATAACGGCGGCGGCGGCGGCGGCGGCGGCTCCGCATTTACAAATGCGAATGGCCAGAATGGCGAAGATGGCGGCGGCTCCTCCGGCGGCGACGGCGGCAATGGCACCGGCAACGGTGGCGACGGTGGCGATGAAGACGGTACGCCGAATGCCGAGACCGGTAATGCTCCGGGCGGCGGTGGCGGTGGCCGTGGTGACGATGCCGGCTCTTCCCAGGCCGGCGCCAACGGCCGCGTAACGGTCAGCTGGTGTCTTTCCGGCCCGGTCACGTTGCCTTTCAATGAAGGTTTTGAATCGGCAGGGCCAACGCTCACCTTTACCTCCGACGAAGCCAGTATCAACGGCATCTGCAACTGGGCCTACGACGAAGCCAGCAGCGACGGACGTGTACGCTTCGGCGTTGTCTCGCGTACCGGCTCGCGCGCTGCCCTGTTGGATAATGACGATAACGATGGCGACCGGACGAATTACCTCATCCTGACGCTGGACATGACCAATTATACCTGTGCTACCGACCTGGCGCTTTCCTTCTATCACGCCCAATATGGCGATGAGGATGACGGAAATGACCGGGTGTGGATACGCGGAAGTAATACAGATTCCTGGATTGAATTGCATGACCTGACCGCAAGCCAGGATGACGACGATGGCGACTGGGCTCTGGTTTCCAACCTCGATATCGACCAGGCGTTGGCAAACAACGGCCAGAGTTTGACATCCACTTTTCAGATTCGCTTTGGCCAGGAGGATAATGCTTCCTATGATAACGATGGCCGCGCTTTTGACGACATCAGCATTGCCGGAACGGAGTGTATCGGCAACGGCTGTACCGACCCGGTGATTACAAATGTAGAAGCAACCGAGAATCCAATCTGTGTCGGCGAGGAAACCACGTTGAGCGTAACCGGCACCTTAGGTGATGCTACGGAATGGCACTGGTACACCGGTAGCTGTGGCGGTACCCCGGCAGGCACCGGCTCTTCGATCAATGTTTCACCAACAACTACGACAACGTACTATGTTCGTGGTGAAGGCGGGTGCGTGGCGCCTGGTGAATGTGAAACGATTGAGGTGACGGTACATCCTGTGCCGCAAGCATTTACTGTTGGCGGCGGCGGCGCGTATTGCGACGGCGGCCAGGGTGTGGAAGTAACCCTTAGCGACTCGCAGGGTTCCGTTGGGTATCAACTAAAGCGCGATGGAAATAATGTTGGCCCGGCTGTATTAGGGCTCGGACTAGCCTTGAATTTTGGATACCAGACGGTGCCAGGTACCTACACTGTTGAAGCAACGAATAGTTATAGCTGTTCATCCACAATGGATGGCTCGGCAGTCGTATCTGTGACCCCCAACCCCGTTTGCTCCATCAGCAACGGCATGGCCGATGTTTGCCCCAATTCCACCGGCAACCAGTACGGCGCACCGGCGGGTATGGACAGCTACAGCTGGTCGATCGACGGCGACGGCTCCATTCCCGGCGCCACGAATGGCCAATCGGTCAGTGTTACCGCCGGCGCATCCGGCACCTATACATTGACGGTGACGATTTCGAAAGACGGCTGTACCGCTTCCTGTGAAAAAACGGTGAACATTGCCATGCAGCCTTTCCAGATCGTATACACGCCAAACTATTGCGAAGGAGAGACCGGCCCGATGATCGGTATGAACGGCTCGGAAAACGGCGCCATGTACCAGTTGCAAACTGGCGGTGGCACCAATATTGGCGCTCCCGTAGCAGGTACCGGTGCACCGATCAACTTCGGCGTTTACCCGAACGGCATGTACAAAGTGGTGGTTACGGGCGGACTTTGCGATGCGATGTTGCCCGTCAATGTCAATGCCTCGCCGATCACTTGTTCGGTGGTTTCACCGGAATATTGCACCTGCAACAGCCCCGGCGGCTATTCGGCGGCGCCGATCAAAATTAACGCTCCGGCAGGACAAACCTGGACGGTCGTTCAGGTGATCGGCCTGTACGGCCCGAATCCGCATCCGCAAATTGCGCCGAATGTAGCGTTGACTTATGTCGGCAACGATATGTACATGCTGAATGCTTTCCGCGACAACAACAAAGGCTACTTTATCCAGGTAACCAACGGTATGACCACCAAAGATATTCAGGTGGGGAACCCGTCCTGGTAACACCGTCTGGCAGACGGCGTAAAAAAGAAATGCCTGGTCGGTTTTTCGCGACCAGGCATTTCTTTTAAGTACCCAGGCCCAGAGCATGTTGGGGATTTTCTCACCGGGCCCAAAACGGTTCTTTTTTCGCCATTTCTCGCCTTTTTTCAGGCACTTAGCTGGGCTAGGCGCCTGAAAAAACGCAAAAACTGTCAAAAAAAGCCCTGGTTCTTGCCTCCGGCAGTCCTGTCCCGCTTTAGCGGGGAAAATCCCCAACATGCTCTCAACATTCAAGCTATCTCCTCACTCAAATGCACCAGTGCGTGCCCCTGATTCACGATAGGGTGGTGGTTCGATGCAAGAATATACCCGTCAAAGGGCGCTTTTACCTTGCTCTGAAATTTGCCGAAAGGGTCTGTGATCGTACCGATGATGTCGCCCTTGCTCACCTTTGCGCCCGTTTTCAGGGCCGAACGGTAAAGCCCGGAATACTTGGCGCGCACCCACGACGATTTTTTAACGATAACCGGTTTGGGCACTTTGTGAAACTGCTCGATTTCTTTGGAAAAATCGCGTAATCCTAGATGATGCATTACCCGGAGGGTACCCTCGACACCGGCCTGGGTCACCGAGCGGTCGAGGTGCAGCGTTTTGCCGCCTTCAAACAACAAAACAGTTTTTCCCTGGTTTCCGGCTGCCTGCCGAAACGATTTGTCGCGGTTGGGGGCGTAAATGATAAACCGGGCGCCGAATGCTTTGGCCAGGTCCAGGCATTCCGGTTTGTCGCGGTCGATGCGCAGCTGCGTGTAATTAAACCTGCTGGCGCCGCCGGTATGAAAGTCGATGCAATAATCGATATGCGGCACAATGTGTCTCATGAAATTCCAGGCAAAGCGGCTGGCCAGCGAGCCGGTTTTGGAGCCCGGGAAAAAACGGTTCAGATCGCGTCCGTCGGGAAATTCCCGGGTTTGGTTCAGGAAACCGAACACGTTCAACACGGGTACGCAAATCACCATGCCCCGTTGGGGTTTGTTGTATTTGCCGGCTACGATGCGGCGGACGATCTCCACGCCATTGACCTCATTTCCGTGGATGCCGGCGAGCAAAAGCAGGCAAGGCCCGTCCTTTTTGGCTCGTTCCACAATGATGGGAACCTCGATTTTTGTGTGCGTATGCAACCGGGCGATGTCCAGACTCAGGGTGAGGCTTTGGCCCGGCAGCACCGGCGTGTTCAATATTTTCAGGACTTTATCCGGCATTTCGCTCGACATAACGAATGATTTTTGCAGCAATATCTTTCCCGGTGGCTGCTTCGATACCTTCGAGCCCGGGCGAGCAGTTGACTTCCATGATCATCGGGCCGGAATTGGATTGCAGCATGTCGACGCCCGCAACGCCCAAACCCAGCACTTTGGCGGCCTTGAGTGCTGCATTTTCCTCTTCCTCCGTGAGTTCGATGAGCGTTGCCGTGCCGCCACGGTGCAGGTTGGAGCGGAATTCGCCGGGTTTGCCCTGCCGTTTCATGGCGCCCACCACAACGCCGTCGACGACAAAAGCCCGGACATCGGCGCCACCGGCTTCCTTGATGAACTGCTGCACGATTACCCGCGCCTGCAAGCCGTGAAACGCTTCCAATACGGAAATGGCGGCGCTTTTTGTTTCCGCCAGCACAACACCGACGCCTTGGGTGCCTTCCAGCAACTTGATCACGCACGGGGCTCCACCGACATGCTTGATCAATGCTGCGACATCCTTGGAATAATTGGTGAAGGCGGTTTTTGGCAAACTCAAGCCGGCGCGCGACAGGATTTGCATGCTGCGCAGTTTATCCCGGGAACGCACCAGCGCCTGCGATTCCACGGCAGTAAATACTTTCATCATTTCGAATTGCCGGACTACGGCGGTGCCGTAAAACGTAATCGATGCGCCGATTCGGGGAATAACCGCATCAACCCCGGTTAAATTTTCGCCTTTGTAAATGATATGCGGGTTGCGTTTTTCAATAATAATATCGCATTTCGAGTGGTCGATGACCAGCATTTCATGCCCTTTTTTATGGCCGGCTTCCACCAGGCGCTTGGTGGAATAGAGTTTAGGGTTTCGGGATAGAATTACAATTTTCATCCGTTGTCTGAATTGTTAGTTTTTAACCGATATTTCAGCGAAACATCAACAATGAATTTCCGGGACAGGAACTTGCGCCCCAGTAAGACGGGGTATTTCATTTTGGCCCGGTCTGTGAGCGTTAAGGAAATAGCATACTGCTTTTCGCCCAGCACAATTTTCGTCGTTATTTTATACCGGTTTTCGATCTGGCCGTTCGAACTTTTTACGGTTTTCCGGGAGTACGTGTTGAACCGGAATTCCTGCGCATTGTAGTCGGGATGCGCAGGGTCAAGAAATTTGCAATACAACTGGTTGTCCACTTCCCGGATATCGTGGCAGTGTATGCTGGAAGTATACGCGCCGGTGTCCACTTTTGCATCGATATTGTTTAGATGGAGTTCCGGGAAGTTTGCCTTCTCCCGTCTTCCAAGCAATATTTTGGGCGCGTTTTTCATGTTAATTTTAAATTTTTCCGATGCTATAAAATTGAAACACCGGCTTGCATGGCCGCTAATCAGGCTCCGGCCAAAGGTAAAATACAAAACCACAATCTTGCGAAATTCGTAGCCTTGCGTCGGCGCAGATCGACCAATCGTTTGTAATTAAATTGTTGGTCCTGTAGGCCACGTTCGAATTATTTGTACTTTTAGGTGATAACCGATAGCATTCCCCAGTATTTAATAGTGAAAATGGGCAATCTCATGCCCAGTTGGCTATTCCACCAGCCAGTAAGAAGTGTAACGCTATTTCCTGCAAACCAGCACTTTTCACTTTTAACTTTTATATGATGAAAACTAAATTTCTGTTTGCTCTGGTCCTTTCATTTGCTTGCGCATTTCAGCTAAATGCACAGGACGACGCATCCTCCGCAACCGGCATCAAAGTTCAGACCTTACGTGCCGGAAAAGGGGGGAAACCTGCTCCCGGGCAGGATTACTTCATTAATGTTGCCGTAAAAAACACGAAAGGCGATCAACTTTTTACCAACCGGGATATGAACGTGGTCATTCATGGCGTCGTGGATAAAGACACCGACAAAGAATCCACGGCCATTTACAAGGTGATGAAAAACACCATGCAGCGGGGTGGTACCTACCGGCTCGAGGTACCTAAGGAATTGTTGAAAGACGAAGATCAGGCGAATAACCTCGATGGCGATTATATCGTCTATGAAGTTGAACTGATCGATTTCTCAGACGCGAAGACCTCCGGGGCCGATGTGGTGACAGACGTAATGGACGAAAAAGGCGTAGACGCCGCCCAGGATAAATTTGATGCGCTGAAATCGAACACCCGCGATGATGTGGTATTTCATGAATGGGATATGAATGTGGCCGGGTATGAAAAACTGAAAGAGGAGAAAACGGACGAAGCTATTGCCATTTTTCTGATGAACACGGAATTGAATCCAAACTCCTGGAATGCATTTGACAGCCTGGGAGATGCCTATTTGGCAAAAGGAGATACGGAAAATGCCAAAGCAAGTTTTGAAAGAGCCCTTGCATTGAACCCGGACTTTCAAGCGTCCAGGGAAAAACTGGAAAAACTCTAAGCAGGGGAAAAACTGTTTTTTAAAAATTGCGCCGCAACCGGATAGCCTTCCAGTTGCGGCGCAGATTTTTTAAATGTTTGCGTCGGTTAAAATCCCCAACCATTCGCCTCCAGCAACGCCTTGGCAATCAGACGGCGCTTTTCCTTCACATTCACCGGCGGGTATTTGGTGAACCGCTTCACGCCCATCAGGAAGGTTTTCAGCAGGTCGCCTTCGGCAAACGAAGCCAGCGCGTCGGTGGCATTTTTGCTCATGCGTGCCGTGGCATCGTGCAGAAAAACCCGGAGTATGGCGTCGTACAATTCCTGTGCCTGGGGCTTTTCCGTCCGCTCGGCCAGTTTTTGCACCCGGAGCAGCAGCGATTCAGCTACAAAAAGATCAATGAACATGTCGGCAACGTTCATCAGCACTTCCTGTTCATCCTTGAGGTTGAGTTTGCCGTCCATTTGCATTTTGGCGCCGGCACCGGCTGTCATCAGAATGATTTTTTTGAAATCGGCGATGGCTTTTTGCTCCTCGGCGTAAACGCCCTCGGCCTGATCGAAGGAAGGCATGGCCGTGAGTTCTTTTTGAACCGCCCAGGCCGGCCCGACGATGTCGAGTTTGCCCTTCATGGCGCGTTTGAACAATTGATCGACCATGAGCAGGCGGTTGATCTCGTTGGTGCCTTCGTAGATGCGGTTGATCCGGCTGTCGCGGTAGGCGCGCGCGGCGGAATATTCCTCGCTGAAACCGATGCCACCGTGGATTTGCACATTTTCGTCCACACAAAAATCGGTTACTTCGGAGCCGTATACTTTTAAAATGGAGCACTCAATGGCATACTCTTCAGCGGCTTCCAAAGTTGCCTGGCCGAAGGTTTTACCGGCGGCGGTGCCTTCGGCTTTTTTATCCTGCATCAATTGCGAGGTGCGGTACATGGCGCTTTCGCCGGCAAAAGTTTGGATGGCCATTTCGGCGAGTTTGTGCTGGATGGCGCCGAAATTGCCAATCGACTGTCCGAATTGCTGGCGCTCATTTGCATATTGCGTGGCTATCGAAATGGCTTTTTTGCAACCGCCAATGCACATGACACCCAGTTTGTAGCGCCCGATGTTCAGCGCGTTGAAGGCGATCAGATGACCCTTGCCGACTTCGCCAAGCACGTTGTCGGCGGGCACTTTTACATTTTCAAAAAACACCTGCCGGGTGGAGGAGCCTTTAATCCCCATTTTGTCCTCCTCGGCGCCGAGCGTCAGGCCTTCGGAATTGCGTTCGACAATAAAGCCGGTGAATTTATCGCCGCCAACCTGCGCAAACACAATAAAAATATCGGCAAATCCGGCATTGGAAATCCACATTTTCTGGCCGTTCAGCACGTAGTGGCTACCGTCGGCGCTCAGGTCGGCCCGCGATTTGGCATTCAACGCATCGGAACCGCTGCTGGGTTCCGTCAGGCAGTAGGCGGCTTTCAGATCGCCGCTGATCAGGCCGGGCAGGTACTTCTTTTTTTGCGCTTCCGTGCCAAAATACAGGATCGGCAACATGCCAATGCCGGTGTGCGCAGCAAACGAAACGATAATGGACCCTGCCGGGCCGAATACCTCGGAAATGACGGTGTTGGTGTTGGTGTCGAGTTCCATGCCGCCGTACTCCTGCGGCATGTGGGCGCCAAGCAGGCCGAGGTCGCCCATTTTTTTCAGGATTTTCGGGGCGATGTTATCTTCCTGTTTTTCAATTTTTTGTGTGTTCGGGTAAATCTCCTGTTCCAGAAAATCCTCCGACATTTTTTTGATCATCAATTGCTCTTCGTTGAGCTCCTCCGGGATGAACACGTCTTCGGGCTTTGCGTCGCGGATGAGGAACTCACCACCGTTCAGGACGTCTTTTTGCACCAATGTATCTGTCATGTTTTTGGAAAATTTTAGTTTTAGCGAATATTCGCCAAAGATACGCGGCTTTGGAGGAAAGGGCAAGGTCCGGGCAGATTTTTTAGTCTGTCTGGGTTTTCTGCTCGGGTGGTTAACCACTGGCATGACGTCGGCAACCTGTTTTTGAAAAATTATTGAAATTCGAATCATATTTATTGTTTATCAATAAAAATATAGCGATACTTGCGCATTCGATTTTTCAAAACAACTAACTCATATGAATATGGAGACTAAAACAAGAACTGAACAAATTCTTACTGTAATGCACATTTTGGCCTGGGTGGCATGCATTGGCTTAATGATCGAAGCCGGGGCAATCCTGGTTTCTTTTGGCGTAAGTTGTGTAAATCCGCAAGCGGCAAAAAACCTGTACCAGGGACTGGATTTATACCGGCTCCGGCAAGTCAGTTTCTGGCACTATACGCAGGCTGTTTCCTTTATGTTTGCCCTGGCAGGCATGAAGGCGTATGTGGTTTTTCTGGTAATCAAAACACTGGCGGAGGTCAAATTGCGGAATCCTTTCAAAATTGAAGTGGCGCTGAAGATCGAAACGATCAGCTATGTCTTGTTGGGAATCTGGCTTGTTGCCCTGGTTAGCAGCGCGCATGTCGGCTGGTTGTTGAAAACAACCGGGGAGGTGTACCCAATCGGGGCTTCGGGAGAATTCCTGTTTGCTGCCGGTCTCGTTTATATCATTTCGCAAATATTTAAGCGCGGCGTTGAACTTCAATCCGAAAACGAACTAACTGTCTGAGCCATGCCGATCGTTGTCAATCTGGATGTAATGATGGCCAAGCGAAAAATGTCGCTGAATGAGCTATCCGAAAAAGTGGGGCTGACTTTGGCCAATCTGTCCATACTAAAAACCGGAAAAGCCAAAGCAATCCGGTTCAGCACCCTGGAATCTATTTGCGACGTGCTGGACTGCCAGCCGGGGGATTTGTTGGCCTTTGAACGGGACTGAAATTTGGGGGTGATGGAGACAGGACAAGACAAGGTCATTTGGACGTTTTTTTCGTAAAAGTGATTATGAGTTGTAATGCGAATTTATCGAACAACTACTAATCTCAATTGCCGGTATAAATGATCGCCATGGAGTTCCAGAAAATAGAGCCCAGGGCTATTTGGCACATTAAATTCAATCGACTCTGTTGGTAGAGATAATTTCCTGCCTTTATTGATTAAATTTCCATTCACATCTAAAATGCGCCATTCAAACATTCCAACAAATGAATTTGATATAGCCGCCGCAAAGTGGTTTTGAAAGGCAGCGACGGAGTAAAATTATAACTT
>CAZAEZ010000049.1:25306-42156 GCA_964484205.1 uncultured Saprospiraceae bacterium | reverse complement strand
GTCTTTGGAATTTTAATTTGATAACTCACTGATTCTCTTAGTCAAACAAGTCTATACATTTCAGCACCGTCCGGTAAGTCTAAATCTGTAAACTCAAAATTCAAAGATTTCGCACCAAGAGCGGCAAACGATTTTTTCCAGATAATAAAACTTCCGTAGTCCTCCGTTTCACCATCAGTTTTTGAAATCGTAGTGGAAATTTTTACACCAAATCTTGGAATTTCAACTCCATTTGCCGCGTCTTCCGCCAGAACAGTGGTAATGTCTACTTCGGGGAGGAGTGTGGGTTCAACGTACTTCTCACTATGAAGTGGTATGAAGTCTGTAATTGAGTTGCCATTCAAGACAACTGTTGGGACTTGGCTAAGGGCAAGGTTGGGTAAAATAAGACAGCATACAGTCAAAAAAATCAAACCGTTTGCCCTTCCCAAGAAACTGAAATCGGATACTTTTTTCATGATTTACTTTTTTAGTGAAAAAATTTGTTTAAAATTGGACATAACTGAGGCGTTGCCGAATGGCGACGCTTAGGAAGATTTTTCGGCAACGCAGAGTTAGCCGCCTGCATCACATACAATCCAACATAATGGAAGAACAAACCATCGGCGAACAGCGCGTTCGCACCAAATTCAATCCGTCTGCTGATTCAGTCGTTGACCAGATCAAGCAGAAAACAGCCGAACTCATCAACCTTTGCGAGGAATTGAAAGCGAAGGACGGGCGTTTGGCTTCGTTGGCTCAAACTGAGTATGAGACTGCCGCAATGTGGGCAGTTAAGGCCGCAACGGCCTAACCAATTACGCCGCTGCCGGGTATTTTATTCGGTGGCGGCTAACGGTTTTGTGTATGGCTCGTTGCGGATTAGACAGCGAGTTTTTTCGGTTAAGCAGTAAGGTTAGTAAAAAAGCAATAACTTTGAGTTATACACTTCAGCCGCAATGAGCTATACACGTTGTTACCTGCTGGTTTTCAATCATCAATCCTTAAAAATTCTCCTGCCATATCAAAGACAAGCACAAGATTGTTGTCAAGTTGAACTTCTTGATTTCCTGATTGAAGTTCCCATCCTATGATAAAGTTTGTTGAGTAGTTTGAGATTACATAGGAAAGAATATTAGCTGGAATAACGCTGTCAGGAAGTTTTTTATTCCAGTCAATGTCAATGATTTCCTTTTGCTTGTTAAATTCTAATTTAACACCACAGGATAAAGTAATTTCATACATTTCCTCATTTTCGTCATTCTCTTTAATTGCCTTTGAAATGGAACAACTTGGGAAGTGGGTTGAAACGTAGTTTTTGATTTCAGTCGGAACATTTTGTTCGGGGATAACGGTCTCTTTCTCACACCCAGTCACAAAGAGTAGTGATAAAACTACTGCTGCTATTGTCATTAAATTTTTCATATTGTCAGTTTTTAAATTTTACGCTACTCTTTTGTGGATTTTCGCAAACTCCTTTTCAAATTTACTAATATTTCTTGTATAGTGTCCTCTTAGCTTGCAGGTAACGTGAGCATGGACGCTGTGCTGCCCTGCGTTGGCTTTGTGCGTTGGGCTTGGGCAGCATAGGCGACCATGCATTGTTAGGCCTTGTTTTCCTTCATTTTTTGAGCTTCAATCAGACTGTCTCTGAATGAGTTTAATATTAATTGTATTCCAGGCATTAATATTGATTCATCGCTTTCTACATACTGAAACAAAACGTGCGTGACAAGTTTATCAGAACTAACAGTATAGTATTGCCTAACCAACGATTGTTTGCCATAATCATCAAGCGCATCCATCTTTTCTCGAATTCCGATAATTTTTTCATGGATTTGAGTCATTGAGTCTGTTTCTACGCTATCTTTAATGATTTTCATTGTTGAGTCTACATTTGCCTTGAACTGTTTCATAAATTCATGTAGGCTTCCCGGCGCAGTACCAACCACTTTTTCTATATCGTCATAGTGAGTTATTATAGTTAAAAAGTATAGCTTGGATTCAATCGTTGCATGAAACATTCCATGCTCTTCAATAAATTCATCATCAACAAATTCTGTTTTTTCTAATTTCCAATTCTGAGGATATAAAATACTGTATATGCTGAATGCGACTTTTTTAGGGTTTTCGATTTGCGGACTTTTCTCAGGTGAGTTTCTTCTTCTCAATTTCAAGTACCCACGAATAATTCCTAAAAGCCACAAGAAACTCAACGCCATAAGTACACAAAAAAACCAACTATCATAATTTGATGTACAAGAATATATAACACAAATAAATAGTGTGACTACAAATAGAATTACTCTTAAAAATTGACCAATTGAGTAATTAGTCAATTGACCATCATAATTAATGTTAAGAATTAGAAGAAATTTCTGCAATAAAAATTTTGTTACTGATTTCAAAGACCAGAATACAGTTCTTTGATAAATTTCCGAAACAATATGTTTTATTATTTCAACAATCATCCTTTTCTTTTTTTTCATTCATTTAGACCTAACGGTTGGATGTACGCTGTGCCGCCGTGCGTTGGGCTTGCGGGTTGGGTTTCGGCGGCATAGGCGTACATCCTTTGTTCCCTGCATTATTCATTCGGCATTTTTTGAATTTTCAATTTAAACGGCTTTTCCATTCTGAAAATTTCTCTTTCAAGAATTTGCTTTTCAATCCCAACAACAGCACGTCCAGGGTTATCAACATATTTTACTACTTTCATTTTGCTTTCATATCTTTCACCTATTTCATTGTAGCATTCAACCCAAATGTCTTCCAAAGGTGAAAAGTTCAAAAGGTCAAACTCTAAATTTCTTACTGCAATCAATGGGCAATCAAATACTTTATTAGACATTTCAGGTGTAGAAGGAAGCCAAGAGATAAAATCTTCGTCAGAAACCTCCCAACTACTGAGGGGTGCTAATTCAGCCTTTTTGATAGTAAGGTAAAAGTTATCATCAAGTCTTATTCCTTGCGTTTCGGACATACTCATAAGGTTGTTTATATCGAGTAGATTACGTATCACTAACGGCATAATGATACTAAAAATAATCGAATTTCGTCCATATACCCGAACATACTCCTTGGTAATATCACCTTCCCTTCGTGCCACGACTTCTGCCCAATCGCCGTCTATTAATCCTATTTGTGCCATGTGGAAAGGCTTCATTACCACAAACCTTTGCAAGTGTTCGCCGTTAATTTTTTCAATTTCTTTAAGTAAATTTAATGAAATTCGAGCAATGGTAGTAGATTGAGTAGAGGTTAGAACATTGTCAATTTCGACAAACTCTTCTTGGATAAAGAAACTCTTATTGAATGCAAATCTAAAATCATCTATATTTTGATTTATCGCTCTATGTGGCGTGTTAAAAGATGATGTGGCTGTTCTTATGGCATTATAGAGTGAGTTAATTGTAATGAACTCATCACTATTATTTAGTCCATTTTCAAGACAGCCGATTAACGAGCCAGTAAAGGCTGTAAAGTTTCCACTATTATCTGTTGCTTTTGCAAGATTATTAGGAGGGACTGATGTTATCAGATAAGTCCCTTCAATCAGAGTTAAATTTTTAACATCGTCTTGCGACCCCATAAAGTCAATTGCATTTCCACTAAAACAACTGTCAATTATTACTATTTTCTTGGCTGCTGGGCAATCTTGAATTATCTTTTTTAAAAACTTTATTGGCAGGGCAGTAAGTTCTAATGCTTCCGTATCTGTTTTTCTTACTGTTAAATGCAATTCCCCCGCATCGCTCAATTTTCCATGCCCTGCATAATAAAAAATTAATGTGTCGAAACAATCCCTTGCAATCAACTTGATTTTTTTCCCGATTTCAGATGAATGCTTTTCATCAAGAATTTCGTAAATTTCATTATCGGGAATGCCGACAATACTTCTATTTCCTAATACTTCTTTGAGTTTTAGGATATTATT
Organism: uncultured Saprospiraceae bacterium; assembly: GCA_964484205.1. Classification (GTDB taxonomy): domain Bacteria; phylum Bacteroidota; class Bacteroidia; order Chitinophagales; family Saprospiraceae; genus M3007. The sequence continues at coordinate 38,240 of CAZAEZ010000049.1, read as the reverse complement.
TTTTACGGTTGGGAGCGGTGGCAAATTTGGGTCTTCAAATTCACTTGCTCCGACCAAGATTACTTTTGTAAAATCAAAGTTGTATGATAAATTCATTCACTTTTTTTTATTGGCTTATTAGTTTTTCAATCGTTTTTTCAAGATTGGGTAAATTTTCACCGCTAAATTCAATAGTCTTTCCCTCCGCATTTGTGATTTTTATAGATGCTTTTGGCTTTCGTTCTGCAAACCATGTAGAGAGTGACTTTACTAATTCGATGAGTACAGGTCGGGCGATTACAGTAAGAACAAGGGCTGTTTCAATAAATCCACCCATACTGTCCTGTTGAACTTCGCTCGTTTTTCGTTCAACTCTGAGACCGCCAATCTTTTGAGATTTCAGCCAATTCTGCAAATCGGCAGTTTCCATTGCACCTATTTCCTGGTCAGGCGCTTCTACCAAAATTTCAAAATTTTCCATTTTTTTAGATTGATAAACGTTGGTGATAAAAATCAAAGGAAGTTTTACGCTTAACATCCTTATCTTTTGAAATTCTTTATATTCAGGTGAGTTTTTTGGGAAGTTGTCTGAAAGAAGATTAAAAATCCAGCGTGCGGGTTTTGAGTTTCCTTCAAGAACTATTGGTCCCAAATCTTTTGTCAGCAAAATATCAAAAGCAATTTCTACAAAATCTCCATAAAATTCATGTAGAGCGTGAGTACAGTTTATGCACATTTTTTCCATTTTTTCCATTTGCTCGGAAAAATCAAAGCCATTCTGCTCAATAGTTGATTTTAAAACGTCAAGCGGTTTTGCTCCACCGCCTGCGCTGATATTAGAAATCCAATTTCCTTGTTCTCCAATGCGGACACCTTGACCTGAAATTTTATATTTTTTATGCCCGTAATTTTGAATTAGAACTCTTATATCATAGGGTTTGTCTTCATAGTTTAGAGTTTTTGCTTTGGGTTGAACAAAGTAATTATCCTTGTCAAAATTATTAATCAAGTGTTCAAAACATTCCGCTTTGTCAACTTCAACACACTTAGTTTGTTCTTTAAAAATTCCTTTTTTACTGTCTGTTTCTAAAATTGATATTCCTGCGCCATTTGACCCTGAAATTGGTTTGATATACAAAACTGAATTATACTCAAAAAATTTATCAAACTCTTGCTTTGTCAAATCCTTAATTATGATTGCTGGCAAGGTTGGTATTCCTTTTTCTAATAAGTACCTATGAAATTGTACTTTATCTTTTAATAGTGCAACCAAAGAAAGCGGAGTTGTAAATTTAGTATTATTTGAAACTAAAAAATTCCTGAATTTCAGATATTGTTCTTTTTCACCCTTTGCCTTTGCCGTAAATCTATCGTAGATGATATTTGGAATTGGCTTTTCCACTTCATTCCAAATATTATCTATCAATTCATGCCCTTTGATATTGTTCTGGTTGTCTTCCCACCGCATCGGGGAGAAAATGAAAATACTAACTGGTAAGTCTAAACTTTCATTTACCATGTCTTGAAAGAAAATAGACTGCTTACCAAATGGCGGTAGTTCATCCTCCTCTCTGGCAATTATTCCAACGTTTATATTCATTTTTTTTATTTTATTTTTTTATTGCAGGGAACTATTGCGTATAAGCACCCAAGGTGCCGAATAAGCAGGATTTAGATGTATACACGCACCTCCGGTGCGTGTATTTCGTCAATCTCGTTACAAATCCAGATCATCCAAAGGGCTTCGGATCTTATCCATCCCTTTGCGGGTAATGTGGGTATAAATCTCAGTTGTTTTACTGCTTTCATGACCAAGCAGGTCTTGAATGTAACGCAAGTCAACTCCTTTCTCAAGCAGGTGCGTGGCAAAACTGTGCCGCAGGGTATGCACAGTCGCGTAGGGATTAATTTTGCTTTGTTCCTTGGCCCGGGTAAAGATTTTTTGAACGCTTCGGGCTGAATACTGCCCGCCCTGATCTCCCTCAAACACCCACTCCACCGGTTGGTAAAGATCAAAGTATTCGCTCAATTTAGCGAATACCTTTTCCGACAAAATCGAGCACCGGTCTTTCTTGCCTTTCCCATCGCGAATAAAAATCCGGTGGTTTTCCGGTTGTAAATCTGCTACTCTAAGGTTGAGCGCCTCGCCCAGGCGCAAACCAGCCGAATAAATCAACATCAGTATGCAGCGGTGCTTCAGGTTTTGCGTGGCTTGCAGCAGCCTCGTCACTTCGCTTTCGGTTAGTACATGCGGCAATTTTTGAGCGCGCTTGGGCCGAATCAGGTTCATTACTTTTTCCTCCTGCCCCACCACTTCCGCATAAAACATTTTGATCGCGCTCAAAATCTGGTTCTGATGCGATTCGCTAATCTGTTTTTCCCGGATCAACCCGGCCACATAATCGTCGATTTGTTTGCGGGTAAGCAGGCTCGGTTTGATCTCGTCGTAGTGCCGGATAAACTGGCGGAAACAATTTTTATAAGCCTTCACCGTCCGCCAACTATACCGCTTGAGCATCAGGCACTGCTCCAGGGCAGTCACGGCATCCTCATACCGGGCAGGCTGCACCGTCGCTTTGGACGTCGGTGCGTTCTTCGGCGCTTCTTCCAGTCGCTCCGGAATATCTTCCGCGGGCTGGAACGTCCAGTCCAGAATACCCTGAAAGTATTTTTCCAAAAAACGCAACGTCAGTTTCGTGTACGGCACTTTCCAGATTTTCAGATCCGCATCCCAGCGACGGCCGTGCATATTTTTCACCGTGGCCAAGTGCGCAGGTACCAGTCCGGCCGGCAGGTGCAGGCCTATAACGTCTTTTTCTTCCTGAAGCGGCAGGAGACTGATCTTGTCGGCTGCAAAACGCCCGGCAAGCGGCGAGGCGGGCTGCTTCGGTGGCGGCGACAACTGCGGCGCCGGCGGCTCCTCCGGTTTTGCTACAGCTACCTGAATGTCTGGGAAAAGTTGTTGCAGATGCTGCCAGGCTTCCGGCGTTTTCGGCACATGCCAGCACCGATGCAGCGCACTCCAACGCGCGCCGTCAACCGTCCGGATCCTCTGGATCAGAACCGTATCGTAAGGAATGTTTACGCGAATGCGTTCCTGGTTTTCGTGCAGCATGGGGCTGGCGGTAATGGCGTTTACAGACATAGTATCAATGCTGGTATTTCGTTTGTGTGACCACCGAAACAACCGCGACTGACAATTTTGGCCCTTAAATCTACGGCGAATGCGCCACGGGCCAAATTTTAGGCAGAAAAATAGTCCTCCAAACCGAAGATACTCCCTGGTGTCACCCAAGCTGCCCCAACAGCCAGTCCCGCTCAGCCAGCCCGGCTGTTTGACCAATCTCCTGCCGTAGCGCCGCCCTGCCGGCTTCGTCTTTGGCATCCAGGCGCAACAGTTTTTTTGTAAACCGGATGAGGTTCAGGTAGTTTTCCCGCTGATAACCAATGTCTTTGGTGCGCCGCAGGTAGCTTTGAAAACTGTCGAGGTGCGATTCCAGAGCTTCCCGGTAGTCGCGCTCGAAGTATATCCGGAGCAGGATGGAGCGGGCATCCAGGTTGGTGAGGGTGTCCGTGAAATCGGTTTCCCGGAGCAGGGTCATGGCCCGGTCGTAGTCGGGTTGCCAGAAATACCAGACGGCGAGGTTGTAGCAATAGGTGCTGTGCCGTTCGCGAGGATGCAGAAAAGGACGATACGCTTCAATAAACTGTCGTACCCAGGCATGTTCGCCAAGATTGAGGCCGGCTGTGACCGTGTTTTTGTACGTGAACCGCGAGAGCTGCCCTTGCTCAAACAACGAGCGGTTGTCGAGGCCGGAGCGATACAAGTCAAAGGCTTCGCGTAAAAAATCGCGTTGCCCGCTGTTGATTTTCCGGATGCAAAAATTGAGCGCCAGCAAGTACAGGTCGCGGCGTTCGTTGCCGCGAAAAAGTTGCCAGTTGGATTCGAGCAAGTGCTTGGCCTTAAAAAAAGCGCCTTCCTGCGCAGGGTCGCGCAGGGCTTTTTGCAGGTTTTCGTAGAGTTGGATGCTTGGCTCAACTATGGGAACAGCCGGCGGTTCGGCAGTGCTGCGGGCAACGGAGCGGGCAACTTCAGCACTGCATTCGAAACGCAGCTTGTTGAGACGGTAGGCCATATCGGCATGAACGGCTATTCCGGAAAGCGGGAAATCGACAGCCCGGCGTTTGAGCGAAGCCAATTCATACCGCTCCCGTTGGAGCAAGTGGCTGAGCTGGTGGTAGTGTTCGTCGCGGTAGGGTAGTGCCTCCAGTGCCGCCCGGGCCAGTTTCCATTCTTTTTCAAAGGCATCGTCGAGGTCCATTTTACGCAGCGCACGGCAGCCGAACAGGCGAACCTGCGCCTGGTCGGACTGCCATTCGCGCCAGGCAAGATAGTCGCGCAGGCTGGCCAGCAGCCACGACATGAGGTGGTTCACCTGCTTTTCATCGAAGGGCTTGCCCGGGTAACAGACGGCAAAGGCGGCCGCTTTGTTTAGCTGATCCGGCGCTTTGGCCAGGCAGTGTGTGAGGTAATCAAATAATTCGGCAACATCGCGGCGCTGGTTGTGCATCGGCGAGGCCAGCCATTTGCGGACTTCCCGCAGGTCTTTTTTCTCAAATTTTTCCAACAAGCGGACTAAAGTTGCATTGCGCACGGTGCATAAAAATTTTGAGATAAAAATACTATAAACTACTTAAAATCAATTTATTAAAAATTGTTTATGTTTGATAAAACCGATTAATTGTTTTTGCCTGAACCTGCGCGGCGCTGCACCTTTGTTCCATAATCGGACAATACCCCGCTTTTCAAACCCAAATTATTACTCCACCAATCGGTTTCTCATGCGCACAGTGTTTTTGCTTTGCTGTTTTTTTGCCGCACAAATCTTGTGCGCCCAACAGGATTATTTCATCAAATTTCCAAATGACCTGATCCTGGTAAACTGCACGGCTCCACCCCTCGATTTCGGGCAGCCGTTGGTATCCGATACCACCGGTGCGGTCACGATCAGTTACACAGACCAGATGATCACGGTGGTGCCCGATGCCTGTTTCATCATTATGCGCGATTGGTTTGTTTTCAGCAATCCCTACGACCCGCAGCAAGGCTGCATTAACGTGCCCAACCCGTCGCCTTCGGCAATAGCGAACCACCCCGGCAACCTTCCCGGGCCAATCGTCGCACCTGCCGGAACAGCGACGCCCTGGACGCCAACGGTAGTGAAAGTGACGCCTTCGGACCCGGTTCCCACCGATTACAGCAGCTTTTGGTCGGCCACGGCTAATTGTTATCGCTATACCCAGAGCATTAAGATCATCGATACGGAAAATCCGGTATTCGTGAATTGTCCGGCCGGACCGGTAACGATCGACGATCCCACGCCGAACGACCCGGAATTGTGGAACGAATTGTATTGGGCCGACCCTTTTACCGGCAACCCGGACCGCAGCGAAGCGCCTGCCGGACTCCAGTTGACGGTCACAGACTTTTGCAGCGGCAACAATGTTTCCGCAAAGTATGAGCTGTTTCTCGACCTGAACGGCGACGGTTTTTGGGAAACTGTGATCCGGAGCGACTTTTCGCCCGCCGCCGGGACGGTGAACTACAACAACATCAACAACCCGAATTACAGCGGTGGAACGCCGCGTATTTTTGACGAACGACTGGTGTCGCCCGGAGAAAAATACCGCTTCGGGCTGTACAGCCAGCCCGACAGCCTGTTTCAACGGCACTTCTACGTGGGCTGGCATACTGATCAGGCGCCATCGGTATGGATGCCGGCGCAACTGCCGCCGGGCACGCACCGGGTCAAGTGGGTGGTATCGGATGCCTGCGGGAATGAGGCTGTGTGCGACTATACCTTCACCGTGCTGCCGTCGAGTGTGCTGGTGCATACCTTGCTGGGCAAGATGGTGATCGACGACGATGCCGATTGCCTGGCCGATAGCAACGAAACCGGCCTCAACGGCTGGCTTGCCCGACTGGAGCGCCTGGACACCACCGGTATGCCCGTCGCGGAACAATACCGGACGGCCAATGCGTATGGCGGCTACCACTTTTTTGTCGATACGGGTGCCTACCACCTGACTTTGCAACCGCCAAACGCTTATTGGAACAGTTGCCCGCCAGACGCCGACTTCGATGTGTTCAGCGTCGGCGACAGCACCTATACGGATTTTACCTTGCAGCCGCAGGTGCTTTGCCCCTTCCTGGAAACCGACATTGGGACCTGGGGGCTGCGCCGTTGTTTCGACAATACCTACACCGTTCGGTACTGCAATACCGGCACCGCTCCTGCCGATGATGCCTACCTGCGAGTCACGATCGATCCGTTTATGGAATTTGTCAGCGCCGGGATACCCTGCATCGATGAAGGGAATAATACCTGGCGCTTCGATCTGGGCGCTATCCCTATCGGCGCGTGCGGGAGTTTTCCGCTCGTCCTGCATCTCACTTGCGATGGCACGGTGATCGGACAATCGCATTGTGTGGAAGCGCATATTTACCCCGATTCCTTCTGCCTGTCCTTGCCCGGCTGGTCGGGTGCGACGGTGGAGGTGGAAGGCAGTTGTGCGGCCGATTCGGTAACGTTCCTGATCCGGAATACCGGTACCGGGCCGAGTTCGGTGCTGGACTACATCGTCATCGAAGACAACATCATTAATTTTCAGGGTATGTTTCAATTGTCAGCCGGCGATTCTTTGCCGGTTACCGTGCCGGCAAACGGCAGCACCTGGCGCATCGAAACGGAGCAGGAGCCCGGCAGCCCCGGCGAGCCCATCCCTTCGGCTACCGTGGAAGCTTGCGGGCAAAACGGCTCGGGCGGTTTTAGTATCAACTTCCTGCCACAGTTTGGCGAAGCAGACGGCAATCCGTATGTGAGCATCGATTGCCAGCAAAGCCGCGGCTCGTTCGATCCCAATGATAAACTGGCCAGCCCGCAAGGGTATGGTCCGGAGCATCAAATTCTGCCGGAACAGGCGCTGGAGTATCACATCCGCTTTCAAAATACAGGCACCGATACGGCGTTTCGGGTTATGGTGCTGGATACACTGGCACCCTGGCTCGACCCGGCGACGGTGGTTGCGGGAGCCGGCAGCCATCCTTATCGTTTTGAGCTGTCGGGCACCGGTATTTTGAACTTCACGTTTGACAATATTCTGTTGCCCGATTCCAATGTGAACGAAGCGGCTTCGCATGGTTTTGTGAAATTTCGCGTCCGGCAGCGGCCCTTCACACCGTTGGGTACAGTTATTCGCAATCAGGCCGCCATATATTTTGACTTTAATGAACCTGTTTATACGGCTGAGATATTCCATACGGTAGGGATCCGGCACATTCCAACTGCTGTGCTGGAAAAGCCGGGCGCTGTGCCGGTCATCCGGGTATCGCCAAACCCGGTTTCGCGTTCGGGACAGCTGTGGCTGGAAAACATGCCGCCTACTGACGGGAGGTTTGAGTTATTCGACGCCCAAGGCCGGCTGCGGCTTCAGCGTAACATTGCGGGAGGGGCTATTGCATTGAACGCTGCGGAATTACCGCCCGGACTGTACTATTTCCGGGTATTTGATGGGCTGAAAATGGCGGGTGTTGGGAAAGTAGTCCTGTTTTGACCCACTGGTTCATCACCGTACCTCCCACTCCAACACGCCCCCCGAAACCCCGTCCTGCAAATCAAACTCCAGCCGCAAGGCCGTGGTCTTCACCGGTTCAAAATTGATCTCGTCCCAGCCGTCTTTCACCACCGCGCCCGGCGCAGGCACGTACACCGGCTTCCAGGCGCCGTCGGCGTCGAGGTAGAGAATGCGCCGCGCTTTGGGGATGCGGCAGCCGCCACCGCTGGCTTCGTCGTCGAACCAGTAAACGCGCACGGTGCCCACTTGCTCGGCTTGTTTAAACTCGTATTGCAGCCATTCCGTAGTGCCGAATTTCGGCCACCAATGCACGTAGGGCGTTTCTTTGTCGGCCGAAGTTTTGGGCAGGTACTGGTCGGCTACGGATGCCAGATCGCCCTTCATGCCCTCGGAAGCCGTGGCCGTACTGCCGGAGGCCAGCGTCGGCTGCGACACCGCCCGCGCCTGCCGCACTTCCGTAGGCAGCCAAACGGTCATGTAATCCTTGCCCCGGTTTGCCCAGGCGTAGTAGGGAATGGCTTTCAGCCGCATGGACTTCAGCTCGGCGTCCATCGGACTGGTTTTTCGCTCCACCAGTCCGCCGTCCAGCGACAGGGTCTGTACGCCGCCGAGCAGCTCCGGTTCAAACCGGGTGCCGATCTCCTGGTCGCTGTTGACCAGCATGTTCAGCACCCGCTCGTCGGGCTGATCTTTGCCTTCCAGGCAATACACCAACGGCCCGCGCTGCAAGGCCATCCGGCCCGCATCGGCCTCCACCAGTTGGTTGGCATTGATCTGGTGGATGGACATGGGAAAAACAAGTTCCACCACATCACCCGGCATCCACTTTCGCTCTATTTCGGCGTAGCCGTTCCGGATAGCCGTTGGAAAAGCCCTGCCATTGAGCCGGATACTGACGCTTCCCGCCTCCCGGAAGGCGAAGGCATACAAATCGCCCGGAAACGCATCGCCGCGCGCCCAGCCCGGAATGCGCACATTGAGTTGGAACGTGTTCGGCTTTTCCGGCGTCACGTGAATGGTCACAATGCCTTCCCAGGGAAAGTTTGCGGTCTGGCTTATCGTCACCGGCACGGTTTGGCCGATCGAGTTGACGTTTTTGACGGTGGTTTCGCTGGTGGCAAACAGGTTGACGTACACGGTATTTTCCCGTTTGGCATAAATATATCCGGGCAGGGAGGTGAAAAATCGCGCCATATTGGGCGGACAGCAGGCGCAACTAAACCAGGGCGTGCGCTCCACATTTTTCCGCGACTCCAGCGGATTGGGATAAAAAAAACGATCGCCTTTCAGCGACAAGCCGGCATTCAGCGCGTTGAACAAGGTGCGCTCCAACACGTCGATGTATTGGGCATCGCCCGTCAGTTGGAACATGCGCTGGTTCCACAGCGCAAAGGCAATGGAGGAGCAGGTTTCGCAGTAGGCGCTGAAATTGGGTAGGTCATAAGCCCGGGTAAACCCCTCGTTGCTGCCCGCCGAGCCGATCCCCCCGGTGATGTACACCTTCCCGGCAATCACTTCATTCCACAGGTTTTTCAGCGCCGAAACATAACTGTCCTCCCCGGTCAGCGCAGCCACATCGGCCATGGCGGCGTACATGTAGCAGGCGCGTACGGCATGGCCCACCACTTCGTTTTGCGCCGTCACATTTTTGTGATTCTGGCTGTATTCGTCGCCGTACCCGCGCACATCGAGGAAGAATTTGGCGAGGTCGAGGTAGCGTTTTTCGCCGGTCAACTGGTAGAGTTTGACCAGGCCGAGTTCGATTTCCTGGTGGCCGGGCGCTTTTTCGAGTTTTCCCCAGCCGAAGGTGTTATCCACCAGGTCGGCGCTTTTGATCGCGATGTCGAGCAGGTTGCGTTTGCCGGTGGCCAGGTGGTGCGCCACAGCGGCTTCGTACAGGTGGCCGAGGTTGTACAGCTCGTGGCTCAGGCCGTCGGTTTTCAGCCAGCGTTCCGTTCCGGCCCAATTGAGCCCCCGGTCTTTGGAGGCGTCTTTCGCCCGCGTCGAGTCGTCGCTTTTATTGTAAATCGTGCGCCAGGAGTAGAGGTAGCCGTCCGGCTCCTGTGCCGCCGCAATTTTTGCGATCAGTGCATCCAGCTTCGCCGAGAGCGCCATATCCTTTTTTACCTGGAGCGCATACGAAGCCGCCTCGATGGTTTTGTACACATCGGAATCGTCGAACGGGAATGCCGAGCAAAACCCGCCTTGCGCAGTGCCGGCAGCGTTTTCAAAATTCCGGATGCGGCCGGTCTCTTCGCATTGTTGCAGGATATGCGGAATGGTTACCTGCTGCACCGTCGCGATACGGGGTTTCCAAAACGCGTCGCCGAGCCGGACATCGGTGAACGGCAAGGGGTTTATACTGTAATTTTTTGTTGCATTTGTACTGGTTGCCTGACTCCAAATCTGGCTGGGGAAGAGGATTAAGCAAAGAATAACCGCGTTTTTCATGGTGAATCAGAACTGGAAGGTTTACGTGTTTTAAGAATTAAAATCCGAAAAAAGGACTGAACTATTTTTTATTATATTTGTCTTCACTTGAAATAAGCGCTTTAAATTCTGGAAAAAACTTGTTTTGTAAAATCGGAAAGTTGTCGCCTTCGGAAGATCAGCTCTCCAAATTACCGCTTCCAACCAAATGCCCTGACTGAAATATTCCCCGGGCGCCTTTTCAAACACCGTCTTCGTTCTAAAACGTATCCAGCCATGAAACAGATCGCATTGCGCTATGGAGGCCTGATGTTCCTCGGCTTTCTTTCCTTTTTCCTGCTCATGCATTTTCTCAACCTGAGCGATAAGTACTACCTCCGCATATTCAACGGGGTGATCCACATGACCGGCCTCTGGCTTGCCATCCGGGCCTGGTTGCGGGCGCATCCGGATGCCCTGGACGAATACCCGTCCGCAGTGGCGCTGGGTATGCTGACGACGTTGGCAGCCGTTATTCCGTTTGCCGTTTTTATGACAATTTTCCTGGCATACAATCCCGCATTTATGGCCAGCATCAAAAGTGCTGCTGCCCTCGGGAGCTATTTCACGCCGGTGATGGCCAGCGCGTTAATTTTAATGGAAGGGATCGCCGCCGGACTGATCGGGTCGTACATTATTATCCGGGCGCAGGAGGCGATGCGCCGGCCGGTGTGAAATTTGCTGATAGTGAGGGGGTGACTTCAAGTCACCCCCTCACTTGGCCCAGATCTCAGCGCAACACCGTCAAATCGCCCTTCAATATTTCCACCTCCCCGTTTTCCAAAACAATTTTTGCCGCCCAAACATACACCCCGGGTGCCACCAATTGCCCGCGAAACGTGCCGTCCCAGCCCGCAGCAGCATCGTTGGGCTGAAAATGCCGGTTCTCAAAAACGGCATTCCCCCAGCGGTCAAAAATTTGCAACGACGCAATCTCCAGCACCCCGGCCCCGGCAAACAGCAGGAAAATGTGGTTTTGCCCATCCGGATCGGCCGGATAAATGGCATTTGGCGCATACAGCGGCACATCGTCGCTTACCTGCACCAGCCAGGTGTCGGACACTGCGCAGCCTGTTTCGTTGGAAACGGTCACCTCGAAAAGGGTGTTTTGAAACAACGAAACCGATTGTGCAAATTGATTTTGGGGCAGGGGATTGCCGCCGGCGGTCCAGTTGATCTGCGTCGGAGTAAATCCTGGCGGCTGCACCAGGGCAATTACCTGGGCGATCATGCCGCGCAACACCAGCGTGTCGCCGCTCAGGGCAACACTGAAATCGGCGGGCTGAAACACTTCAATTTCGGTGGAAAAAACACAGTCGTTGGCATCCCGAACAAACACGGAATACGAACCTGCGGCCAATCCGGAGAAAACAGCGTCTGTCTGGAAATTTTGATTGTCCAGCGAATAAACAATCGGCGCCTTGCCGCCAACGACTCCAATCACCCGGATGCCGCCGTTTTCCTCCCCAAAACAACGCACCGAGTCGGTAGCGACTTCCGCAGAAATTGCTTCCGCCTCCGTCACGTGCACGCCAGCCCCGGCGATGCAGCCGTTCGCTTCATCCATTATCTCCAGGTAATATTCACCGGGACTGCCTGCTTCAACTTGGAGCGACTGGGCGCCACTCAAAATCGTTCCCCCGGCGCCGGCTGTCCATTGCACGGAATATCCCGGCCCGCCCGACGACCCCGCCGCAGAAATTGAAACACTGCTCTGGCCGCAGGGTATGTCCACCGCATCAGCCGGAAGCTGCACCACAGGCGCCACAGAGTCGACAGCAACCACCACGTAGCCCGTGGCCGTGCAACTGCTCGAAGGCGCCGTCGCCGTTACCGCGTAAATGCCGCCGACCGAAACGGCCGGTGTGGCAACGGGAAAAACTTCGCCATCCGGACCTGTCCAGGAGAACAGGGCAAACGGAATATCGCTCGCCGCAGAAATCAAGACCTGGGGCGTTCTGCAGGTGATGGTGTCGGTTGTCAGGGTTAGCACAGGAACCGTTCCAAGCACAACCACACCGGTGCTGGCGGATGCCGTACACCCATTGGCATCGGTGGCCGTGACCCCGTAACTGCCTGCCGCTGTTATGGCAATACTGGCTGTTGCTGCGCCGGTAGACCAGGAAAACACGAGTGGTCCCATGCCGCCGTTCGCTGTTAAACTGACCTGTACGGTGTCGCCGGGACAGGGTAAATCCGTTTTTTCCAAACTAAGTTCAATCGCCGGTGGATCGTTGAGCGTTTCCGAAATTGTTTCAGAACAACCGTTGGCGTCCGTAACGACGAGCATGTAATCGCCGGCAGGGATGGCCGTCAGGTCTTCCGCCGCGGCGCCGTTCGACCAAGAAAATTGCAAAATTCCGGTGCCGCCGGAAGCCGTCAAATCAATGGCGCCGCTCGCCTCGCCGGCGCAGCGCGGGTCTGTTTTTTGCAAATCAAGTTGAATCGCGGGCGGGTCGGTCAGGGTTTCGGTGATGCTTGCCGAGCAGCCGTTTACATCGGTGACCTGGAGGGTGTAGGCCCCGGCCGGAATGTCTGCGAGGTCTTCCGTGGCGGCGCTGTTCGACCACAAAAATTGCAGGGCGCCGGTACCGCCGGAAGCCGTCAAGTCAATAGCGCCGCTCGCCTCGCCTGCGCAGCGCGGGTCTGTTTTTATCAAAAAAAGTTGAATCGCGGGCGGGTCGTTCAGGGATTCGGAAATTGCAGCGGAGCAGCCGTTGGCGTCGGTGACGACAAGGGTGAATGTTCCGGCAGAGATGTTGGTGAGGTCTTCCGCAACGGCGTTGTTCGACCATAAAAATTGCAAAATTCCGGTGCCGCCCACAGCCGTCAGGTCAATGGCGCCGCTTGC
>CAZAEZ010000049.1:0-25206 GCA_964484205.1 uncultured Saprospiraceae bacterium | reverse complement strand
GTTTTTTGCAAACTGAGTTGCATGGCGGGCGGGTCGTTCAGGGTTTCGGAAATCGCAGCCGTGCAGCCGTTGGCATCGGTGACGACGAGGGTGTAATCGCCGGCGGGAATGGCAGTTAAATCTTCCGACGCGGTATTGTTCGACCATGAAAATTGCAAAATTCCGGTGCCGCCCACAGCCGTCAGGTCAATGGCGCCGCTTGCCTCGCCTGCGCAGCGCGGGTCTGTTTTTTGCAAACTGAGTTGCATGGCGGGCGGGTCGTTCAGGGTTTCGGAAATCGTAGCGGAGCAGCCGTTGGCATCGGTGACGACGAGGGTGTACGCTCCGGCGGGGATATCGCTGAGGTCTTCCGCAACGGCGTTGTTCGACCATGAAAATTGCAAAATTCCGGAGCCGCCGGAAGCCGTCAAATCAATAGCGCCGCTTGCCTCCCCGGCGCACCGCGGGTCTGTTTTTTGCAAACTGAGTTGAATGGCGGGCGGGTCGGTCAGGGTTTCGGTGATGCTTGCCGAGCAGCCGTTTACATCGGTGACCTGGAGGGTGTAGGCCCCGGCCGGAATGTCTGCGAGGTCTTCCGTGGCAGCGCTGTTCGACCACAAAAATTGCAGGGTTCCGGTGCCGCCCACAGCCGTCAAATCAATAGCGCCGCTTGCCTCCCCGGCGCACCGCGGTTCTGTTTTTTGCAAACTGAGTTGAATGGCGGGCGGGTCGTTCAGGGTTTCGGAAATCACAGCGGAGCAGCCGTTGGCATCGGTGACGACGAGGGTGTACGCTCCGGCGGGAATGGCGCTGAGGTCTTCCGAAACGGCGTTGTTCGACCACACAAATTCGAAGGGCGGCTGGCCGCCGCTCACGCTCACATCGATCGCGCCGGTGGCGACGCCGGCACAATCCGGCATGGTCAATTGGGAGGCGATTTTCAAGGGTGCCCAAAAGTCAACGGATGCGGAATCCACCGACTGGCAGCCATTGTTGTCCGTAACTTCCACGGTGTAAGTGCCTGCCTGGGTCACTGTCAACAACGAATCTGAGCTGAGGTCCGACCAGGAAAACTGAAACGGCCCGTTGCCGGTTGCGCTTGCTGCAATGCTTGCCAGGGTATCGCATGCGGCGGCCTGCACCTGCAATTCCAGCGCGGGTTTTTGGCCGATGTTTATGCGCACCGAATCGGAAACGATGCAATCGCCGGTAACCGCGCTCAGGTGCAGGGTGATCGAATTTTTTGCCAAAACATCCACGACGGCGCAGTCGACGCAGCTCACCGAATCGGCAGGCGACCAGTTGTATTTCGAAAAACCATCGGCGGTGAGCTGGATCGTTTCACCGTCGCAAATCGACAGCACCTCCGGCAAATCGAGCGTGTCGACGGTATTCAAGTTGATTTGAACGGTGTCCGATTGCAAAAACCCGCAGGCGTCGTAAGCATCCACCCAGTATTTGCCGGGCCCGAAAGCCGTGAAATTTGGCTCGGTAGAGCCGTCCTGCCAGCGGTAACGCTGAAATCCCGGGCTTGCCGACAACGCAACGACCGAATTTTTGCACAACGAAATATCCGGGCCGAGATCGAGCGCCGGCGTCTGGTTCCCGATAAAAAAGGAGGCCATGTTGTTTTCGTAGTGGCATTCCGGCTGGCTGGTGGCCGGGAAATCGTTGCTCAGGTCGAAGGGCGTGGGCAGTGTGCCGTCGTCGTTGGCCACGGCAAAAATGGTTTCGTTGTAGGTGGCCGGAATTGTTTTTTTCAAAAAAATACAGGTCCCGGGCTCCAGTTTTTCAGCTAAAATAACCGGTGGGAAAAGCAGGGGCGCCGCGCTTGTCGTCGGGTTGCCGAGGTAAAGTGCAATCGGGGTGCCGCCGGGCAACAGGGCACTGCCTGCATTGCAAATGTTCAGGAACAGATCGAAACTATCCGTGCGGCAACGGGTGGAGTCCAAAGTCAGCGTCAGGTCGGGTACTTTGAGTTTGTTCGTCCCGTTGGGGTTGAGCGCGCCGGTTTGCGCCAGGTGTTTGTTGAACGGGCGTTTGCCGGATCCGATGCCGCCCATTTCGAGCCAGTGCGGCTGCTGGGTCTGCGGCACCGTCAGGTCGTCGTTGATGTTGACGCCGAAATAGCTGTACTGGTTCCAGATTTGACGCGCCGCAGGCCAGGGCAGGTCGGCCGACTCCAGTACCCGCAATCGGCCATTGTTCAGGCTCAGGCTGTTCGGGTTCCAGGTCGTTACAATTTCTGCAGACTGGTCGGCGTCTATGTCGGCCACGACGGCCCCTTCAAAGCCTGTGCCTGCCCTGCCCGGGATTTCATACCAAATGCGGTCATTCGGATCGACACCCGGCGGAAAGGGCGCACTGCCGCCGTAAATGACCCGCAAAAACGTGTCGCCCTTGGAAACCAGTTCGTCCAACCCATCGTAATTGAAATCGAAAGCGGAAACAAAACAAATCCTGGAAGCATCGTCCGTTGGCACAGACCACCAGTAGGGCTGGCTGGCGTCCAGCGACCGGGCATTGAGGTTGTAGGCAACCAGGTGGGCCGGATTGGCCCGTTTCCCGATGATCTCCGGAAAGTCTTGCGCAAAACCGGCAGTTCGGTCATCAAAAACATTGGCAATGGTAAGTTTTCCCTGCGGGACGGAAAATGCCGGTACACTCTGAAAAAATGCGACCAGGCCGTTTTTGTCCCAGACATAAAACCCGCTGTTATTGGCGCTTGGGCCATTGCCTTGTCCATTGACTACGATGTCGGGCGCACCGTCGAGGTTGATGTCGGCAATCTGGGTAAAACCATCGGAAAAGTTATATCCGGGAGCAAGTGCGTTGAGGTTGCGTTTTATTTTGATCTGATACCCGTCGCCGTCATTCGGGTCGAGGTCGATGGAATAAATGTGCGCACCGGCGGCCAGTTCCAGCCCGTCGCAGTCCGGATCGCCGTTGCAATCGGCCCGGGACAACAAATCGGCCGCTGCCGACACATCCCTGTAACCGGTGGCCAGGGGCGGCATGGCGCCTCCGTGCCCGGTACCTTTCAACCGCGGCGTAAGGCTTGGCGCCGCCGGATTGGAAAAATCGAAGGCGAAAACCTGATTGCCCGCGAATATTTCCGGAATGCCGTCGTGGTCAAAATCGGCAATGCTGAGCATACTCAGAATACCCGGTACCGTGGGCTGGCTTTCAAGCCACAGGGTAAACGGCGGCGTCTGATTTTCCTGGTAATTAGTGTAAACCTGAATGGTTCCGGTCGCTGTGGGCAAAACAAGTTCCGGAATCCCGTCGGCATTGATGTCGGCAATCAGCGGCGTAGCCACAGTGAAGTTTTCAATATTTACCGGGTTAAAACTTACCGGGTTGGCCTTGTTGGAGCCGTCGCCTTTGAAAATGTACAATTCGCCGGTCGTTCTCCCCTGGAGAATAATTTCCGGAATACTGTCCACCTGGGGGTTGAGGTTTCCGACAAAAAAAGGGGCTTCCGGGTCAATGACATCCACCCCGCTTTCCCAGGCAATTTTTGCGGAAAAAGGCTGCACCGGCGGCGTGATCGAACAAGCCAGGTCGGGGTCAAAACAAGGGCAATCGGTGTCGAAACAATCCACGTAGCCGTCGCCGTCGTCGTCCAGTTGGTTGTCGCAGATTTCCGGGCAGGGCAAAATGGCGGCGCAAATTTCCGTCCGCACCAACGAATCGCCGGCCAAAACAATCGGTGCATCAGCCAGTGTCAGGGTGCGTGAGACGGGGAAAACCATGGTTTCCAAAAACCAGGGGAATAGTGATTGGCTCGTCTCGGTATTCGCCACCAAAGGCGCGCAGGTCTGCGGCAGGTTCGAATCGTGCAGGGTCAGCAATTCCAGGGTCGAATTGAAATCGCTGGAACGGATCGCCCGGATACGCCCCGACTGGAATACCGGCGCCGGCGTCCAGTCGTAATTCACAGCGGTATTGCCCAGCCGGCGGGTCCGGACGATATTGCCGTCGGCATCCAGGCGGATCAAAAAATCGCCCAGCAGCTGCCCGGCGGCGTCTGTCCGGGTATCCACCATGAGCCAGCCTTTGTCGTCCGGAATTTTTCGGATATAGGCTGCGGTGCGTTGGTTGCCTCCTGTAAGGTCGTATCGTTTGGCCCACGTTACAGCCCCGGTTGCGGTGCAGCGCAGTAAATATTTTCGGACGTTCGTGGAGCCCAGGAAGTTATCATCGGTAAAAAAAATGGAATAGCCGCCGTCGGCGTGCACGTTCAGGTCAATATTGGGAAAGCCCGTCAGGTTTTCCGAATCCAGCACGTACGTCATAATTTTCAACAGTTGCCCGGCCTGGTTGAACCGCAAAACGCTGATGCTGAAAAAAACAGTGTGGAAGTTTCCCCAGGCCATAAACAGGAAGTCGCCCGACCCGTCGGTTGCCCGGCGCAAAGCGCCCGGGGTGGCTACCTGGAAAATGCTTTTTGCCCAGAGAATATCGCCGCTTGCGGAGATTTTAGCCAGGTATCGTTTTTGTCCGTTCGGGTCGTTGAACAGGAGCCCAAAGGAGCCGTCGGGGTTGACGGCTGCGGGCCCGGTCAGATCGGGGTTCCAGTAGTTGCCCCCGGTGTTTTCGAGCGTTTTGGACCAATAGAAATCACCGTCGCCGGTCATTTTTGCCAGCAGCATTTTTCCGCTGGATTGCCCGATGAGTAAAAAATTCCCGTCGGGCAGCTGTTGTATCTGGTTGAAGGCGCCGTTGTCGGTGGTCGCTTTGTGCCAGAGCAGGTTGCCGGTTTCATCCCATTTGGACACCATCGGCCGGTTGTAGTGCGACCCGCATTGCAACACAAAGCCGCCGGGCAAAGCAAGTATGTCGCGCGGGTTGAACAATTTTTTTTGTGAAGTAAATTCTACCTGAACGGGTTCGGGAACCTGCCCGCAGGCTGTTGTGATGTTGATCAAGGCGGAGAATTCGGCGCTGCAATACGCCCCGGTAGCTTTCAGTAAAACCGTGTAGTAGCCGGCATTCACAAAAGTGAAATTCAGATCGGTGGCTATGGAAACCACCTGGCCGTTTATGCGCCATTCAAAATCCAGGGCCGTATTGCCGGTCGAGGTGTTGGTGAAACTGAGGGTGGAGCCCACAATTGCTTCAGTTGCGCTGGCTGAGAATCCGGCTTCAACCGGGCATTTTACATCAATCACCGCTTGCGCCGTTGCGCTGCAATTCGGGTCGCTGTTTCCGGTGGTAAGAAAAATGGTGTGCTGGCCGAGCGTCGTGAAAATTGTTGAGGCATCCTGGTTCTGAGAAAAAACATTCCCGTTTTCCGACCAGGAAAACAGTGTGGCGCCGGTTGAGGTATTGGTAAAAACGACCGGCTCGCCGGCGAGGGCGGGGTTTGGCGCAGCCAAAAAAGCGGCGGTGAGGGCTTGGGTGCAGGGGTCGAGGCAGCCGGCGGAATGCAGCAGGCTGGTTCGCACGGTTTCCAGGGAAGCCCGCATCCGGAGCGTTTGGCCGTCGGTGAAAAAACTATAGCAGTCGAAGGGCGAGTAGTCCATAAAATCGCCCGTAAAATCATCGACATCCGTCAAAAACGGGCTGCCTGCCGCCACGTCCGTCGAGCAGGAGTTGAATACGCAGGTCGTGTGCGTTGCCTGGTCGGGCGGGGTATCGCACACGCGGTCGCCGTCGACCGTGCAGTCGTCGTTTTTACAGCCGCCCTGGAAGGTGTGATACAGGCCGAAATAGTGCCCCATTTCGTGGATCAGCACGGCGTCTTCCTTTGGGCTTTTTCCAAAAAGCCTGGCTTCGCAGAGCATGCCGTCTTGCGGTTGCCCGTGTGCGGTTGGGAAAAAAGCATAGCCGGCTACGCCAGGACCCGAGGACGTGCTCAAAATTTCCCGTACCACCCAGATATTCACGTAAGCTGTCGGGTCCCAGCGGCTCAGATTTTTTGTGGTGATATCGTCGGTTTCCATGGTCATCACGGTCAGCGGCGACTGGGTGCGGGTAATGCCGATGGTGGGCTTGCCGTCGGGGTCGCGTTTGGCCAGGCAAAACTGGATTTGCGTATTGACGGTAGCGCCCTGCTGCGCAAAATAGCCCTGCGCGCCGAAGCCGGCGTTCAGGTGGTCGATGGCAGCCTGGACCTGTGCGTCGGAGATGTTTTCCGGACCGCCGTTGTGAATGATGTGGACGACGACGGGAATGGTGTAAACCTGCGCCGACAGACCTTCCGGTTGCTCGCCGGAGGCTTTTTTTTGCAAAAAAAACTGGCGCAGGCGTTGTTCATACTGCTCAATTTCGGATTGGCTGGAAGGTAGCGCAGTGTCGAAGCCACAGGAAAATTCCGGGCCTCCCTGGGCAAAGGAGGAGGAGCGGCTTATAAAAAGTGAAAGGAGTAGCAGTAGCAGATTTCGGAGCAACATACGTGGAATGGTTTGGTGTTACAGGCCATACTACTGGACATTTTGTTTTTCGGACGCGCTCAGACCTTCCAGGTTTGCGAAACCTGGAAGGTCTAAGTCCAGTAATATGGTTACAGGCACTTTTCTAGATCGGATTGGGGATGAATCCGCTGCTTGGCATTGGACATCCCCCGTGCATTCAATCCAACCGGCTCAAAATCGCTTCGGCTGCTTCCCGGCCACTTTGTGCCGCTCCGTTCATAAACCCGGCATAATCTCCGCCACAATGCTCGCCGGCAAAAAGGATATTTCCCAGGGGCAATTGTTCGGCCCCGCCGATACTCGTGTACTGGCCACGGGTATAACAAATATAACTGCCCAGGTTGTACGGGTAAGACGGCCAATGCATTCGGGCAACCTTCCCGTTGAATTGTTCGGCTGCTCCGGGGAAAATGCGTTCCCACAACGGGAGGTATTTGTTTTTCTGTGTATCGGGAGTGCCTTCGCCAAGCTTAACGCCGCATGGCCCGCCGAAAAGGATCGACAGCCCGGCTGCGTCATTGTCACCGGTCTGGAGTTGGGCATTGTCCCAGCCATTGGGGATCCCAATGTCGCTGTACACCAGGCCCCCGTAGCCCTGTTTTCGCCAGAAATGCGATTGCATACCGAGCATCAGCTTGGAATTGGTGCCGTAGCCCAGGGTGTCAATGCATTTCCGTTTGACCGGCGGCATTTCGACCTGCATATCCACCGACCGCAATTTGGTGAAGGGCAGGGCAAGGATCACATAGTCGGCCTGTACGGCTTCGCGCATGCCGCTGAAGTACAAATTGTAGCTGCTGCCGGTTTGGCGGAGCGATTCCAGGGGGCGGTTCATCCGGATATTGGCGGTGTATTTGCGGGCCAGGGCGTCGACGATACTTTGGTTGCCACCGCGGGCTTTGTAGCGTTCATCGCTGTCGCCAAAAAAAGCGAGCGACCCGCTACTGGTATCGGGCGATATAAGCAGGGTCAGGTTCAGGCTCGATTGGACCTTCGGGGAAAGGCCATATTCGGACTCGTAGGCAACTTCAATCAATCGTTTTATCCAGCCTCTTGCGCCAATACTTTTGAGGTATTTACGCAGCGATAGTTTATCCAGTTTTTGGATAAAAGGGTCAGTTGTTAAATAGGAAATGTCGCCGTCGAGTTTATCCATGTCTGCTTTCAGCCGCGGGGCAAATGTCCGGAACGCTGTTACAACGGCTTCCATACTGTGGTGTTTGCCTTCGAAAAAGAAGGTTTCGGCTTCCAGGTTGGACGCGCCGGGCTGCTGGTAGTCGATCAGTTCAATGTTGAATTCCTTTGCCAGGGCCCACATGTCGGCATGGTCGGTGTCGATGAACTCCCCGCCAAATTCAGCCCAGGTACCCTTGCCCATTGCTTCCTGCACCGTGAACATGCGGCCACCCGTGCGTCCCGTAGCCTCGTACAGGGTGGCCTCCAGCTTGTTCTTTTTCAAAATGTGCAGGGCGTTCAGGCCTGCAATGCCACCGCCGACGATGACGATCCGCGGCGCAACACCGCCAAAAAACGGCCGGAGCAACAGTTTCCGCGGCTGGAGCAGCAAGCCGGGGGCAATGGCTCCCCCGAGTATGATCTTGCCGGTATTTTCCAGGAATTTTCGGCGGCTGGTTGCCAATTGTTGTGCCTGCCCGATGATCTCAGCAGCATTGGTTTGTTGCTTTTCAGCCTGGAGAGCGAGTCTAAACGCTTTGCGAATAGTCGCAAAAAACGGGGTGCGTACGGTGTTTTTCAAGTTGACTTTGTTAAGAATACTGAAGAGGATGGTTTAACGTCTGCCCGGAAACGGTGGTCAGCATTCCTTCAAACTGGAATTTTTTTGTTGGCTCGACGGCCTTGTCGGGTCACACAAAAGTACGCCGGGAGCGATAATTTTTATTTCCCGAAAAAACCAAAATAGAACATGCGCTAACTTTTTTAGCCTGTCTGCGTTTTTAAACCATATGAAAAATCTAAACGGAATTTCAGTCCTCATCACGGGCGGCAGCAAAGGAATTGGCTACGGCATTGCCGCCAGTTTGCTGGCGGAAGGCGCCAATGTGGCCATCACCAGCCGCCACCAGAATGCCGCGGATACCGCTGCGCAGGAACTTGCCAAAATTGGCTCCGGAAAGGCCATCGGTATTGCTGCCGATGTCCGCGATTTTGATGCGCAGCAAAAAGCAGTAGCCCAAACGCTCAAAGCCTTCGGCCGCCTCGATGTGCTCATTGCCAATGCCGGTGTCGGTCATTTCGCGTCCATCACGGAAATGACCCCGGCGCAATGGCATGAAACCATAGACACGAATTTAACCGGGGTGTTTTACAGCCTGAAGGCAGCGGTTGATGCGCTTTCAAAAACCAAGGGATATTTTATCAGTATTGCCAGCCTGGCAGGCACCAATTTTTTTCCCAAAGGTTCGGCCTACAATGCCAGTAAATTCGGGTTGGTGGGCTTCACCCAGGCCGTCATGCTCGACCTCCGGGATGCCGGCATCCGGTGCACTACAATTATGCCGGGTTCGGTGGCCTCGCATTTCAACAACCACGAACCCAACGACGCCGATGCCTGGAAAATTCAGCCTGAAGACCTCGGCCAGATGGTGGCGGACCTCCTGAAATTGAACGCCCGCACCTTGCCCAGCAAAATTGAGGTGCGGCCAAGCCGGCCGCCCGTTAAATAGTTGGATGGGTGATCCACTGGCTAATTTTATACCCGACGGAAAGTGGTTTGCAAATTTTCCAGGATTTTAGTCATCGGATGACTCTATAGCCTTCAATAAAAATATAGATTCCGGTATAGTCATCCGATGACTTGGCCTTCGCGGGTTTTCGCAAACTACTTTCCGGCGGGTCTATTACCAGGAAACTCAAACAAGGCTTTTCCACCAGAATTGTAGCGGCTTCGCGGTTTCGTGCGGCTCATTGATGTCTTTCCAACGGATATTGCAGATGAGGTCTTCCATTTTTTGATAACCCCTGTTGCGCCAAAAATTATCCAGCGGGATGAAGTTATCTGGCCGCAAGGGATGATTATCCGGTCGGACTACTCCGCAAAAAGTTGTCCGATCGAACCGGTGCAGACTTTTTGCCCAGTATTCCCGGTGTTCGAAAAAACGAACCCCGATGCCCTGGCCCCGGTATGCCTTGTCCAGTACAGATTCGCCGAAATAGAATATTTTGTGAATGTTGTATCCCTGTTCTATCCAGGGCGCTTTTATGTTCTCCGTTTCCGCTTCTATTGGAATTCCCGTGGAGGCGCCTATGACCTTGTCGTCATCAAACGCGATCACGATAATACTGTCGATTGAAGAACTATACGTTTGAAGATAGTCCAGTTCGTATTCCATAGAGCCGTCATAGAGATAGGGATAGTCCCGAAAGACCTGAATGCGCAACCGGGCCAGTTCATGGATGTGATTTTCGGCTATCGTTCCGGTAAATGATTTTACAGTGATCATGGTACAAAATTTTACACCACCTGGAACCCAAACGCATACGGATCATCCTCGTCGTCGATCACAATGGTGTTGTACCCCGTCACCCGCGCCCAACCTTCGATACTGGGCACAATCGCCGCAAACGGCCCGCAAGTTGTAGCAGCCTCCACGCGTCCGGTAAACCGGCTCCCGATAATGCTCTCATGGTAAAACGAGTCTCCGACTCGTAACAGCCCCTTGGCTGCCCACTGCGCCATCCGTGCCGAAGTGCCCGTGCCGCAGGGCGACCGGTCGATCGCCTTGTCGCCATAAAAAACGGCATTGCGGGCGGTGGAGTCGGCATGCAGCGGCTTTCCGGTCCAAAGCAGGTGGCTCAGGCCATTTATGTTTGCATCCAAGGGATGCCGGAATTCGTGCTGCTGATTCAGCCGTTGCCGCAGCACCGGGCTCCAGCGGATCAAATCGGCGGCGGTGAAATGCTCCAGGCCGGGGAAGTTGTCCTGCGGGTCGACGATGGCGTAAAAATTGCCGCCGTAGGCCACATCCACGCGGAGCAGGCCGAGGTCGGGGCAATCCACGTCCAGGTTTTCTTTGTACAAAAAGGAGGGAATATTGGTCAGTTTGACGGATTTCACTTTGTTGCCTTCCTGCCGGTACTCAACCAGCACCAGGCCGGCCGGCGTTTCCAGGCGCAGGTGTCCGGGTGTTTTGGGCAGCACCAGTCCTTCCTCGATGGCAATGGTAACGGTACCGATTGTTCCGTGCCCGCACATGGGCAGGCAGCCACTGGTTTCGATAAACAATACGCCGATGTCGTTTTCCGGGTCGGCAGGCGGGTACAGGATGCTGCCCGACATCATATCGTGGCCGCGGGGTTCAAACATAAGGCCGCGGCGGATCCAGTCGAATTCGTGCAGAAAATGCAGGCGCCGCTCGGCCATCGTGGCGCCGTCGAGCAGCGGACTGCCGCCGGCGACAAGGCGCACAGGGTTGCCGCAGGTATGGGCGTCGATGCAAAAGAAGGTTTTGCGCATGTTTAATCCGTCTATTTTATATTTAACTCAAGTTGTGACCTATGTTCAAAAATTTCAAATTAAGGGCGGCTCATGTTCCTGTTTGAATGAGGAGGGCGAGTGAGGGGGTGACTGGCAGTCTAATGTCGTCAACTTAAGAAATCCGAGGAGGTGGACACTTTTCAAATTTGACTTTTCAAATTGAACTTTTGACTTCTTCAAGAGCAATTTCAGTTCGGGAAGTTTCTTTAAAGTCAAATTTGAAAAGTCTAATTTGAAAAGTCAAAAGCGTACACCCACCCAAATACCTTAAGTTGACGACATTAGACTGCCAGTCTCCCCCTCACTACCATTAAGCCGGCATCAGCTCAAATCCGGCCGGGTATCCAAACCCCGCTGGATGATTGCCCGCACCCGCTCCCGTTCGGCGCCGGCGAGTTTCATGCGCGGTGGCCGTACATGTTCGGTGCCCATACCGGTCATCAACTCGGCAAGCTTGATATTTTGCACCAGCTGCGGGCTGATGTCCAGTTCCAGGATGGGCAGAAACCAGCGGTAAATGGCCTGGGCTTCCGCAATGCGGCCTGCTTTTGCCAGGTTATAAATCGCTACCGTTTCGCGCGGAAAAGCATCCACCAGGCCGGCTACCCAGCCATGGGCGCCCATGATCAGTTCTTCCAGCGCCAGCGTATCCACGCCGCACAGGATTTTCAGGCGATCGCCAAAACGGTTATGCAGCCGGGTGACATTGGAGATGTCGCGGGTACTTTCCTTGACGGCCTGGATGTTTTCCAGTTTCAATAACTCCGCAAACATGTCCGGTGTAACCTCCACCTTGTAATCCACCGGATTGTTGTAGATCAAAATGGGCAGGTCGGTGCTCAGGGCCACCGTGCGGAAAAAGGCCACGGTTTCGGCGTCGGTGGGTTTGTACATCATGGGCGGAAGCACCATCAGGCCGTCGGCGCCGTCGTATTGCGCGCGCCGGGCAAGGTTGACTGCCTGTCGGGTAGCCCCTTCGGCAATGTTGAGCAGCACGGGGACTTTGCCCGATGCGATATTTTTGGCCGCCCGCAACAATTCGACGCGCTCGTCGTGGGTCAGGGTGCTGGATTCGCCGAGCGAGCCGCCGATGATCAGGCCGTGCACCCCGGCCTCCAGTTGGATGCGCAGGTTGTTTTGAAAAGCGGGGATATCCAGGTCGCCGTTTTCTTTGAATTGTGTCGTGACGGCCGGGTAAACGCCGTTCCAGGTTGGTTGCATACGTTTTTTTAGTTTGAAAGTTACTGGTTTCCAGGTTTCTGGTTGAATATCATTTCGACTGCTGAACAACCTTTCAACCGGAAACCCGCTTCTTAATTCTACATTCTGAAATGTGCCACAGGCTCCAGTTGGCCGGCCAGCCGGTACAGCATGTCTTCTTCATTCATGCGTGCGGTGAACATAATCCCGATGGGCAAATTTTCCGCCGTCCAATGAAACGGCATCGACATGGACGGTTGCCCGGTCAGGTTGGCGAGGGCTGTCCAGGGCATGTACCCGTAAATTTTTTCCGCCAATTGATTGATGGTGGCTTTTACGGCGCTGCCGAGGCCCAGGGCATTGATGACGGCCATGATGCGATCTTCCGCCACCGTGGGCTGCAAAGCGCCGGTTCGGATGGGGCGTTGGGCCAGGGTTGGGGTGACCAGCAAGTCGTATTTTTCGTGAAAAGCGGCGACGCGGCGGGTGATCTCCCCCCATTTGTGTTTTGCGAAAGCATAATCGCCGGCGCTGAAAGCGCGGCCCAGCAGGTTCAGGGCATAAGTTCCGGGTTCCACGTCGGAGGGGCGCACGTTGCGGCCCAGGTATTCGCCCATGAGATCGAGTCCGGCCGCCGTTTCGCCGGCTACGACCACCAGAAAGGCCTCCGTGAGGTCTTCCTTGCGGTAGGGAAGCGCGACCTCTTCCACGCTGTGGCCGGCATGTCGAAGTGCTTCCACGGCGTTTTCCAGGCCTATCAGGCAGGCTTCGTCTACCGGCAAGCCGAGTGTATGTGCACCCGACCAGCCGATGCGGAGTTTGCCGGGGGGCGTCGCTACTTCATCCAGGTATGGGCGTTTGGGTGGCGCGATAATGTAGGGGTCGCCCGGGGCGGCGCCCTGAATGACATCGAGATAGGCCGCCGAATCGCGTACCGTTCGGCTCACACAATTTTCAACGGCGGCTCCCGACCACATTTCGCCTTCCAGAACCGACCACGATACCCGGCCCCGGGTGGGTTTTAACCCGAACAACCCGCAACACGACGCAGGCATCCGGATACTGCCGCCGCCGTCGTTGGCCGTGGCCAGCGGGACCATGCCCGAAGCCACCGCTGCTGCCGAGCCTCCGCTTGAACCGCCGGGAGAATGTTCGGTATTCCAGGGATTTTTAGTAGGGCCAAACAGTTTGGGCTCGGTGAAGGGCGTAAGACCAAATTCGGGCGTATTGGTTTTTCCCAGAATGAGCAAACCGGCGCGTTTTATTTTCCGGATCACAAAACTGTCCTGTTCCGAAATATAATCCCGGTAGCCCTTGCTGCCCACGCACATCGGCATGCCCTGAATTTCCATGCCCAGGTCTTTTACCAAAAAGGGCACCCCGGCAAAAGGCGCATTGCGGTCCACGGTTTTAGCTTCATCGCGGGCCTGGTCGTAGCGGAAGTGGATCACGGCATTGAGCGCCGGGTTTACCGTTTCGATGTGTTGGATGGCCAGGTCAAGCAGGGCTGTTGGGGTGATGTCGCCTTTCCGGACCAGTGCTGCGAGCCCGAGAGCGTCGTGTTGGCGGTATTCGTCGATTGTCATGCTGGGTAGTTGTTTAGCCGGTTCCCGACTTGCCGAAAAGCGCTATTGCCCTGGCAGCACACAGAAACCGGGGCAAATGTTGGGAAAAACACGGAAGAAACAAAAGAAGCAGCCTGCATCCAGCTACACGTTGTGGTTGGCTTTCAGATACCCTTCCAGCCACATTGAGCACGCGTTGAAGTCTTCAAAACAGAATTCCCGTTCCACCAGACCCGGGATCAGGTTGAAGCGTTCAAACATATCGAGCGGCTGCCCGTGCAGGTCGGTGAACACCACTTTGATGTGTTGCGCCTGCAAATCCATAACGGCGTCTTCCATGGCGTAGAGCCCGGACTGGTCCACAAAGGGGACTTTATCCATCCGCATTATGACCACGCTGATGTCGGGCATGGCTTTTATCATGTCCTGAAACCGCGAGGCAAAGCCAAAAAACAGCGGGCCGTCCAGGTGTTTGATGTACACTTTGTGGCCGATCCGGTTAACGATGTCGCCCTCGTCTTTCCAGGGGATTTCCCGGGAAAAAGCCTTCAGTGGCGCCGATTTTGTGCGATGATCGACGACGTCGGAAATGTTTTTCATAAATAAAATCGAGGCGAGGATCATCCCGATACCTACCGCTTCGATCAGCCCGACAAACACGGTTAAAACCAGCACCAGCAGCATAACGATAACCTCGCTGGACGGCCACTGGCGGATATGGCGCAGGCCTTTGTAATCCATAACGCCAATGCCGACCGTCACCAAAATGCCGGCGAGCACGGCTGCCGGAATTTTTGAAGCCAGCGGACCCAGTGACAACAGCACGATGAGCAGCACCAGCCCGGCAAACATACCGGAGAGCCTGGTTTTGCCGCCGGATTTGATATTTACCACGGTACGGATGGTCGCCCCGGCTCCCGGCAGGCCACTGAACAGCGCGCCGATGGTATTGCCGATGCCTTGACCGACCAGTTCTTTGTTGGGATTGTGTTTTGTTTTGGTCATGTTATCGGCCACAATGGCGGTGAGCAGGGAGTCAATTGCCCCCAACAGTGCCAGTGAAGCCGCTGAAAAAATATAGGGCGTGACGTGCCCCAGCTGGAATTGGGTGAAAATCCCCGTCTGAAAAACGGGAAATCCGCCGGGAATAGTCCCAATCGTTCGATAGCCGGGAATAAACAAATAGGCGCCAATGGAAACCAGTAGCAGGGCAACCAAGGTACTGGGGATCAGGGTAGTGATTCGATTGAAGCCATAAATAATCAAAATGGTCAACAACCCTAACATCAGATCGGTAAAGTCAATATGAGTTAAGGCTCTTGGCTGGAGGCGCAGTGCGCCGATTACGCCGGCAGCGTCGTTCGCGGCCAGAATTTTTGCTTCCTGCATAATATCCTGCTGCGTAATTTCTTCCGCATGCCGGATGGTTTCTTTAAAATCCTCCAGCACCAAAATATCTTCCTTTGCTTCTTCCTGCAGAATCCGTTCCAGGATGACTTCTTCTGCCTCAGGCACATAGCCGGACACATAACTTTGATCTTCCTTCGGGTAATACCCCAGCATGGGCAGAATCTGGGTAATAAGGATAATCACGCCAATGCCCGTCATAAAACCCGAAACCACCGGGTAGGGGATGTACCGGATGTATTGCCCGACTTTTACTAAACCCAATACAATTTGCAGTACCCCTGCCAGCAAAAAAACCACCAGGATTACAGGCAGTGCGCGGGCCGTATCGCCTTCCATCGATGCCATGATGCCGGCGATAACCACCATGCTAACGGCGGTCATCGGTGCGGTGGGACCCGAAATCTGGGTGTTTGTGCCGCCGAAAAATGCTGCGAAAAAACTGAGAAAAATAGCCCCGTAGAGTCCTGCCGCAGCGCCGAGCCCCGATTGTAAACCAAAGGCCAGCGCCAGGGGCAGCGCAACGATTCCAGCGGTAATGCCGCCGAATAAATCGCCCCGCAATTGGGTAATATCAAAACCGGCAAACTTTTTCATAAAAAGTTAGAATAAGGAAGTCAGTTGAAAGATGTCAAAAACCGGCCGGTGTCGCTGATATTCTATCGTAAACACAAACTGGATAGAATATCATAGTTGTACTGGCTTATGTTTCTACCAGGGTAATAGCCTGCGTCGGGCAGCGTGGAACGGCCTCTTTTACTTTTGGTAATTGTTCGTCCGTAGGGAATTCCTGGAGGAGGTACAAGAAACCGTCGTCGCGCACTTCAAAAACGGTGGGCGCGATATCCATGCACACACCGTGGGATTCGCATAGATCGAAATTAATCACAATTTTGTACGCCATAATCTTGGTGGTTCAATGATTTGTTTTGCAAGATACAGTTTCTTTAAAAGAAAACGGCCCTGCAACGTTCGACAGTTGCAGGGCCGTAATTATTTGATCAATCCAAAGATTGTTTACATGTTCCGGATGATCTCATCGCCAAACTCCGAGCACTTCAATTTGGTGGCGCCTTTCATCAAACGTTCGAAATCATAGGTTACCTGCTTTTTGCGGATAGCCCGCTCCAGGCCGCGCACGATCATTTTTGCGGTGCGCGTCCAACCCATGTATTCAAACATCATCACCCCGGAAAGAATGACCGAGGATGGATTCACCTTGTCCTGGCCGGCGTATTTGGGTGCTGTGCCGTGCGTTGCTTCGAAAATGGCGTGGCCGCTCACATAGTTGATGTTGGCGCCGGGTGCAATGCCGATACCGCCCACCTGGGCAGCCAGGGCATCGGAAAGGTAGTCGCCGTTGAGGTTCAGCGTGGCCACGACGTCGTATTCGGACGGGCGCAGCAGGATTTGCTGCAGGAAAGCATCGGCAATCACGTCTTTGATCAGCAGCTTGCCGGCGGCCAGGGCGTCATCCTGTGCCTTGTTGGCCGCCGCTTCGCCTTTTTCCGCTTTGATGCGGTCGTATTGGGCCCAGGTGAACACCTGGTTGCCGTATTCGCGTTCAGCCAGGGCATACCCCCAGTCTTTGAATTTGCCCTCGGTGAATTTCATGATGTTGCCTTTGTGCACGAGGGTCACCGATTGGCGTTTGTATTTCAGCGCATATTCGATGGCCGACCGCACCAGGCGCTCCGTACCTTCGATCGAAACCGGTTTGATGCCGATGGAGGAGGTGTTCGGGAAGCGGATATTTTTGGTGCCCATTTCCTGCTGCAGGAAGCGAACCATTTTGTCGCACTCCGGGGTGCCGGCCATAAATTCGATGCCGGCATAAATATCCTCGGTGTTTTCGCGGAAGATCACCATATCGACCAGGCCGGGCTGTTTGACCGGGCTCGGCACGCCGCGGAACCACCGGACCGGGCGCACACAGGCATACAGGTCGAGCTGCTGCCGCAGGGCCACGTTGAGCGAGCGGATGCCGCCGCCGACAGGCGTGGTGAGGGGCCCCTTGATGGCTACCTTGTATTCTTTGATGATGTCGAGGGTTTCCTGAGGGAGCCAGCTTTGGGTTTTATTAAAGGCTTTTTCACCGGCCAGCACCTCGCGCCACACGACTTTCTTTTTGCCCTTGAACGATTTTTCAACGGCGGCATCAAATACGCGCACCGAGGCAGCCCAGATATCCGGGCCAATGCCGTCGCCTTCAATGAAGGGGATGATGGGATCGTTGGGGACTTTCAGTTTGCCCTTTTTGATAGTAATCGTGGATCCTTGCATGGATTGTATTGTAATTTAACTATTAGGGAAGAATTGTTGTAAAAAGCGCCGCGAAGGTAGGAAAACTGCTTGGAAAATAGGCGGTGTTGTCAAAATTGCAGCTTAGCCAGATGCTTTAAAACAGCATCGGTGGCGCCGCGGTTTTCTTCCAAAAACGCTCTCACTGCACGGGAGGCTTGCGCGTAAAAGGCCGGATCCTGGAGTTTGCGCAAGGCGTTTGCCAACTCCTCCGCATTGTGCACCGGGAATGCGCCGCCGCTCGCCACAAACTGCCGGGCCTCTTCAAACTTTTCGTATTTCGGACCGAAAAGGATGGGTAAACCAAATGCCGCAGGCTCCAGGGTGTTGTGGATGCCTTTGCCAAAACCTCCACCGATATAAGCCACCCGGCCATAGGCATACAAGGTGTTCAGCAATCCGACATTGTCGATCAGCAACAGGCGGGCGCCGTCAGGTATGGCTTCCCCGTTCGCGCAGGCAGAATAGCGCAGGTACGGCTGCGTCAGTTGGGCCGTCAGTTGAGCCAGGTGCTTTTCGGAGGGTTCGTGCGGAGCAATGATCATGTGCCGGCCGGCAAAGGCCGGGTCGCCCAACAGTGGCAGCAGCAGTGCTTCATCGGCAGGCCAGGTGCTGCCGGCGATCAGGCTTGACCCCGCCCCCATCCCATTTCCCCGGGGGGATGATGGGGGATGGGAGGGGGGAGAGGGCTGGGCCGATAAAAACGCCTCCACCACGGCATTTTTCTTTACCGCTTCCGCCAACCGCAATACCCGGTCAATCCGTGTGTCGCCGGCCACGGTTATGTTTTCAAACCCGGCACTCCGGAGCAAGTGCGCGGAGTGTTCATTTTGTGAAAAAATATGCCCGAAACAACCAAGCATTTGGCGCCAAAAACCGCCGTACCATTTGAAAAAAGGTTGTCCGGGCCGGAAAAGCGCCGACACCAGCAGGGTAGGGGTGGCGCGGCGTTTCAGCGCAAACAGAAAATTTGCCCAAAACTCATATTTGACAAAAATGACCAGATCGGGCTGAATGATGTCCAGGAAATCGCGCGCGTTGCGGCGGGTATCGGCAGGCAGGTAGCAGACAAAATCGGCGTGCGGGTAATTTTTCCGGATTGAAAAACCGGACGGAGAAAAAAAGGACAGCACAATTTGCCAGTCCGGATTTGTTTCCCGGAATGCTTCAATTATCGGTCTGCCCTGTTCGAATTCGCCCAGTGAGGCGACGTGTACCCAGAGTACTTTGCCGGACTTTTGGAAGGCGGCCCGGTAGCGTGCCCGCCAGTTTTGGCGCCCGGCTATCCAGGCGCGTGCTTTCGGGTGAAAAACAGCGGCCAGCCGGAGTGCGCAGCGCATCAACTGGATGGCCAGGTTGTACAAAATGTGCATGAACATCACAATTGGAGGGCGCCGTGTTTGGGGGCCATTAGTAGTAGATGTTTTCGGCGCCGCTCAAGTAAAACGGCAGTGTCCAGGTGAGTCGGATGCCGAAACGCAGGTCGGTGCGTTTTTCGTCCAGTTTGCGCATTTCCGAAAAATCCCAGCTGCGCAGGCTTTGCGTGAAACCCTGTCCGAATTCGAGCCCGACCATCCAGTTGGAGCGGCGGTTGGCGCTCAGGTGTTGCCAGCCGACAAACTGCTGCAACATCAGCCCCCCGGTGCGCCGGTCGTAGCCTTTGGCGTAATCGCCGGTGATCTGCACGACGCTGCTGGAGTTGTCCTGCAAGCGGATCCAATGGGTCAGCATGCCTGCGCCGAGGCTTACGCGGATACCGGAACGGTGCGCGCCCACCGGGAAAAGTTTGCCGATCAGGCCACCAATGTAGTACCCGCGTTCGCGCAGGGCCACATCGGCGACCAATTGGTTGCCGCCGATAATGTCCCCTTCCGGCGTGCGCAGGATGGCGAGCGGGTCCTCCTTTACCGTACCGCCGAAGATGTAGTGGCCTTCGAGCCCCAGGATGAAGTTGCCCGGGGTGATCCACTCGGCGCCGCCGCCGAAACTGCCGTTGCCGCCGAAGCGGTCGGCCATGTCGCCGGCGGGCAATTGGAAGCCGACGGAAAAGTGCGTCAGGATAGCCGGCCCGGTGTTGGGGCGGGCTGTTTCAGGGTGCTCCGGAAACTTTTGGGCGGCAGCCTGAAAAGCCACCGACAGAAAAAGGAGCAGGGGTATAATGCAGTTTTTGAACATAAGTAGCAGCTGTGTGTGATTTGGGTAAACGGGTTAAGGTGTGTTGGGGGGCAAAAGTAAGGCCTTCGTTGGAGTTCGATGTTGAATGGCTGCGGCTTTACCTTTTTTTAAAGCGTGTTGGACCCGACTGAAAATCCCGAACATGCGCTTATCCGAAACGAATTTGTGGTATGGCTGGCTGCTTGAGATCGCTCGGGCCTTGTTTTTTTTGAACAATTTCAGGGCTCCGTATCACTGGAAACTGCCGGAATTTTTCCCTTCCCAGGTGATCAACAACATATCGAAAACTGCCTGGGGTCATTTTGGGTCTTCGGGTGCAACCAAGACCGGCCGTATAGAGCAACACAAGGGTCGGAAGATGACGAAGATCAAACTTTGGCATAAGCCAGATCACCATTTGCTCCTTTCCGGTGCCGATAGATTTGCATAAAAATTAGAAAAATGAAAGTTCAAATCCTGTTTCTGTTCGTCCTGTCGCTAAACATGGTTTATGCTCAAGACAATTTCCAAGTGGCCTCCTTTTCCCTAACTATTAAAGGTTCTTCCAACTTGCACGACTGGCAATCCAATGCCAAGGAACTCCGTGCCACAGGAGCATTTGCAGTGGAAGCCGGTGAACTTCAGGCCATAAACGCCCTCAGCGTTGAAGTGCCGGTCAAGTCGATCAAGAGCGAGAAAGGTTCTATCATGGATAACAAAACCTACAAAGCGCTTGACGCCAACAAGCACCCGGCCATCAAATACAAACTCGACAAAGCCACCGTCAACAAAAAAGGCGACAAATACGATGTCAATGCCAGCGGATCGCTCACGATTGCCGGCGTGACCAACAAAGTCAGCTTTTATGTTGCCGGTAAAACAGGCAGCGACGGTTCGTTGACCTTCAACGGGTCGTACAAACTGAAAATGACGGATTACAAAATTGATCCGCCCACTGCCTTACTGGGTACCATGACGGTCGGCGATGACGTGGAAGTGGTATTCCGCGTAACCCTGAAGTCCAAATAACTTACAGCATTCTATCCGTTGCAAAATATTTTTAAGACTTAAATCAACTTGTTATCATGAAAAACAGCTTATTTGTTTCCGTTCTGATAATTCTATTCAGCGCTTCATGGGCTATGGCACAACGTGCCGATATCCAGTACTACCGTCCCTGGGATAAAGACGGTATCAATACCTTCGAGCCTTCCAAAAAGGCCAGCCAGCCGGAATACACCGGGTTTAAAATCCGGATTGGCGGGTCATTTACCCAGGATTATCAATCGTTTACGCACGAGAACGTGCCGACCTACAAGCCCGTTTCAACAACCAATTTTACCAATGCCAACCTGCTGTACGGCGCCACCGTTGATGCCGACTCCACGGATGGCAAGGTTTCCGGTTTCAACCTGGCTATGGCCAACCTGAACCTGGATTTCCAGATCGAAGACGGTATCCGGGTCGCTTTGGAAAACTACATGTCTTCCCGCCACCACTCCGAATTCTGGGTAAAAGGCGGATACATCCAGATCGACAAACTCCCGATGTTCGGCAACCCGCAATGGTATACCGATCACATCCGGGTGAAAATCGGTCACTTCCAGCCAAACTTCGGCGACATGCAGTTCCGGCGTTCCGATGGTGGTAACACAATTTTCAACCCATTTGTGGAGAACTTCATCATGGACGCCTTTACGACAGAGATCGGTGGTGAGGCGTATGTTTTTGTCGGCGACTTCATGGGTATGGTCGGTATGACTTCGGGCTTTATCAACGGCAACGTGAACAATTACCCGAGCACGCCAATCGGCGCAGATGTGGAACCTACCGAGAAAAAGCCGTCTATTTTCTTAAAAGGGGCGTATGACAAGCAAATCAACCCCGACCTGCGTTTCCGGCTTTCTGCTTCGTACTACATGAACCCGAGCATCCAGCGCAACACGCTGTACGCCGGCGACCGCACCGGTTCGCACTACTTCCTGGTAATGGAACCCGCACTGACAAACGGCGTCGCTACGGCGCAAGGCTCGCAATTTACCTCCGGACGTTTTGACCCGAACTTTGCCAACGAGGTGTCCACCTTTATGATCAACCCCTTTGTCAAGTTTCACGGCCTGGAATTCTTCGGCGCGTTTGAAAAAGCGAAAGGACGGTTAAACCGGGAACGCGACGGCAGCGAACGCGATTTTACCCAACTAGTCGGCGAGTTGCTCTACCGCTTCGGCGCCAACGAACAGATCTATGTGGGTGGTCGCTACAATCAATTGACTGGTACGCCTTTCAACTTTTCCGATGAGATTAAGATCGACCGCCTCGCTTTTGCCGCCGGCTGGTTCCCGAGCAAAAATCTGCTCCTCAAAGGCGAATACGTCGTACAGAACTACAACGACTTCCCGACAACAGACTATCGCAACGAAGGCAAATTCAACGGATTTGTGGTTGAAGCAGTGATTGGTTTCTAAGTGAATTTATTGCCCGTATCGGCGTGGCTCAACGTCACGCCGATACTTTCCAGTTCAAAAATACCGGCCCTATGGTCTTCTATGGCCATAGGGCTTTTTCGAAAATACACCATTTCGTTATGGCAGCCCTAGTTATCCGATTGCTGGCGTTCAATCTGTTGATGTGCGTAGCGCCGGCAACACTGTTCGCCCAGGAAGACCAGGCTTCGCAAATGCGGTACACGGTCCTGCGTTCCAGCAAACTTTTTCTGAAAGGGACTTCGAATGTAAATGCCTTTACCTGCAATTGCGAAGACCGCTTTCCGGCACAAACCTTCAAAGTGGAAAACGGCGGCAAACACGCCCGCTTCAGTAATGTGCGCCTGCGCATGCGGACCCGAAAGTTCAACTGCCAAAACGGGAAGATCGACCGGGATATGCACAAAGCACTCAAAGCCGATGCATACGATTTTATAACGATCGAACTACAGGAAACCTGGTACAACCCAGAGCAGCTCAAAAATGCGGGTAACAGCCAGTGGTTTGCCGTGAAAGCCAAAGTAAAACTGACGATTACCGATGTGACGAAAGAGCAATTCATCGAAGCGGAGGCGAAAAAAACAGCCGACAATCAGTTTTCCCTGCGCGGTGAAAAATCATTGAAAATGACGGACTACGGCATTGACCCACCGGGCGCATTGTTCGGCCTGATCAAGGTAAATGATCTGATCACCTTTCACTTCAATCTCGATATCAGCCTGGAAGATATTTCTGAAAAACAATAACAACACCAACGGTACTTAACTATGAAAAAATTATTGATCAAAGGCATTGTCGCAGGGGCCATCCTGCTTCTGTTCAGTTATGTCGCCCTGTATTTGGTTGTAGCATTCCTGCCCGATTTGGCAGAGGAATATTACAACCCGATCTTCGATCTGGAAGGCGAAAAAACCTACCTGTATTTCCTGCACCCCTTTATCCTGAGCTTTGCCCTGGCCTGGTTCTGGAAACGTTTTAAATCGCTGTTTCACGGCCCGTTCTGGTGGCGTGGCATGGAAATGGGGCTGGTGTACGGTTTGATCGCAACCCTCCCCTCCATGTGGATCACCTTCAGCTCGCTGGCGGTATCGCTGCCCATCGTGCTGACCTGGCTCGCCTACGGCCTGTTTCAGGCTATCGTGGTCGGGATTGTTTATGCGAAAATCAGTCCGTAATAAGTTACTGGTTAGAGGGTTACTGGTTAGAAGGTTGTTCACCATTTCGGATAGTGAACAACCTTCTAACCAGTAACCCTCTAACCAGTAACCTTTTAAAATTACCGTACCAGGGTCACATCGCCCCGGTACTGCTCTCTGGCGCCATCTTTGAATTCTATTTCTGCAAAATATACGAACACGGCGGGTGTGGCTTTGTCGCCGTTTATGTTGCCGTCCCAGCCGAGCAGCGGGTCATTCGGACTCAGGTCATTTTGCTCCACAATGGCGCGGCCCCACCGGCTGTAAATCCGGAACGTGCGCACCATGGCAACATCCTCCCCGCAGAATATCCGGAACACGGCATTTTCAAACGGCGAATCCGGCGCAAATACATTGGGTATGTACACCCGCCGGTTTTTATCCACCACGATCTCGCGATCATCGGTGGCCCGGCAGCCGTTCGAATCCAGCACGGTCACTTCATACCGGAATGAATTGATCGGCTCGTACATGCAGCTGTCGCAAAGCATGTCGGCAGTGATAGGCGCACTCACCAGCAATTGTTCGAGGCGACTGGGATCGCTCAGCGCATCATCGCGCCAGAGGCCGATGCGCTGGCCGAGCAGGATCGTGGTGTCCGGGTCCAGGGTAAGTACCAGGTCGGCGGGCTCCAGAACGGTGAAGGTGGTGTCGTACTCGCACCCGTCGATCGCCTGGATCAGCAATGTATGCTCCCCGGGTGGCAGGCGCCTGAATTCCGGCGACACCATGAACGGCTCCCCATCCACCGAATACACGTACGGCGGGCTGCCGTCGGTCACGGAGGCGATGTTCAGCACGCCGTCGTTTTTTCCAAAACAGGAAATGTGCCGGATGTCTAAATCGGCAGCCGAGGGCAGCTCCGGCTCACCAACCCGGATCGTGGTGCTGGAGGAACAGCCATTGACTTTGTTGGTGACCACCAGGGTGTAAAATCCGGTTTGCGTCACTTGCACCTGCTGCGAGTTGGCGCCGCCGACAATCAAGCCCGTACTGTCGGCAGTCCATTGCAAATTGTAATCTGCCGTTGGATTGATTTTGACCAGCAAACGCGCCGGCGACTCGGTGCAGCTCAAATGGCCCACGGAATCCGCAATAAGTTCCGGGCGGTAGGAATCGTCCAGAATGGTGATGAACAACGAACTGGCACAGGGCGGGTTGGCCTCGCAGGAGTTTACGGCCTGGACGCACAAATTGCCGCTCTGGTCGCCCAGCGTTACTTCGACGGTATTGCCACCGGAGCCAAGTATGGTTGCCGGTACGGGCATGCTGTCGACCAGCGTTCCCGGCGGCCCGTCCCAAACGTAGGCGGCTGCGCCGAACACCGGCGGTACGGCATAGGTAAACGTGGCGCCCGGACAGCCCTCGGTTTTTCCCTGGATAGCCTGCACCATGCCAAGCGGCGGTTCGTACACGGCTTCCTTGGGGGAGACATCCACCGAGAAATCGCATTGGTCGCCGGCGTAACCGTCGATCAGCAAAAAATAGTTGTGTCCGGGGGTCAGGTCGACAGTGATCGAAACCGGTGTGAGGCCGCCGTCTTCCTTGCCTTTGTCGCAGGCAATAGGCGGAAGGGTGCAATCGCCATACAAGGCGATCTGTACCCCGTTGCCGTCGTTGCAATCGCCAGGCGTTACGGTGAACGTCGCTTTCGCCGTGCCGGCGATAAACCCCATCCACTGGGCATTTTCCACGGTGCCGCAAAATGCGGTGGCGGGGCCGGACGGGTAGCCCTGGGTGGAGCCCACGTACCCGTCGAAATTGCAGGAAATACAGGCTTGTTCACAAATGATGGCCGAGCCGGTGCCGTTGCAGGCGGCCGGCAACTGGGCGTTTAAACTGGTCGTGTGTAGTAAACCTAAAAAGGCCAGAAGATTGATTAAGCGGTTCATGAAATCGGTATTTGAAATGGAGGAGGATCGTTTTTGGATAGCAGACAGGATTATTTTGATTTACGAATTACGAATTACGAATTACGAATTACGAATTACGAATTACGAATTACGA
>CAZAEZ010000048.1:0-42885 GCA_964484205.1 uncultured Saprospiraceae bacterium | reverse complement strand
AATTAATCGTCAATCTATTACTACTCAAAATTCCTTAAGTTGATGGCTATGGGGGGGAGGGGCTGGTTAATTCCGCTCCCAAAAAATTGATCCGGGTCAATTTTTAGCCGCCACCCTGCCCGGACTTTTGTGCTTGCATTTTTTCACAAACACAAACTTTGATTATGCAAACACAACATTGGATTTCCCGCATTTTTCTCCTGCTTATCGGCCTGGCTACCTTGAACATCGCAGTGCAAGCACTCATCGACCCGCAATCGGTGATGACGCTGGTGGATGTACAGTTGGGCAACGTCACTGCCCGCAATTCCATTCGCGCGTTTTACGGGGCAGTCAACCTGACCTTTGCTTTGTTTTGGCTGTACGCCGCCTTCCGGGCGCAGCGCACGGGCTTGCTGCTGGCGGCTTTGTACACCGGCGGTTTTGTGCTCGGGCGTGTGCTGAGTATTGCGCTCGACGGTATGCCCGGAGCGTTTGCGCTGCAATGGCTGGTGGTGGAGGGTGTGTGTGCGGTGGCAGCGGTGGGTTTGCTGGTTTGGGGAAAAACGTCGGTTGGGCAACAAAGGGCCGTGGTTACCAAACCCGCTTAGGTACGTGTTTAGCGTGCCCAATCGTAGAGGTTTTTCCCGCAGATTTTCTCAGAAAAGGCCGCAGATTACCGCAGATTTAGATTTCGTAAAGTGAAATTTCTGCGGAAATCTGCGGGAAAATACACTACGAGAGCCAGATTCATAATCAGCGGGAATGTACGCCAAACACCTGCCCCGCCTGGCGCATGTCCAGGTTTTCAGAAATTCAACCTGTTGGCTAACTTCGCCCCCGTGAAAAATAAAATCATTGATCTACAAATATTTGACTTTTCCGAAGTCAGTTCAAAACTCGCATGACTCATGTTCGTGGTTAAAAACTAAACAAAGGAACGCCGTTCCCAAACACCAAAATCTATGAAGCAACCGCTGACGCTTATTTGCCTTTTCCTCTTCCAGATTTCACTTTCCGCCCAGGTCGATTACCTAAAAACCTACGGCCTCCCCAATCGAAATGAAGCCCTCATTGCCATTCACCCGGCTGCCGAACCGGGGCAGTTTTGGGCCGCAGGCCTGACCGGTTCGCTTGGCCAGGACGATTTTCTGGTGCTGAAACTCGACTCTGCCGGGCAGGTGCTTTGGGCCGACACCCTCGGCTCGGCAAAGTACAATGAAAACATCTTCGCCTTCGACCGGGATCCCGTCACCGGGACCATGTGGATAGCCGGCAACCGCACCCTTTTTGGCGGCCGGCTTCAGGAACCTGTCCTCATCCGGCTGGATGGCAACGGGGCCGTCACTGCCGAAATTTTTGAAGCGGACAGCTACAATTCCAACTACGGCATGTACTCCGTCAAAGCCCTGGCCGACGGCGGCGCCCTGGCCTACCAGACCGACCCCGGGACCAGTACGCCTATTCTCCGGCGCTACGATGCGACAGGCGCCAAATTGTGGTCGGAGCAATTTTTCGACGCCAATGTCGGCCGGCCCTACCAGTCCTTTGCGGAACTGCCCGACGGCCGGTTTTTTACCATCCGACCGTATGGCACCTTCTCCGGAAACAACTACCGGGCGGAAGTAAGCCTGCGCTCCGCATCCAACAGCATCATCTGGAAAACCGACATCCAAAGCCCCACCGGCGCCGGTAAAACCCGCGCAGGCAGCATCCTGTACGACCCCACCGACAGCACGCTCGTCGTGTTCCACTGGGAAAACCAGAACAAACGGTTTTTGACAAAAATCGGGACAGACATGCAGGTACGCTGGCAGGTAGAGACCCAGCTCCTGCAGTCCAGCCTGTATCAGTTTCCCTGGCTTTTCACAGGCCCCGGCGGGGTCATCGGGATGCTGTACGAAAAGGGCATCGAACTGCGCAACCCCCAAACCGGGGCGCTTATCCAGGCCAGCGACCTGTCGGGCGGCAGCCAGGACTGGGGCAAAACGCTGCGGGGGGCGGCGTTTTCTCCCATCGGAAATATTGCAGTGGTGGGAAAAACGACGGCTACCGCCAGTTCGGACGGCTACTACGGCCTGCACCACGGCGCCGATTTTACCTTGCAGGAGGAAGGCTTGATTGGCACGGACGGGCTGCGGGATGACGATGTCAATCCCATAATTGCGGCGACCGACGGCCATATTTTCCTGATGAGCGCCGCTGATTTTGGCCCGGCAAAAGGCTGGGATATCGCACTCCGGAAAATCGAGGCGGCGAGCGGCGGCGAAGTTTGGACCAAAAACTATGGCTCGCCAGGTACCGAAAGAAACCAGGATATCCTGGTATTGGCCGACGGCAACCTGCTGCTCATGGCCGGACAGGACAAACCCGGAGACACCACACGCATGCTTTTTTTAAAAATAAATCCCGGCAACGGGGATGTCATCTGGGAAAGCCTCCAGCCAAACTGGGGGGCGCAATATACCATCAGGGGGGCGGCAACGCCCGATGGCGGGGCTGTCGTCGTTTTTCAGGGCAACATCCCGCACCCCGCTGCACCGGGCGGAGTCGCTTCCTGGCAATTGCAGGGGCTGCGCCTTTCGCCAACAGGGGAGCTGGTCTGGCGGAAATGGTTCGAACCGACCTGGTCGCCCGACCTGGCCCCGGGCAATTCGTACATTGAACAAGTGGTGGCCCTGCAAGACGGTTCCATGCTCGCCATAGGCCTGGAGGACGAATATGCAGGCCTCGTGCTGCGCATCGATGCCGAAAACGGCGACATAACGCTTGCCCTTACCCTCGATCCCGTGGCCAGCAGCAACGACCGCCGGTTTACCAGTGCCGTCGAAGCGCCGAACGGCGACCTGCTGCTGCTGAACCGGAACCATCAAATGACGGACTCCTTGTGGCTCTACCGGCTTTCGCCCGATGGCAGCACACGCTTGCGGAAAGGCTTCAAGTTTGGTGATTTCCACCGGGAATCGTCGCTCCACCGGGCGCCCGACGGCGGGTTGCTGCTCGTACTTTCGTTTTACAATTCCAACTGGCTCGTGCCCGGCGGCCTGCGGGTGCTGCGCATGACCGACGACTTCGACGTGCTTTCAGAAACCATCCTGTACGACGACGAATTGAGGCCCAACGATGCCACCATGCTGCCGGACGGCGCGCTGGCTCTGACGGGCTTCTTCCGCCCCACGAACAGTGATGATATGTTTTTGATGAAAACACTGCCCGTGCCTGCGGTAGCCACCCGGGAACCCTGGCAAAACAGCTGCCTTCAGGTTTTCCCCAACCCGGTGGCCGCCGGGCAAGCGCTTCAGATTTCTCTTGAAAACGACTACCGGGGGGTGGTGCAAATTGAGTTCCTCGACCTGGACGGGCGGGTGCTGCAAGCCTTTTCTGAAGAAAAAATCGGGCAACGGCTACAGGTC
This sequence comes from uncultured Saprospiraceae bacterium, assembly GCA_964484205.1. Taxonomy (GTDB): domain Bacteria; phylum Bacteroidota; class Bacteroidia; order Chitinophagales; family Saprospiraceae; genus M3007. The sequence continues at coordinate 39,493 of CAZAEZ010000048.1, read as the reverse complement.
GGCAAGGTGCTGGGCGCCGCGGTTGCCGGGAAGATGTTTTTTGTCCGGTTGTCGGGTGCGGGAAAGTCGGCAGCGAGGCTGGTGTTGAAGTTCTAGAGCGGCTTTTTCTCCATTCCAAGGCGCTGCAAAATCGACTGAAAATGCGTAATTCGAATCGCGGGCGAAACCGTCAATATTCCCTTCGAATAAAGCCCGTGGGGCTGACATTATAGTAGAAAATGGTTGCCTCGCAGTTTTCCAAACGCCGTAGGCGTGCCATTATGATGCCGCACCTACGGCGCTATCATTTCTCCTATCTTATGTTTTACAAAAATGACAGCCCTACGGGCTTTGGATTTTAACCCCTGATTTGCATAAATCATGTTTTTCTTTTGAAGTACAATGCTCAAACATTTAATTTAAAACACAATTTGTTTTTTAAACAAAAAATGTTTTAAATTTGCTCCCAAGGCACAATCCCTTTTGTCAAACCGTCAAAACTGCATTACTTTGGGCGCAAATCACAAGACATCAAAAACGGCAAAGGCCGGCAAAACCCTGGCCGAAACAAATAACAAAAAACGAGCGACAAAGCGCGAACAAGCCATGCAGGAAATCCGCTATACCGAAGACGAAATTAAATCACTCGACTGGCGCGAGCACATCCGCCTGCGCCCGGGCATGTACATCGGCAAACTTGGCGACGGCAGCAGCCCCGAAGACGGCATCTACGTGCTGCTGAAGGAGGTGCTCGACAACTCCATCGACGAGTACGCCATGGGTTTCGGCAAACAAATCGACGTGACCATCGACGAACACGGCGTCACCGTGCGCGATTACGGCCGCGGCATCCCGCTCGGCAAGGTGGTCGATGTGGTGAGCAAGATCAATACCGGCGCCAAATACGATTCCAAAGCGTTTAAAAAATCCGTCGGCCTCAATGGCGTCGGTACGAAGGCTGTGAACGCCCTTTCGGAATATTTCAAGGTGACCGCCGTGCGCGAGGGTAAGGCCAAGTGGGCCGAATTCCAGTTTGGCAACCTGAAAAAAGAAAGCAAAAACGAGTCGACCAAAGAGGAGAACGGAACACTCATCCAGTTCAAGCCCGACAACGGCATGTTCCGCAATTTTCGCTGGGTAAACGATTACGTCGAGCAGCAACTCTGGAATTACGCCTACCTCAATGCCGGCCTGCGGATCAATTTTAACGGCAAAACTTTTTACTCTAAAAACGGCCTGCACGACCTGCTGAGCAAAAAAACCAACACCGAGCACATCCGCTACCCGATCATTCACCTCGCCGGCGAAGACGTGGAAATCGCCATAACCCACGGCGAGCACTACGGCGAGCAGTACTACTCCTTCGTCAACGGCCAAAACACCACCCAGGGCGGCACGCACCTGAATGCTTTCCGGGAAGCGCTGGTTAAAACCGTGCGCGACCATTTCAAGAAAAATTTTGACGCCAAGGATATTCGCGAGAGCGTCATCGCCGCGGTGAGCGTGCGGGTGGAAGAACCGGTGTTCGAGTCGCAAACCAAAACCCGCCTGGGTTCGGATAAAATCGCGCCCGACGGTCCCAATATCCGCACCTGGATGAGTGACTTTCTGACCAAGGCGCTCGACAATTATTTGCACGAAAACACCGAAGTGGCCGGCCAGATGCTCAAGCGCATTCAGCAGTCGGAACGCGAGCGCAAGGAAATCGCCGGTGTGAAAAAACTGGCCAACCAGCGCGCCAAAGCAGCCAATATCCACAACAAAAAACTGCGCGACTGCCGCTACCACCTCAACGAAAAAGGCCCGGAAGACGCCCGGGAAAACAGTACGATCTTCATCACGGAGGGTGACTCCGCCAGCGGCTCGCTGACCAAGTCGCGCGATGTGAACACCCAGGCCGTATTCAGCCTGCGCGGCAAACCGCTCAACTGCTACGGCCTCACCAAAAAAATCGTTTATCAAAACGAGGAGTTCAACCTGCTCCAGCACGCACTCAACATCGAGGATTCCCTCGACGACCTGCGGTACAACCGCGTGGTAATCGCCACCGATGCCGATGTCGACGGTATGCATATCCGGCTGCTGCTGCTGACCTTTTTCCTTCAGTTTTTCCCCGACCTGGTGCGCAACCACCATTTGTACATCCTGGAAACGCCGCTGTTCCGGGTGCGCGACAAACGGCAAACGTTTTATTGCTACTCCGAGGCGGAGAAACAGGAAGCGATTCAGAAATTGCGCGGCAAGCCGGAAATCACCCGGTTTAAAGGGTTAGGGGAAATTTCACCCCACGAATTCGCCGGTTTTATCAACGAAAACATGCGCCTTGAACCGGTGATCCTGCCGGAAGAAACCAACATCGACCATGTGCTCAGCTACTACATGGGCAAAAACACGCCGGAGCGCCAGGAATTTATCATCGATAATTTGCGGGTGGAAATGGATATGGTAACCCCGGACCTCCGGTCCGGAGAAAAAGAAGAAAATGAAGATGCTCCTGTTGAACTGGAAGAAGTTTAATGCAATAGCATGGCAGGGGCGTTATTTGAGTTAACGCCACCGTAATAACTACCGGGCTCATTCCTGCCAGAAGTGCTCCAGTAATTCAAACAAGGGCTGGTGCTCCGGCACAAAATGGTGGCTGCGCAGTTTGGAAACATCCATCCAGCGCAGCTCGGCAATGTCGTCGTTTGGACTGGGTTCGCCTTCCACCAGACGGCAGGCGTAAAGGTGGGTGATGATGGAGTCCAGCGAGCCGCGGTACCGCCAATCTTCAATCCGGCAGGAGCCCAGGTAAGTAAGTTGATCCACGTCAATTTCGCCGCATTCCTCAAACAACTCCCGCAGGGCCGCCATTTCATAACTTTCATCGGTCGGATCGGTAAAGCCGCCGGGTAGGCGCAACCGCGTTTCATTCTCTTTTCGGGCAAGCAGCAATTCCTGGTAATCGGACCGGAACACCGCAATGTCAACAGTGGGATACACCGTAGGGTAACGGTTGAAGGAGGCATAGAGCACCCCCGCCCGGAAATCGCGCGGACTGATGGTTTCTTCCGGAAATTCGTCCTCCGGAAATTCATCTATGTCGGCCTCCAGCGCAGCAGTGGGAAATCGTCCGGAATAACAATCGATAAAATCGTCCTGGCTTCCGTAAAGCGTGACCGGCATTTCCGGGCGCAGGTCCATGATCCGGCGGTCGAGTTCCTGGCTCCAGATGCGGTCGTCGGGAAGATCGGGCATTTCGTATACCGCGATTTTTTCGCCGTATTTTTCATAAAAAAGTTGAACGCGAAATTGCCAGTCGAGCGGGTTTCGGTCGCTGGGCGCCGGGTTGGAGCCGAGAAAAATCAGTACCGCCCGGTGTTTTTTTTGAATCGTTCCGATCAGTTGTTCGTGCACCGGGTTCAACTCAAATACCTGAAATCGGCCGATAAAAATCCCGGTTCCGGATGGTGTCGCCATGAAGCAGTTCGTTTATCCGGCGAAAGGTAGTAAAAAGCCATGCGTGGCAGACCACAAAAAAAAAAACCGCCCTTGAAACGGCTGCTTCAAGAACGATTTCCAGGCTGGAGTCACTATGGTTGTTTGTGGAGGTCGTTTGTGATAATAAAACTGCGTGATCAAAAAGTTTTGTGGATAGGCCTGGCAGGGTGGTGGGTACAATTTCTGACGGATATTTTGCGAACCCGGTTATGTGTTCCGAATTTGTACAGACAAAACAACAAGACAACTCCAAGTCAGTCAAGCTCGGACCAATAACTGTGTCGTTTGGATAAATAACTGTGCAGGAATTCCGGCTTGACTTTTGGACACCCGGGCTACCTGCACGGTTATGCACTCAACCCGCACAGTTATGAATTAACTGTATTTTGTTGGGACAATGCCCGTATCTTTTACCGGAAAACTTTGCCTGATGCGCCTTGCCTGGACGATTTTTCTGAGCCTCTTTTTCAACATGCTGCCTGCACAAATGCCGGCTTATCTGCATTACACGGTGCAGGATGGATTGCCCAGCAACCTGGTTTACTGCGGCCTGCAAGATCGACGCGGCCTGCTTTGGTTTGGTACCGACAAGGGCCTGGCTTGTTTCGATGGCATCCGTTTCCGCGTCTACAGCATGGCCGACGGTCTCCCGGACCCGGAAGTGTTGTTTATGCGGGAAGATGCGGAAGGGCGCTTGTGGTTGCTTTGTTTCCGGAAAAAACCCTGTTACATGCTGAACGGCAAGATTGTCACCGAAAAAGACGATCCGGTACTCGCCGGCATGGAGTTTGAAACCGGGCAATCAGACTTATCCGAACTGCCGGAGTCCGGCGTATGGCTGACCGGAGGCAACAAGTGGGCATACAACATCAGCCCCGATACCATCCGGGCGGTTGATTTTCCGGAACCTGTCGTAGGCTTCAGAAAAATAGGCAGCACCACCTTTATTCTGGGTCGGATGGGAATCATGTACTATGCCCCGGACGGCCAAATTAAACCGGCTTTCCGCACAAACTCCAAGACATTCGGCCATCCATCCTACACGGTTTCCGGAAACCGGCTGTTATTTGTTTATCAAAGCCTGTCGATTTTGTTGGAGTGGTCGGGCAGCCGGCTTCGCGTGGTCGATGAAGTGAAGCAACCCACCGGACAGGCTTATACCGACAGCAAGGGCCGGTTCTGGATATGCTCGCCCATGAGCGGGGCTGTACTTTTCGACAACTCTACGGGCGACCTGAGCAACCCCGTTGTCTATCTGCCCGATAAAAAGGTGATCCGGGTTTTTGAAGATTCAGAGAAAAACCGCTGGTTTTGCACCGTAAACGAAGGCCTGTACGTCCTGCCCCAAAATACGGCGCTCAACTTTCGCGACGAAGCCGGCTTCCCGTCCAAAAATATTCGCAGTATCGCCCGCGCAAACAACGGCGATATCCTGATCGGTGATGATGCCGGCCATTTCCATGTTTTGGGAAAATCCAAAAAGACCCGCTCGATTTCTATCGGCTCCCAGGACGGCTATAACCTGATCCGGCAGATTATTCCGGTGGCTACCGGCGCCTTTTATGCCGCCACCGACGAAGGACTTTATGTTGTTGATAAAAACTACACGCGTATCGGTACTTCTGATTTGCCGACCAGCCTGAAATCCATGTGCCTGGTTGGCGATTCTTTGTGGGTTGGAACGGCAACCGCCCTGATGTGTCACAACCTGAAAACGAAAGTTTCAGATGCTCAGATCCACAAGCGTTTCACCGCAGTGGCTGCCGATACCGAAAAAAATATCTGGGCCGGGAGCATAGACGGTTTGTATTCAAGCCGGGACAGCTTTCAGCTGAATTGGGGAGACCGGTTCCCCGTTTTTAAAAAACGGATCGTTGCGCTAAAGCCCAATGGTCCCGGAAAACTTTGGGTGGTTACCCCGGAAGACGGCCTTTTGTCGGTCGATGTCAGTGGCGGCAGGGTGCTTGCCGTCGAGGTGGTGAATAAACAAAAACAACTGAAAACGCCGATCGACAACATCCAATCCATTTTTGTTGAGGAAAACGGTACTGTCTGGATGGCTACCAACCGCGGCGTGTTTGGCCTGGACAAAAACGAAAGGATTTCCCACTTTTCTACTTTCGACGGCCTGGCCGACGATGATGTGAACGCCGTGCTTGTGCACAACGATACGCTTTGGGCCTGCACCGTGTCGGGGCTGACCTGCATGGCATTAAAACCGGGCTTCGAGTCCGGGCAATTTCAGACGCTTATCGTTAACCTGCGCTACCAGCAGCAAAACAAGCCGGTCGAAATCCACCTCCTGGATTCGATCATCCCCCAAAAAATGATCCGCCTGGAGCCGGATGTTTCCAACCTGGCATTTGACCTGACCGGGCTCGATTATAAATGCCGGGGGAACCTGAGCTTCCAGATTGTCCAAACCAAACTCCTGTTGCCGTTCAGCTGGTGGACATTCGACAACCTGATCAGTTGGGTAGGCAGTGGATTTAAAGGGAAAAGCGACACCACCCGGGAGACGAGCGGGACCTACAGCCTGGGTGCTTTTTTGCCATCCGGCAAATACCGGTTCACGGTAACAGCCACCAGGGTATCGGGCGTTCCCAGCGAGTTGCCGGATACCTGGACGGTGCTCAAATTGCCCTATTGGTACCAGGTTGTCTGGTTTCAACTCCTGATCTGGGCATTTGTCGTCTACGGCCTTTGGCGGATTTATCGCGGGCGAATGGCTTACCGGGAAATACAGGCTACCGCTTCCGGCTTGCAACTCCAGGCGCTCCAGGCACAAATGAACCCGCATTTTATCGGGAACGCGATCAACGCCATTCAACAATTTTTGCACCCGCCCAACCCGGAAAAAACAAGCGAATACATCGCGATCTTTATGCGCCTGCTGCGCCGTACCATGGACTTTTCCGAACGGAGTTTTATTACCTTCGATGAAGAACTGGACTACATTGAAGAATACCTCCAACTCACGCAACTCCGGTTTGAAGACCGTTTCCGGTACGCCATCACCGGCGCCGAAAATGTGCCTCCCGACATGCCGATACCGTCCATGCTCATTCAGCCGGTGCTCGAAAATGCAACGTTGCACGGCATCGCCCCGGTGGGCACAGCGGCATTGCAAATTGCCTTTAAAATTGAACACGACTATTTTCAGTGTACCCTGACCGATAACGGCCTGGGTTTTAAAGAAACACAGCGCCTGAAACGCCTGAACAATGTGGAGCGCGATTCCAAAGGCCTGGCTATCTTGCATAAAAAAATAAACACCCTGAACCGGCTGTACGACCTGGGGCTCGAAATGGACATGCAGGACCTGTCCGAACTGAATGATTCCCAGGGCTCCGGAACCCGTGTTACCCTCCGTTTTTGCCTGAGTAAAATATGGAAAGTAAATCTACAACTGCCGCAAACCACCTCCGTGGACTGACCCTGCGCGCACTACTCGTAGACGACGAGATGGGCGCCATCAATGCCCTGCGCAACATGCTCCAGGAATACTGCCCGCAAGTGGAAATCTGTGGCATTGCTTCCTCGGTGCAGGAGGCCGTGTCGGCCGCAGCGGCAATTCAACCGGACCTGGTTTTTCTGGACATTCAAATGCCTCCGCTGGGCAGTGGCTTCGACTTTTTGCAGCAATTTCCCGACCCCGCTTTTGGCGTTATTTTTACAACGGCTTATCCAAAATACGCCATTCAGGCTATCAACACCATTCAACCCTGGGCCTACCTGGTCAAACCCTTCAGCGTTTCCGAACTTAAAAAAGCGGTTGCCGTTGCGGCGGATAAAGTTTATGAAAAAACCAAACGCGATAGCCGGGCGAAAAGCCTGATCATTCAGGATAGCCGAAAGGGCGCCGTCGTGATCCGGCTGGACCATATCATCTTTTGCAAGGCGGCAGGAAGTTTTACTGAAATTTATGTGTTTCGGGCCGGCAAGGTAGAAAAGATCACCACCTCCCGAAATCTCGGCGAGTACGACAACGAACTGGACGATTCCCGGTTTTGCCGCACCCACCACAGCTACCTGGTCAACCTCAACTACGTCCAGCGTTTTGAGCGCACCGGCCGCAACGGCATCGTACACCTCAACCCGCCCGGCTACCAGGCCCGGGTTTCGGTAGCGAAGATGGACGAGTTTGTCAGCGCCCTCGAACAGTTCTCCCAACTTGCCGGCTGATCCGGACGGTTGTTTTTTACCGGTACAAGGTCACATCTCCGGCATATACCTCCACCGCACCGTCTACAAACCTGATCACGGCCTGCCAGATAAATACGGCCGGGTTCATGTCCTGCCCGCGGTAGCGGCCATCCCAGCCCTCGTTTTCGTCATTGGGTTGGAAATGTTCGTTCAGGAACAACTGGTTGCCCCAACGGTCAAAAATGCGCAGGGTCTGAATTTCCGCCACTCCACGGCCAAACAGCAGAAAACGATCGTTTTCCCCATCGCCATTCGGCGAAAAAATCGTGGGCGCGTACAGGTTCCGGCGGCGGTCTACCTGCACCACCACATCGGCCTCGGCCGTGCAACCGTTCAGGTCGGTGATCTGCAGCCGGTAAATGGTTGGCCGGAACGGGCGTGCCCAGGGGCTGGGGCAATCCGTACACGAAAGCCCGTCTGCGGGGGTCCATTGCCAACTGGCCACCTGGCTATACGGCATGTTCAGCACCGGTTCCAGTTGAAGCGAGTCGCCCAGTTCGAGCACCGGACCAACACTCAAGGTCAGCTCAGGAACAAATGGCGGTAAAATCGCCACATCTATCGCAGCGGCGCAGTTGTAGGCATCCTGGACAACCAGGGTGTACGCGCCGGGCGCCAGGCCGCTAAAATTCGGCGAAGGTTGAAACTGCTGGCCGCCGTCCCTGGAGTACCGGAAAGGGGCAACACCACCCGTAATCGCGCCAATGGCAATGCTGCCCGTCGCCTGGTGGCAATCCGGCTGGATGACCTCGGGCGTGAATACCGGCGGCGGTACTTCGGTGACCGTTACCGCATCGGTGGCCGTGCAGCCGTTGCCGGTGTTCGTTACGGTCAGCAGGTAGGCGCCCGCGCTGTTCACCGTCGGATTGGCGCTGTTCGCGCCGCTCAAAATATTCCCGCCACTCGTTGCCACCCAGGCAAATGAAAGGGCGGCCGGCGTGGTGCTGCTGCCTTGCAAGGTCGTTTCGGCATTGTTGCAATGCAGTTCGTCACCGGGCCCGGCATCTGCGTTTGGCGCAGCCAAATCTTCCAAAACTGAAACCGAAGCCGTGCTGCTGCACCCGTTCTGCTGGTTTTGTATGGTCAAAACATAAATGCCGGCGGCCTGAACCAAGGGCGTCAGGCTGTTTTGGCCGCTGCTGAACTGGCCATCGGCCGTTGTCCAGTTGAAGGAATAACCGGGGCCGTTACTCGATGCGCCGGCATCCAGAACAACGGTGTCGCGCAGGCAGGTGCGTACCAGCGGCGGGGCGATCAACACATCCGGCGGGGTGGTATTTTCCAAAACGGTTACCGAAGCAATGGCCGTACAGCCATTGGCCGCGTCCGTCACGAGGAGTGTGTAGCCGGCGGCTTCGGTTACTGTGGGTGCGGGACTGTTTTGGCCGCTGCTGATCAGGCCGCCCGACCAGCTGAACGTCAGCGGACCCTGGCCCGAGGAGGCAGTGCCGTCGAGTGCAACCTGCGGACTGGCGCAGGTGATCGTGGGCGCAGGGCCTGCGTCGGCTACCGGCGGGGTAATATTTTGGTTGACCAGCACGGCGGCACTCGCCGTACAGCCGTTTTGCAGGTTTTGAACGGTCAAAACATAGTTGCCCGGCGCACCGACTACCGGCGCCAAACTATTTTGCCCGGAAATCAATTGGCCGTCGATGGTTGTCCAAACACTTGAAAAACCGGTAGCCGGTTGGCTGACGCTACCGCTCAGGCTCGCCGTCGGGTTGGCGCAGGTGAGTGTTTGGGGTGTGGCGATCGAAAGCACGGGCGGCATTTTGTCGGCAACCACCGCTACCGAAGCCGTAGCCGTGCAGCCGTTGGTTTGGTTGGTTACCCGCAGGGTGTAGGTGCCCGGCTGACTGATGATGGGCGTTGGGGTGGCGCCGCCGGAAACAATTGCGCCACCCGTTGTTTGCCAGAAGTAGCTGAAGTTGGCGCCGGTTGGACTTCCGGAGAGCGAGGTGGATTGCACGGTGCAGGTCAGCACGTTCGGGGCGGCAATTTGCACGGCGGGTGGCGTAATATTTTGCCCTACCGTGCTGGTTGCGGTTGCGGTGCAGCCGTTGGTCAGGTTGGTGATCGTGAGCGTGTAAACCCCGGGCGCATTCACAACCGGACTCAGGGTATTTGCCCCGGAAACGATATTGCCGCCGGGCGCCGCCGTCCAGTTGTGCGTAAAATTGGCGCCGACGCTGCCGTTCCCCTGGAGGTTCAATTGGGTGACTGCGCAGGTGAGCGAACCCGGGTTGCCGGCTGTAGCCATTGGGGCTGTGGCGTCGTTGGCCACCACCACGGAGTCGGTGGCCGTGCAGCCATTTACCGGATCGGTAACCAGCAAAATGTATGTGCCCGGAGCATCAATAGTTGGATTGAGCGTGGTGCTTCCGGAAACGATATTGCCGCCGTTGGCCGCCGTCCAGTTGAAGGTAGCGCCGCCGCCCGAGCCGCTGCCGCTGAGTTTTAACGAATTGAGCGAACAGCTCAGGGTGGCGTCGGGCCCGGCGTTTGCCGTAGGCGTTGTGGTGTTTTGTTGGACGGCAACGGCAACCATGTTGGTGCAGCCGTTGCCGGTGTTGGTTACCAGCAGTTGGTAATCGCCTGGCTGGTCAACAACGGGCGAAGCGGTATTTTCTCCGGAAACAATGTTGCCGTTGGCGCTGGTCCACAAAATTGAAATCCCGGGGCCCGGTTCCACGGTTCCTTGCAGGACGGCCTGCGGCTGTGCACAGGTAAGGGTGGGGGCGGGGCCGGCATCTGCCTGGGGTATGGCAATGTCTTCCGGAACGGTCGTCATGAATGTGCCGGTGCAACCGTTGACCGTATCGGTTACCAGGAGCGTGTACGTTCCCGGTGCGTCGACAACCGGCGCCGCGCTGTTTTGTCCGGAAACAAACTGGCCATTGGCGGTGCTCCAGGCATAACTGAAATTTGGATTGCCGCCAAGAGCATTCAGGGTGCTGCTGGTCAGTACGCAAGTCAGGGTTTCAGGCGTCGGAATAGTAACATCCGGTGGAACCTGGTTGGCATCCACCTGGACGGTATCGGTTGATACACAGCCGTTTTGGCTGTTTAACACGGTTAAAATATACATGCCGGGGAGGGTTGTGCCGACGGTTATGCTGTCGGGGTTGCCGCTAAATCCGCCGCCTGTGGTTTCCCAGGAAAAAAGCAGAACCGGATCCGCCTGCCCGTTGTTTGCCGAAAGGCTGAAAACAGCGGCCGTACAAGTGAGCAAGCCATCGGGCCCGGCATCGGCGGGGGGAAGTGCGGTGTCTTCCAGCACCGTCAGCACCGTGGTGGCGGTGCAGCCGTTGGAAAGGTTGGTAACGGTAAGCGCGTAGGTGCCGGGGGCGTCTACGGTGGGGCTGGGGCTGTTTTGCCCGCCGGTAAAGTTGCCGTCGGTCGTCGACCAGCTGAAATCAAAACCGGGACCCGTGGAAGACCCGCCGGTGTTCAGCGTTTGCGTTGGATTGCTGCAGTCGATCGGGCCGGGCACGGTGGCAATGGCTACCGGAGTGCCGGCTTCGAGGGCAACCGTCACCGATGTCGTTGCGGTGCAACCGGTGAGCAGGTTGGTCGCGGTGAGGGTATAATTGCCCGGCGCATTTACCTCCGGGTTCAGCGTGGTGTTTCCGGAAACAATATTTCCGCCGTTGCCGGTTGTCCACAGGTATTCAAAACTCGTTCCGGGGCCGTTGTTTTGCCCTTGCAGGCTGAGGCTCGGATTGGCGCAGGTGAGCGTGTCCGGCGCCTCAATGCTCAGGCCGGGCGCGGCGGTGTTTTCCTGTACATCGATATCGTCGGTGGCGGTACAACCGTTCGCGGGGTTGGTGAGCAGGAGTTGGTACGTTCCCGTTGCCGCCACGGTGGGGGTAGGGCTGTCGCCGCCGCCGGCGATCTGGCCGTTGGTCGTCGTCCAAACGTAAATCAAGCCGGGAATGGTGCTGGAGCCGTTGGCGTTGAGGACAACCAGCGTGTCGGCGCAGGTGAGCGTATCCGGGGCATTGGCCACTGCTACCAGGGCATCGGCATCCGCAACGACGAGCACGGCACTGTCGGCCTGGCAACCGGTGGTGGTGTTCGTAACCAGGAGCGTGTAGGCGCCCGGTGCATTGACGCCGGGGTTGAGCGTGGTATCGCCGGAAACGATGTTTCCGCCGTTGCCGGTCGTCCACAGGTAGTTGAAGTTAGGGCCTGCGGAGGAACCTGTTCCGGAAAGCGTGATGTTGGGCGTCTGGCAGGTGATGGTGTCGGGTGCAAGAATGGCAACCAGGGGGGGCAATGTGTCGATGCCGACCACGATGGTATCGGAACCCAGGCAAAAGTTGGTGGTATCCAGCGCAGACAGAATATATATTCCGGGCGACAGGATGTTGACCGACAACTGGCTGGAATCGCTGGCAAGGGCGCCCCCGGCTCCGGGAATCCATTCGGTGGTCACATTGGCCGTATTTACGCTACCGGAGAGGAGCAGCGTGTCGGTATTGCAGGTGAAAACACCCGGTGGCTGGATGGTCACTTCCGGCAAAATATTATTGGCAATAATAACGAGGGTGTCGGAGGCGGTGCAGCCATTAGTGGTATTGGTTACGGTGAGCACGTAGCTGCCCGGCGCGTCGGCGGAAGCGGTCATGGTATTGGCGCCGGCGGTAATGTTGCCGCCGTTGAAGGCCGTCCAGGCGTAGGCGATGTTGTTGCCGGTACTGGAGCCGGCGCCGTCGAGCGTAGCTGTTGAGGTGGCACAGTTGAACACCGAAACATCGGATGCGGCTTCAGCCGCCGGTGGATTCGTGGCCGCGATGACGGTCGCAGTGGCTTCGGCGGTGCAACCGGTCATCGTGTTGGTGACGAGCAGGGTGTAGTCGCCCGGTTGGTCCACCGTGGCGGTGGGGCCGGTGGTGCCGGAGGTGAAATTGCCCCCCGGTCCGGCCGTCCATTGGTAACTGGAAAAAGCCGACTGGCTGGAGTGCCCGATCAGCAGCGACGTGGATGAGCCGCAGCCGATGGGGTTGGGTTGGTCAATCCAGGCAAACAAGGGATTTGGGCTTTCAATGACCGACACTGTTGCCGTTTTGGTACACTCCGCAACGCCGTTGTTGTAGGTCACGGTGAGGGTGTAGGTTCCTGCGGCATTCACCACCGGGTTCAGCGTTGTTTCACCGGAAACAATATTGCCGTTGGCGGTTTCCCAGAAGTAGCTGATGTCCTGCCCGGTACTGGAGCCAACGCCGCTCAGGGTAATGGTTGCCCCTTCGCAGGGAATGGTGCTGATGGCCGGGCTGGCCGTAGCCTGGATGTTTATGATATTGACGCGCACGGTATCCGTAACCACGCAAATCGGGGAGAAGACAATGTCGTCCAGGCCAAAATCATTGCCGCCCAGTACGGTATTCTGGTTTACGATGCAAATGGTTGCGGAGGAGTTGGCGCCGCTGTTCCAGGTGGTGTAAAAATTTGCCCAGGTGCAGGTGCTGGCCGGTGCGCCGAAGATCGGGCCGATCGTGCTGCCGTTTATGGAAAATTGAAGCAAGGCGGGCGAGGAACTCACCAGGGTGGTTACCCAGGCCGAAAATGCGTAATCGGTGTTGGGCATAACCGGCACGGTTTGGCACCAGACGTTCAGATTCGGGGCGCCGGCGCCGTTCACCGCCATCATGTTGCCGCTGCCCGAGGTGTGGTCGGTACATGGGGCAAAGTTGGCGTGCGCCGTTTGCGGATTGGGCAGCACATCGTATACGCCTTCGGGCCAAAGATCACCCGGGCTGTACAGGTATTCACTCCAGAAATTGCTGTTTCCGCTTTCAAAGTCGCCATTCTGGATCAGGTTGTTGCCCAGGTCGACGCCGCGTACTTTCAATACATAAATCGCATTTTGCGTGGTGAGTACAGTCGGCGTCAGCGTTTGTGTTCCGGCCAGCCCGGTAGTTGGCGTCCACATGAAATCCAGGTAAGGCCCGTCGATGGAGCCGTTTAAGTTGGCCGGACCCGGTGGAAAACACAGGTACAGGTCTTCTCCGGCGTCGATAGTCGGGCATTGGGCTTGGAGCGTTGAAACTGTAAAAAACAGTATTGCGAACAATGTTGGAACGTACAAACAGCGCATAGGCGTGAAAATGTTTGAACAGGATAGTGGGTGGGCCGGTGCAAAGATACGGTGTTGCACCCGGTTCGCGGCCTGGGGCAACGGCGCAATCCGGCAACCGCCCGGAACACGGTGCAACCAGCCATACACCGGATTGCCGATCTTTGCCCGATGTGCAACCTTTGGCAAAACATTTTGCAAACGGCGATCGCCGGTTCGGAACGCCAGCCGGTTTCGGAAGCAGCCCGGAATGCCTTGGGCATCCCGGCGGCAACGGATGCTGCGCAAACGGCCTTGCACGCCCTGGCAGCAGCCAAATTGCTCCAGCAGGCTGCCCGGCCCCTGGCGGCAGGTCCGGTTGCTTTGCCGGAGCCTTGCCCGCCCGATTCCCGCCCCTTACCGCCACCTGCGGCGATTCCATTGCTGGCCGTTGTGCTCACCGAGGATGGTTTTCCGGAGGCACTTCCCGAATTTTTTGAACTCCTGGAACGGCGCGGTTGCCGGCTGCCGCCTGAAGGTATGCCGCAGTTGCTGGACTGGGCAGCCCGGAAACGCCGGCTTCCCGAAGGCATCCGGCGCAGTCTGGGCGCGCCCGGGCAGTGGCTGGCCATGCAACACCCCGATTGGCAGGCGCTTTATCCGCCGAAAAAACCGGATTGGGAAACCGGCGCCTTCCCCGAACGCCTGCAACTGCTCCGGGAAGCCCGGCAAACACAGCCCCAAACGGGCCTGGCCTGGCTGGAAAAAACCTGGTCGCAGGAACACGCCGAACACCGGCTGCAATTTCTTCAAACACTGCGCACAGGCCTCACGCCGGCCGACGAAGCCCTGCTCGAGCGCGCACGTGCCGACCGGAGCAGGCAGGTGCGCTTTTGGGCCTGGCGCCTGCTGTTGCTGCTTGCGGACAGCCGCCTCCGGCAAACCCTGCAAAACTGGCTGGAAACGCTGCCGGCTGCCCAAGCAAAAGCAGAACGTTTGGTGTCCAATTTGGAAAAACATTTACCGCTGGAAGGCCTTTTTTCAAAAATGGAATTGCTGGCGCTGCGCAGTGAAAAAAACGGCGATGTGCCGGCGATACTGCTCGAACTGCTGCCGCCGGAAGACCTGGCGCAAACTGCCGGCTTGGCGCCGGCTGCCTTGCTGGAAGCCCTGCTCCGGGAATCCAGGTTGGATGAAAGCCGGGGCGTGGGCTTACTTGAAAATATCGCCTGGCGCGCCGATCCCGGTTGGTTGCCGGCCACGGCGCGCTTTTTTCTCCAACATCCGGCACACCCGCTGTGGAACACTGCGGCATTGGCCGCCATTTTTAATGCCTTGCCGGTGGCTGACTGGACGGCCTGTATGACGGCGCTGGCCGCGCAGCCCCGGCTGTTGGAAGCGGAAAATTCCGCCCTCGTGCGCGCGCTCCTGGAATCCGAACACCCCTGGCCGGATGCCACGGTACAGGCGCTGGCCTATTACCCCCTCCGTACCGGCCAGCCACGCCACTGGACGCCACCGGCCCATTTCAAAGCCCTGCTTCAACGTGCGGGGTATCGCTGCGCGCTTCCGGTCGGTTTGGCGTTGACCATTGACGAGCCGAACTGCCCGTTTGGCTGGTATGCCGGACTGGTGCAGTTTAAAAAAGTGGTGGTATTCCGGCAGCGGCTGGCGTTGACTTTTTCGGAAGAATATGGAAAGTAGCACAACCTTGGGGTCGTGTTTTGCGTCTAATCACCACAGAAAAGATATTTCAGTTAGTGGCTGCCTTGCGGGAGCCGGCCTACAGTTACCGGAAACTAAAAAACGCAAGTTGTGGTCATTACCCATGAAGGAAATTGTTGGGGCGCTATAGCGTCCCAACAATGGCGATTTGGGCACGCTTTTCAACGAAATGCCGAGGCTGTCTCACAAGTAATTCTTTCAACACTAAGAGCACTAAAAACACTAAAAACACCATATGAACTTAGTGAAAACTTAGTGGTACTTAGTGTTTTTAGTGGCAAAAACCATCTTATGAGACAACCTCAGTTTCTCGATATAAGTTAATAAGTCACAACTTGCGTAAAAAATTATTTATGGACATCAAAAACGCAAAATTGCAGGACGCGATCGACTCAAAAATTTTGAGCACGCGCAAAGTTTTTCTTTGGGGACAGGTAGACGACCAATCGGCCCGGCATGTGGTCGACCGGCTGTTGTACCTTGAACTGACTGATCCTGGAAAGGAAATTCAGCTGATCATCAACAGTCCGGGCGGGTACGTCACATCGGGTTTTGCGATTTACGACACCATGGTGGGGATTTCCAGCCCGGTGTCCACCATTTGCACAGGCCTGGCGGCGTCGATGGGGGCCATCCTTTTGTCTGCCGGCGAAAAAGGGCGCCGGTTTGTACTGCCGCATGCCCGGGTGATGATCCATCAACCCAGTGGCGGCGCCGGCGGTTCGGCAGCGGAAATTACGATCCAGATCGAGGAGTTGCTGAAAACAAAACAACTGGGCGCCGAAATACTGGCCCGGAATTGCGGGCAGCCAATTGAAAAGATTTTGAAGGATTTCAACCGCGATCACTGGATGTCGGCCGGGGAGTCCGTCGATTACGGCATCGTGGATGCGAAGTTGGAAAAGTTGCTTTAAGGGGTGTTGTGTACATTGTCGGCGTGACTCGAGTCACGCCGACAATGTACACGGCATTTGGTTTTAAAACATATGATTATGCGCTGTAAACGGATATCTTCCGCGTTTTTTCTTACCCTGCTGTTGCTCGCTTTTTTGGGCTGCAAAAAAGATGAGGTGACACCCGGGTTTGACATGATCTACCAGCAGGAATTCTCGATTCCGCCCGGGGTCGGGCCGTTTGTCACGCACCATTTTTATTTGAAAAACCTGTTTACCCGCTACGAAGCGCTGCTGACGCAGGCCGGCAAAACCGATTCGGAAATCGTCGGCATTTTACCAGTGCAGGCGTCCATCGAGGGGGTTTTTGGCGATGCCAATTTCAATATCGTCGAGGAGGCTATTCTGCGCATTTACCAGGAAAGCGATCCCAACGGCTACATCGAAGTGGCTTACCGTTTTCCAACGCCCATAGACCCCAGCAACCGGCTCGACCTGATCCCCTCCCTGGCCGATGCCAAGCGCATCATGTCGGAAGACCGCTTCAGCATCGACTTGCTGCTGCGACTGCGCAGCACGACCTCGGAGGATATTCCGGTACGGTTGAGTTTGCAGTTTAAGGCGGGGTACTAACGAATTACGATTTACGAATGACGATTTACGAATGACGATTTACGATTGGCGCATTCGCTGACCTCCCGGGGGAACATGGAAATTGCCTAACTTTGTGCGGTCATTGATTTGATTGGCTTTGTGGCCCTAAAAATCGTAAATCGCAATTCGTAATTCGTAAATTTCCAGCATGGATACCTTAACCAAAACAGCTCCCGCCACCAACCTCAATGCCGCCGATTCTTTCCCCATCAACGGCACCGATCACATCGAATTTTACGTCGGCAACGCCAAACAAAGCGCCATGTACTACCAGGCTGCTTTCGGCTTTGAGTGGGTCGCTTACATGGGCCCCGAAACGGGCGTGCGCGACCGCGTAAGCTATGTTTTACAGCAAAATAAAATCCGGCTCGTCCTGACCGCTGCGTTGGCGCCCGACCATGAAATAGCCCGGCATGTTGCCCTGCACGGCGACGGGGTGAAAGTGCTGGCCTTGTGGGTCGACGATGCCGAAAAATCGTACTACACCGCGTTGGAACGCGGCGCTGAAAAGGCGTTTGCGCCGCGAACCCTGCGCGACGAACACGGCGAAGTGGTCATGGCTGCCATTAAAACCTACGGCGAAACCATCCATACCCTGGTGCAACGCAGCAACTATTCCGGGCCGTTTTTGCCCGGCTATGAGGCCCGCAAATCGGTGTACCCGGTTAAGCCGGTCGGTCTCCAGTTTGTTGATCACTGTGTCGGAAACGTTGAATTGGGCGGCATGAACAAATGGGTGAAATTTTACCAGGATGTGATGGGCTTCAAACTGCTGATCACCTTCGACGACAAGGATATCAGCACCGAATACAGCGCCCTGATGTCGAAAGTGGTCAGCAACGGAAACGGCTACATCAAATTCCCGATCAATGAACCGGCCAAAGGCCTGAAAAAGAGCCAGATCGAGGAATACCTCGACTTTTACCGCTCTGCCGGCGTGCAGCACATCGCCGTGGCTACCAACGATATCATCGCCACGGTCAGCCAGCTGCGCGCCAACGGCGTCGACTTTTTGCGCGTTCCGGATGTGTACTACGACGATGTGCTCGACCGCGTCGGGGAGATCGAAGAAAACCTGGAAGACCTGAAAAAACTCAACATCCTCATCGACCGTGATGAAGACGGTTACCTGCTCCAGCTTTTCACCAAACCGGTGCAGGACCGCCCCACGGTGTTCTACGAAATTATCCAGCGCCGCGGCGCCAAATCGTTCGGCAAAGGCAATTTTAAAGCCCTGTTTGAAGCGATTGAGCGCGAACAGGAGTTGCGCGGCACACTTTAGCGAATACGGAGTGCGGAGTGCGGAATACGGAGTGTTCATTATTTCGGAATGGTGAACACTCCGTATTCCGCACTCCGTATTCCGCACTCGTTACGAGTGTTCCGCTTCCGCCAGGTATTCCAGGCAAGCCACATCTTCCAAATCCGTACTCGGCCCGGTGGCAAACCAGGCATCCAGCATTTCTTTTGCTACTTGCTCGGAGGTGCTGCGCAGGCTCATGCACAGGATGTTGGCGTCGTTCCATTTGCGGGCGCCCTCGGCCGTTTGGGCGTCCTGGCAGAGCGCGGCGCGAATGCCTTTGACTTTGTTGGCTGCCAGGCTGATCCCGGTGCCGGTCCAGCAGAACAGGACAGCCTGATCGAATTCTTTTTTTGCCACTTTTTCCGCGACGTCCAGGGCTACTTTTGACCACATGGCCGGGGTTTCGAGCAGGGCGCCGAAGACCGCTACGGTGTGGCCTCTTTGGCGGAGCTCCCGGACCACAAAGTCGGTCAGGTGGGTTTTCATATCACTTCCTACGGCTATTTTCATAGTAAACAACGTTTAGGGTACGTATGAACAAGGGGCTGATAGTGTCGGCGTGACTTCGAGTCACGCCGACACTAGCGCATTGGTTTTGACTTCGAGTCACGCCGACACTTGCGCTTTGGTTTTCAGTCAATAAGTAACATAGGCCAATTTAAGGCATGGTAAAAAAACAAATGAAACGCCGTTTGTTTTGCAAAAACCGGTTCATCCTGCGCGTCAAACTGTACTCCACACGAAAAAACCGGTTTTCCGGCGCCAATAGTCATTTGTTTGTCTAATCTGCCTGTCTGCGGCAACGAAAGCGGTATTTTTGGCGTTTCCTATTGCTTTTATTGCAAAAGCAGTTTTGGTTTTCACAAAAATTAAATGTTCGAACGATTATGAATTTTAAACAACGTGTGGCAGTGCTGCTCCTTTGCCTGCCTGCTCTATTTTTATCTGCCCAGTCTAAGGCTCCGGAAAACTGGTTCACGAAAGATCAGTCGAAAGACGGCGTTCAGGGAACCGGCTCCGACCAGACGCTGGCTGCGTTGAAAGCAAAAGGCAAAAAAGGCCAGACGATCGTCGTGGCCGTGCTGGATTCGGGGATCGATTACAAGCACGAAGATCTCAAGGATATCATGTGGGTGAACCCGGGCGAAATTCCCGACAACGGCATCGACGACGATAAAAACGGCTACGTGGACGATATCCACGGCTGGAACTTCCTCGGTGGCCCGAACGGCGAAAGTGTTGCGCATGAAACCCTGGAAATGACCCGCGAGTATGCCCGTTTGAGTAAAAAATTCAGCGGCACCAACGGCAAAAACCTGTACGGGGACGCTAAAAAAGAATACGACTACTACCTGGAAGTCAAAGAAGCGTATGAAGAAGCCCGTGCCCGGGCAGAAGGCATGAAGGAACAGATTGCAGGCCAATTTGTCAAATTTGAAAATGCCTTTGCCCTGATCACAAAATCCAGCGGCAAAGCCAACTTTACGCTCGACGACCTGGCCAAAATGGACGCCGGCAGCAATGAAGAACTGAAAGACGCCATCGCACTCAGCCAACGGGTAATGGCCCAGGGCCTCACACCGGAAAATCTCGCCGAACAAAAGAAGGAGGCTTCCGCGTATGCCGACGGCCAACTGGCGTACAATCTTAACCCGGACTACAACCCCCGCACCATCGTGGGTGACGATCCCAACGACCTGACCAACCGGTTTTACGGCAGCAATGAATACCGCGGCCCCGACGCCGGACACGGCACGCACGTAGCCGGTATCATCGCCGCTATCCGCAACAACGACATCGGTATCGACGGTATCGCCGACAATGTGCGCATCATGACGGTGCGCTGCGTGCCCGATGGCGACGAGCGCGACAAAGACGTGGCCAATGCCATCCGCTATGCCGTGGACAACGGCGCCAGCATCATCAACATGTCGTTTGGTAAAGGCTACAGCCCCGACAAAGCATACGTCGACGAGGCGGTTAAATACGCCGCCGAGCACGACGTGCTCCTGGTTCATGCTGCAGGCAACGATGCCGAGAACAACGATAATACGGCCAATTTCCCGAACGATGTGTACCTCACGCCGGTGAAAAAAGGCTGGTTTAAAAAGGAAAAAACCGCCCCGAACTGGCTCGAAGTCGGCGCCCTTTCGTGGCGTACGGGCGACAAGCGGATTGCCGGATTTTCAAACTACGGCAAGAAAAACGTCGACGTGTTCGCACCAGGGCACCAGCTAAACTCTACCGTTCCTGATAACGAATACGCTGTTTTCAGCGGCACTTCCATGGCTTCACCGGCTGCAGCCGGTGTGGCGGCCATTATCCGTTCGTATTACCCGGAGCTATCGGCCAAGCAGGTCCGTTCCGTTATGATGGAATCGGTTGCCAAGCAGGAAGGAGAAGTGACCAAACCCGGCTCGACCGACAAGGTGAAGTTCAGCGATATCTGTGTGAGCGGCGGCGTTGTCAGCGCAAGCAATGCCGTTGCCCTGGCTGAAAAAACAAAGCCGGAGAATCAGAAAAAATATAAAAAAGCAACCTGGCGTAAAGCCGGTGTGGCTGCGGAAAAAAAGTCCGGCAAGACAGTAACCCCGTAACGCGAACTGTTAGTTCGCGGTAAAAAACACTTCACATTAAAAACATGAGTCATCCCGAATTTTTCAGTTTTGAAAAATTCGGGATTTTTATTTTGTGGCAGTTTGCAAATCATTGATAATGATGCTTATGTGTTCTTTTTTCTTGACAAAAAAGAACCAAAAAGTCAAGGCTGTATGCAAATCCTACGGTTTTGCTTGAAATCTACGGCGGCGCAAAACCAAACTCGCTCCTCCTGCGTCGTCGCTCATCCGCCGCGGCGGATTGCTAAAAGCCGCCTCCGATTTCGCAAAACCGGGATTTGCATAAGGCCGGTCTACACCATTGTTTATCAATCCGTTAAATGAACATGAGCCACCTCGAAAATTTGGGATGACTCATGTTTTCTTTCCCAGGCATGAATGCTTGGGCTGAGACGGGGGCCTGGACTGAAATGAATGCCTGGGCTGAGACGGGGGCCAATATGCTGTAAAAAAGAATGGGCAGCAAAGTATTCAGCTTGCTGCCCATTTTTAATGGAATCAGTACTTACTTCAAATCACTGATTTTACGGCTTCGTAAACCACATCTCGTAGGTATGGTAATCCGGGTTGTTGCCGCCGAAACGGTCGAGCGACTGCCGGTTCCAAACGTACTCGGAGTTGTAGCGCGGCCGGAACCGGTAAGCCGGTTTCCCGTTGTTATCGAGGTAAAGCGTTGCCGGTAGCGTAAAGCCGGTGTACACCTGGCTGTCGTAATGGTAGCGCCGGAGATCCACCCAGGTTTCGATGGCGCCATGTACCCACAGGGAAACGTACTTCTGCAACATGATGTCGCTGAGTGTCAGATCGTTTTCGGTTTGTGGCATGGCTGCGCTGGCCATGTACGTGTCCTGATCGGCTGTTGGCACACCCGCGAAATCCATGTGTGCGCGGACAGCATTTTTAAACGCCGAAAATGCCATTGGCTTATCATTTTTAATAAAAGCGGCTTCGGCTTTTATAAACTGCAATTCGCTGTACGTAACGAGCGGGTGGTCGGCAGCATCCTTAAAAATATACTTGCCGGGCTGCGAGCCGGCAGCGCCTACCGCCGGCGAGGTGCCCCAGAGCAATGGAATGCGCCTTGGATTGCCGGTTACGTTGGTGGTATCGCCCACGGTGGGTGTCGCGCCCCGGTAAACGCCATCCGGTGAGGCCGACAGCATCAGCGGCAGGCGCGGATCGGCCACGCCGTTGAACACCGTGCCGTCAAGCAGGCTCACGATAAACGGCGTTTGCCTGAACACAGCAAGGTTGTTCCGCGTCGGGCCAAAGAAATTACCGTCGGCAGAGCTGGTGCCGGCATGCGGAACATTGAAATTATCTGCATTGGAGGTAAAAGACTTATCGACGTACTCAATCACTTTATCCGGATCATAACTGGCCTTATTCGTCAGGCGGTGCGCGTTGCGGGCCAGGGTGGAGTACACGAATTTGATCCATTTGGACCGGTCGCCGTCATACACCAGGTCGCCGCGGCCAAGGCTGGCCTCATTTACACCGCCGTCGGTGCGGTTCAAATCGGTAAGCGCGTCCATGGAAAGCCGTACAACCTCATCAAAAATTGGTTGCTGGTCATCAAAATCAAACACATAGCGGTTGGGTTCCCAGGCTTGTGTCAGGATCATTTCGCCGTAAACATCCGTAGACGTTTGCCAGCTCCAGGCGCGTATGGCTTTGGCCACGCCGACATAATCCCACTGTTCCTTGGCAGTAGCCTGTTCAATGATCAGGTCAATGTTTTTTCCGATAGCCCAGTAATGCTGCCGCCATTTTTCGCCGGCGGCGTCACTGCCCGGGAGATACCCGTGCTGATCAAACGGATAGTTGGAGGTTGTACGCGCCCAATTTTGAACGTACATGCCGACGTAGCGTTGGTCAAAACTTTCACCGCGCACCATGTTATAAAGCACGGGTGGCAAAATAGCAAAGCCCTCAGCCACCTGAGGCAGGCTGGGGTCGTCATTGATGTCCAGGTACTTATCGCAGCCGGTTGGGAACAACAGCATAGACATCAGGAGTCCGGTTATGAATAGTTTATGTTTCATGTTTTTTTTGTTTAATCAATTAAAACGTGACAGATAAGCCTGCCGAGAAAGTACGGGGCAGGGAGATTTTGCCAAAATCCATCCCAAAGCCGCCTGCGCCGCCGGTGGCTGGCGTTGTCGAACTGACATACGGATCGGCGCCGGTATAATTGGTTGCCAGGAACAGGTCCGTACCGTTTACAAAAACACTCAGATTTTTAATCACCTGCTGGGTACCCAGCAGGGTTTTCGGAAAATCAAAAGTCAGGGTGATGTCGCGCATCCGCACCCAGTTGATGTCGCGCTCCACAAATTCTTCCGGTTGGATCGCGGCAGTAAAATACGCATCATTGGCGCTCGGAACGATCTCGATGGTATTCACGGTCGGGTTGGCCGTTTCTTCATTGCCATCTTTCAGGACGCCCTGGAACACCATAGGCTGATCGCGATCCAGCGTGCGGGTGCTGAGGCCGCGTGTAAACAAATAATATTCGTTGCCGTTGAAAATATCGCCACCCTTGCGAATGTCGAGCAGGCAGGAGACCGTGAAGTTTTTGAAGATGCGGAATTCATTGACCAGGCCGACGGTGAAGTCCGGGTTGCGGTCGCCGATCGGCAGGAAGTTCGCATTAGTGATCGGGAAGCCTGTGTTTGGATTGATCAGTATCTGCCCCTTGCTGTTGCGCAGGTAGCTGTACCCGCCGATCGCTGTGGCCGAACCGGCGCCGCGGCTGTTCAGGTCCGGGTAAAAAAGATTGGTGGGCGAGTTGTACACGGCGGCCAGGTCTGCTGCCGGCGGGAAAGCGCTGGCGCGCACGTTGCCGACTACCCAGGTGTCCGAATTGTAAAACTCCGTCACTTCAGCCGGGAGGTTGCGGACTTCTGTTTTGTATTTGGTGAAGTTGGTCAGGATGCTCCACGAAAAATTCGGGCTGTTGACCGGCTTGATGCCCAGTTGGATTTCAATGCCTTTGGTGTTCAACTCGCCGCCGTTCAGCAGGCCGAAAATAAAGCCCGTACCATAACTCAACCGCTGGGTAACGATCTGGTCGCTGATGGTTTTGGAAAACACAGCCAGGTCGAACGACAGGCGTCCTTTCCAGAAGCTCAAATCGGTTCCGACCTCATAACTTTTCACTTGTTCCGGTTTTAGCGCCGGGTTGTCTCCAAAAAAGTCAAAGAGGAAACCACCGCCCGTGGAGGTTTGCGGCACCAGGCGCGCTCTGATTTTGTACGGTGGCGCCGGGTTGCCCACCTGGGCATACGAAAAGCGCAGCTTGCCAAAGTCCAGGAATCCGAGTTTGCCCTGCAAGCCCGGCAAATCGCTGAACACAAAGGTCAGGCCGGCTGAAGGATAAAAGTAAGAGCGGTTTGCCACCGGGAGTGTCGACGACCAGTCGTTTCGGCCGGTGACATTCAGGATCAGCCAGTTCTGGTAATTCAATTCTGCTTTTCCAAACAAACCGATCAGGCGGGAGCGGGTAAGGATCGTCCGGTTTCTTTGCGTGCTCGGATCGGTATTGTTTACGCTGTTGAAATCCGGCAGATAAAATTTTTCGCCATACACCGAAGTCACCTGGTTGCGCCGGTCGTCAATTGCCGTGCCGACGATGAGCGAGCCCATCAGGTTGCCGGTTGTTTTTTTGAGTGTGGTAAAAATATTGTAGTTCAACAAACGCCCCACATCGGTATAATTTTCCACCCAACCCGAGCGGGGGTACCCGATATTGGATTCCGGATGGAAAAACCGGTTGGCCGCTGTCGTGTAAATATCGGCGCCAAAGCGCCCGGTGACGGTCCACCAGGGGCGGATTTCAGCATCCATACTAATGTTGCCGATCGTCCGGTCCGTTTGCTCTTCCCGGGCATTTTTGTATACGTTGAAAAAAGGGTTGTCATTGTCAATCCCCGGGTTGACATTGTCCAGCGTAAGGCGCCGCGTTCCGTCCGGATTCAGGTATTCCCGCATATCCTGATCTGCCGGGTAGCTCAGGGCTGCTGTCAGGTAGCCTTGCGCACCGCTGGGCGGCAGGATATTGTTGTTTTTAGAATAGCTGAACCGGGTAAATGCTTTCAGCCAGGGCAACAATTTGGCATCGGCGCTGACGGCGGCATTGATCTGTTCGTAATTATTGGTCGGGATCACGCCGTCATTGTCGAGGTAACTGCCGGAAAGCCGGTAGGTCATTTTTTCCGAACCGCCTTCAAAAGCCAGGTCGTGGCGCATGTTGTTGCCGCGTTGGAAAAAATTGTCGACGTTGTCGTAAAACACGGTATTGGATTCGTATTTCGGACCGAAGAAATCCGGATCATTCGGGGCGGCAGCGCCTGCAGAACCCCGGCCGTACACCGTTTGGATTTCAGGAAACAGGTAAATATTCGAGGTGGCAAACCGGTTGCGGTATGTCAGCTGACCGGTGCCTGCTTTCCCGCGCCGTGTAGTGATCAGGATAACGCCATTGGCGCCTTCGTTGCCGTAGAGTGCGGCGGCCTCCGGGCCTTTCAGCACCGACACGTTGGCAATGTCGTTGGGATTCAGTTCCGCAAGGCGGCTGGTGGTTTCGTCCCGGTTGTTGTTGATGTTGCCGTTGATAGCGGCGCCGTCGGAGTAGAGGCTGTGCTGATCGATCGTGCTGCTGTTGATGGGCAGGCCGTCGAGTACGATCAGCGGTTGGTTGCTGTTCCCGATGGAGTTGACCCCGCGCAGGTTGATGTTCACGGAGCCCCCGGCCAGGCCACTTGTCGGCACCAGCGAAAGCCCGGCAATACGCCCTTGCAGCGATACCAGGGCATTGTCGCGTTGTGTTGCTTGCAGCGCTTCTCCCTTGACCGTTTGGGTGGAATAACTCAGTTTCCGGCGGTCTTCCTGGATACCCAGGGCGGTAATGACCGTTTCACCGATGGTGTAGGCGGCATCGGCCAGCGCCACATCGATGGTGTTGGAAGCACCGACTGTGATGCGTTGGGAAGCCATGCCGGTCATGGAAAACTCGAGCACCTGCCCTTCGTTGGCTTCGATGCTGTACTTGCCGGTGCCGTCTGAAACCGTACCCAGGCTGGTTCCCCGGATTATGATCGACACACCGGGCAAGGGTGCACCGTCGGGGGCGGTTACGGTGCCGGAAACGCGCTTTTGCGCTATCCCGGCTGCTGCCATGCCAAACAACAGCAGTAACAGGCAGAACCATTTTTGGGGTCTTCGCATTTGCTTCATCAATAGAAATTGGTACATGGTATTATGTTTTGGTTGGAAAATCTGGAAAACAGGAATTGGGTCATTGGTTTCTTATCCAGCCACACCACAAAGATTAAAGACACCGCCCCAATAAAAAAGAAACTGCACAAAACGAAATACTGCACTTGCTAAAAGCCATACAATTCCCTTCGGAAATGTAGGAGGTTTTTGTTTTTTAAGTGCTATTTATTGAATCAAAAAATTGACCGGGTATGGCCTGGTAGTCAGAATGCGGTAGGAAATTCCGTTGGGTCAAGCCTGGAAAGGGCCTGCCTGATGCCTGATTGCCCAATAAAAAATCCCGCTTTTTTGCCGGCTATGCTGGCCGGTCAAAAAAGCGGGATAGCTGATATGCCCGCCGGAGAATAATTTGCGAAAGTGATAATTCCGTGCATGTTGTCGGCGTGACTCGAGTCACGCCGACAATAGCCCGATCGCCTCCAATTTTTCGCAAACCACGTTCTTACGAGTATAAAAGAAAATTGCTGGTCAGGACCAAGCGGAATTGCCCCGGTAATCCTTAAAATTCGATGTAATACCCCTCCTCGCTGTGGCGAATCGGGTAGATGCCGGTTGGAATGACCGGTTGCAGCAATCCGGGTAATTGCTTTTGGAGAATTTCCGGAAGCAGGTAGGCGACCTGGACCGGGAATACCGGCCCCCGGAAAAAGACGCGCTCTGTGCAGGGTTTCATGCCGCTGCGCGGAAAGAAAATTCGCAGGCGCCCATTTGGGCTAACGCTGAGCAGGGCCTCAGCCAGCGGACATCGGCGTTTCTCTTTTCGGGTGTTAACCATGTGATTTACATGCGTTGTGTTAATCCGGCAGATACCGATATTGGTACAATTGCCGTTGGATTGCAGGACGCCAAATTCGACGCTGGCGTTCAAAAAGTTGAATGAAGTGGTGCGCTCCACGGGGCGGAGCTGCACATCGGTTGGTGCGTAAGCGGTCATCAGGATGGATGTTGTTGCCGTTAATAAATAGTGTTTGTAAGGCAGCGAGTGAGGCTCGCCTGGGGCGGCAAACTTTAGCCGGATTAAACAGAGGGACGGGATTAAAAAAAGAGACGATGTCTTGATGTTCTGTGGCAGAATTTCCAAAAACTATGCCGTTTTCATAGCCGGTTGGTACAAATACCCGATTTGGCGTAAGTGCGCCGGCATCAATTACCCCGGCCGGGTTATGCTGTTTCAATGAATTTAGTGCGCCTTAAATTTCTCAAACTTTATGCACCTTTGCTGCCATGAAAAGGCTGAACCGTTCCCCCCGTATTCTCCTGCTCAGTCTGCCAGTGATCCTGCTGTTTGCCTTGAGCACCAACCACAACCACCGGTATAACCTTTCCCATGCCCTCGATCCACTCGAAGCCGGATGGGTGGATTCGGTTTTTCACACCCTCAGTCTGGACGAACGGATCGGGCAGCTGTTTATGATCCGCGCCCATTCCAATATGGGGCCGGAGTTTGAACAACAGGTGGAGGATGAGATTCGCCAATACCATGTCGGCGGCCTGTGTTTTTTCCAGGGCACCCCCGAACGCCAGGCCGAGCTCACTAACCGCTATCAGGCGTTGAGCGATAACCTGCCCCTTTTTGTCGCCATGGATGCCGAATGGGGCCTGGGCATGCGCCTCAAGGAAACGGCGATTTCGTATCCCAAACAAATTATGCTCGGCGCTATTCAGGACAACCTGCTGATTTATGAAATGGGCCGCGACCTGGCCCGGCAATGCCGGCGCTTGGGCGTGCATATCAACTTCGCTCCGGTAGCCGATATCAACAACAACCCGCAGAACCCGGTGATCAACGACCGCTCGTTTGGCGAAAGCCGGGGCAATGTGACGGCCAAAGCCTTCCAGTACCTTATGGGTTTGCAAGACGGCGGGGTGCTGGCCTGCGCCAAACATTTTCCGGGACATGGCGATACGGATGTCGATTCGCACGTCGACCTTCCCGTCATTCCCTATGGTTACGACCGCCTCGACAGCCTTGAACTGGCGCCATTCCGTGCCTTGTCGGTTTCGGGAGTTGGCGGCATGATGGTTGCCCACCTGAATATGCCGGCCATCGACCCGCGCCCCAACCGGCCGGCTACGCTGAGCCATACCATCGTGCACGATTTGCTGCGCAAACGCATCGGTTTTGAAGGGCTGATCATGACCGATGCCATGGAAATGGAAGGCGTCGCCAAATACTTTGAACCGGGCCTTGCCGATCTTGAAGCCTTGCGCGCCGGAAACGATCTCATCCTGCTGCCGAAGGATATCGGCGCTTCCGTGGCCGCTATTCGCGCTGCGCTGGCCGACGGTACGCTGGACCAGGCACTGTTCGACGAAAGTGTGCGCCGGGTGCTCCGCGCCAAATACCGCCTGGGACTGACGCAGCCGCAACGGGTGGAGGTGGCTAATATCCGGCGTGATTTGAATCAGCCCCGGTCGGAAATACTCAAGCGCCGCCTGATTGAAAATTCCCTCACGCTGGTGCGCGACAGCGCCGGGCTGTTTGGCTTTGAACAACTTGAAAAATACCGCTTTGCAAGCCTGGCTTTGGGCGACAGCAATCAAACGGTGTTTCAGGCTACGTGCAGCCTGTTTGCGCCGATGGCGCAATTCAATTTGCCCGGCGTGCCCGACTCGGCGCAGGTGGCTCATTTGTTCGATACCTTGCAGGGCTACGACGTCGTATTGCTCAGCCTGCACAACATGAGCCGCCGCCCCGACATCAACTTCAGCCTTTCAGACAGCGCGATCACCCTGGTGCGGGAGTTGTGCAAACGTCATACGGTTGCCCTCACGGTATTCGGCAACCCGTACAGCCTGAAATTTTTTGATCGTGTGCCACTGGTATTCCAGGCCTACAACGATGACCCGATGACTCAATCGGTGGCCGCCCAGGCGCTTTTTGGTGCGGTGGATATTAGCGGCAAGTTGCCGGTCACTGCCTCACCGGGCGCCCGTTTTGGGCAGGGCATTGAAAAACAGTTTGCTTCCAAGCGGCTGGCCTACGATTTGCCGGAGGCGGTCGGGCTAAGCCGTGATACCTTGCAACTGATGGATAGCCTGGTGGCGGAATTGATCGCCGTGGGTGCCGCGCCGGGTTGTCAGGTCCTGGTGGCCAAAGACGGGAAGGTGGTCTGGTTCAAGGCATATGGCCACCATACGTACGACTCGCTGGCGCCCGCCGTACAGTTGAACAACTTGTACGACCTGGCTTCCATTACAAAAATTGCGGCATCCCTGATTTCAGTCATGCGGGAGGTGGATGCGGGCGCTATGGATATTTCCAGGCCGATGAGTGCCTATGTGCCCGAATTGTTGGCTACAGATAAAAAAGACCTGACCGTCCGGGAAATCCTCGCGCACCATGCGGGGCTGAAACCCTGGATTCCGTTTTATGAAAAAACATTGATCGGCCTCGGCCGTCCCTCGCCGGAGATTTATCACCCGGTGCCAATGACCTGTTATGAAATTCCGGTGGCTAAAGACCTGTACATGGCCGACGATTACGTGGATTCCATCTGGCAGCAGATTTTTTACTCGCCACTACAACCGGATAAATCGTACAAATATTCCGACCTGGGGCTGTTTCTTACCGCCCGCGCCTTGCAAAATCTGGCCGGGCAACCCCTGGATGTGTTTGCCCGGCGGACTTTTTACCGGCCGATGGGTTTAGCCACCACCATGTTCAATCCCTGGAAAGAAGGGCTGGCCGGACAGTCGGTGCCGACAGAGGAAGACAATTATTTCCGGCAGCAGCGCCTGCAGGGCTACGTGCACGACATGGGCGCGGCCATGCTCGGCGGCGTAAGCGGCCATGCCGGCCTGTTCAGTAATGCCAACGACCTGGCCAAGATTTTTCAAATGCTGCTCAATAAAGGTACTTACGGCGGGCGCCGGTACCTGAAGTCGCAAACGGTAACCGAATTTACCACGCGTTTTCCGGGGAGTACCCGGCGCGGTATCGGGTTCGATATGAAGGAGTTGAACCCGGAGTTGGGACAAACGGTGTGCCCGCAGGCCGGCGCCGGCACATTCGGCCATACCGGCTTTACCGGCAATGGTGTTTGGGCCGACCCGGAGCGGCAGATCATTTTTGTCTTTCTTTCCAACCGGACTTACCCGGTGATGACCAACCGAAAACTGCTCGACGGCGATTTCCGGCCGCGTTTGCAGGGAATTGTTTACCGGGCGTTGATGGATCAGTAAAGCACCAGCTTCCCAAACCGGATCGCTGCCGGCCCTTCTACCGAATAATGGTAAACGCCAGGGTCCAGCCCTTGCAGGGAAAGTTGGGTTTCTCCATCAAACTTCTCTACGCGGATGGCCCTGCCTTGTGCATCGAACAAGCGGAAAAAACGCTCGCCCGGCCAGTTCACAGTCACCTGAACCGGTGTTTGGCCGGAAGCCGGATTGGGAAACACCCTGCAACTGAATGCCGGAGTCAGTTTTTGGAAGGGTACAACTTCGGCTATTTTTTGCCGGTTCGGGAAAGGTTTTGACAGCACCAATTGTCCAAAGTTGGTGAGTTGCAAACCGCTGTTGAAAAACGCCGAGCCGTCCAAACCGAACTTCCAGCGGTCGCCATAATCTTCGAAAATCCAGGTGTTGCCTTCGCCGTTGGCCGGGCGCGACCACAATTTGTAATCACTGGCTTTTGAAAACAAGGGCGCGCGGCCGATCTGGTAACAGCGCATTTCCTGCAGGGGTGTAAAATCGGTGTTGGCGCCGTAGTTTCGAAGCACCCAATAGCTGCGGCTCACCGGATCGGCATCCGGCTGGGCGTCGGGCGCCAGGTCTATGCGGGTAACGCACACTTCGCCGTTGGGCAATGTGCCCGAAGCGGCCGTTATGAATTCGATGCCGACATCGGCGCCAAATGTGTACGTACCGGGCGCTGATACCTGACGCCGGGCGCTGTATCCCGGTCCTACTGCCAGCGTGGATGCTTCCCGGTGTGCATCGCTGTTCAGGCCAAGGTGCCGGGTGCCGCTGCGGTCGAGCACCTGCCCGCTGGTATTTTCATTGAATTGGTAATACGCTTTAAGGCTGGTGTCGGTGGTATCGAGTTTGACCAGGTGCATCTGCTCCCGAATTTCCGCCTGACTCAATGCCCGCTGGTAAATGCACACCTCGTCGATAAGGCCGTTGAAGTAGCGGTCGCCGCCGTTGGGGTCTACGCCGAGCACTATGGGTACGTCGAACGCTTCGGCGCCCCGGGCTGAATGGTCTACCGCCCCGATGCCGTTTAAATATACAATTACCCGGCTGGGCTCGACAACCAGCGCAATGTGTGCCCATTCGTTTTGGGGAATGGTCAGCCCGCTGTTCCACCACCAGCCTGCTTCGTTCCAATGGTAACTCAGGCGGTCGCCATCGAAACCGATGCCTGCGGTTGTGTTGCCGCCCCGGCAGAATACGATGGCGGCCCGGTCGCTTTGCGGCCCCAGCCATTTGATCCAGGCAGTGATCGTAACCGTGTCGGAATTCAGGTTCAACGGGCTGGTTGCCACCGCGTGATCATCCGCCCCATCGAGCAGCAATGCCTGTCCCGGGAAGCTGTCGCGGTCGCAGCCATTGCTTACTTTCAGTTGGAGGGTGTCGTGAAAAATACCTTGCGGTGTATTGAGGGTCATGTACGCCTGATATTGTCCGGCTGCGCCGAAAACAACTTTTGGTTGGCGGGTATTTTCGCCGAAAACCAGGGCAGCGCCGGGGAACGCCCAGCTCCAGCTGGCGCCGTCGTGGTTGACCACGGAGTAGTCGTCAAAGTAAAATGTATCGCGGGCGCAGGCGCTCTCCAGTTTGTCGGCCATTGCCTGCGGCAAAACAGCGGAGGGCTCAAAAAGCGGGGCTTCCCAAACGCCGAATCCCCAGCAGCCGTTTCGGATCTTGCCGTCGCGGTAAAACGGTTTGAGCCGGTTGGTTTCGGCGCTGAGCGGTAGTCCGGTGTTGTAGGGTTGCCAGTCGGCATGGCTGTTGTTGCGGTAAAAAACGCCGAAATTGGTGCCCAGGTAAATGCCGCCATCGGTACCGTATTGGGCCATGATATTGCTGATGCGGACGCCGTTAAGCAATGGCGTGGTCAGGTTTTCCCAGGATTGGCCGCCGTCGGTGGTTTTGTAGATTTTTCGGCCATTGGAGCCGTAGGTAACTGCTGCCCAAAGCACGTCGGCACTTTCGGCGCTGACAGCCAGTTTGACCCGGTCATTGTTGTTGGGTAGCGGCAAGGCGGTGCATGCAGTCCAACTCTGGCCGCCATCCTGGCTGCGCCAGATGCTGTCGTCGACGCCATCCCATTGTGAGCAGTATAAGACCTGTGGGTTGGTACGGGCGATCTCGATATCGTACACGTTATTATCAATGGTACCAGGGAAGGTGTACAGGGCGGAAAATGAACTGCCGCCGTCGGTGCTCTTCCAGATGGTATTGTCTTTTCCAAGAAAAACAATTCCCCAACATTGCGGGTGCCACACCATTTCGCTGTTGGCGTAGTAGGCGTAGCTTTCATTGGGAAACAGGCCGGTGGGGAAAGCGGTGCGTCCGCCGGTAAGACCGCCGTTCAGGCTGTACCCGCCGATGTCGGAATGGTATGTTTTTAATCCTGGGCCCGGATTCACATAGCCGGTAGGGGCTTCTGCACCGCCCATGCGGTAGTAGGTGTTTGCCGGGAAGGATTCGTGCCAGGCCATGTTGCCATTGTGGTAGCGCCCGCCGACGAGCAGATCGTCGTTCCAGCCACTGTCAAAACCCCAGAGATCGGTGCCGGAAATGCCGTCCATGCGGGCTTCATGGCTTTGTCCAAAATCGGTGGAGTAGTTGAGTCCGCCGTCGCTGGCGATCCACAGGTCAGTTCCATGCGCGGCCAGGGCTTGCAGGTCAGGGTGGCTCCAGGGCAGGTTGCCGACGTATCCGCCGAGGGGCTCCCAATTGGCGCCGCCATCGGTGCTTTTAAACCAGGAGGTACCGCCGGCGATCAGCTGCTGGTCGTTGTTGGGGTTGACGATAATTGCCATGTCGTAAAACCCCTGGTTGAAACCGGTAGTGCCGTTGTGTGCCATGAGGTTGGTATGGGTCGGAATGGTATATGGTTCGCCGATGGCGTTTGCGGGGTTGGTATTAACCCAGTTGGCGCCGTTGTCGGCGCTGATGAATACACCGATATAGCCGTTGAGCGTTGGCCCGCTGCCGCAGAGGTAGGCGTAAAGTTTATCCGGCCGGGAAGGGCAAACGGCAATATGAGCACCGGTGACTGATTCGCCGGCGCCGGGCACCCACCAGCCGGCACCGGTTGGAGCCCAGTTGGCGCCATGGTCGGTGCTTTGCATAAAATCGGATCCGGATCCGTTTTGCCGTATAACAAATGCTGTTGCCGGGTCGCCGGGTTTGAATTTTACGGCCCAGGTTTTTTGGTTAAATTTTTTTGTCCAGGACAGGCCGCCGTTGGTGCTTGCCAGAAGACCCTGGTCGGAGGCGGCCAGTACGATTTGCGGGTTGGCAGCGTGAATGGCCAATTCATTGACTTGCAGGTTGTTTTCGGTGTATACTTCGTCCCAATTTACGCCGCCGTCGATGGTTTTCAGGATTTTTCCCCGGGTGGCGGTGTAGGCTGTGTTCGGATCGGTGGGATGAATGCGGACGGCCCCGAAAGCGTCGTGCAGGATGTTGGCGCTGAGCAAGGTCCAGTTGAGCCCCTTGTCGGTCGTTTTCCAAATGCCGCCCGATTCCCCTCCGGCGTAGAGCACGTTGGGGTTGGAAGGGGCGATGTCGACGGCATAGATATTGGTTTGCCAGGTGACTTTGGTCAGGCCATCGGTATGGTACGTTTTGGAAGGGCCTGCCCAGCTCCAGCCGGCAGCGGCTCCGGATTCAATTTCTGATTTTCGCAGGGCCAGGAGCGCGGATGCTTTGCTGCGGTCTTCTTTTACCGTAGGCAGGTGGAGTGTGCCGTCGGCTTCCGTGAAGGGGCGTGCCCAGGTCATCCAGCGTTTGTAATATTGAGTGTAACTGCTTTTTTGGAAAGGCTGTTCGCGGTAGAAGCTGCGGTAGGCATGTTGGATATCGAAAACATTGGGCTGCCCGGATTGCATCAGGAGCATCCAGGAGGGCGCATCGGAGGCAGTGTAAATTGGAGACGGTTTTTCCTGTGAAAAAAGTTGGGTGCAGCAAATGGCGCTCAGCAGGAAAACGGCGAGGTATTTGTTCATGTTGGAAATAAAGATTTTTGCAAAGAAATTGAAGATTTGCGAGTTTGGCTTGTGAATAGCCCGAATAAACCCCTGTACTTGGCAAGCCCGAAAAAGATTTTAAAAAACAGATCGGATAAATGATGTGCGCTCTATCTTGGGCCCGATTTTTGCTGCACGTTGACTTAGAAATTATGGAGCATATTAAATTTTCGACGCCGGCCTTGTTTTTAGCTTGTATTGCCGTCGTATTGTGCCTTGGTTTGGCGGCCTGCCAATCGGATTCCGACGGAGCCGGAGCCGCGGCTACCGAGGGCGCTGCGCAACAAGCCCCCCAAGGACCGCAGGTCAATCCAAGGAAGGTTGTCCAGGGATACCTGGTTCGGGTAAAGAAAAGCCAACAAGTTTATATCGATTTCAAAAACACTACATTGGCCTTGCAAAAGGACGTAGCCGCCTTGCCGGCTGCCTACAAGGAACAGGCAAGCGGTTTTGCGGATTTGGAAGCGAATTTGGCGAAGTATCCGGAAAAAGGAGCAGCTATGATTGATGAAGCAGCTTTGGTAATCAATGAATTGGAGGCCCTGTTAGCATCAGATAGGGCAAATAGTGAAACCCAGTTGGAAGATCAAAATGATGAAGGTATGATCGGCTCTGTTTTGCTGCGTCGGATAAAAGACCTGGAACTGAACGAAAGTAGTTTCGAAGACGTATATGGACGTGTTGAAAAGGCCGTGGAAAAACTGAAAAATGCGAAAGGCGCACCGGTTGAATTGCTCCGGTAAGTTGTAGGGCTTATCGGTACATACGCGCGTGAAATTTTGACGAGTTTTGGCGGTTTTATTATTTTTTTTAGTTTCAACAGACGCGATCCATTAAAATTTTGAATTACATTTGCTTTCTGTTTTTATACTTGTTTTAATCCAAATATCGAGATACGAATTTTAGTCTCATGAAAAGGAATACTTATCGCTTGGCGCGAATAGCCAGCTGTATTAATGGGCATTGAAAGCAGTTTTGACACTGCATTCAATGCCCGTTGTTATTTAACCCCTGTTTAAGTTCTTATTAATCAAAATTTTGTACTGTTTTTAAATTTATATTTATCATTTTAAAATACTTTCTCATGAAAAAATTTATGCTCAAAACACGGCTACATTTTCTGGCCGTAGTGCTTGTCTTCTTTGGTGCAATGCTCTTTTCGTCTACGGAAGCGCAGGCCCAGAATACAGACATTCCGATTAATCAAAGCCAAAACTTAACCTGGGTTTCAGAATCTGAGGCAATGAGTTTGCTTGAGAATCAATTGATTGTTCTGGAGAATAGCCTGGCAGGGCTAGTTCCTGGATCTCCC
Source organism: uncultured Saprospiraceae bacterium (assembly GCA_964484205.1). Taxonomy (GTDB): domain Bacteria; phylum Bacteroidota; class Bacteroidia; order Chitinophagales; family Saprospiraceae; genus M3007. The sequence goes on along the minus strand of CAZAEZ010000048.1, from coordinate 3,781 downwards.
GCGTACATTGATGCTGTGAATCACTTTGTTTATTACAAGTTGATATACACGGATATCGAAGGCGGTCTTTCTACGGAACAGTCGACAAATACAAACCTGTTTAATGTGCCAAATGAAAATGGCACAAAGGATGATGCACCAAGTCAGATCAATTTGAACCAGCTGTACGCTGATGCAGTCGGGCTGTTAACTGTTTAATCTGTTTCTAGTTTACAAATCCTTTTTCGTTCCGACAAATTTTAAAATTTCTATCTCATGAAAAGAAGAAATACGCTTAGTTGGTGTCTTCCGTTTCTGGGGCTGCTTTTGAGCTTTTCCATGGCAAATGCGCAGACTTTCAACGGCAACACTGTTAACACAGCGGGTAACTCCGCCATTCCATCTGCCGGTACAGGTAACTGTACATCAGTCCCACAAACAACCGGTGGAACTATTTTCCAAAATACTGTGGCTGGTCTTGCTGCTAATGCGCAACTCTTGTCCATGACACTCGATCTGAACCACACCTTCGACGGCGACCTGGACATCTTCTTGCGTTCACCGAATGGGCAGATACTCCATATCAGTACAGATAACGGCGGTGCCGGAGATAACTTCACCGGCACGGTGTTTTGTGATAACGCAGCTGTTTCCATAGTTGGCCAAACTGCTCCATTCACAGGTGTATTTCGTCCTGAGGGCACGATCATTTCCACTACTTGCGGTACAAACATCACATCGAACGTAACGACCCTGGCCGCCTTTACCAATGGCCAAAATGGCACCTGGGAATTAGTTATCAAAGATGATGCTACCGGCGACACGGGCACCATGCTCGGTTGGACGCTTTCCTTTGGTGATCCGTCCTGTTCTTTTACTGGCGTGAGCTTGCCGCCATTGACCGTTGCAGGAGTAGACCCTGGCGTTTGTGGTGCTACGAATATTTCGGTCACCGCTCCGGCATTGTCTTGCAGCACGTCAATTGAGGTATTTGTTGACGGTGATTTTTTGACCACAGTTTCGCCGGGCCAGGGCTTTATTATCCCGTCTCTTTTGAGTGGTAATCACACCATATTGTATCGCCTTTCTGCCTGTGATGAAACAACGCAGGCGTTAACAATCACTGACGGTGTTGCACCAGTAATTACCTGCCCGAACAATATTACGTTGAACCTGGCGCCCGGTGCGTGTGCGACCACCTACAGTTATAACGTTTCGTTGACGGATAATTGTCCGTTTTTTGGTGCAGCTACTTCGCTTACCAACCACCCAACGCCAATTCCCAACACGAGCTTTTTCAACAGTTTTGACGGCTGCACATTTGATATTCGCAACGACGGCACACAACCTATGTTAATCTTGGGTTTTGCCAGCTTCTTTACGCCTGCTGTTACGCAAACTGTGAAAGTTTGGTATACCACTACAGCTACAACTAATGTGGGTGTACAAACCAATGCCGCTGCATGGACATTGCTGGGTACGGCGCAGGTACAGGGTACGAATTCCACCAATTTTGCGGGAATGGAATCCGATATCCCGGTAGGTGGCCTGGTCTTACAACCTGGTGAATCCAAGGGTATTTATATCGAAACAGAGGCTGCCTTTGCAATGCGTTATACCAATGGTAGTTTCACTGCAACGGATGGTACACTGACTGTATTGAGTAACGGTTTTGCCGGTGCAGCCAATTTTGGCAACACTTTTGCCTCGCGCGCATTCGTAGGTACAGTGAGCTATCAGACAGCAGTTGATCCTGCTCCGACGCAAACTGCAGGCTTGCCTTCTGGCGCGGAGTTTCCAATTGGTACGACTACAAACTGCTTTGTCGGTACGGATGCCTCTGGCAATACGGCCTCGTGTTGTTTTACGGTAACTGTTGCAGCGTACCCGAACCCTATCCAGTCGCTTATTTGTAACGACTTGGTACAGGTATCTGTAGACGAAAATTGCCAGGCTGTAATCGGCGCCGACCAGGTCCTGGAAGGCGGCCCTTACGGATGTTATGACGACTATATTGTTGAACTGGATAAAACCTTGCCGTTTGGTAACGGTCCGTGGGTACCGGCCGTAGTGGGCCCTGCCGATATCGGCAAAACCTATCAGGTGCGGGTAACCGATCCGGCTACCGGCAACAAATGCTGGGGCAATATCAAGATCGAAGACAAATTACCTCCGGTACTGGACTGCCTGCCGTATTCGCTGTTTTGCAATACCAGCACCGTGCCTTGTGAGGGCGAAGGTCCGGCATTCTCGTCTGCCGATCCGGCACAATTCCCGGCCACGATTTTCCCGCACGGCGCCGGCGCCATCACGGTAGCGGGTAACACCTTGCCTGGCGGTTTCTTCTTCGACCTTCGCAACGATGGTCCGGAGGATATCCAGATTTTCGGTTATGAAATACGATTCGGTACCTCAACTTTTGGTTTAGTACCGTCTCCACAACAGGTTAACACATATTATACTACATCCGCTGTAACGTACAATGGCAACCAGGCCAATGCCGGCGCCTGGACGTCATCAGGCTCCGCTTCGGTCACCGTAGCCGGCCCAAACTCTGAGTTTTCGTACTTCGATTTGCCTGCACCATTTATACTTGGAGCAGGTCAAACGAAAGGGATTTATATCCACGGTGTAAATGCATCGGTAGTGTATAACAGTGCCGCCAACTCGTCCGCTGCACCGATCACGATCGGCCAATTGACATTGACGCCGGGTCTGGCTACGCAAAACGAGTTTACAACCTCGGCGCTCACACCGCGTACGCCAAACGTGGTGATCCACTTTGCCCTGCCGGGCGACGGTTTGCCCTGTTTGCCGAACGGCCTTGAATTGAATGTAAATACCTTTGCTACGGGTGGCGGCTGCTACAATGTCGTAGCCGGCGCCGGCGACCCGGTGTTGGAGCCTTGCTCGGATGCGACGCTTTGCTATGTCGATACGGAAGTTACCCAAAACTGTGCTTCCGGCCTGACGAAGATCATCAACCGCAAATGGACGGCTACGGATGCCAGCGGCAACACCGCTACCTGCATTCAGGTGATTGAGGTGCTCCGTCCTACGCTGAACAGCTTAACCCTGCCGCCGAACTACGATGATGTTGATGAGCCTTCCTTGGCTTGCAGTGGTCTGGCTCCCAGCCAGATTACACCGAACTACCTCGAAGGTATCGGTCTGCAAGGGTATCCTTATGTCTTTGGTGCGCCGGATGGCTGCTCCATTGGCTGGACATACGAAGATGTTGTGATTGATGTTTGTGATGGTACGTACAAAATCCGCCGCAAATGGACGATCATCGACTGGTGCTCCGGCGATGACATCGAGCACAACCAGATTATCAAAGTAGCCGACCATGATGGCCCGACGTTTGACTGCCCGGCCAACATCACGGTGAGCACTGATCCGTTTACCTGCTGCTCCACGGTTGACCTTCCGGACTTTATTGCTTCGGACAACTGCTCGCGCATCAAGTCGGTAACGGCTATGGTAACGGTTACCGACCCGCAAACGGGTGAGATACTGAATATGTACAATGTAGGTGGTTCGATGAGCTCCTTCCCGGGCAACAACCTGTGGGAGCCGGACACGATGGTAAACGTAGGCTCTACGCCTTGCTTGCCGATCGGCAGCCACCTGGTTTCGTACACGCTTGAAGATGACTGCGGCAACACCACGACCTGCACGTTCCGCGTGATCGTACGCGACTACACGCCGCCGGTTGCTGCTTGTGATGAGTACACGGTAGTAGGTATTGGTGTGGACGATCCGTTTGACTGCTACGGTCCTGCAGGCTTCCTGGATGTAC